>NZ_QKYN01000038.1 GCF_003258295.1 Streptacidiphilus pinicola | reverse complement strand
CGCCCCGCTGACGGCGCGCCGATGCGCGTCGGCGCGCCGTCAGCGGGGCGGCCCTGCACGGGGACCACGACCTCCGGCTGCGGCTGCGACGCGGGCTGCTCGGACGGCTGGCCGGTCTCGGCGACTGCGGGCTGCTCCGTCGCGGTCTCGGGCTGGGCGGCAGCCTCGGGTGTCGGCTCCGTCGCCGACTCGGCCGCCGGTTCGGTCACCGGTTGGGCCGGGGCCACGGCCACCGGTTCCATCACGAACGGCCCGCGCGGGGCCTCCTCGGCGGGGGCGGGCTGCTCCGCGGCGGCCTGCTCGACCGGCTGGGCGGGCGCCTCGGCCTCGGGCGCGAGGAACACCTCGACCTGGGCGGGCGAGCCACCCAGCGTGCTCTCCGGCGAGGGCATCTGCACGGGCACGGTGGCCGTGGCGGTGGCAGTCGGCGCGGCGTGCGCCGCCCCGGACTGGTCCAGGTACTCGGGCGCGCCGCCGAGGGTGGCCAGGCCGGGCCCGCCCGGCGTGGCGACGCCGTACGGCGGGGTGCCGACGGGAATCGAGCCGTTGACGACGTGACTGCTGGGACCGCGGTCGGCGAGGGAACGGACCGGCACCTGGCCCGTCATCAGGGACGGGTCCGGGATGGGCGGACCGGCGTGCAGTGGACGGCGCGGCGCGGCCTGCTGCCCGGCGTCGGCGGCGGACTGGTCCGCGGCCTGGGGCTCCTGGGCCGCCGGGCCGGCGACCGGCTGGTCCACGGGCTGAGCGACCGGTTCCACGGGCTGGTGCTGCTCGACGGGCGTCTGCTCGACCGGCAGGCCGGGCATGGCGGCGGCGAGGTAGTCCTCGGCGGGGTAGCCCTGCGCGGCGTAGAGCTCGGCGGGCAGGCCCTCGGCCACACCCGCGTGCGGCTCGACCGGCAGGCCGGGCTGTCCCGGAACGGCCTCGGCGGAGAGCGGCTGAACCGGCTGGACCGGGTGCGCGGACTGACTGGCGATGACCGAAGACAGCGGGTCCGTCAGCGGGTCGATGACCGGGGGCGCGAGCGGCTGCGGCACGACGGCCTGCGGCTCCTCCCCTCCCGGCGGCGTCATCGGCGGCCAGGAGGGCGCCGGGGCCTCGCTCTGCGCGGGGGCGTGCGTCGGTGCGCCCGGCTCGTAGGCGCCCGGCATGCCCGGCTGCTCCACGCCTGCGACGCCCGGCTGCCCGGGAACGACGGGGACGACCGGCGGCAGCGGCTGGCCCTGCGGGTACTCCTGCCCACGGGCGGCCTCGTTCCACGCACCCTGCGGGCCCGGCATGAGCAGCTCGTCCTCCTCCTCGTCGACATCGTCGAGGAAGGTGTAAGCGGGCCGGACTCCCTGGACCGGGCCCTGCTCGGCTGCGAAGCCGACGGGCTGCGGCACCTGCTCCGGCTCGAGGCCCGGTACCTGGCCCCCGTGGGGGACGTTGCCGGTCTCGCTCATGTCACTGGCTCCTTCCAGGGCCGCCTGGCGTCCACGGCGTCCTGGCCGCTGCCACGACGCCCACCGTTCCGGTCCTCGCCTCAACTGCGACGGAAGAGGCGCAAACCCCGCCCGCCACAAAGAAGAACGACAGAACCGGGGCAACCGGCACGATCGCCCCGGCCACACCGGCATTCTTCCGTCCCATCGGGGGCCATGGGAAACGTGCACGCCCGTCGGTGCTGTGGGATCTGCCACGTTGCACCGGCCCCTCGGGACACGGCGTCAGCCTACCTGCCGTCAGTGACGCCGGGCGCCAAGGTCTTGCGCGATGGACACACTTGTCGACATGTCCACAGAGTGTTCACGACCGATCCGCCCACACCACCCAACGCGGCACGGCGGCACCCAACTCCCCCTCCCCGTCCAGGGGTGAGGACTGCAACAGGCTGCCCTCGGAGCGGTAGCCGGACCGCGCGAAGGCCCGCCGGATCTCCTCGAGCTCGGTCGTTGTGCGCGGGAGCGCGACGATCCGCTCCGGGCGCCGGGTCAGGCAGGCCTGCAGCACGAGCGCTCCCTGGCGGACCAGGACGATGTCCGGTTCCGGCAGGTCCGCGAGCGCGGCGGGCGCGGTGCCGCGCACCGTCTGCAGCTCGACGCCCGCGCGGCGGGCGGTGACGTCGAGACGGGCGCAGACGTCCGGATCCGGGTCCAGCGCTATGACGGCCGCGCCGCAGCGCGCGGCGTCCACGGCGATCCCGCCGGCGCCGGCGTCCACGTCCCACATCAGGTCGCCCGGCCGCGGCCCGAGCCGGGCCAGCGCCAGCGCCCGCACCGGCGCGGGCAGTTCGCTCCCCGCCCCGTCCGACGGCGCCGCGCCCCCCGGCTCCGCCCAGCCGCGCCCGGCGCTGCCGGGGAAGTCCACGGGCTTGCCGGCCAGCCAGCCGGACGGCGGCAGCGACCCGCCGTTGCCGCCCCCGCCGATGACCAGCACGACGTTCGGGTCCCGCCACAGATGGTTCGGCACGCGGTCGGAGGTCAGCACGGTGACGTTCTCCTCGGGCGTACCGAGGGCCTCGCAGATCACGAAGGTGCGGTGCACGTCGCGCAGCATCAGCGCGAGCTCGGAGGGTCCCGCGCCGGGCGCGGTCAGCACGGCCACCTTCGGGTTCGCGCGGCAGATGTTCACGGCGCGACGCAGGCCGCGCCCGTGGGTGGAGACGATCTGCGCGTCGTCCCACGGCATGCCCGCGCGGGCGAAGGCCGCGGCGACGGCGGAGACGGCCGGCAGCACCTCGATCTCCAGGCCGTACTCGGGCCGGCGCAGGGTGCGCACCACGCCGAAGAACCCAGGGTCGCCCTCGGCGACCACGACGGCGGTCCCGCGGTGCTCGGCGATGCGCCTCGCAACGAGCTCCGCGCTGCCGAGCGCCATGCGCTCCACGCCGGACCGGAGCGAGAGCGCGTGCAGCGCCACGCTCCCCGCGGCAACGAGCGTCGCCGCGTCCAGCGCGGCCCGCGCGGCGTCGCTGAGCGGCGAGCCGTCCCAGCCGATCACCGTGACCCGGTCAGCCATGGCGGTCGCTCCGCACCTTTCCCCCCACCGTCGTTTTCCAGCCGCGCACAGGCTAACCGCCAACGATCGGACGAGCCAGTCGCCCTATCCAGGGGCGCGAGGCTCTGCCGGTTTGCGGCTCCGCCGCATGGGCGCGACCGGTCACGGACGTCCCGCAGGTCGTTGCAGGACCGAATCTTCAGGTCCAGACGGGATCGAGATCCTCGGGGAGGAGGCTCCAGATGATGAGGTCGGAGCGGGAGGCGTGCTCCGCATCGGGGCCGCGGACGAGCCAGGCGCTGCGGAGGACGCCCTCGCTGATCGCGCCCAGCTTCTGTGCGACCTGCTGGGCGGCGATGTTGCCCGCCGCCGTCCGGAGCTCGAGGCGCTCGAACTTCTGGTCCTCGAAGAGCCAGCGGGCCACCGAGTGGGCGATCTCGCCCGCGTAGCCCTCGCCCCGGGCCCAGGGCGCGGTCACGACCTGCAGCTCGGTGCTGCGGAGCCGCCAGTCCGTCGCGCGCAGGCGCACCACGCCGATGAGACGCTGGGTCAGAAACTCCACCGCCGCCAGGGCCAGGCCGCGGCCGGCCACCCGTTCGCCCGCCGCGCGCACGTGGACCCAGGACTGGGCGTCGCGCACCCCGTAGGGGTGGGGCGCGGTGGTCCACTGGTGGACCAACTCGTCGTTCATCATCTCGGCGAGCGCGGGGGCGTCCTCGGGGTCGAAGGCGCGCAGCACCAGGCGATCGGTGTTGATCGTGATCTCCGGGAACGCCGGTGCGCATCCCGACGGCCTGGACGCCGCATCGCTGCTGCTCATGGAACGATCATGCTCCAGGGTGGGGGCAGCCGTCACCTCTTTGCCCCGGCGTGCCGGTGCGGAAGAGGTGACGGCAGGTGGGAGAACGAGGCTACTCGCTCCCTCAGAAGGCCGGAATGACCGAGCCGGAGAAGGTCTGCTCGATGTACTGCTTGACCTCCGGCGAGTGCAGCAGCTCGGCGAGCTTCTTGACCCGCGGGTCGTTCTGCTCGCCGGACTTGACGGCGAGGATGTTGGCGTAGGGGTTGCCCTGCGCCTTCTCCAGCAGCAGCGCGTCCTTGGTCGGATTCAGCTTGGCGTCGAGTGCGTAGTTGCCGTTGATGACGGCCGCGTCGACGTCGCTGAGGGTGCGCGGCAGCTGGGCCGCGTCGATCTCCTGGAACTTCAGGTGCTTGGGGTTGTCCGTGACGTCGTCCGGGGTCGCGGTGGTCCCGGCGCCGCTCTTCAGCTTGAGCAAGCCGTTGGCGGCCAGCAGTTGGAGCGCCCGGCCCTCGTTCGTGGCGTCGTTGGGGATGGCGACGGTGGCACCGTCGGCGAGCGCGGCGGCGGACTTCACCTTGTGCGAGTACAGGCCCAGCGGCTCCAGGTGAACGGCCTCGACGGAGACGATGTTCGTCCCGTGCGACTTGTTGAAGTCGTCCAGGTAGGGCTGGTGCTGGAAGTAGTTGGCGTCGGCGGAGCCGTCCTGGACCGAGAGGTTGGGCGTGACGTAGTCGGTCACGACCTTCACCTGCAGGTTCAGGCCGGCCTTGGCGGCCAGGTTCTTCTGGATGTACTCGAGGATCTGCGCGTGCGGCGTGGGGCTCGCGACGACGACCAGGGGCTTGCTCGCGTCGTTGGACGAGCCTGAGCCACTGGACGAGGCCGACGAGGAGGAGCCGCAGGCGGCGAGGGTGAGGGCCAGCGCGCTGGTGGCGAGGGCGGCGGTGGTGAACTTCACGGAGGTACGCACGAAAAGTGCCCTTCCTTGCTTTGGTGCTTGGTGCGGGTGGTTCAGCGCAGAGCGGAGCCGGTGAGCTCCGTTTCCTGCGCGGCGGTCTCCGCGGCCTCGGGGGCGGCGGAAGTCTGGGTGGGGACGCTCCGGCGGAACGTCCAACGGGAGGCGGCGGCGGGCCGCTTGTGGTCGAGGCTGCGGGCGAGTCCCTCGCCCACCAGCTGAACGAGCGTCACCAGGACCACCAGCTCGGCGGCGATGACCCACATGAAGGTCGTCTCGAAGCGCATGTAGCCGTAGTTGATGGCCAGGGTGCCGAGCCCGCCGCCGCCGACCGTGCCGGCCATCGCGGAGTAGCCGATCAGGGCGATCACGGTGGTGGTCAGCGCGGAGATCAGCGCGGGCAGCGCCTCGGGCAGCAGCGCCTTGCGGACGACCGTCCAGGCTCCGCCGCCCATGGCCTGCACGGCCTCGATCAGGCCGCCGTCGACGTCGGCGACGGCGGTCTCGACGAGCCGGGCGAAGAACGGGATCGCGCCGACGGCGAGCGGCACGGTCGCCGCCTGCCAGCCGAGCGTGGTGCCGGTCACCCAGCGGGTGAACGGGATGATCGCCACGATCAGGATGACGAAGGGCAGCGAGCGCCCGACGTTCACGACCGTACCGACGAGCTTGTTGACCGGCGCGTTCGCCAGCAGGCCGCCGCGCCGGGTGAGCGCGAGCAGCAGGCCGAGCGGCAGGCCGAGCAGGACGGTGGCGAGGGCGGCCAGGCCGACCATCCACAGGGTCTCCTGCGTGGCCTGCACCAGGAGCGGCTGCATGTCGTTCCAGCCCATTACGCGGCCACCTCCACCTGCAGGCCCTGCTCGCGCAGGAAGCCGATCGGGACGACGTTCTCCTCGAAGCTGCCGGGCAGCGAGACGCGCATCCGGCCGACCTGGCGGCCGCCCACGGTCTCGACGGCGGCGCCGACGATGCTGACGTCCACGTTGTAGGTGCGGGACAGCTGCGAGATGAACGGCTGCGCGGTCGCCTCGCCCTGGAAGGTGATGTCGACGAGGGTGCTGCCCTGCAGGGGCTCTCCCTCGCCGAGTGGGAAGAGCTGGCGGGCCAGCTCGGAGCCGGGGCGCTCCAGCAGCTCGTGCAGCGTGCCGGACTCGACGACGCGGCCGCCCCGCATCAGCGCGGCGGAGTCGCAGACGGACTTGATGACGTCCATCTCGTGCGTGATGAGCAGCACGGTGAGGCCGAGCTGGCGGTTGAGGTCGCGCAGCAGCTGCAGGATCGAGCGGGTGGTCTCCGGGTCGAGCGCCGAAGTGGCCTCGTCGGAGAGCAGCACCTTGGGGTCGCCGGCCACGGCGCGGGCGATGCCGACGCGCTGCTTCTGGCCGCCGGAGAGCTGCGCCGGGTAGGCCTTGGCCTTGTCGGCGAGGCCGACCAGGTCCAGCAGTTCGGCCGCCTTGGCGGCGCGCTCACGGCGGCTCAGACCGGCCAGCTCCAGCGGCAGTTCGACGTTCTCGGCCACCGTGCGGCGGGCGAGCAGGTTGAAGTGCTGGAAGACCATGCCGATGGAGCGGCGGGTCTCGCGCAGTTCGGCGGGCGAGAGCGTGGTGAGCTCGCGGCCGTCGACGCTGACGCTGCCGGAGGTGGGGCGCTCCAGCAGGTTCACGCAGCGGATCAGGGTGGACTTGCCGGCGCCGCTGGTGCCGACGACGCCGTAGACCTCGCCCTGGCGGACGTGCAGGTCGACTCCGTCGAGTGCGGCAATCTCCGTGGTCGAGCCGGGGCGGCCCTGGGCACGGTAGACCTTACGCAGGTCAGAGGTGGTGATCACAGTGTTTCCGTGGGTCGGCGCGCGAGGCCGTCCGTGCGGCCTGGTTCGCGCGGGAGGGGTGTGCGGGGCAGCCCGGAGCGGAGCTCTACGGGCGGGTCGTGCGCTGGGCGGGAGGCTCAGCAGCCGCACATTCGACAACAGCGCGTCATGCCGCGCATGCCACGACCACCTGCCGGCATCGCGCCGGTGCGGTGGGTGTGCGTGGTCGTCGTCATGGGCCCCAGTTAAACAGATGGTGCGCAGATCGCCCAAAAGGATTGTCCGGAGTATGGGACAAAGCGTGGACGGTTCCAAAAAAAATGCTGGTCAGCGCGGTGAGTCAGGTCGTGCCGCCCCGGGAACGTGGGGAGAACCCGGGGCGGCGCGGCGTCACGCGGTGGCGGCCAGCCGTCCCGCCTGCTGGGCGACCGGCTTCTCCAGCACCAGGAAACTCAGCTTGCTGTTGACCTCCTCCACCTGCGTCTGGCGGTAGCCGAGGCGCTGGTAGAGGCGCAGGTTGCCCAGGCTGCGGTGGCCGGTGAAGAGCCGGTAGGCGGCAACCGGCCGGGAGCCGGCGGCGAGTTCCCGCTCCATCGCGCTGAGCAACCGGCTGCCGAGCCCGTGCCGTTGCATCCGCGGGTGGACGATCAGACGCCTGATGCGGCCCACACCGTCGGCGTCGACCCAGCCGCGGACGCTGCCGACGACCTCGTCACCCAGCCGGGAGACCAGCACATGACGCTCCTTGAGCTCCGTCCGCAGGCTCTCCAGTGTCTGCGTCAGCGGCTCGATCGCCCAGTCGCCGTAGAGCTCGGCCTCGCCCTGGTAGCAGAGGTACTGCAACTTCAGGATCCGCTCGGCGTCGTCCTCGGTGGCGACCGAGGTGGTCACGCTCATGCCCACGCGCTTCCTCCCTTTCTCGTGAGCCCGGCCGCGTGATTGCACGAGGGGATGACGACCGGGTTGCCTGACCGGAGGTGTGGTCTGCCAGACGATCATGCGTCGTCCTCGGCATACGTTCCAGTCCCCTTTACCCACGGGCCTTCCGCTTGCAACCTCGGGCTCGGGATCAGCGCCCGGGGCTTGTAATTCATCACACGATGAATTAGCTTGGAATCACGGCACCGAACGATGCGATGGGGGACACGACGATGAACACCACTCAGAACCGTGACTACGACGTCCTGGTCGTCGGCGCCGGACCGACCGGCCTGCTGCTCGCAGGGGACGTGGCGGCCGCCGGGCTGCGCGTCGCCCTGCTGGAGCGGCGCACCGAGGAGTCCAAGCTCACCCGCGCCTTCGCCGTCCACGCCCGCTCCCTGGAGGAGCTCGACGCCCGCGGCCTCGCCGACGACCTGCTGCGGACCGGCGCCAGGCTGTCCTCGCTCAGCATCTTCGGCGCGGTGCGCGTGGACATGAGCAAGCTGCCCAGCCGGTTCCCCGAGCTGCTGATCACCCCTCAGTACCAGACCGAGCGGGCCCTGCTGCGCCGCGCCCTGGCGGCCGGCGCCGAGCTGTTCCGCGGCACCGAGGTCACCGACCTGCGACAGGGCGAGGACGGCGTCGAGGTGGACGCGCTGCTCGACGGCGGGACCACCACCTTCCGCGCCTCCTACGTCGTCGGCAGCGACGGCGTGCGCAGCACCGTGCGGCGGCTGCTCGGGGTGGACTACCCGGGCGAGTCGGCGATCTCCTCGGTGATGCTCGCGGACGTCCGGCTGGACAGCCCGCCCGAGGACGTGCTGGCCGTCGGCGCGAGCAAGCAGGGCTTCGCCTTCATGGCCCCCTACGGCGACGGCTGGTACCGCGTCATCGCCTGGGACCACGCCGAGCAGCTGCCCGACTCCGCGCCCGTCGACTTCGACGCGATGTGCCGGCTGGTCACCTCCGTCCTCGGCAAGGACTACGGCCTGCACGACCCGCGCTGGACCTCGCGCTTCCACAGCGACGAGCGCCAGGCCACGACCTACCGCGTCGGCCGGGTCTTCCTCGCGGGCGACGCCGCGCACTGCCACTCCCCCGCGGGCGGCCAGGGCATGAACACCGGCCTGCAGGACGCGGCCAACCTCGGCTGGAAGCTGGTCGCGGCGGTGCGCGGCTGGGCCGCGCCGGGACTGCTCGACAGCTACCAGGCCGAGCGGCACCCCGTCGGCGCCCACGTGCTGAAGACCTCGGGCGGTCTGCTGCGGGTCTCGATCGGCCAGTCCGCACCGCTGCGGCTGGCCCGCGCGCTGGCGAAGACCTTCGGCGCGCACCTGGCCCCGCTCGCCCGGCGCGGCGGCATGGACGTCTCGGGTATCGCCGTCTCGTACCACGCCCAGGCCCCGGCCGGCTCCCACCGTCTCGTCGGCAAGCGCGCCGTCGACGTCGACCTGACGCACGACGCGGACGGCAAGGCGCCGACCCGGCTCTACGAGGCGCTGCGCGAGGGCCGCTTCGTCCTGGTCGCCCCCGAGGGGGCGCGGGTCGGGGACGGCTTCCCCGCCGACTGGTCGGACCGCGTCGTCACCACCACGGCCCCCGGCGCCGACTGGCTTCTGGTCCGCCCCGACGGCTACGTCGCGTGGGCCGCGGAGCACCCCACCCCGCAGGCGGTCACCACCGGCCTCGCGGCCTGGCTCGGCCGCTGAGACCCACTGGGACCGACGGAAGTCGGCGCCCAGGGCCAGCTGGTGGACCGGGCGCCGGTCTCCCAAGACCTTCATCGAGGCGCTGACCCAGGAGCGGGCCCGCGGGACGGGCGGCCCGGTCCGCTGACCCGGCGTCGGGCCCTACACGTCCGGACCCAGGCGGCGCCGCAGGCAGTCGAGGCAGTGGGCGCGGGTGGGGCCGATGCTGCCGCGGGGGACGCCGAGGCGGGCCGCCAGGGTCCGGTAGTCCGCCGTCGGGTCGTCCAGGAGTGCGTCCATGAGGGGTGCGCAGCGGGCGGGTAGACGTGCGACGGCGGCGCGCAGCCGGGCCGTGCGCTCCCGTGCGAGCGCACGCGTCTCGGGGCAGACGCCGGTGCGCGGAAGCCGCAGGCCGGCCGGGATCTCAAGGTTCGCCATGCCGTCAGGGACGCCGTCCGGGCCCCGCCGGCTGCCGTGCCGATGCGGCTTCACCCGCTCGGCGGACTGCCCGTCATCAGACGATCAACGGAATGTAACCCAGAGCACCGGTGCCCGCGTACCCGGCGGTAACAGAACCGGACTAGGATCACTGCATCCCGTTTCGCGCATCCCGCCCGCGCTCACGCTCGGCCCATGACGGAGGCTCGGTGTTCTACTGGACACTCAAGAAGATCATTGTCGGCCCGCTGGTCCGCACGCTCTACCGGCCTCGGGTCACAGGTCTGGAGAACGTCCCCGTCGACGGGCCGGCGATCATCGCGCCGAACCACCTCTCCTTCTGCGACTCCGTCTTCCTCCCGCTCGCGGCGCCGCGTCAGGTGCACTACGTGGCCAAGGAGGAGTACTTCATCGGCACCGGCCTCAAGGGCCGGCTGATGGCCTGGTTCTTCACCGGCGTGGGCGCGGTCCCGGTGGACCGTAGTGGCGGCCGGGCCTCCATGGCCGCGATCGACACCGGCATGGCCCAGCTGAAGCAGGGCCGCCTCTTCGGCATCTACCCCGAGGGCACCCGCTCCCCCGACGGCCGGCTGCACCGCGGCCGTACCGGCGTCGCGCACCTCGCGCTCGCCAGCGGCGCGCCGGTGATCCCGGTCGGGCTGGTCAACACCGACCAGGTGCAGGCCAACGGCAGTATGCGCTGGCGCAGGCCGTTCCGGGTCCGGCCGGAGATCCACTTCGGCACGCCGCTGACCTTCGAGCGCTACGAGGGCATGCAGCGCGACCGCTTCGTGCTGCGCGCCGTCACCGACGAGATCGTCTCCGCGATCCTCGACCTGTCCGGTCAGGAGTACGTGGACATGTACGCCACCAAGGCCAAGCTGCTGGCCGCGAAGGCGGCCAAGACGGAGACGCCGAAGCCGGGTCAGGACAAGCTGAAGGACGCCGCGTAGTCCGTCCCGATACGGGTGGTTGTGCGCGCCGGATCCCGATGGACCGGCGCGCACGCGCGTGTCAGGCCGCAGTCCGGGAACGCCGAAGGGGCGCTGTCACAGCGCCCCTTCGGAGTCGTGCTACCGCTACCGCTTGGCGTCGAGCCATTCCTGCTGGAGGGTCAAGTTGGACTTGACCTCCGCCAGTTGAACCGCGACCGCGTCCGGCGCGGTGCCGCCGCGGCCGTTGCGGGCCGCGATCGCGCCCTTGACCGAGAGGACCTCGCGGACCTGCGGGGTCAGCTCGGGGCTGATCTCCGCGAACTGCTCGTCCGTCAGGTCCCACAGCTCCATGCCGCGCGGCTCGCAGAACTTGACGCAGGCTCCTGCGACCTCGTGGGCGACCCGGAACGGGACACCGCGCTTGACCAGCCACTCGGCGATGTCGGTCGCGAGGGAGAACCCGGCCGGGGCCAGCTCCTCCAGGCGCTCCTCGTGGACCGTCAGCGTCGCCATCATGCCGATGAAGGCGGGCAGCAGGACCTCGAGGGTGTCGCAGGAGTCGAAGACCGGCTCCTTGTCCTCCTGCAGGTCGCGGTTGTACGCGAGCGGCAGCGCCTTGAGCGTGGCCAGCAGGCCGGTCAGGTTGCCGATGAGGCGGCCCGACTTGCCGCGAGCCAGCTCCGCGATGTCCGGGTTCTTCTTCTGCGGCATGATCGAGGAGCCCGTGGAGAAGGCGTCGTGCAGCGTGATGAAGCCGAACTCCTTGGTGTTCCAGATGATCACCTCCTCCGCGACGCGGGAGAGGTTGATGCCGATCATCGCCGTGATGAAGGCGAACTCGGCGACGTAGTCGCGCGAGGCCGTCCCGTCGATGGAGTTGCCTGCCGAGCCGCCCTCGAAGCCGAGTTCGGCGGCGACGTACTGCGGGTCCAGACCCAGCGAGGAGCCGGCCAGCGCGCCGGAGCCGTAGGCCGAGACGGCCGTGCGCTCGTCCCACTGCCGCAGCCGTTCCGCGTCGCGGGCGAAGGCCTGGACGTGGGCCAGCATGTGGTGCGCGAAGAGCACCGGCTGGGCGTGCTGGAGGTGGGTGCGGCCTGGCATGGCCACATTCGGGTGGGCCTCGGCGAGGCCCACCAGCGCCTGCTGGAGCTCCAGCAGCAGCGAGCCGACGATCCGCGCGTGGTCGCGCAGGTACATCTTGCCGAGCGTGGCGATCTGGTCGTTGCGGGACCGGCCGGCGCGCAGCTTGCCGCCGAGCTCGGGGCCGAGCCGCTCCAGCAGGCCGCGCTCCAGCGCGGTGTGCACGTCCTCGTCGGCGACGGTGCCGGTGAAGGCGCCCGACTCGACGTCGGCGAGCAGGGCGGTCAGGCCCTCCAGCATCCGGGTCAGCTCGTCGTCGGTGAGCAGCCCGGCCCGGTGCAGGACCTTGGCGTGGGCCTTGGAACCGGCGATGTCGTAGGGGGCGAGCCGCCAGTCGAAGTGCACGCTGGCCGACAGCGCGGCCAGCGCCTCCGACGGACCGTCGGCGAACCGCGCGCCCCAGAGCCGGACGTCTTCCTTGTCAGCCATCGTGATCAGCCCTGCAGGTCCCGCTTGGAGGCGATCTTGGACGACATGCCGAAGATCTCGATGAAGCCCTTGGACATCGACTGGTCGAAGGTGTCGCCGGTGTCGTAGGTGGCGAGGTTGAAGTCGTAGAGCGACTCGGCGGACTTGCGGCCGTCGACGACGGCCCGGCCGCCGTGCAGGACCATCCGGATCTCGCCGGTGACGTGCTGGTTCGCCTCGTTGACGAAGCCGTCCAGGGCGCGCTTGAGCGGGGAGAACCAGAGGCCGTCGTAGACCAGCTCGCTCCAGCGCTGCTCGACCTGCCGCTTGTAGCGGGCGAGTTCGCGCTCGACGGTGACGTTCTCCAGCGCCTGGTGCGCGGTGATCAGCGCGATGGCGCCCGGAGCCTCGTAGATCTCACGGGACTTGATGCCGACGAGGCGGTCCTCGACCATGTCGAGGCGGCCCACGCCCTGGGCGCCGGCCCGGCGGTTGAGCTCCTCGATGGCCTGCAGGACCGTCACCTTGCGGCCGTCGATCGCGACCGGGACACCGGCCTCGAAGGAGATGACGACCGTGTCGGCCTCGCGCGGCAGCGCCGGGTCCTGGGTGTAGTCGTAGATGTCCTCGATCGGCGCGTTCCAGATGTCCTCCAGGAAGCCCGTCTCGACGGCGCGACCGAAGACGTTCTGGTCGATCGAGTAGGGGGACTTCTTGGTGGTGGCGATCGGGAGGTTGTTCGCCTCGGCGAAGGCGATGGCCTTGTCCCGGGTCATCGCGTAGTCGCGGACCGGGGCGATGCACTTGAGCTCGGGCGCCAGGTTGGCGATGCCGACCTCGAAGCGGACCTGGTCGTTGCCCTTGCCGGTGCAGCCGTGGGCGACGGTGGTGGCGCCGTGCTTCCTGGCGGCGGCGACCAGGTGCTTGACGATGACCGGCCGGGACAGCGCGGAGACGAGCGGGTACTCGCCCTGGTACAGCGCGTTGGCCTTGATCGCGGGGAGGCAGTACTCGTCCGCGAACTCGTCGCGGGCGTCGGCGACCTCGGCCTCGACGGCGCCGCAGGCGAGGGCGCGCTCGCGGATCACGTTCAGGTCCTCGCCGCCCTGGCCGACGTCGACGGCGACGGCGATGACCTCGGCGCCGGTCTCCTCGGCGATCCAGCCGATGCAGACGGACGTGTCCAGACCGCCCGAGTAGGCAAGTACGACGCGCTCGGTCACGGCTATCTCCAATCACTCACAGGGCAGCGGGGCACCTCGCGGCGCTTGGCATAATTATGCATGCCGCCGTATGAAATTCAAAGCCGTTGCGCGGCGATCCAGTCCGCGACCTCCGCGACCACGGCTCCGTCGACATGGCCGGGGACCGCATAGTCCGCCGGCCTGGCCGGCCCCTCACCCACGAAGAAGCAGTGGTCGGCCTTCTCGTGGACACTGAAGCTCACCCCGGCCCGCCCGTCGAGCCCGGCGCGCCAGCGGGCGAGGTCGTCGGCGACCGTCACCTGGTAGTCACGTCCACCCTGGAGCACCAGTGCGGGCACGTCCAGCGCGGCGAGGGTCGCGACGGGGTCGTAGCCCCGCAGGTCCAGCCAGTAGGCGCCGGAGTAGCCGAGCGGGAGCTGCGAGCCGGGGGTGTCGGGGGCCAGGTCGGGACTGTCGACGCGCGCCGCCTCGCGCTCCAGTTCGGCGATGGCGGCTTCCGCGTCCAGCCCCGGGTTGAGCGCGGCGATGTGCCGGAAGACGCGCACCGCCGCGTGGTTCATCGGGGCCGCGTCGGCGGCGAACAGCACGAGCCCCGCGACGGCGGGCTCCGCGGCCGCGACGCGGGGCGCGACCTTGCCGCCCGCGCTGTGGCCGAGGACGAAGACGCGTGCGGGATCGACACCGGCGGCGGCCTGCAACGTATGGACCGCGGCGACCGCGTGCGGGACGTACTCGTCGGCGATGGTGAACCCGGGGGTGGCGGCGACGCGGTCGCTGTGGACGCTGGTCACCTTGTCGAAGCGCAGCGACGCGACACCCCGGCTCGCCAAGCCCCAGGCGAGGTCCTTCAGTGGCTTGTTCGGCCCGGCGGTCCCGTCCCGGTCGAAGGGCCCGGCGCCGGACAGCAGCACCACGCCCGGGGCGGGCGCGGCGCCGCGTGGCAGCGTGAGCACGCCCGTGACGGGGCCGAGCCCGGCGTCGAGCACGATCTCGCGCTCCTCGAAGCGGGCCGGGTCGGCGTAGGCGGGCGGAACCCAGGACGATTCGCCGCCCGCACCGGCGAGCCGCAGGCCCTGCAGCGCGCCCTCGGCGTCGATGCCCAGCAGCACCGTCAGCCCGCCGTGCCGGCCGACCAACGGGACCCCGACGCGGAGCAGGCCCGGCCCAATGGGTTCGACCGTCGGCTCCCCGCGCCGCAACCGCGACCCGACCATGCCGATCTCGCTCTCCCACGCCTTCCGCAGTCCACCGGGCGGGAGGGCCGCCCGTAGCCGCGGCCCGAACCGCGCCTCGATCGCGGCGAAGTCGCCCCGGATCGCCAGGTCCACGACGGTCAGCCCGACCGCCACCGCTGCTTGCTGTGCTGCCTCCATGAGGAGCCCCCTTAATTGTTCTCATCTTTGAGAAAGGTAGCACGCGTGAGAGCATTCGCCTATGGACCCTCTGGAACTCTTCGCCCATCCGGTCCGCCTGCGCATCGTCCACGCGCTGCGCGGCGGGCGGATGCTGACGACCTCTCAGCTATGCGAGCGGATTCCCGACGCCAGCAAGGCCACGGTCTACCGGCACGTGGATCAGCTCGCGGGGGCGGGCGTACTGGAGGTCGCGGAGGAGCGCCGCGTGCGCGGCGCCGTCGAGCGGGGCTACCGCCTGCGCCAGGAACGCGCCGCCGTCGACGCCTCGACGCTCGCGTCGCTGACGGCGGAGGACCACCGCCGCGCGTTCGCGGCGGCGATGGCCTCACTGATCGCCGAGTTCAGCGGCTATCTGGACCGGGACGGGGCCGACCCGGTCGCCGATCTGGTCGGCTACCGCCAGCACGGCGTCTGGCTGAGCCGGGCGGAGCTGACCGCGCTCATCGGCGCGATGCAGCAGGCCATCGTGCCGCTGCTCGGCAACGAGCCGACCCCGGACCGCTCGCGCTACCTGCTGAGCCCGATCCTCTTCCCGGTCGAGCAGCCCGAGTAAGCAGCTCAGCCGAGGTGCTCGGCCAGCCAGGAGGCGATGGCCGGGACGACCTCGGGCAGCTTCGACGACGCGACATGGCCACTGTCGGGCACCAGCGTGACGTCGGTGGCGCGGCGGCCCTCGAAGAGCAGGGTGTCCGACTGCGTGACGTGCACGTCGTCGGCCCCGTTGACCACCAGCATCGGGCAGTTGAGGTCCTGCGCCAGCAACTCGTCGAGCGGGAAGCCGCCCAGCCGTCCCAGTACCTCCGACGGTTCGGGTCGGCTGTCGAAGCCGAGGCAGTTGCCGAAGATGTCGGCCATGCCGAACATCAACTGCTTGAGGTTGCCCTCGGTGAAGGAGTCCCGGATCGGCCCGCCCAGATCCACCGCGGCGTCGACGAGGCCGGCCAGGCCGGAGTGGGCGGCGAAGTATCCGCCCATCGAGAAGCCGAAGTGCCCGACCTTGCCGTTGCCGAGCGTGCGGGCGTGGTCGACGAGGCCCTGCACGATGTCGTAGCCGCCGGCGGCGGTGAGCGGTACCCGCGCCTCGCCCGTCCCCGGGAGGTCGAAGGCCATGACCTGGACTCCGCCGCGCAGCACGAACTGGACCAGCAGCGGGTGCAGGTCCATCTTGAAGGAGTCCAGCCCACCGCTGGCGACCAGCACCGGACGGCCCGAGGGGCCGAGCAGGTGCACGGCGACCGGCGTGGTGCCGCCCTGATGCGGCAGCTCCAGCACGCGACGCTCGAAGGGCACCGGGAAGTCCGACGCGGCGAGCTCGTACTGCTCGATCTGCCGGGCCAGGGCCGACCGCTTCGCCTCGTCGGCCAGCACCGGGAACTTGGCCCAGCCGTAGGCGAGGTGGGCCAGGTCATGACGGCCCTCGGCGGCGTAGCGAGCCGCGAGGGCGGACCACTCGTGCACCCAGCCGCCGGGGGCGTCGGGCCACATCACCGCGATCGCGTCCCGGACCGCCTCGACGTCCGCCCGCGGCAGACCGAGGTTGATCATCTGGGGCCGGCGCTCTTCGAACAGCTCCTGGGCGGCCATCGGCCACTGGTACGCCATGGGTCTCTGCTCCCTGGAAGGATGCGGATCAAGATGCCGTCCTGCCTATCAGCTGAACCACACGTTCCGGCGGCCAACGAACGAACAAGTCGCCGTCAGCAGACGGGATTTGCTCGTCAGGCCAGCAGTCCGCGGAGCGCCCGGGTGATGATGCGGTCGAAGAGTTCGTCGGCCGACTTCGAGCCGGAGGCACCCGCGCCCAGGAGCGCCGCGGTCAGGTGCGGGTAGTCCCCCGAAGCGCCGGCATGGCGCAGGTACTCGTCGCGCGCGCGACGCCAGGGCGGGGGCTCGGAGCTGTCCAGCTGCTTGGCCAGTTCGGCGCGGGTGAGCGAGGCGACGAGGGACTGCAGGACGGCGATCGCCTCCAGCTTCTCCTTGCCACTGAGCGGCAGTTCGGCCAGGCAGGCGAGGCAGCGGTCGAGGTAGACCAGCGTGCGCGGGCCGACCGGCGCGGTGGCGGCGAAGACGTCGAGCACCCATGGGTGGCGCAGGCCGACCCCGCGCGCCTCCCGGGCGAGCGCGAGCAGGTCGTCGAACCAGCCCCCGACGCCGAGGCCCTCGTACGACATCTCGGCGTTGACCCGGTCCGTCATCAGCTCGATCAGCTCGTCCCGGGTGGCGACATAGCGATACAGCGACGCGGGCGCGGAGCCGAGCGACTGGGCGACGGCGCGCATTGTCACGGCGGCCAGCCCCTGCCCGTCAGCCAGTTCGACGCCGGCCTCCGCGAGGCGGTCGCGGTCGAAACCGGGCGCAGGTCCGCGCCCGGAACGCTCCGGACGGAGCCAGATGCTCGTCTCGGGCTGCTGGGACTGCGGGGGCTGCTCGGGCAACGAAGGCTCTCCTTTTCTGCGAACGCCGTATGCAGTACCTTAGTCGCAGACTACTGCGAACGGCGATCGCAGAACCAGGAGAGGAAACCGCACAGTGGCGATCATGGGACGACTGCTCAAGAACAAGCGCGCGGGAGAGGAGCGGATCGCCTGGCACCGCCCCAATCTGGGCGGGCCCGACACCCTGGAGCTGACCAGCGAGGCCTTCGCCCACGAGGCACCGATGCCGCTCGCGCACGCGGGCCGGCGCGCGGGCGGCGACAACACCTCCCCGAGCCTCGCCTGGTCCCCCGCACCGGAGGGGACCGCCCAGCTGCTGCTGGTGTTCGAGGACCCCGACGTGCCGATGCCCGCCCCGGCCGTGCACACGGTGGCACTGATCGACCCCAAGCTCACCGCGCTGCCCACCGGCGGGCTCGACAAGAACAGCCCCGCGCCCGGCGTGCGACTGCTGCGCTCCACGATGAGCAGCGGCTACTTCGGCCCCGAGCCGATCAAGGGCCACGGCCCGCACCGGTACGTCTTCCAGCTCTTCGCGCTCGCCGAGCCGCTGGACGAAGCCGCCCGACAGGCCCGGCCCCGGGCCCTCCTCGACTCCGTCGCGGCTCCGATCCTGGCGCGCGGACGGCTCGACGGGATCTACGAGCGCTGACGCGCCCTCAGGCTCAGCCCAGCGCCCGCGCCAGGTCCTCGAAGAGGTCCTCGACGTCCTCCAGGCCGACCGAGACGCGCAGCAGCGACGGGTGCGGCCGGGCCTCCGGGGCGACCGGACGGTGGGTCAGCGAGGCCGGGTGCTGGATCAGGGTGTCCACGCCGCCCAGCGAGACCGCGTGGGTGATCAGCTCGCAGCGCTCGGCCGCGCGGGCCGCGGCGTCGAAGCCGTCGCGCAGCGAGAAGGCGAGCACCGAGCCGGGTGCGGACTGCTGCGTGCCGATCAGGCCCAGCGGGTCGCAGTCGGGCAGGCCCGGGTAGTAGACCCGCTCGACGCCGGGCTGCTCGCCGAGCCAGAGGGCCAGCTTGCCCGCGCTGTCGGACTGGTGGCGCATCCGCAGCGGCAGCGTCTGCAGGCCGCGGTGGAGCAGGTACGCGGAGAGCGGGTGCAGGATGCCGCCGGTGACGGCGCGCACCGGGCGGATCTTCTGCGCCCAGGCGTCGCTGGTGGCGACGACGCCCGCGAGCACGTCGCCGTGGCCGCCGAGGTACTTGGTCGCGCTGTGGACGACGATCGTGGCGCCGTGCCGGATCGGCTGCTGCAGCACGGGCGTGGCGAAGGTGTTGTCGACCAGCAGCGGCACCTCGCCGCAGCGCGCGGCCAGCGCGGCGAGGTCCACCAGCTCCAGGGTCGGGTTGGCCGGCGTCTCGACGACGACCAGGCCGGTGTCGGGACGGATCGCCGCCTCGACCTCGTCGGCCGTGGCCCAGGTGACCTCGGTACCGAGCAGGCCGGTGGCGAGCAGGTGGTCGGTGCCGCCGTAGAGCGGGCGGACCGCGACGACGTGACCCTTGCCGTCGGCTCTGGCGGCGAGCAGGCAGGCGCTGATCGCGGCCATGCCGGAGGAGAAGGCGACGCCCGCCTCCGCGCCCTCCAGCTCGGCGAGCGCCTGCTCGAACCGGGCCGTGGTCGGGTTCCACAGGCGCTGGTAGACGGCGCTGCCACCCTCGGGGATCAGGCCGCCGGTGGCCAGGGACTCGTAGCTGTCGCCGCCGGTCTCGACGCCCGGCAGCGGATTGGTCGTCGACAGGTCGATCGGGGGGACGTGCACGCCCAGACCGCGCAGGTCGGTGCGGCCGGCGTGGACGGCACGGGTGTCGGCGCGGGTGGCGGCAGCCAGCATGGGGAGTCCTCCTCGTCGAGGGCTGTGTGGTGCTGCGGGGGTGGCCCCAGAATGAAGATCCGACGCATCCGACGCCACAGTTCCGCAGAAGATTCGAGCCTGCCTCGCTTCGTTGTGTACATCTTCGGCTGCGGCGGGCACGATGGGCCTTGTGCCGAAGAATCCGCAGCCCGCGCTCGCGCCCGTCGACCGCGCCATCCTGCGCCTGCTCGCGCAGGACGCGCGGATGCCGAACAACGCCATCGCCGAGGCCGTCGGTATCGCGCCGTCCACCTGCCTGTCGCGCATGCGCGCGCTGCGCGAGCGCGGCGTGATCCGCGGCTTCCACGCGGACGTGGACCCGGGCGCGCTCGGGCTGGGCATCCAGGCGATGATCTCGGTCCGGCTGCACGCGCACACCAAGGAGCGGATCTCCAGCTTCACGGCCGAGATCCCGCGCCTGCCCGGCGTCGTGGCCGCGTACCACCTCGCCGGCGCGGACGACTACCTGCTGCACATCGCCGTCGCGGACACGGACGCGCTGCGCGACTTCGTGCTGGACCACCTGACCGCGCATCCGGCCGTCGCCCACACCGAGACCAGCCTGATCTTCGGCCACATGCGGGGCGAGGCCGTCTCTTGAGACCTGGCGCCACCCGGGCCATCCTGACCGCGTGACCTCAACTCTGGCCTCTGCCAAGGGAAACACCGCGTCCCACTCCCCCGGTCCGCGTGGGCTGCCGCTGCTGGGCAACCTGCCCGCCTTCGCCCGCGACCCGTTGGCCTTCTTCTGCCACCTGCGCGACGAACACGGCGACTGGGCGCGCTGGCGGCTCGGCCCCAAGCGCTGCCTGCTGGTCTCCCGCCCCGAGGACGTCAACGACCTCCTGGCCGGCGCCGAAACCACCTTCGCCCAGGCCGACCTGGGCTACGCCCTGCACGCCGTCCTGGGCGAGGGCGTGGTCACCAGCACCGGCGAGGACTGGCGCCGCAAGCGCGCGCTGGTGCAGCCGTCCGTCCGCCCACGGCAGGTCCGCTCCTACGCGTCCACGATGGTCGAGTGCGCCGACGCGGTGGCCGGCACCTGGCAGGACGGCCAACGGATCGACGTCCAGCGGGAGATGACGCGGCTGACGCAGCGGATCGCGGTCCGCACCCTGTTCGGCGTGGAGACCGCCGGCCGCGAGGAGGTCATCGCGCGGGCGATGGCCGTCGCCCAGCAGGAGATCGGCGCGGAGCTGCGCGGCGTCACCGCCTTCTTCCCCGGCTGGGTGCCGACCCCCGGCCGCCGCCGACTCCAGGCGGCCGTGGCCGAGTTGGACGCGGAGATCCACCGCATCATCGACGAGCACCACGCCGCGCGGGCGGCGGGCGAGGAACGCGACGACCTGCTGAGCCGGCTGCTCGCCGCGCGCGACGAGAAGGGCGCGCCGCTGTCGGACAAGGAGCTGCGGGACGAGGCCGTCACCCTCTACATCGGCGGCCACGAGACCACGTCCACGACCCTCACCTGGACCTGGCACCTGCTCTCCGGCTCCCCCGAGGCCCGCGCCTGCCTCGACGCCGAGCTCGCCGAGGTCCTGAACGGGCGCCTGCCGGCGTTCGACGACTACGCCCGCCTGCCGTTCACCCAGGCGCTGGTCAAGGAGTCGCTACGGCTCTACCCGCCGATCTGGCTCATCAGCGGCGTCGCGCGCGCGGGCGCGCGCCTCGGCGACCGCGAGGTGCCCGTCGGCACCACGGTCTGGGCCAGCCAGTGGTCCGTCCACCGCGACCCGCGCCTCTTCCCCGAGCCGGACGCCTTCCACCCGGAGCGGTGGGACCCCGACGCCCCCACCCCCGTCCCCGACCACGCCTGGTTCCCCTTCGGCGGCGGCCAACGCACCTGCTTGGGAGCCAGGTTCGCGCTGGTGGAGGCGGCGCTCCTGCTCGCCGTGCTCGCCCAGCGGTGGCGCGTGGACACCGACCCGGCCGAGGTGAAGCCCTTCACGGGGTTGACCCTGCAGCCATCCCGGCCTATCGACGCAACGGTTCGCTGCACTACCTAGGGGGCGCGAGGAACTGCGCGACAAGCCACCCAAGGCGATAGAGCCCCGAACGCGCAGGGCCATCCCCGCGCCCCTTGAGGTAGTGGCAACTGACTCAGGATTGCGCAAGTCGCAGCAGGTACTGGGCCAGATCCTGGCCCCCGTTGGGGTCCCTGCTGATGACCAGGACCGTGTCGTCGCCCGCGATCGTGCCGATGATCTCCTCCACCCCGGACTGGTCGATCGAGGAGGCGAAGAACTGCGCCGCGCCCGGCGGCGTCCGAAGCACCACGAGGTTGCCCGAGGCCACCGCCGAGACGAGGAGCTCAGCCGCCAGCCGCGCCATCCGGCTTTCGCTCGCGGACTCCCCCATCGGCGCCAACGGCGTCCGGTCGCCGCCCTCCGCCGGAACGGCGTAGATGAGCGCGCCGTCGGAGTTGCGGATCTTGACGGCGCCGAGCTCGTCGAGGTCGCGCGAGAGGGTGGCCTGAGTGACCGTCAGCCCGTCGTCGGCGAGGAGCTTCGCCAGCTGGCTCTGCGAGCGGACGGGCTGACGGGTCAGCAGCTCCACGATCCGCCGGTGGCGCGCCGTACGCGTCTGCGGCAGCTGCTGGCCTGCCGCGGACGTGGTCGGCGCGTCGCGATGGGGTTCGGTCATGGAGCAAGTGTCCCTTACTTGATCGAACGGAGCACACCCGGGAGGACTGCGAGGAACGCGTCCACGTCCCGCTCGGTCAGGATCAGCGGCGGGGCCAACCGGATGACGTCCGGGGTCGCGGCGTTCACCAGGAAGCCCGCCCGCTGCAGCGCGGCCTGGAGCTCGCCCGCGACCGGACGGGTGAGCGCGACGCCGATCAGCAGGCCCGCACCGCGGACGTGGTCCACCAGCGGGTCGCCGATCGCGGCGATCCCGGCGCGCAGGCGCTCGCCGACCTTGGTGACCTGGTCCAGCAGACCCTGCTGCTCGATGGTGTCGAGCACCGCGTTGGCCGCCGCGCAGACGACCGGGTTGCCGGAGAAGGTCGAGCCGTGGTGGCCGGGCTTGAACAGCTGCGCCGCCTCGCCGAAGGCGAGGGTCGCGCCGATCGGCAGGCCGCCGCCGAGGCCCTTGGCGAGGGTCACCACGTCCGGGTCGACGCCGTCGAAGGCCTGGTACTGGAACCAGTGGCCGCAGCGGCCGATGCCGGTCTGGATCTCGTCCAGGATCAGCAGCGCGCCCTTGGCACGGGTGATCTCCCGGGCCGCGACCAGGTACTCGGCCGGCGGGACGACGACGCCGTTCTCGCCCTGGATCGGCTCCAGGATGACCGCGGCGGTCTCCTCGGTCACCGCGGCCCGCAGCGCGTCCACGTCGCCGTAGGGGACGTTGCTGACGTCGCCGGGCAGCGGGTGGAAGCCGTCCTGCTTCTTCGGCTGGGCCGTCAGCGCGAGCGCGCCCATGGTGCGGCCGTGGAACGCGCCCAGCGCGGAGACCATGCCGGTACGGCCGGTGAGCCGGGCCAGCTTGAAGGCGGCCTCGTTGGCCTCGGCGCCGGAGTTGGAGAAGTAGACCCGCGCGTCCTCGCGGCCGGAGCAGGCGATCAGCCGTTCGGCCAGCCGGATCGGCTGCTCGGCCATGAAGAGGTTCGAGACGTGGCCGAGGGTGCCGACCTGCTGGGTGACCGCCGCGACGATCGCCGGGTGGGCGTGGCCGAGGGAGTTGACCGCGATGCCGCCGAGGTAGTCGGTGTAGCGCTTGCCCTCGGCGTCCCAGACGTGCACGCCCTCGCCGCGGACCAGCGGCAGCCGCGGAGTGCCGAAGTTGTCCATCAGCGCGTGCTGCCAACGGGTGGTCAGTTCTTCGTTCTTCGCGCTCATGCCAGCCCCCCGGCCATCACGGTCAGTTCGGTGTCGGTCTCGGGGTCGGCCACGACCATCGTGCCGATGCCCTCGTCGGTGAAGATCTCCAGCAGCAGGCTGTGCTGGACGCGGCCGTCCAGGACGCGCGCGGTGCCGACGCCCTCGCGGACGGCACGCAGGCAGCCCTCCATCTTGGGCACCATGCCGCTGGCCAGCGTCGGCAGCAGCTTCTCCAGCTCACCTGCGGTCAGCTGGCTGATCACGTCGTCCGAGTGCGGCCAGTCGACGTAGAGGCCCTCGACGTCGGTGAGCACGACGAGCATCTCGGCCCGCAGCGCCACCGCCATCGCGCTCGCGGCGGTGTCGGCGTTGACGTTGTAGACGTGGCCGTCGGAGCCGCGGGCCACGGAGGAGATGACGGGGATGCGCCCGTCCTCCAGCAGCGCCTTGACCGCCCCGGCGTCGACGTTGGCGATGTCACCGACCAGGCCGATGTCGACCTGCTCGCCGTCGACCTCGGCGTAGCGCTTGACGGCGGTCATGGTGTGCGCGTCCTCGCCGGTCATGCCGACGGCGAAGGGGCCGTGCTCGTTGAGCAGGCCGACCAGGTCGCGCTGGACCTGTCCGGCCAGCACCATGCGGACCACGTCCATGGTCTCCGGCGTGGTCACGCGCAGGCCGTTGGTGAAGGTGGACTCCAGGCCCAGCCTGGCCAGCTGCGCGTTGATCTGCGGGCCGCCGCCGTGGACGACGACCGGGCGCAGGCCCGCGTAGCGCAGGAACACCACGTCCTGCGCGAACGCGGCCTTGAGCTGGTCGTCGACCATGGCGTTGCCGCCGAACTTGATGACGACGGTCTTGCCGTGGAAGCGCTCCAGCCACGGCAGGGCCTCGACCAGGGTCATCGCCTTGGGGAGCGCGGTGTTGTTGCGGGCCTGTTCGCCCTTGGGTGCGATCTGCACGACAGTTCTCAGTCCTCGGGTCGTCAGCTGGAGTAGGCGCTGTTCTCGTGGACGTACTCGGCGGTGAGGTCGTTGGTCCACACCGTCGCGGCCTGCTCTCCGGCGTTCAGGTCGGCGGTGATGACGACCTCGCGGTCCTTCATGGTGACCAGGTCCCGGTCCTCGCCGACGCCGCCGTCGCGGCAGACCCAGACACCGTTGATGGCCACGTTCAGCCGGTCCGGCTCGAAGGCGGCCGAGGTGGTGCCGATGGCCGACAGGACGCGGCCCCAGTTCGGGTCCTCGCCGTGGATGGCGCACTTGAGCAGGTTGTTGCGGGCGATGCTCCGGCCGACCTCGACGGCGTCGGCCTCGGTGGCGGCGCCCACGACGTCGATGCGGATGTCCTTGCTGGCTCCCTCGGCGTCGCCGATCAGCTGGCGGGCCAGGTCGGCGGAGACCTCGCGGACGGCCGCCGCGAACTCGTCCGCGTCGGGGACGATGCCGCTGGCGCCGGAGGCGAGCAGCAGCACGGTGTCGTTGGTGGACATGCAGCCGTCGGAGTCGACGCGGTCGAAGGTCTTCGACGTGGCGGAGCGCAGGATCGCGTCGAGCTCGGGGGCCTCGACCAGGGCGTCGGTGGTGATCACCACGAGCATGGTGGCCAGGCCCGGCGCCAGCATGCCCGCGCCCTTGGCCATGCCGCCGACGGTCCAGCCGGA
Source organism: Streptacidiphilus pinicola (assembly GCF_003258295.1). Lineage (GTDB taxonomy): Bacteria > Actinomycetota > Actinomycetes > Streptomycetales > Streptomycetaceae > Streptacidiphilus > Streptacidiphilus pinicola. The sequence goes on along the minus strand of NZ_QKYN01000038.1, from coordinate 56,598 downwards.
GCCGTGGGCGACAGCGGTCTTGTGGACGGTGTCGGTGGTCTTGATGGCGACGGCGGCGGCCTCGCCGCCGTCCTCGCTGAGCGCGGCGGCGGCCGTGTCGACGCCGGGCAGCAACTGGTCCATGGGCAGCCGCACGCCGATCAGCCCGGTCGAGGCGACCGCGACCTCACCGGCGCTCAGGCCCAGCACCTCGGCGACCTTCTCGGCGGTCGCATGGGTGTCCTGGAAGCCGAGCGGGCCGGTGCAGGCGTTGGCGCCACCGGAGTTGAGGACGACGGCGCTGACCTGGCCGCCCTTGACGACCTGCTCGGACCAGAGCACGGGGGCGGCCTTGACCCGGTTGGAGGTGAAGACGCCCGCCGCGGCGTGCGAGGGGCCGTCGTTGACGACGAGCGCGAGGTCGGGCGCGCCGGACGCCTTGATCCCTGCGGCGATGCCGGCCGCACGGAAGCCGCGGGCCGCCGTGACGCCGACACCTGGGTTGGTCACGGGGTTCTGGCTCACGGTGCGACTCCTGTCTGCGGAAGGCCGAGCTCCTCGGGCAGGCCGAGGGCGATGTTCATGCTCTGGACGGCGCCGCCGGCGGTGCCCTTGACCAGGTTGTCGATGGCGGCGATGGCGATGATCCGGCCGACGCTCTCGTCGAGCGCGACCTGGACCAGCGCGTTGTTGGACCCCTGGACGGAGGCGGTGGCGGGCCACTGCCCCTCCGGGAGCAGGTGGACGAAGGTCTCGCCGTTGAACGCCTCCGCATAGGCGGCGCGCACCTGCGCGGCGGTGACGCCGGGCTTCGCCTTGGCGCTGCAGGTGGCGAGGATGCCGCGGGACATCGGCGCGAGCGTCGGCGTGAAGGAGACGGCGATGCGCTCGCCCGCGACGGCGGAGAGGTTCTGCGTCATCTCGGGGGTGTGCCGGTGGACGCCGCCGACACCGTAGGGGCTCATCGAGCCCATGACCTCGCTGCCGAGCAGGTGCGGCTTGGGCGCCTTGCCCGCGCCGCTGGTGCCGGACGCGGCGACGACCACGGCCTCGGGCTCGGCTAGCCCGGCGGCGTAGGCGGGGAAGAGCGCGAGTGAGACGGAGGTCGGGTAGCAGCCGGGGACGGCGATGCGCTTGCTGCCCTCCAACGCCTTGCGGCTGCCCGGGAGTTCGGGCAACCCGTAGGGCCAGGTGCCGGCGTGCGGGGAGCCGTAGAAGTTCTCCCAGTCCTCGGCGCTGTGCAGCCGGAAGTCGGCGCCGCAGTCGACGACGAGCACGTCCGGGCCCAACTGCTCGGCCACGGCCGCGGACTGGCCGTGCGGCAGGCCGAGGAAGACGACGTCGTGCCCGGCCAGCGTCTCCGCGGTGGTGGGCTCCAGCACGCGGTCCGCCAGCGGCCACAGGTGCGGCTGCAGTTCCCCGAGCCTCGTCCCGGCGTTGGACCCGCCGGTCAGCGCCCCGATCTCGATCGCCGGATGCGCCAGCAGCAGGCGCAGCACCTCTCCCCCGGCGTACCCGCTCGCCCCGGCGACCGCCGCCCGGTACGTGGCCTTCGCTGCCATCTGCTGCCTCCTCGTGTTGGGATAACTATACGGAGGGCAGCACATTCATGCAATCAATCATGCATATCCGGGCGACCCGGTCGGGAGACCGGCTCAGGCGTAGGCCGCCAACGGGTCCTCGTCGCCGTAGGGGCGCAGGCGCAGGGTGCGGGCGTCGCGGTCGCGAATGAGCTCGGCGTCGCGGAGCAGGGCCTCGAGGTCGTCCTGGCCGAGGTGGAGGAAGCGGCCGTGCAGCGGGTCGAAGCGGCCTCGGGCGGCGCCGACGACGGTCGAGACCACATAGGGGATGCTGCCCCAGTGCACCATGCCCGCGAACATCGGCATGTGCGCGGTCATGTCCGTCGCCACCGCGCCGGGGCTGATGTCCAGGACGGTGACGCCGTGCGGGCGCAGCGACTCGGCGAGGTTGTCGCTCAGCCGCAGCAGGGCCGCCTTGGAGGTCGCGTACGCGGTGTAGCGGCTGTCGGGGCGCAGCGCGAAACCGCTGTTGAGGTTGACCACGCGGCCCGCGCCGCGTTCGACCATTCCCGGCAGCACCGAGCGCAGCAGGTTGAACGGTCCGCGCAGGTTCGTCTCCACCACCTGCCACCACTGCGCCTGGTCCGCCTCCCACAGCGGCACCTCGGCGCGGTCCACCTGTCCCGCATTGTTGACCAGCAGGTCGATCCGGCCCAGGTCACGCTGGACGCTGTTGACCGCCGCCTTCACCTGTCCCGGGTGCGCGACGTCGGCGGCGAAGGCGACGCACTTCACACCGTGCCGCGCACAGGCGCGCAGGGTCTCGGTGAGGGTGTCCCGATGCCGGCCGAGCAGGCCCAGGTTCATGCCCTCCTCGGCCAGGCCGAGCGCGATCTCCCGCCCGATCCCGCGCCCCGCGCCGGTCACCAGGGCGGACTGCCCCTCCAGGCTTCGCAGGCCCACGACGCTCTCCCTCCCGGTCATGTGATCGTCTGGTTGGTGTGTTCGTCCAGTTCATCCTGGCCCGCTGTTGGCAGGTCCGGCGGCGGACACGCGGGGAGCGAGCAGGTAACGTCGGGCGTTGCACTGAATGGAAGTCTTCGACGAACGGAACTGGGGAAGCCACACGTGAGCGACATCGCGCGGGTAGGAGTGGTCGGCTGCGGCCTCATGGGGTCGGGCATCGCGGAGGTCTTCGCGCGCTCGGGTCTGGACGTCAAGGTCTCCGAGGCGAGCGGTGAGGCCCTGGAGCTGGGCCGCACCCGGATCACCACCTCCCTGGACACCGCCGTCCGCCGCGGCAAGCTCTCCGAGGAGGACCGCGACGCCGCGCTGGCACGGATCTCCTTCACCACCGAGCTGGCCGACTTCGCCGACCGCGACCTGGTGGTCGAGGCCGTCGCGGAGCGGGAGGACATCAAGATCGCGATCTTCGAGACGCTCGACCGGGTCGTCGAGCGCCGCGACGCGATCCTCGCCTCGAACACCTCCTCCATCCCGATCGTCAAGCTCGCCTCCGCGACCGGCCGGCCGGAGCAGGTCCTCGGCATCCACTTCTTCAACCCGGCCCCGGTGCAGAAGCTGGTCGAGATCATCCCGACGCTGACCACCTCCGCCGAGACCGTCGCCCGCGCCGAGGCCTTCACCCGCGAGGCGCTCGCCAAGGACCCGATCCGCGCCCGCGACCGGGCCGGCTTCGTGGTCAACGCGCTGCTGGTGCCCTACCTGCTGTCCGCGGTCCGGATGTTCGAGTCCGGCATCGCCACGGCCGAGGACATCGACAAGGGCATGGAGGCCGGCTGCGCCCACCCCATGGGCCCGCTGCGCCTGTGCGACCTGATCGGCCTGGACACCATCGTCTCCATCGCCGAGTCGATGTACGACGAGTTCAAGGAGCCCCTGTACGCGGCCCCGCCGCTGCTGCAGCGCATGGTCGACGCCGGCCTGCTGGGCCGCAAGTCCGGTCGCGGCTTCTACCAGTACTGATGCCCTCGCGCGGCTCCTCCTGACACAACAACGGCGCCCGGCTCTTCCCGTGGAAGAGTCGAGCGCCGATGGCTTTCAGGGGCCCGGGGAGTTCCAGCCTCACGACCAGGAGCGCGAGGGTGCTTCTGGGTCGCACGCTCGACGGCATGAGATGCCATAATCGCCGACCGACGCCCGCCAGCACGCCCGGGCTGCTCCTGCTGGGGGTGAGCGCCCTGATCAGACAGGTCCGGTCTCTGGGCCGTGAGGAGCGGTGGCCGCTCCGGAGCGCCCGCGCCGACAGCGAGTACGACTTCGCCGGCGGCGCCCCGCGGTTGCGGGGCGCCGTCGCCGTGGGAGGGGGCGGGGATCAGGCGCCGGTGAGCGCCTCGTCCTTGAGGGCTTGGCGGATCTGGGCACGGAGCTCAGGGCTGTCCGTCTCGCTGTGCACCGAGACGGCGTGCTCGGCGGCCGCGCGGACGACTTCCTCCTCGTCCCCGGCGATGGTGAGCGTGCAGTTCACCTCGCTCGGGTAATCCCGGCAGTCGGCTACCTTGCGCATGACTGCCTCCCTTCGGCTGTTCCCACCAGTATCGGCCGCCGCTCCGTGCGGCTCCAGCCGGCCGGCCCGCTGTTCCGGCCCCGGCCGCCGAGCTGGCGTGGCCGCGGCGGGTGCCGATTGCCGATTGCAGGGCACGGAAATTCGATGGCCGCGTCGGCGGGACCCCACCTAACCTCGTGCCAGCGGGACGGAGACCGCCCGCACCGAGCGTCGAGTGCTGGGACACAACGGGGCCTGTAAAGCCCTGGCCGGATGGCTTGCGGGGTTCGATTCCCTGGCGACGCACCCAGCGAGAATTCCATTCACGGGGGAACAGTCATGGCCACCAAGCTGAACCAGATCATCGCCGTCGAGAAGGGCGTCAAGGCCAAGGCCTCGGCGGACCTGACCCAGGCGCAGCACGACGTGCAGAAGACCGCGCTGCTGACCGGCATCGCCCGGACCTACCAGCCGCGCGACGAGGACGGCGAGATGTTCCCGCCGGAGTCGACGCGGGTGCAGGTCCACGCCGAGGACGTGCTGCGCACGACGGCGTCCTCGCTGACCCGCCTCTTCGACGTCACCGCGACGAAGGACTGGGCGAACTGCGACGCGCGCGCCGACGTGAAGGTCGACGGCCGGGTGCTGCTGGCGGAGGTGCCCGTGAGCTACCTGCTGTTCCTGGAGAAGCAGTTGGTGGACGTGCACGGCTTCGTCAAGAAGCTGCCGGTACTGGACGCCGCCGAGTCGTGGAACCGGGACGAGTCGACGGACAGCTGGCGTACCGAGCCGGTCAAGACCAACCGCACCAAGAAGGTCTACCGCAACCACGTGAAGGCCGAGGCCACCGAGAAGCACCCGGCCCAGGTCGAGGTCTACACCGAGGACGTGACGATCGGTCACTGGACCACGGTGAAGTTCTCCGGCGCACTGCCGGCGCGGCGCGTCAACCAGTTGCTGGAGCGCGTGGAGAAGCTGCAGCAGGCGGTCAAGTTCGCCCGTGAGGAGGCCAACGGCACGGAGGTCTCGGACCAGCGGATCGGCGACGCCGTCTTCGCCTTCCTTTTCGAATAGCAGCCTGTTCGAGTGACACACAGACTCCCCGCTCCCAGTGAGCGGGGTGCGCCAAGGAGCGCAAGCTGAAACTGAGGCTTGTCGTGACGAAACGCGGCCCGCGAAGGGCCGCGGTCAATCTCAGACTCTTGCTCCAGACTCAGCATTCGCCACGCGGCGTCGGCTCGACCGAGTGCGGGCAGCACTCGCCGGATGCAGGTTCAACTCCTGCTCTCCGCTCCAGCGTGCGGAGGTAGTTCAAAGGCAGAACACGGCGGATTGAGAATGACCCGCACTCTCCACGGAGTCGGCGCCACCCCGCGGTGGCAGCACGAGGCCCGGGAGCCGGATATGCTCCCGGGCCTCACCCGTGTGCTCGCTCAGACCCGGGCCCAGCACTGGACCAGGGTGAAGGTCGTGCCGCGGCGCTGGGGGGTGGTGAGTTCCGATTCCGCCTCGGCTAGGAGGGCGTCGAGTTCGCCGGGGTCGGTGAGGGCGACGAGGCGGTCGCGCAGGCCCGCCGCCAGGGCGAGGGGCATGCGGAGGTAGGGGTGGTTCGGGGGGAGTTCGAGGACCTCGGTGCGGACGCGGGGGGTGAGGCCGCGGGCGTGCAGGAGTTCGGGGAGGCCGCGGCCCGCGTCCATGTCGCCGCCGGAGGCGCGAAACGCCTCGGCGAGGAGTTCGAGGACGCGCTGGGCGGCGGGGGCCGGGGCCTCGAAGCGCCAGCTGTGGCAGTCGGGCTCCTCCAGCACCAGTACGCCGCCAGGTGCCAGCAGCGAGAGGTGGCTGGTCAGCTGCTCCTCCGCGCGGCCCAGGGGCGCGAGCATCAGCCGCGCGTGGACCAGGTCGAAGCCGCGACGTTCCAGCTTGGTGGTGAACAGGTCGTCCACCAGCAGCCGCACGTTGAGCAGCCGGTCACGCTCGGCGACGCCCGCGGCCCGCTCCAGCAGCACCTTGTCGACGTCCGAGCCGAGCACCGAGCCGGTGTCGCCCGCCCACGCGCTCAGCAGCCGCAGCCAGCCGAGCGCGCCGCAGCCGACGTCGAGCGCACGGCGACCGTGGCCGTCGGGACCGATCTGCTCCAGCAGCCGACGGCCCGCGGGTTCCCAGACCTCGGACTGGAGCAGCAGGCGATCCAGTTCCATTTCCGTGCTCTGCCCAGCCTGACCAGCCAACAGGTAATCGCTCATCGCGTCCCCAACCCGAAACCCACGGCACCGGAGGTCCAACCGTAGAACGTTAGCAATCCGGCAGCCGAACCGTGGGTCATCTTGACGCAACCCCGACCCGTCAGGGCGAAAAGTCCGCCCGGTCGGCGTCAGCGGCAGGCCGCCGCCAGGCGGGTGAGGCCGAGGATGGCGTCCACCGTCGGGGTGGGCACCTGGACCAGCCGGCCGATCTCGCGCACCGCGCCGACCAGCGCGTTCAGCTCCAACTCCCGGCCCGCCTCCATGTCCTGGAGCATCGAGGTACGGAAGGCGCCCAGCTTGCGGGTGACGACGGTGCGGTCGGCCGGGGTCTCGTCGATCGGGCAGCCGATCCGGGCGCCGATCTCGGCGGCCTCGCGCATCGCCGCGTGGCAGAAGGCGAGCACGAGCTCGTCGTCGAGGATCCGGTCGGCGGTGGCGCGGGTGAGGGCGGAGACCGGGTTGGTGGTCATGTTGCCCCAGAGCTTGTACCAGATGTCCTCGTGGATCGAGATCGACGCCGTCGCGTCGAGCCCGGCTCCGCGCATCAGCGCGACGAGCTCGGCCAAGCGCGGCGTCTCGGCCCGCGCGGGCTCGCCCAGGATCAGTCCGGTCCCGGCGACATGACGGATCAGGCCGGGCTCGGGCGTGGCGCAGCTCATGTGCACGACGCTGCCGACGACGTGCCGCACCGGGATCGCGGCGGCGGCGCGGCCGCCCGGGTCGACGGAGTCGAGCGTGCGGCCCTCGCAGGGACCGCCGAAGCCCTCGAAGAACCACCACGGCACGCCGTTCAGTGCCGGGAGCACGACCGTGTCCGGCCCGAGCAGCGGGGTGACCGCCGGGAGCACGGCGGGCAGCGACTGCGCCTTGACGGCCAGGACCACCAGGTCCTGCGTGCCGAGCGCGGCCACGGACGCCGCGTCCGCGGAGTCGGCGAGCGCCGCGACCGGCGCGGTCAGCAGGGTGCCGTCCGCCTCCCGCACCCGCCATCCGTGCGCCGCGAGCGCGGCGTGCGTCGCGCCCCGCGCCACGGCCCCGACCGGCACCCCCGCCGCGGCCAACCGCGTCCCGACGAAACCGCCGATCGCCCCCGCGCCCATGACTGTGATCCGCATGGCCTGAACCTACCTCGCGCGGCGTGCGTACCGGCAGAGAGTGCCCCGATCCGAAGAGCGCAGACCGGAACAACGCCGGAGCCTCACCCCCGGACGTGCTGCAGCCAGGCCGGGCGGCCGGCCAGGGTGCGGGCGCGCTTGGCCGCGTCCGCGGCGGCGAGTTCCTCGGGCGTCGCGAAGCAGCGCGGGATCCACTCGTCGGAGCGGGCGACGCGGGCTGCGAGGTGTCGGACGTAGGCGTCGCGCAGCGCGTCCGGGGTCGGGTGGCCTGGCTCGGGGGCGAGCCACTCGTCCGGGACCTCGGCCGCGACCTCGCGCAGCAGCGCCGCGGTGACCAGCGGGGCGAGGACCGCGTCGGCCCCGGCCACGTCGGGCGCGTAGCCGCCGAGCGCGTGCGCGGAGAGGTCGTAGGCCTTGGCCACGGCCTCGTCGGCGGCCTCCCAGCGGTGATGGAAGATCAGCGCGGCGCCGTGGTCGATCAGCCAGAGCCGCCGGTGCCAGACCATCAGATTCGGGTTGCGCACGGTCCGGTCGACGTTGCCGACGAGCGCGTCGAACCAGACGATCCGGCCCGCCTCCTCCGCGGAGAGGTCGACCCCGTCCTGACCGGGGACGAAGTCGGTGGCCCCGGGCAGGTAGTCCATGCCCAGGTTCAGTCCGGCGCTGGCCCGGTGCAGGTCCTGCACCTCCTGGTCCGGCTCGTGGGCGGAGACGGCCGGGTCGAACCTGATCAGCACCAGTTCCGGCACGCGCAGCCCGAGGCGACGCGCCAGCTCCCCCACGATCACCTCGGCGACCAGCGCCTTGCGGCCCTGCGCAGCGGCGTGGAACTTCACCACGTAGGTGCCGCAGTCGTCCGTCTCCACGACGGCGGGCAGCGAGCCGCCCGTGCGCAGCGGCTCGACGTAGTCGAGCGCGGTCACCTCGGCGAGCTCGCCGTGCGTGGTCATCGTCTCCGTCACGCTCCGTCCGCAGATCCAGCTCCCCACCAGCAGGTCCACCCAGTCAAGCATCCGGGCCCCTGGTGGCGCGCGGCCTGCCCCGGCCGCCGACGGCGGTCAGCAGCCGGCTCAGGGTCGCCACCTCGGACTCGGTGCAGCCGGCGGTGAACCAGTCGGTCGCGACCTCCTCGGCGCTGAGCGTCATCTCCGCGAGCCGCTCGCGGCCCGTGGCGGTCAGCGCGGCGTAGGCGATGCGCGCGTCACGGGGATCCTTCTCCCGCTCGACCAGCCCGATCCGCTCCAGCGGCCCGAGCCCGCGGGTGACCCCGGACGCGGTCAGGCCCACGGCCTCGGCCAGGTCCACCCGCCGCATCCGGGTGCCGGGCGCGGCGCCGAGGTGCAGCAGCACCTGGAAGTCGGCATAGCTGACGCCGTGCCGGTGGGCCAGCACGGAGTCGAGCCGCTTGGTCAGCGCGGCATGGGCGCGGGCCAGTCGCAGCGCGGTGTCGAGGGCGTCCTGGGTGCGGTCGGTGCTCATGTCGTCAGGGTAGCAGAAACTTGAGGACTCAAGGAGTTGTTGTGCACCGCTCTATTGCTGTTTACGACTCCGCCGCTCGTCGGCATGGTGGAGGGAGGGGGACTCTCGGGGGGTGGCATGAGAGTGAACGACGACCGGCACGGCACGAACCGGCGCGGGCGGCACCGCCGACGCACCGTCACCACGACGCTGGCGCTGGTCGCGGTGGCGCTCGCCGGCCTGCTCGCGCTGCTCGACGTGGTCAGCCTGTCCGCCGCACCCACGCCCGCCCCGGCTCCGACCCCGGAGCTGTTCCCGACGCTGTGCACGACGGCCCTGCCGTCGGCGTGGAAGCGGGCGCTCACCGACCCGGCCGACGCGTGGCCGCGGGGCCACGGCACGCTGCTCGCCGTCACCCCCGACGGGTCGGTGCGCTACGCCCGCACCGGCGACGAGCTGGTCGAGCTGAGCGGCCCCTCTTCGTCGCGGCGCCTCGTGCTCACGCTGCCCGCGACGTCCGCCACGCCGCGCGGCATCGGCGGGTGGACCGTCACCGGCGCCGTCGCGGGCGACTGGTTCGTCTTCGGCCTCGCCCCCACCGGGTACGCACCCGACCCGGGCTACCTCGGCCTGTACGCCTGGGACCACCGGACCGGGGCGCTCCGGGTGCTGCAGGCCGTCCGGCCGACGCCGTCCACGCGGGTCCTCTCCTGGACCTCCGGCGACGGCCTGGTCGCCTGGGAGGCGAGCCCCGCCCCGCTCGGTCCGCTCCCGCCGCCGGAGAGCCACCTGATCGAGGACCTCGCGACCGGGCGACGCGGCACCACCGCGTACACCGTCCTCTTCCTCTCCGGCGGACTCGCCGTCAGCGACGACCCGTCGACCGGCCCGGTCGCGGAGGGGACAAGGGGGGCCACGAGCGAGCCCGTAGCCCAGGCGCTACGACGGACGCTCCTCCCGGCCTGGTCCGAGATGACCTCCGACACCGCCCCCGGCGTGCTGCTCTGGAGCACCGACCCGTGGCACGCCCCGCCCGTCGGGACCACGGTCCCGCTCGGCGGCTGGCGCGACTGGAACGTCTGGCTGCCCGCGGCCGGCTCCGTGCTGCGGATCCAACCCCAGGCCGGGAGGGGCGAGGTGGCCGCGAACCTGCTCGGGGACGACTTCCTGGCGGTCCGCTCCGTCCGTGCGGACCCGCAGGCGCCGCACGGCGCGAGTGACGAGCAGTCACTCCTGATCGACCTGCGCACCCACGACGAGGCACCACTGCCGCTGCCCGCGCTCCTGGACGGGCCGGTCTTCGGCGCGGACGGCCGGCAACCGCACGTACTGGAACTCGCCGCCCTGCCCCGCCTGCCGCACTGCTGACGACACGACAGCCCGACGGCGCGACAACCCGACGGCGGCAGCCCCACGTCGCGGCAGCGAAAAGGGAGACACCCCGGGCGAGCGCCCGGGGTGCCTCCCTCGCGTACGGCGGGTGTCAGCCGCGCAGGGTCGCGCCCACGCGAGTGGCGGCCTCGGCGACGGCCGACTCGCGGGCGGCGGAGGCCTCGTCCGCCGTCAGCGTGCGGTCGGCGGCCCGGAAGCGCAGCGCGTAGGCCAGGGACTTCTTGCCCTCGCCGACGCTCTCGCCCCGGTAGACGTCGAACAGCCGCAGCGACTCCAGCAGCTCGCCCGCACCGGTACGCAGTGCGGACTCGACGTCGGCGGCCTTGACCGCATCGTCGACGATCAGCGCCACGTCCTGGGTCGCCACCGGGAAGGTGGAGATCTTCGGGCCCTCGGCCTTGGCCGCGCCGCCCGCCGTCAGCAGGTCCAGATCCAGCTCCATCGCGCAGGTGCGCTCCGGCAGGTTCAGGGCCTTGATGGCGCGCGGGTGCAGCTCACCGGCGTGGCCGACCAGCTGCTCGCCCACGTAGAGGCCGGCGCAGCGGCCCGGGTGCCACGGGGTGTGCTGGTCCTGGCGGACCGTCAGTTCGACGCCCGCGGCGTCGGCGACGGTGCGCGCGGCCTCGACGGCGTCGGCCCAGGTCCACGCCTGCGCCTTGCCCCACCAGCCCTGCGGGTCGCGGCTGCCCGCGAACACGGCGCCGACCCGGTACGGCTGCCGCGGCAGCGCCGCGTCGAGCTGCGCGATCTCGTCCTCGGTGGGACGGCGGTCCACCGGCAAGCGCGGCGCGCGGTACAGCGTCTCCGCCGTGCCGTCGACGCGGAAGACCCGGCCGAGCTCGAACAGCGCCACGTCCGTGGAGCCGCGGCCGACGTTGCGGTGCAGCGCGCCCAGCAGGCCCGGCAGCAGCGTGGTGCGGAGCGAGGGCTCCTCGTGCGAGATCGGGTTGGCGAGCTGCACCGTGACGCGGCGCGGGTCGCCCGCCTCGATGCCGAGGCCGTCCAGCACCGCCTCGCCGATGAACGGGTAGTTCTGCACCTCGACCTGGCCGGCCGAGGCCAGCGCGACGCCGATCCGGCGGCGCAGCCGCTGAGCGTCCGTCAGGCCGCGGCCCGCCGGGACGTTCGGCAGCGTGGAGGGCAGGTTCTCGTAGCCCTCCAGCCGGATGACCTCCTCACAGAGGTCGTTCGGGTCGGTCAGGTCGGGCCGCCAGGTCGGCGGGGTGACCACGAGCACGTCCGTGCCGACCACCGTGCAGCCGACCTCCTGGAGGCGGCGGACGACGGTCTCGCGGCCGTACTCCTGGCCCGCGACGCGGTCCGGGAGGTCGGCGGCGATGGAGATGGAGTGCACCGGGCGCGGCGCGACCACGTCCGTCACCCCGGCCTCGGCGGTGCCACCGGCGACCAGGACCAGCAGGTCCACGGCGCGCTGGGCGGCTGCCTTGGTGGCCTCCGGGTCGACGCCGCGCTCGAAGCGCTTGGCCGCCTCGGAGGGCAGCTTGTGGCGCCGCGCGCTGCGCGCGATGGAGACCGGCGCGAAGTGCGCGGCCTCGATGACGATCTCGGTGGTGCCGTTGACCTCGCCGGTCTCCGGGTCGACGACGGCGTCCGCGATCTCGGTGCCCGCGCCGCCCATGACCCCGGCGATGCCGATCGGACCGGAGTTGTCGCAGATCAGCAGGTCTTCGTTGTCGAGGGTGCGCTCCACGCCGTCCAGCGTGCGCAGCTTCTCGCCCGCGGTGGCACGGCGGACCGTGATCGCGCCGTCGATGCGGTGCCGGTCGTAGGCGTGCAGCGGCTGGCCCATCTCCAGCATCACGTAGTTGGTGATGTCGACGGCCAGCGAGATCGGACGCATGCCGGCCTTCTGGATCCGGCGCTGCATCCAGATCGGCGACTTGGCGGCCGGGTCCACACCCACGACGCTGCGCGCGACGAAGCGGTCGCACGCCGCCGGGTCCTCGACCTTGACCAGCGGGCCGTAGGAGTTGGCCGGCGGCACGTCGATCAGGGCCGGGTCGCGCAGCGGCAGGCCGTAGGCGATGGCCATCTCGCGGGCGACACCGCGCAGCGACAGGCAGTAGCCGCGGTCGGCGGTGACGGCGATGTCCAGCACCTCGTCGACCAGCTCCAGCAGCTCGATCGCGTCGGTGCCGGGCTCGTACTCCGGCGGCAGCACGATGATGCCGTCGTGCTCGTCGCCCATGCCCAGCTCGCGGGCGGAGCAGATCATGCCCTCGGAGGTCTTGCCGTAGGTGGCGCGCGCCGCGATCGGGAACGGGCCGGGGAGGACCGCGCCGGGGAGCACCACGACGACCTTGTCGCCGACGGCGAAGTTCCGCGCGCCGCAGACGATGTTCTGCGGCTCACCGGTTCCGTTGGCGTCGCCGACGTCCACCTGGCAGTAGCGGATCGGCTTCTTGAACTCGGTCAGCTCCTCGATCGCGAGGACCTGACCGACGACGAGCGGGCCCTTGAGGTCGGCGCCGAGCTGCTCGACGCCCTCCACCTCGAGGCCGGCGCGGATCAGCTTGGCCTGGATGTCTCGGCCGGTCTCGCCGGTGGGGAGGTCGACGTACTCCCGCAGCCAGGAAAGCGGGACGCGCATCAGATCTCCATCCCGAACGGAAGGGTGAAACGCACGTCACCCTCGACGATGTCTCGCATGTCCTCGACGTTGTGCCGGAACATGAGCATGCGCTCGATGCCGAAGCCGAACGCGAAGCCGCTGTACTTGTTGGGGTCGATGCCGCAGGCGACCAGCACGCGCGGGTTGACCATGCCGCAGCCGCCGAGCTCGATCCAGCCCTCGGAGGAGCAGGTCCGGCAGGGACGGTCCGGGTTGCCGACGGACTCGCCGCGGCAGACGAAGCAGACCATGTCCATCTCGGCGGACGGCTCGGTGAAGGGGAAGTAGTTCGGGCGCAGGCGGGTGGAGATGCCCTCACCGAAGAGCGACGCGACCATGTGGTCGAGCGTGCCCTTGAGGTCCGCCATGGTCAGGCCCTCGTCGACGGCGAGCAGCTCGACCTGGTTGAAGACCGGGGTGTGCGTCGCGTCCAGCTCGTCGCTGCGGAAGACGCGGCCCGGGCAGATCACGTAGACCGGCGGCTCGGCGGCGGCGAGGAGGGAGCGGATCTGCACACCGGAGGTGTGCGTCCGCAGGACGACGGAGTCGGCGTCCTTGAGGAAGAAGGTGTCCTGGGTGGATCGCGCCGGGTGGTCCGGGCCCATGTTGAGGGCGTCGAAGTTGAGCCACTCGGCCTCGACCTCGGGGCCCTCGGCGACGGAGTACCCCATGGCCGTGAAGACGTCCATCAGCCGCTCGGCGAAGGTCGTCAGCGGGTGCCGGCCGCCGCGCGGGGCGCGGTCGTAGGGCAGCGTGACGTCCACGGCCTCCTCGACCAGCACGCGCGCGTCGCGCTCGGCCTCGAGCGCGACGCGGCGCTCGGCGAGGGCCTTGTTGACGGCGCCACGAGCCGCACCCACCCGCTTGCCCGCGTCCGCCTTCGCGGCGGGCGGCAACGCACCGATCTCACGGTTCGCGAGCGCCAGCGGCGAGCGGTCACCGGTGTGCGCGACCTTCGCCTCGTGCAGGGCGTCGAGATCGGTCGCGGCGGCGAAGGCGGCGATCGCCTCGTCGCGAAGGCGCTCGATCTCCTCCGGCTTCAGAGCCTCGACCTCCACCGGGTCGTACGACTTGTTGGGTGCGGACATCTCTCTCTTCCCGTTTGCGGCAACGCGCGGCCAATGGCCGAGTCTAATGGGTTCGGGGACGGTTCCTTTTCGCAGTCCGGGCACCATGCACATGCTGGGGCGCGGGGAACTGCGCGACAGGCCACCCGGGGGGCGGAGCACCGAACGAGCAGGGCCATCCGCTCATCAGTGGTTCTCGCGCAGTTCCCCGCGCCCCTGGCGTGCTGCCACTGAAGCGAGGGAATTAGGCAAGAACCTCGGGAATCCCGGGCGGCAGGGTAAATCGGAAACTCGCGCCGCCCTCGGGGCCGCGGTCGACGCGGATCGTGCCGCTGTGCGCTTCGACGATGCCCTTGACGATGTAGAGGCCCAGACCCGTGCCGCCGCGCTTGCTGCCGCGCCAGAAGCGGGTGAAGACGCGCGGGATCGACTCCTCGGGGATACCGGGCCCCTGGTCGCTCACCGTCACCGCCGTCCCTTCGCGCACCCGGCCGGAAGCCTCCTCCGACTTCGCCGGTTCCACGTCGATGGTGACAGTGCCCTCACCGTGCCGCACCGCATTTTCGAGGAGATTGCCCAGCACCTGGTCGATCTTGTCGGCGTCCGCCCACAACTGCGGCAGCGGCTCGCAGACGCGCACCTCGAAACGTTCCTCCGGAACGCCCGCGGCGACCAGACCCTCGACGTGGCGCCGCACCGCGGCGTCCAGCCGGATCGGCTGGCGGCGCACCTCAAGGCGGCCGGAGTCGATCCGGGAGATGTCGAGCAGCTCGGCGATCAGCCGGGTGACCCGGTTCGCGTCGGCGTCGACCGTCTCCAGCATCAGCTTCTTCTGGTCCTCGGTGAACCGCTCCCACTTCTGCAGCAGGGTCGCGGTGAAGCCCTTGACGCTGGTCAGCGGTGAGCGCAGCTCGTGCGCGACGGTGGCGATCAGCTCGGCGTGGCTGCGTTCGGTGCGCCGCCGCGCCTCCGTGCCGCGGAGCGCGACGACGACGCGTTGTACGGGGCCGCGCCCCTCGCGCACGTAGCGGGCGGAGACGAGGACCTCGCGGCCGCCGGGGCCGGGCAGCAGCAGGTTGCGCTCGGGCTGGCGGGTGCGGATGTCGAGGCCGCCGTAGGGGTCGGTGAGCTGCCACCAGCGGCGGCCCTCCAAGTCCTCCAGCGGCAGCGCCTCGTCCAGCGGGCGGCCGAGCACGGCGGTGGGGGCGAGGCCGGTGACGCGGGCCGCGGCGCGGTTGAAGACGATCACCTGGCCGGTCTCGTCGGCGATCAGCAGACCGTCGGGGAGCTCCTCCGGATCCAGCGAGCCGTGAGCGGGCGTGGCGGACGCGACGGACGCGACGCGCTGTCGCGGAAACTGACCGGCCATCGTCTCGCCTCCTCCCCCGACCCCCGGAGTGGCCACCCTAGCGAAGACGGCCCTACCCGCGGCAGTCAGCCGCGACACCCTCCGGGCGCACGCTGGGCGCGCGCGGAGGCGTACAGGCAGACGGCGGCGGCCGTGGCGAGGTTGAGGCTCTCGGCGTGACCGTGGATCGGGACGCGCACCACCTCGTCCGCCAGTGCCCGAGTGGCCTCGGGCAGGCCCCAGGCCTCGTTGCCGAAGAGCCACGCGGTCGGGGCGCCCAGGGTGCCCTCGTCCAGTTCGGCGTCGAGGTCGCGCTCCCCCGCGCCGTCGGCGGCGAGGACCCGGATGCCGGCCTCGCGCAGCCCGGCGACGGCCTGCTCGACGGGGACGCCGACGGCCACCGGCAGGTGGTAGAGGCTGCCGACGGAGGCGCGCACGGCCTTGGGGTTGTAGAGGTCGACGGAGGCGTCGGTCAGCACGACCGCGTCCGCGCCCGCCGCGTCCGCGGTGCGCAGCACGGTGCCGGCGTTGCCGGGGTCGCGGACGTTGGCGAGCAGCGCGACCAGCTTGGGCCTGGCCGCGAGCACGGCCTCGAAGGAGGTGT
Organism: Streptacidiphilus pinicola; assembly: GCF_003258295.1. Lineage (GTDB taxonomy): Bacteria > Actinomycetota > Actinomycetes > Streptomycetales > Streptomycetaceae > Streptacidiphilus > Streptacidiphilus pinicola. The sequence continues at coordinate 40,734 of NZ_QKYN01000038.1, read as the reverse complement.
CGACGAAGCGGCAGACGGCGACGATGCCCTGCGGTGTCACGGTGTCGCAGACGGCGGCGATGACCTCGTCCGTGGCGGTCAGCACGGTGACCTGCTCGGCGCGGGCGCGGGCGATCAGGTCGGCGTGCCGTTCGGCCGCCTCGAAGGTCGCGTAGATCTCCACCACCGAGTGGCTGCCGTCCGGGAGCGTGCCGAAGTTCACGGCCTCGCGCACGGCCTGCGGGCCCTCGGCGATGAAGCGCCGCTCCTTGCCGCGCTGGGCCCGTCGGGACAGCCGCCGGGCGGCGTTGACCCGGGGCGAGCGCAGCGAGGTGAGCTCGGGCTGGGACGACGGGTGCGGCAGGGACATCGCGGTGATCATCACTCCAGGGCGTGGGAGGTCGGCCATAGAACGAGCCGGGCCCGCAGGGGGTCACCCCCTGCGGGCCCGGTTGCTTCCACCCTGCGGGTGGGAGGTGCTACTGCGCTACGCGGTGGCAGCTCAGGCGGCGGCGTCGGCCTTCGGCGCGTTGACGTCGGCCGGCAGCGCCTTGCGGGCGGCCTCGACCAGCGCCTCGAACGCGGCGGAGTCGTTGACGGCGAGCTCGGCCAGCATCTTGCGGTCGATCTCGATGTTGGCAGCCTTCAGGCCCTGGATCAGGCGGTTGTAGGTCATGCCGTTCGCGCGGGCGGCCGCGTTGATGCGCTGGATCCAGAGCTGACGGAAGTCGCCCTTGCGCTTCTTGCGGTCGTTGTAGTTGTAGACGAACGAGTGGGTGACCTGCTCCTTCGCCTTGCGGTACAGGCGCGAGCGCTGGCCACGGTAGCCGCTCGCCATCTCCAGGATGACCCGGCGCTTCTTGTGGGCGTTCACTGCCCGCTTGACGCGTGCCACGTTATTACTCCTTCAAAGGGACCGCGGGCGTTGTCACACGGTCCGGTTTACTGATGTGGTCGAAAGGATCGGCGAGCCCCGAAGGGCAGCGATCACTTGCCGAGAAGCTTCTTGATCTTCTTCGCGTCGGCGGGGGCAGCCTCGACGGTGCCGGCCAGACGGCGGGTCAGCGTCGACGACTTGTGCTCGAGCAGGTGACGGCGACCGGCGCGCTGGCGCAGCACCTTGCCGGAGCCGGTGAGCTTGAAGCGCTTGCTGGCACCGGAGTGCGTCTTGTTCTTCGGCATGTCGCCGTACTCTCCTCGTCGGTCCGCTCCCGCCCGTCCGCCTTACGGCGGGCCGAGCGGGAGCGCTTCGTTTCTGACAGGACTCCCGGGTGGTCACCCGGGAGCCGGGGTGGTGCTAGGCGCGTCCGGCGATCAGCCGGCCGCGGCCTCCGTGCCGGCCTCGACCGGCGCCTCGACCTCGACCTCGGCAACAGCCTCGGGCTGCTGCTCGGCGGCCTCGACGGCCTCCGTGGTCTCCTCGACGGCGTCGATCTCGTCGACCTCGTCCACGTCGTCCGCGCCACCCTGACGACGCGGGGTGACACCGGCCTGGGCGGCGGCCTTGCGCGCGGCCTGGGCCTCGCGGGCCTCGGCCATGGCCTCGGTCTTCTTCTTGTGGGGCCCGAGGACCATGATCATGTTGCGGCCGTCCTGCTTCGGCGAGGACTCGACGAAGCCGAGGTCCTGCACGTCCTCCGCGAGGCGCTGCAGCAGCCGGAAGCCCAGCTCGGGGCGGGACTGCTCACGGCCACGGAACATGATCGTGATCTTGACCTTGTCGCCCTGCTTGAGGAACCGAACGACGTGACCCTTCTTGGTCTCGTAGTCGTGCGGGTCGATCTTCGGCCGGAGCTTCATCTCCTTGATCACCGTGTGCGCCTGGTTCTTGCGCGCCTCACGGGCCTTCATGGCCGACTCGTACTTGAACTTGCCGTAGTCCATGAGCTTGCACACCGGCGGGCGTGCCGTGGCGGCGACCTCGACCAGGTCGAGGTCGTACTCCTGCGCGAGCTCAAGCGCCTTGGCAAGCGGCACGATGCCGACCTGCTCGCCGCTAGGACCGACGAGTCGCACCTCGGGGACGCGAATCCGGTCGTTGATGCGGGGCTCGGTGCTGATGGATCCTCCTCGGTTGCACCCCGCGGCCGCCGGGCGGCAGCCGCGTTCGCTGGCTGGGTACCGCCACACAGAGCTTCATTCGTGCCGCGGTACCTGGTGAGAGTGCACCGCGGGCACGAAAAAAGCCCCGCATGACGCGCAGGCGGAGCTCCATGGCACAACCGACGACACGTCCCTCCGTACCCTGTCCTCGGACAGTTACAGGCGGGAGCGCCTCGTCTGGACCATTTGACCCGACGACCGTGAGGTCGCTGCGGGTGGGAAGTCGGAGCCTCCACTTGCGGGCCGGGACTGCGTCAGCCATGACGGCAGAGCGGTACCTGGCCGGTCTCAGTCTGCAAGCATAGCAGCGTCCGGCGATACCGCAGAATTCCCGCTCGCGGGGGTGGTTCCGGCAGACTGCGGGGAGACATCAGTTCTTCTGGAATGAGACCCATGAGCGACGCGACCCCCTCCTCCGAGTCCCCCGACTTCGACGATTTCACCCGCGACATCGCCGACGTGCCGGCGGTGGAGGTCATCACCACCGTGGCCGTGCACCTGATGAGCGCCGCCGCGGTGAACCTCGGTCTCGCGGAGGGCGGGGAGCAGCACAAGGATCTCGACGAGGCCCGCAAGCTGATCACGGCCCTGGCGGGCCTGGTGACGGCGGGTGCCCCGGAGATCAGCAACTTCCACGCGGCGCCGCTGCGGGACGGCCTCAAGTCCCTCCAGCTGGCCTTCCGCGAGGCGTCCCTCGTCCCGGACGCCCCGGGCACCGGCCCGGGCGAGAAGTTCACCGGCCCCGTCTACGGCTAGCGAGCACGGCCGGCCAGCCCGACGAAGGAGCGGATCAGGGGGTTCGCCTCACCGGTGCGCCACGCGACCACCAGACGGCTCGGCGCCATGTCGGCCAGCGGGACGACGGTGACGCCCTCGGGGAGGTCCTGGCCCGGCGACCCGGGCGGGTGAGCGATCGGGGCCAGACCCACGGTCCCGTTCCACAGCACTTCCCGGACGCACTCGTGGACGGTGCGGACCACCGGCCCCTCCCGCAGCGGCTCCCCGGGATTCCTGCCGTTCCAGTAGGCGCGCCAGAGCGGGTCGGTGCCCTCCGGGAAGCGGAACCAGGTGCGGTCGTCGAGGTCGGACAGGGAGAGCGACGCGCGCCCGGCCAGCGGATCGTCGGCGCGCAGCACCACACCGACCGGCTCGGAGCGGATCACCCGGGTGCTGATCCCGGTCTCGTCGAAGGGCGCCCGGGTCACCGCCACGTCCACCAGGCCGGTGCCCAGGCCGGCGGTGGGGTCGGCGAGGTCGGCCTCGACCACCCGGACGTCGACCTCGGGGTGGTGCCGGCGGAAGGCGGCCGCCAGCGAGACGCCCGCACCGGCGCGTTCCACGCTGTCGCCCAGGGTGCCGACGGTGAGGCTCCCGGCGCCGGCCGCCGCGACGACCCGGGCACGAGCCCGGTCGGCCTGCGCCAGCAGGGCACGCGCCTCCTCGTGGAGGGCGGCTCCGGCCGCGGTCGGCGTGACGCCGGCGGCGGACCGCTCCAGCAGGGTGACGCCGAGCTCCGCCTCGAGCCGCTGGACGGCCCTGGTCAGCGGCGGCTGGGTCATGTGCAGCCGCGCCGCGGCCCGGCCGAAGTGCCGCTCCTCGGCGACGGCCACGAAATAGCGCAGCAGGCGAAGCTCCATCGCCTGTGACGATACCCGATCGGTATCAGGCCCGTTCAAGAGGTATTGGACGCCCGGCTCGGCGCGGCGGTGCAGTGGAGAGGCAGACACGCACCAACCCTGGAGCCCGCGCCATGACCGACCTTCAGCTGCCCGACCCCGCCGTCCGGACCGACGGCGCCCAGGAGCTCGCCCGCGACCTGCTGGTCGTGCCCAATCGGAACACCCCACTGGTCCCGAACATCGGGATCATCGGCGGCACGCAGGCGGTGCTGGTCGTCGACACCGGCCTGGGCCCGGAGAACGCGGAGAACGTGCTGGCTGCCGCCCGCGACCACGCGCGCGGCAGGCGGCTGTACGTCACCACCACGCACTTCCACCCCGAGCACGCCCTGGGCACCCACGTCTTCGCCGGCGAGGCGACGTACCTGGTCAACCGGGCGCAGGCGGAGGATCTGGCCGCCAAGGGCGACGGCTACCTCGCCATGTTCCGGGGCCTCGGCGAGAACGTCGCCCGCCGCCTGGAGGGCGCGCGGGTCCCCACGCCGGACGTCGTCTACGAGCAGTCCCACACACTCGACCTCGGCGGCCGCGTGGTGCGGCTGCAGGCCGTCGGCCGCGCGCACAGCAAGGGCGACCAGGTGGTCACCGTGCCCGACGACGACGTGCTGTTCACCGGGGATCTGGCCGAGACCGGGCAGTTCGCGATCTTCCCCTGGTTCCCGCCGCACGACACCGACGTGAGCGGCCTCCGCTGGATCGAGGTGATGGAGCGCCTCGTCGCTTCCGGGCCGGCGACGGTCGTCCCGGGCCACGGCGACACCGGCGGGACGCAGGTGCTCACCGACGTCCTCGCCTACCTGCGCGAACTGCGCGACGAGACCTGGGCCCGCCGCGACTCGGCGAGCAGCCGCGAGACGCTCGTCGAGGAGGTGCGGGCGGTCCTGGTCGAACGGCATCCGACCTGGACCGGCCGGGAGTGGATCGACACCGGCGTCGCCTGCCTGTGCGGCGAGCAGCCCTAGGGCCTGTCCGGCCCTAGGCGCGTGCGTAGAAGGGGTCCGCCGGCTCGTTTCCGCCGGGGGTGACCACGGCGAGGTCGAGGCCGCGGTCCAGGCGGATGCGCAGCAGTTCACTCTCGCTGAGGGAGGCCGCCACAGCCCGGAGGGACTCCGGCGCCGTGTCGGGCGCGACGATGAGGACCAGCTGGGCGTCGGCCTGCTCGCTGGCGAGCAGGTGCGCCCGGAGCACGACCTCGTGTTTGCCCAGGACGGCGCGGAGCTCGTCCGCGACCCCCGGGTCGCGCAGCGCGCCGACGTGGGCCCGCGACTCGGCGACCGCGCGCAGCGCCGCGCCGCTGAGCTCGTAGAAGACCGGACCAGCCAGGTCGATCAGGAGCGCGTCCGCGTGCTCGGACCAGGCCGCCTGGACGGCCTGGGACGCGGGCACGGGGGCGGGGCGGGCATCGGCCCGCCACGCCGCGAGGGACGCCAGCGAGGTGAAGGCGGGTAGCCCCTTGCGGCCGTCGGGAGCCTGGATGGTCGGGACGGCCATGTCGCTGGTCTTCTCGTGCCGCAGGCCGTGCGCGTCCGTCTCGACCTCGCCGAGGACCGCGACGATCGGGACCATCAGCCGCGCGGTGGCGAGCAGCGCGAGCACCCGCTCCTCGTTCTCCGGCACGGGCTCCGCCGCGTACGCGGCGAGCGCCGCCGCCAACTGAGGGTCCGCCGAACCGTCGTCACCCGCGAACCCCGGGTCAGGGATGTTCTTCCGCTCCACCCCGCGAGCCTACGCGACGTGCCCTGACCACGGGGCGCCGCGTCAGTGGTCCCGCACCATGCTGGGCCGGGTCAGGCCCCAGATGACGAAGAGGTCGATCGCCATCACGACGATGGCCCAGAACGGGTAGTAGGGAAGCCACAGGAACTGCCCGACGAGACTCAGGGCGGCGACGACGATGCCGGCCCAGCGGGCCCACGTCTGATCGGCCAGCAGACCCACGCCGACCACGATGGCGACGGCGCCGAGAGCGATCTGAACCCATCCCCAGCCCGTCAGATCGAACTGGTACACATAGCGGGCGGTGGCGATGTAGATCTTGTCCTTCGACACGGCACTCGCGCCCTGCAGGATGCCCAGGGTGCCGTTGATCAACAGCAGCACCCCCGCGAAGACCGCGGCGCCGGCGGCCCAACCGCCTCCTCGACGCGACGGAGCGGACCCCTCGTTGCTCGATGTCGTTGCCATGACGTCAGCTTCCGGCCGCCCCTGGTGGTCTGCCAGTCCGCCGGGGCTGTCCGGGTGGTGACCACCGGCGTCGTCCGTTCCGCGGGGCGACCGTCACGACGACCCGAAGCACCGTTGGGACGGGCGCATCCTGGCCCGGGGCCGCAGCGTCAGCTCGTGCCCGGGGCCTGACCGCCGCTGCCGCCGCTGCTGCCGCCACTCAGCGAGCCGCCGGAGAAGTCGGTGACGCCGGAGACGATCTGGTCCATCACCGAGACGCTCGGCGCCTTGCCGGTGACGTCGAAGCCGAGGTGGAGGGCGACCAGCTTGTCGCCGGCCTTGTTCGGGAAGACGACCGTCTCGACCGTGCCGTTGTTGCCGACCTTGGCGTCCACCTGCCAGCGCACCAGGTAGCCGGAGCGGCCCGCGACGGTGACGGCCTTCTCCTGCAGGACCTGGTGGCCCGTCACGTCGCCGTAGGACTCCTTGACCGCCGCGGCGATGTCCTGCTCCGCGGCCGCCTGGACGCCGGTGCTGACGGGGGTCTTCAGGGTGGACGTGTCGGCCCCGGCGTAGGAGCAGGTGTTGGAGGAACTGCCACCGCTGCCCGCGCACTTGTAGCTGCCGAAGGAGCCGGAGGCGTGGCCGTCGGTCGTGGTGCCGCCGGTCCAGCCGCTGGGCAGCGGGACGCTGACGCCGTCGACGACGTCCACCGCGAGGTTGGAGCCCGAGCCGCCGTTGCCGCCGCCACTCTGGCCGCCGTTGCTGCCGCCGTTGCTACCGCCGCTCTGACCGCCGTTGCCGCCGAAGGGGTTCAGACCCTCGCCGCCGTTCTGACCGCCGCCGTTCTGACCGCCGCCCGCGAACGGGCTGCTGCTCGCCGCCGAGGTGCTCTGGCTGTTGCCGTCCATGGCGAAGTAGGTGACCAGCGACCCGACGCCGAGGCCGACGACCGCCGCGACCGCGCCCACCAGCAGCGGGCCGGGGCGGCGCGCGCCACGGGCGGCGGCCGGGGGCTCGCCGGAGATGAACACCGGGGTGTCTTCGGCACGGGTGCTCACGGTCCACTCGGATCCGTTCCACCAGCGTTCGCCCGGATTGTCCGAGTTCGCGGGCTTGGGGTCCGGGTACCAGCCCGCAGGCGGGGGCGCAGTCTCACTCACATCCGGCACCGTACCCGGAAAGCGATAAGCATCCGATCAGCCTGCGCTGTCGGCCCGTGAACGGTGCGTCCCCGGGACGGCGGCGATGCCGCCCGCCGTCCCGGGGACCGAGTGGACCCGGCCCGGGCCTACAGCGGCGTCACGTACGCGCCGGAGATGCCGCCGTCGACGAGGAACTCGGCCGCGGTGATGAAGGCGGAGTCGTCGCTGGCGAGGAAGGCGACCGCGGCCGCGATCTCCTCGGCGTGGGCGAAGCGCCCGACGGGGATGTGCACCAGGCGGCGCGCGGCGCGCTCCGGGTCCTTGGCGAACAGCTCCTGCAGCAGGGGGGTGTTGACCGGCCCCGGGCAGAGCGCGTTGACGCGGATGCCCTCACGGGCGAACTGCACGCCGAGCTCGCGGGACATGGCCAGCACGCCGCCCTTGGAGGCGGTGTAGGAGATCTGCGAGGTGGCCGCGCCCATCTTCGCCACGAAGCTCGCGGTGTTGATGATCGAGCCCTTGCCCTGCCGCTGCATGTACGGCAGCGCGGCCTTGCAGCACAGGTACACCGAGGTCAGGTTGACCTCCTGGACCCGGCGCCAGGCATCCAGGCCGGTGGTGAGGATGGAGTCGTCGTCGGGCGGGGAGATACCGGCGTTGTTGAACGCGATGTCGACGCTGCCGTAGGTGTCGAAGGCCGCCTTGAACAGCGCCTCGACCTGCTCGGCGTCGGTGACGTCGACCTTGACGAAGAGCCCGCCGACCTCGTCGGCCGCGGCCTTCCCGGCCGTCTCGTCGACGTCGGCGCAGACGACGTTGGCGCCCTCGGACGCCAGTCGGCGGGCGGTGGCCAGGCCGATGCCGGAACCGGCGCCGGTCACGACGGCGGTGCGGCCGACCAGCCGGCGACAGACGGCCTCTTCGGTGGTGTGCGTGGTCACTGCTCTCCTACTCCTCGGTGCTGATGAAGACGTTCTTGGTCTCGGTGAAGTGCGCGAGCGCGTCCGGGCCCAGCTCGCGGCCGAGCCCCGACTCGCCGAAGCCGCCGAAGGGCGTCCAGTAGCGCACGGAGCTGTGCGAGTTGACGGACAGGTTGCCCGCGTTGACGCCCCGCGCCATCCGCAGCGCGCGGCCGATGTCGCGGGTCCAGAGGGATCCGGAGAGGCCGTAGCGGGTGGCGTTGGCCAGGCGCAGCGCGTCGGCCTCGTCGGTGAAGGGCAGCACGACGGCGACCGGGCCGAAGATCTCCTCGGTGGCGGCGCGGCTGCCCGGGTTCGTCGGCGCGAGCAGCGTCGGCGCCTGCCAGAAGCCGGGACCCTCGGGTGCCTCGCCCTGGGCGAGGACGGGCACGTCCTCGGTCAGGTAGGAACGGACGCGCTCGCGCTGGACGGCCGAGATGAGGGGGCCCATCTCGGTGGCGGCGTCGCGCGGGTCGCCGACGCGGACCGCCTCGATCGCGGGCGCGACCAGGGCCAGGAAGTCGTCGTAGACCTCGCGTTGGACCAGGATCCGGGTGCGGGCGCAGCAGTCCTGGCCGCTGTTGTCCAGGAACGCCATGGGCGCGGAGGCGGCGGCGCGGGCCAGGTCGGCGTCGGCGAAGACGATGTTGGGGCTCTTGCCGCCGAGTTCGAGGGTGACCCGCTTCAGGTTCGCGGAGCAGCGGGCCATGATCTGCTTGCCGACGGCGGTCGATCCGGTGAAGACGATCTTGCGCACGCCGGGGTGGTCCACGATGGCCTGCCCGGTGGTCCGGCCGTGGCCGGGCAGCACCTGGAACAGGCCCTCGGGCAGCCCCGCGTCCAGCGCGATCCGCTCCAGTTTCAGCGCGGTGAGCGGAGTGGTCTCGGCGGGCTTGAGCAGCACGGCGTTGCCGGCCGCGAGCGCCGGGGCGACGCCCCAGGCGGCGATCGGCATCGGGAAGTTCCACGGCGCGATGACGCCGACGACGCCGATCGGCTCGTGGAAGGTGACGTCGAGGCCGCCCGCCACCGGAATCTGGCGGCCCATCAGCCGCTCGATCCCGCCGGCCGCGTACTCGAGCAGGTCACGGGCGTTGCCGGCCTCCCAGCGGGCGTTGCCGAGGGTGTGCCCGGCCTCGGTGACCTCCAGCTCGGCGAGCTCCTCGACGGCCGCGTCGACGCCGTCGGCGAAGCGCCGCAGCAGACGGGCGCGGTCACCGGGCGCGAAGGAGACCCAGCTCTCCTGCGCCTTCACGGCGCGTTCGACGGCTGCGTCCACCTGTTCGGGTGACGTGGTGGGGATTTCCGCGACAAGGTCCTCGGTGGCGGGATTCAATACCCGCAGAACATCTTCATTCATCTCGGGGCTCACATGCGCTCGAAGGAGCGGTAGCGCTCCCAGTCGGTGACGGCGGTGTCGTAGGCGTCCTGCTCGACCTGCGCCATGGTGGCGTAGTGGGCGACGACCTCGGGACCGAACGCGGCCTTGGCCAGCTCGCTCGCGGTCCACAGCTCGGCCGCCTCGCGCAGCGTGGTCGGCAGGTGGGCGTAGTCGGCCTCGTAGGCGTTGCCGGCGCAGGGCTCGGGCAGTTCGAGGCGCTGCTCGACCCCGTGCAGCCCGGCGGCGATCATGGCGGCCACGGCAAGGTAGGGGTTGACGTCGCCGCCCGGCGCGCGGTTCTCGAAGCGCAGCGAGGGCCCGTGACCGACGACGCGGAGCGAACAGGTGCGGTTGTCCTTGCCCCAGGCCACAGCGGTGGGGGCGAAGGAGCCGGGGCGGTAGCGCTTGTAGGAGTTGATGTTGGGCGCGTAGAGGAGCGTCAGCTCGCGCATGGCCGCGAGCTGGCCGGCGAGGAAGTGACGCATGGTCTGCGACATATGGCCGTGCTCGTCGGCGAAGGCCGGCTTGCCCTCGGCGTCGCGGAGCGAGAGGTGGACGTGGCAGCTGTTGCCCTCGCGCTCGTTGTACTTGGCCATGAAGGTGAGCGCCATCCCCTCCTGGGAGGCGATCTCCTTCGCGCCCGTCTTGTAGACGCTGTGCTGGTCGCAGGTGGTGAGCGCGTCGTCGTAGCGGAAGGCGATCTCGTGCTGGCCGAGGTTGCACTCCCCCTTCGCCGACTCGACGACCATCCCGGCGCGGCCCATCTCGTTGCGGATCCGTGCCAGCAGCGGCTCGATCCGGGCGGTGGCGAGGAGGGAGTAGTCGGCGTTGTACTGGTTGGCCGGTGTCAGCCCGCGGTAGCCGCGCTCCCAGGCCTGCTCGTAGGTGTCGCGGAAGACGATGAACTCGAGCTCCGTCCCGGCCCAGGCGGTCAGCCCGAGCTCGGCGAGCCGGTCCAGCTGCTGCCGCAGGATCTGGCGCGGCGAGGCGGCGACGGGCGTGCCGTCCTCCCAGGCCAGATCGGCGGTGACCAGCGCGGTGCCGGGCTGCCAGGGGGTGAGGCGCAACGTGCGGAAGTCGGGCTGGAGGACGAAGTCGCCGTAGCCGCTCTCCCAGGAGGCCATCGCGTAGCCCTCGACGGTGTTCAGCTCGACGTCGACGGCGAGCAGATAGGCGCAGCCCTCGGTGCCGTGGGCGACGACCTCGTCGAGGAAGTGACCGGCGGCGAACCGCTTGCCCTGCAGCCTGCCCTGCATGTCGGTGAAGGCCACGGCTACGGTGTGGATCTCTCCTGACGCGACCAGGTCGCGCAGCGCGTCGAGGCTCAGCAGCCCCCGGCGGGCGGGCGGCGCTTGAGAAGTCATGGGTAGTGCCTCCGGGTGCATCTGGACCAGGTCGGGCGCTTTAAAGGTATGGCCTTGTACCATTGGAAGGGAAGGGGGTGCCATGATCGAAAATGGCGCGTCGAGCGGAGCCACCGGCGACCCGGGCGACACGGCCGATCCGTACGCCGCCGTGCTGCGTCCCGTGCGGTCCGGCAACACCTTCGAGGAGACCGTCGAGAAGGTGCTCCAGCTGATCCGCCTCGGCCTGGTGCCGGTCGGCGACCGGCTGCCGCCCGAACGCGAGCTCGCCGACCGGCTCCAGATCAGTCGCGTGACGCTCCGTGAGGCCCTCAAGGTGCTGCAGGACGCGGGCGTCCTGGAGGTCCGCCGCGGCCGCTACGGCGGCGCCTTCGTTCTCGCCCCCGCGCCGGCCCCCGCCGCGGCGAGCGGCGGCGCGGAGCTGCGCCGCCGCGCCGAGGAGCTGGGCGACCGCCTCGAGGACACCCTGCTCTTCCGTCAGGTCCTGGAACTGGGCGCGGCCGAGCTGTGTGCGGAGCGCCGGCCCCGGGGCGCGGAGGCGGAGCGCCTGCGCGCGCTGCTCGCGGAGACGGGCGCGGCCTCCCTGGAGGAGTACCGCCGCCTCGACACCCGCCTCCACCTCGCCATCGCCGAGCTCAGCGGCAGCGCGTCGGTCGCAGCGCAGTATGCGGCGGTGCGCGCGACCGTCAACGAACTGCTGGACTGCATACCCCTGCTCCCGCCCAACCTGCAGCACTCGCAGCACCAGCACGAGGAGCTCGTCACCGCGATCCTCTCCGGCGACTCCGCCCGCGCCCGCGCCGCCATGCACGAACACCTCGCGGGCACGGCCGCGCTTCTCCGAGGGTTCCTCTCATGACGGCGCGTCTCCGCTGTGGGAGGGCAACTCCCCCTTCTCCCGCACCTTTTCCTGGAGGTCTCCCGTGCCACGCCCCCTGATCGGTGTCTCCACCTACGTCGCCCCCGCGACGTGGAGTGTCTGGCATGACGCGCCGGCAGAACTGCTGCCGCGGCAGTACTCCGAGCTCGTGAGGGCCGGCGGCGGGCTCGCCGCACTGCTGCCGCCGGACGAGCGGGTGAACGCCGCCGACGAGGTCGTCGCGCGGCTGGACGGCCTCGTCGTCGCCGGCGGACCGGACGTCGCGCCCGCGCGCTACCACGCGGTCGGGGGTCCGCACACGCAGACGCCCGACGCGGACTCGCTGGCCCGGGACGCCTGGGAGCTGGCGCTGATCCACGCCGCCCTCGCGCAGCGAGTCCCGCTGCTCGGCATCTGTCGCGGCATGCAACTGCTCAACGTCGCCCTCGGCGGCACGCTGACGCAGCATCTGCCGGACCTGCTGGGCGGCAGCAAGGAGCATTCGCCCGTGCCCGGCGTCTACGGCCGGCACGTCGTGACCGCCGTCCCGGGCACCCGCACGGCGGAGATCCTCGGCATCGAGAAGCTCGACGTGCCGACCTACCACCACCAGAGCCTCAACCGCGTCGGCGAGGGGCTGCGCGTCTCGGCCCACGCCCTCGACGGCACGGTCGAGGCCGTCGAGACGACCGACGACACCCGCTTCGTCCTCGGCGTGCAGTGGCACCCGGAACAGGGGGACGACCCGCGCCTGACCCGGGCGTTGGTCGCCGCCGTTTCCGCCGCCGACCGCGAGAACTGATCACGAAAGGCGGGAAAACCGCTGGCGCGTCGTGGCGGGCGGACCAGACTGGCGGCATGTCGACGACCAACAGCTCCCCCCGTCCTGACGAGCGTCCCGACGGACGCCCCGAGCCGCAGACCCCGTTCCACTCGCTCGACGCGTTCCTCGCCGTCCCCCGGGTCAGCGGACTCGCCCTGTCGCCCGACGGCAGTCGCCTCGTCACCGCCGTCGCCGAGCTCTCCGCCGACCGGACCCGCTACATCTCCGCGCTCTGGGAGCTCGACCCGCAGGGCGAGCGGCCCGCGCGGCGGCTGACCCGCTCGACGAAGGGCGAGTCGGCGCCGCGTTTCGGGGCCGACGGGACGCTGCTCTTCCTCTCCGCCCGGCCGGTCGCCGACCCGGGCAAGGACGACAAGGAGGAGGAGACGGCGCTGTGGACGCTCCCCACGGACGGCGGTGAGGCCCGCCGGCTGCTGGCCCGCCCCGGCGGCATCGGCGCCTTCACCGCCGCGCGCGCGGGCGACCGACTCGCCGTCACCTCCGGCCTGTTGCCCGGCGCGAGCCACGCCGAGGACGACGCGAAGCTGCGCAAGGCCCGCAAGGAGGCGAAGGTCTCGGCGGTCCTGCACGAGAGCTCGCTGGTGCGCTACTGGGACCACGACCTCGGCCCGGACACCCCGCACGCCTTCGCCCTCGCCGCCGCCGACCTCGACCGCGTCCTCGGCACCGACGACGCCCCCGTGCCGGTCGTCGACTGCGGCGCGATCAGCGCCCTCGACGCGTCCGTGGTCCTCTCCCCCGACGGACGCCTGATCGCCTTCACCCTGCTCACGCCCGGCAAGGGCGGTGAGAGCGGCGACGTCATCGTGGTCGCCGACGCCGTGACCGGCGAGGAGCTGCGCCGGATCGCGGACGAGGAGGGGGAGTTCAGCCACCCGGTCTTCTCCGCCGACTCCCGCTCCTTGTTCTGCCTGCGCTCCGGCCTGGGCGACTGGGACAACAGCGGCGACACCACGCTCTGGCTGGTCGAAGACGTCACCGACCCGCAGGATCGCGGCCGCGAGGCCACTCCCGGCTTCGACAACTGGCCGAACACCATCGCCGCCTCACCGGTCGCGGGCGACGGCGTCGTCTTCTTCGTCGCCGACGAGCTCGGTCACGCGCCGGTCTTCCGGCTCGACACCACCGACGGCGCCCTCACCCGGCTGACCGCCGCGGGCGCCTACACGAACGTCCAGGTCTCCCCCGACGGCTCGACGCTCTACGCGCTGCGCAGCGCGGTGGACTCCCCGCCGACGCCGGTCCGCCTGGACGCGGTGACGGCGGACCAGACCCCGACGCCGCTGCCCGCACCCGGCGGGGTCGACGCGCTGCCGGGCCGCGTGGTCGAGGTGGAGACCACGGCCGAGGACGGACAGCCGCTGCGTGCCTGGCTGGTGCTGCCCGAGGGAGCCACGGCCGAGGAGCCGGCGCCGTTCCTGCTCTGGGTCCACGGCGGCCCGCAGATGAGCTGGAACGCCTGGACCTGGCGCTGGAACCCGTGGGTCGCCGCCGCGGCCGGCTACGCGGTGCTGCTGCCGGACCCGGCCCTGTCCAGCGGCTACGGCCAGCACATGCACGCCCGCGGCTGGGGCGACTGGGGCGGCGCGCCGTACCGCGACGTCATCGCGCTCACCGACGCCGCGCTCACGCGCGCGGACGTGGACGCGACCAGGACGGCGATGATGGGCGGCTCCTTCGGCGGCTACATGGCCAACTGGATCGCCACGCAGACGGACCGCTTCAAGGCCATCGTCACCCACGCGAGCCTGTGGAACCTGGACTCCTTCAGCGGCACCACCGACGCGCCGTTCTACTGGCGACGCCACTTCGGCGACCCGCTGACCCGGCGCGAGCGCTACCAGTCGTCCTCGCCGCACCTGCAGGTCGCCAAGATCCGCACCCCGATGCTGGTCGTGCACGGCGACAAGGACTACCGGGTCCCGATCGGCGAGGCCCTGGCCCTGTGGACCGACCTGAACCGCTTCGAGGTGCCGGCCAAGTTCCTCTACTACCCGGACGAGGGCCACTGGGTGCTGGCGCCCAACAACGCCAAGATCTGGTACGGCACGGTGCTGGCCTTCCTCGCCCACCACGTGCTGGGCGAGGAGTGGCAGCGCCCCGAACTGCTCTGACCCGGACTGCCCTGATCAGGCGCGGTATCAGACCGGGTATCAGACCGGGTACGCGACGCCGGTGAGCTCCTGCGACACCGTCCACAGCCGCTGCTGTGCGGCGGTGTCGTAGGAGGCCGGGGTGGAGCGGACCAGCTTCGGCGCACCGCGCATCTGCTGGAAGCCGTCCGGGCCGTAGTACTGCCCGCCCCGCACCTCGGGGTCGGTCGCCGCACGCAGGCTCGGCAGGGCGCCCTGCTCGGCCGGCTGGGCGAAGAACGGCTCGACCAGCGCCCGGTTGGCCGGCTGCATCCACGCGGGCAGATGCCGCGTCAGCTCGGTGCTGGAGTAGCCGGGGTGCGCCGCCACGGCGATCGTCTCGCTCTGTGCAGCCTCGAGACGGCGCTGCAGCTCGTAGGCGAAGAGCAGGTTGGACAGCTTCGACTGACCGTAGGCGCCGATCCGGCTGTAGCGCCGCTCGGACTGCAGGTCATCGAAGTTCACCCCGCCGCGCGCGAACTGGTGGGCCAGGCTGGCCACCACCACGACGCGCGAGCCGGGCACCGGCAGCAGCCGGTCCAGCACCAGGCCGGTGAAGGCGAAGTGGCCGAGGTGGTTGGTGCCGAGCTGGAGCTCGAAGCCGTCGGCGGTCTTGCCGTAGCGCGGGAACATCACCCCGGCGTTGTCGACCAGCAGGTCGATCCGGTCGAAGCGCTCCCGCAGCTCGGCGGCCGCGTCGCGGACGGACGCGAGCGAGGCCAGGTCGAGCGCGAGCAGTTCCGCCTTGCCGCCGCCCTGTCGCCCGACCACCTCGGCCGCGTCCGCGGCACGCTTCGGGTCCCGGCAGGCGAGCACGACCGTCGCGCCGCGCGCGGCCAGGACCTTGGCCGTCTCCAGGCCGAGGCCGCTGTTGGCGCCGGTGACGACGGCCACCCGCCCGGTCTGGTCGGGGACGTCGGCTGCACTCCAGGCCATCGCGGGCCCTCCGGATTCGAGGCTCGAAAGTAAACAGTGTTCACACTGTGCTGCGCCCGATCCTGCTCCCGCTCCCGCGCGGTGTCAAGCGTCCGCGCTGTCGGTGCCGTGCGGCAAGATGAGCCCATGAGCCGAACCGCCTCCGGCGCCACCGGTGCCCCCACGCTGATGCTGCTGGACTCCGCGAGCCTCTACTACCGCGCGTACTTCGGCGTGCCGGATTCGATCCGCTCGCCCCAGGGCGAGCCGGTCAACGCGGTGCGCGGGCTGCTCGACTTCATCGCCCGCCTGGTCGCCGACCACGCGCCGGACCAGCTCGTGGCCTGCATGGACGCCGACTGGCGTCCCCAGTGGCGGGTCGACCTCATCCCCAGCTACAAGACCCACCGCGTCGCCGAGGACCCGGCCGCGGCCGAGGCGGGCGAGGAGGAGACACCGGACACCCTCTCCCCGCAGATCCCCGTCATCACCGCCGTCCTGGACGCCCTCGGCATCGCCCGCGTCGGCGTCCCGGGCTACGAGGCGGACGACGTCATCGGCTCCTTCACCGCCCGCGCCACCGGCCCCGTCGACGTCGTCACCGGCGACCGGGATTTGTTCCAACTGGTCGACGACGCCCGCAGGGTGCGCGTCCTCTACCCGATCAAGGGCGTGGGCACCCTCCAACTCACCGACGACGCCCTGCTGGTGGAGAAGTACGCGGTCACCGGCGCCCAGTACGCAGACATGGCGGCGCTGCGCGGCGACCCGAGCGACGGCCTGCCGGGCGTGCCCGGTGTCGGCGAGAAGACCGCCGCCAAGCTCATCGCCCAGTTCGGCGACCTCCCCGGCATCCAGGCCGCCGCGGTCGACCCGACCGCCAAGCTCACCCCGACCCAGCGCAAGCGCATCATCGACGCCGGCCCCTACCTCGCCGTCGCCCCCAAGGTCGTCCGCGTGGCCACCGACATCGCCCTCCCCGACGTCGACCCCACCCTCCCCACCGAACCCCTCGACCCCATGGCCCTGGAGGAACTCGCCGCCCGCTGGGGCCTCGGCTCCTCCCTCCAACGTGTCCTCGACGCCCTCACCCCGGCAGGGACCTGATCACTTCGAAGGGATGTCGACTTCGGGGTGTGTGAAACGCACGGGCTTGCCGAGCGACCGGGCGTAGGCGATTTCGGCTCGGGTGCTGTCCCCGATGTAGTCGCCGACCACGAGCACCTCATCAGCGAGCCGGATCTTCGCCCGGTGCAGATCGTCGAGTCGAGCCTTCAGCGCCTCGGCCCCGGCAGGATCGGACCAGAGTTCGTGCGGCGACTTCATGTCGAAGCCGGGTTTGACGACAATCCTTCCGGCTCTGGTCTCCCGCAGATCGGCCTCGGCCATCTCGGCCATGAAGCGCGTGGAGCCGCAGATCACGACGATACGCGGGAGGCTCAACAGCTTCTTCGCCTCGGCGAGCTTCTCCTCGGGGCTGAGCGGTTGCGGGTATGACACGGGTTCCTCCTGGTGATGACGGGAACGGCAGGCCACCCCGCCGCCGGTGAGCGCGGCCGCGCTGACCGCCGTCGCGCGGAGCATGAGCGTCCGTCAGCCGTCCTGGTTCACCTCAGGGTGAGTCCGGGCGCCGGCGTGGCAGAACAGGATCTGCTTGGGCGAGCCGCTCGTGAACGGCGAGTGGTCGTAGTCCCCGTAGCGTTGCGCGACGTCGAGGCCGGCCAGTCGGCAGAGCGCCAGGAGTTCCTCCGGAAAGTAGCAGCGCATGCTGACCTTCTTGGTGCGGACGGACGCGCCGTCGCGCAGGTAGTCGAGCGTGAAGCGCAGCACCTGGGTGGCGGCGTCGTAGCTCGTCGTCGCTCGGACGTCGAGCTTCACCCCGTCCCGGTCCGCGACCGACTTGTGGTGGTAGGGCGCGTCGGGGAGACGGGAGAGCTTGGCCGGGTCGGGGTTGAACACGTCCAGGACCAGGGTTCCGCCCGGTCGCAGCGCGTTGCGCGCCGAAGTGAGGAAGGCGACGACGGAATCCATGTCGTGCAGGTGCTGCATCGCGTTGGTGGCGGAGAACACCAGGGCGAAACGCCGGTCGGTGCGGATGTCCCGGCAGTCCTGTTCCAGCCACTCGACCGGCAGTTGCTCGTCCTCGGCCCGCCGGCGGGCGCGCGCGAGCATGGAGGGCATGACGTCGAGCCCGGTGACGTCGACGCCCGCCCGGGCGATCGGCAGGGTGATGCGCCCGGTTCCGCAGGCCACCTCCAGGACCGGACCGCCTGCGTGGACGGCCTGTCCGAGGAAGAACGGGATGTCGTGGGTGCGCGCGGCGAACTCCTGGTCGTAGAAGTCCGCGTCGTCGTACACGGCCAGGTCCTGCAGCGGTTTCATCGCGCCACCGCCGAGGCCGGGGCGAAGGAGTCGGCCAGGCTGGTGAGGACGGAGCCGGACCAGTCGCTCTGCCCGAACACCTCGGCCGGCATGGCGAGCACGCCGTGCTCGCGCCGGAGCGTCTCCGCCGGGATGTCCACCGGGAAGAAGTAGTTCCCGAAACAGATCCGGCTCGCCGGGGGAATCGCCCCGACCACCTCGTCCGGCAGTCTGTCGAACAACCGCTCAGCCCGTGCGGCCAGTTCGTCACCGACCTGCCGTGGCACGTCCCTGTGCCCGGCCAGCAGGCGGTCGGCGAGCCTCAGTTGGTCCTGCGTCGGCGGATCCGCCCGGAACGCCTCGGCCAGCTCGGTCTGGGCCGGATCCAGCAGGACCACGCCGAAGGAGCGTGGCCACAGCCAGCCCTTGGTGACCGAATGCAGCAGGACCGCACGGCCGGTGTCCACCAGCCGCCGGGTACCGGCGGCGAAGGGAGCGCCCAGGTCGTAGACGCTGTCGATCAGCAGGCGGCGGTGCGGTGACTCCCGCAACCACGAGACGACCAGGTCGCACTCGGCATCGGTCAGGTACCGGCCGAGCGGCTTGCAGGGGTTGGCGAGCAGCAGGTACTCGGGCCCGCCGGCCGCCGGCGAGCTCGGCAGGATCGGCGCCGGCAGCGTCGGGTAGGACGCGGGCTCCAGCCCCGCCGCGCGTGCCAGCTCGAAGTAGACCGGGTACACGTCGCTGGGCAGCCACAGGCGCGCCTGCACGGCGCGCAGCCAGTGGAAGACCACACCGAGCCCGTGACGGACGCCTCGGGAGACCATGGCGCGGCGGGACCACTCCTCCGGCAGCTCGAAGCGCCGCAGCCAGGCACGGGCGAGATCGCACCGGTGCATCGTTGTCGTGTCGGCCGGCGACTCCGGTCGCAGCGGAGCAAGCGCCCGGTACACATTGGTCTCGGCGGCGTCCAGCAGTGCGGAGGAAGCACTGAGCTGCCGCTGCCGGAATTCCTGGAACTCGTCGAACCTCATGCCATGGCTCCTTCCGGCACGATCTCGCTGGCCCGGTCCTCCAGGGAGGCGTAGCAGCGTCCGTCGGCCAGCACGTTCCAGCTGCGGGCGATCCCGTGGGTGCGTTCCCAGAGCAGGCTGGGCTCGGTGTAGGCGGCGATCCGCATCGGACGACCGTCCCAGCTGCCCTCGTAGACCGGCGCGCCCCAGGGCAGGCGGCTCGCCGGTTCGAAGCCGTGTTGCTCGGCGAACCGGGTCACGACGGACAACGAGACCTGGTGCTCCCGGCTCCAGAGGTTCGCGGTGCGGTCGAAGTAGAGCGACTCGGTGCTGGTCGAGACGTAGAGCTCCTTGAAGCAGACCTCCTCGACGCCGAGTGCCGCAGCCCACGAGAGGTAGTCGGCGACCCCGGCCGCGTCGGCCACGCCGCCGTGCTGGAGCACGCAGATCAACCTCGTCCGCAGCCCCGGCCAGCGGTCACGTTCCGCGCGCCAGGTGTCGATCACCGAGCTCACCGGCGTGCGCAGCATCATCAGCCGCTCGCTGACGGCGTCGTCCTGATGGTGCCGGGAGACCGCCAGCACACTCAGGCCCGCGGCGTTGAGGGCCGCCAGTCGGCCGGCCCGCTCCGCGTGCTCGCCCTTCGCCAGGGTGTGCCCGTTGGTGATCAGGACGACCTTCGGGAAGGCCGCCGAGCAGGCTGACACCAGTCGCAGCTGCTGGTCGAAGGGTATGAGTGTGGGCTCCCCACCGCCGGTGATCACCGCCCGCTCGGCACCCGCCGCGCGGGCGCGCTCCAACCAGGAGGCAACCGCGTCCCACGGAACCCGCGCCGGCGGCTGGTCGCTGGAGATCGAAGCCGCGGAGAAGCAGAACGAACACCTGGCCTGGCAGGCGGAGGCGACCGGCAGCAGGGAGACCGAGCGCGGCCGCATGTCGGCGTAGCCGCGCAGGGCGGATCCGTGCAGGTGCAGCGAGGCCGCCATCGCGTCCTCGACGGTGGTCGGGCGCAGCGCGAACTCCGCTCCTGCTCGCTCCAGCTCGTGGACGGCCGACAGCCGGATGCGAGGCTCGTGCAGTTCCATGCCGAGGCCGGTCCTCGCGTTGGGCACCAGCGTGTCGGGGTCCACCGTGGTCTCCAGCACCAGCAGCCGGTCGCCCGGAATGGCCAGACGCTCCAGAAGGCGCTGTGCCTTGCCGACACCGATGCCCAGCTCCGCACGGGTGAGCAGATGGAACCGGTCGGGATAGGTGCTCTCCGGGATCCCTGCCTTGCCGTAGTCGAACGCGTACTTGTCGAAGCCCTTCGCGAAATTCGACAGCACGATGACATGGAAGCGCTGGTCCCCTCGGTTCATCCCGTCATCATGCATGAACCGACACCGCTGACGCTGTCGTCGAGCGCAGGTGGAGCCGGCCTGGAGCGCCGGTCGCGCACGAAAGACCTCGCGTCGCTCATGGGTGTCAAGGGGCGCCGAAAAGGGCATCCGCTCTACCCGGGCTTTCTTCCGGGAGCGCTCGTGTCGAGGAGTAGCACCATGGTCACTCAGAGGCAGACCTTCAGTGCCCCGCCGCGTGTCCACAGCCTGGCGCTGGACCGGTTCGCCCAACTGGTCCGTGCCGTCGAGCCGGAGCAGTGGGGGCTGCCGACGCCGTGCCGGCGCTGGAGCGTGCGTGACCTCGTCAACCACGTGACGGTCCAGCAGAGATGGCTGGCGCTGCTGCTGTCGGGCGTCTCCGTCGCCGCCGTCGGCGACCGCCTCGACGGGGACCAGCTCGGGGACGATCCGGTGCTGGCGTTCAAGCGGGCCGCGACAGAGGCGGAGGAGGCGGTCTCCGCGGCCGGCACCTGCTCCGGCGCCGTCGAGCTGTGGACCGGACCCGCGCCCGCCCGGCACCTGGTCAGCCAGCTCGTGATGGACCTCGTCGTGCACGCCTGGGATCTGGCGCACGCCATCGGCGCGGACGAGCGCCTGCCCACCCCGCTGGTCGCCTTCGCGCTCCGCGAACTCTCCGCCTACACCGATCGGCTGGCCGTCTCCGGCCTCTTCGACCCGCCCCTGGCCGTCCCGGACGGAGCCGACTCGCAGACCCGGCTGCTCGCCCTGACCGGTCGTCACTCCGGGCCGCTGCCCGGGCTCAGACCCGGCGGATACCCGAGCACAGCGGGCACCGCCGCTGCGACTTCAGTCGCTCGAACTCGGTGATTGGGCCCGGCCAGGGCGGGTAACCGCTTGGAGGGGCCGTTCCGAACGA
This sequence comes from Streptacidiphilus pinicola, assembly GCF_003258295.1. Classification (GTDB taxonomy): domain Bacteria; phylum Actinomycetota; class Actinomycetes; order Streptomycetales; family Streptomycetaceae; genus Streptacidiphilus; species Streptacidiphilus pinicola. Next base: position 19,581 of record NZ_QKYN01000038.1, on the reverse strand, counting down.
GGACACCCGCCATGACCACCAGACTCTGGGGATACCGCGACGAGGTCGGCTACACGGACGACCTCGACCTGATCGGCTTCCACGTGGAAGCCCTCGACGGCCGGATCGGCCACGTCATCCATGCCAGCAGCGGCGGGTCGACCGGCTGCTACCTCGTCGTCGACACGGGGCCGTGGATCTTCGGCAAGCACGCCGTCCTGCCCGCGCGGGCCGTGTCGCGCATCGACGCGACCCGCCGGACGATCGTCGTCGACCGCACCCGCCAGGAGATCAAGGACGCGCCCGAGCCGGGGCAGCTGCTCCGCCATCCCGAGACCGGTGACCTGCACCGACTCGGCGGCTACTACAGCAAGTTCTACGCGGACGGAAAGGTCTGACACCCTCCCCTCCTCGGGGGATGGTGCACGAACGGGCGGACGGCATACACTCCGCGCTGAATGAGCCCAACTCACGTATGGGGGAACTGATGAGGCTCCGCTCCGCGCTGCCCGCGCCCGCCCTGGCCACCGCCGCCTGCGCGCTCGTGACGGCCGCAGGCCTGTTCGTCGCCGTCCCGGCGAGCGCGACCCAGCACCCGACGACGCCCCAGGGCGTCGCCAAGGTCACGATCGCGGCCAAGCCCGCGCCGCCGCGCTCCGGCGGTCTCTCCTGGGGCTTCTACAGCTACCTGCAGGTGGGACACCCGCTGCCGTTCGATGTGACCGGCTTCAGCCAGGACAAGGCCCCGATCATGGCCTGCGTCCAGTACCAGCAGAGCTACGGGCCGGTCTGGCACACCCTGGGCTGCACCAAGCCCGACGTCTACAAGACCAAGGGCCAGCTCCGCATCGGCTTCAACCGCACCGGCTACTACGGCATCGGCGTCGAGCTGCTGGAGCGCGTGCACGGCAAGTGGGTGCACGTCACGGACACCTACGGCAACCCGCAGGTGACGGTGGTCGGCACCCGGCCGGTGAAGAACCCGAAGCCCTTCCGGGTGGGCAGCGGCACCACCGACATGGCGGCCAAGGCCCGCCCGGCGGACTGGAACACGATGGTCCCGGAGACCGTGACCCCCGCCGACTGGAACACCATGGTCCCCGAGACCGTGACCCCGGCCGTCAGCCAGATCTGACGGGGCCTTCGAACCGCCCTCCGGCTGCCGGACCGCGTGCGGCGGGACCGGGATGGCTGGTCATCGTCGCCTACGAGACCCACCTGGTCGTCCCGGGTCGGCACTGACGGCTCCCCTGGCTGGGGGGCTCGGACCCCGCCGATCAGCGGTACCGATCAACCGTCCGTCTCCGGGAGCATGGCGGCGGATCTGCCCCGGCCGTCGTGCTCGGCCGGGGCACTTCCATGTGTGCGGGCCATCGAGGGGGTGGCCCGCACACACCGATCCGACGGAACCGCGTGAACCCGTCGTCGCCGGCCTGCGTATCCCTGCTAGGACCCCGCCTCCGGGCGGACCGACCGCTTCGCAGCGGGCGTCGCGGTGGTCCCAGCGGAAGAAGCCGTCATGAAACGTCTGTACGCCCTCCCGGCCGTTGCCCTGGCCGTCGCGACCGTGGCCGTCGGCTGCAGCTCCAGCACCAAGAACGCCGTCTCCTCCCCGCCGAGCTCCGGCGGAGGCTCGGCCTCGGCGTCCACCGCGGCGCTGCACAGCGCGAACTCCAAGTACGGGCAGATCCTGGTCGACAGCTCCGGCCACACCCTGTACCTGCTCACCGCGGACGCCGGCCAGAAGTCCACCTGCTACGGCACCTGCGCGTCCTTCTGGCCCCCGGACCACACCAGCGGCATGCCGAGCAACAGCGGCGTCACCGCCTCGATGGTGGGCACCACGACACGGACCGACCACACCATGCAGGTCACCTACAACGGCCACCCGCTCTACACCTTCACCAAGGACACGGCGGCAGGTGACGTGAACGGGGAGGGCATCACGAACTTCGGCGGCACCTGGTACGTGGTCGGCGTCAACGGCAACGCGATCACGAGCGCCGCCACGGCGCCGTCGCCGAGCCCCTCGGGCACCGGTTCGGGCGGCGGCGGTTACGGCTACTGACGTCCCGCGCCGAGGTCCGGCACCGGGGACACGGAGAGAGAGGCCTGAGCGATGAGCGCTGGAACCGCCGCACACGCACTCCCCCGCGGGTGGCCCACTGCCGAACATGTACGAGCCGTTCTGGTTCCCGGAGAAGACGGCCTCGGTCGTCGCCGAGGGCGTCGCCGCGGTCACGGCGCTGGCCGGGCTGCTGCTCGCCTGGAGGTGGCGGCCCCGCCCCGGCACCCCATGAGGATCCACTGGTGAGGATCCGCGCCGGGCGCGGCGTCAGTGGACGGCGTCCAGGTCGGGCTCTTCCAGGGCGTCGGCCGTGCGGGCGGCCGGACTGCGGAGGTGTTCGACGTGACCGACGGCCTGGTCGAGCAGGTCGGCGACATGGTCGTCGTAGAGCGAGTAGACGATCGAGCGGCCGTGGCGCTCGGCGCTGACCAGGCCGAGGTTGCGCAGCAGCCGGAGCTGGTGCGAGCAGGCGGAGCGTTCCATGCCGACGGCGTCGGCGAGGTCGGTGGCGGCGTGGGGGCCCTCCTGGAGCTGGGCCAGGATCAGCAGCCGTGACGGGGTGGCGAGCGCCTGCAGCGTGGTGGCGACGGTGGCGGCGCCGACGGCGTCGAGGCGTTCGCGTGCGGTCGTGCTGCGGTTCATCCCATGGCCCATGGGGCCATGATACCGAGAACGCGTGAAGAGGCATTCAAGCGTTCCCGTATAGTGGGTGGAGTCGAAGCCTGTCCCTCCGCTTGACCGCGCCCTCCCAGGAAGTGCCGCCGCCCATGTCGACCACCCTCCTCGAACGCCCCGCCGCGCCCGCAGCGGCCACCGTCGCACCGCGGCGCAGGACGCGTGTGCTGGCGCTGGCCGAGGCGCGCTGGGCGCTGGCGGCCCTGCTGCTCTTCGCGATCGCCCTGCCGCTCCAGCTGGCGGGCGTGACGGCGTGGGTCTGGGGGCCCCTGTACGCGTTCTGCTACGCGGCCGGCGGCTGGGAGCCGGGCTGGGCCGGGCTGACCGCGCTGAAGGAGAAGACCCTCGACGTCGACCTGCTGATGATCGTCGCCGCGCTGGGCGCGGCCGCGATCGGGCAGGTGCTGGACGGCGCGCTGCTGATCGTCATCTTCGCCACCTCGGGCGCCCTGGAGGCGCTGGCCACCGCCCGCACCGCCGACTCCGTGCGCGGCCTGCTCGACCTCGCCCCGGCGACCGCGACCCGGCTGCTCGACGACGGCACCGAGGAGACCGTGGCCACCGAGGCACTCTCCGTCGGCGACACCGTGCTGGTCCGCCCCGGCGAGCGGGTCGGCGCCGACGGCCGGGTCCTCGACGGGGCGAGCGAGGTGGACCAGGCCACCATCACCGGCGAGCCGCTGCCCGTGGCCAAGCTGGCGGGCGACGAGGTGTTCGCCGGCACGCTGAACGGCACCGGCGCCCTGCGGGTCAAGGTCGAGCGGGACGCCTCCGACTCCGTCATCGCCCGCATCGTGGCCATGGTCGAGGAGGCGTCGGAGACCAAGGCCCCGACCCAGCTGTTCATCGAGAAGGTCGAGCAGCGCTACTCGATCGGCATGGTCACCGCGACGCTGCTGGTCTTCGCGGTCCCGCTCGCCTTCGGCGCGGCCCTGTCCGGCTCGCTGCTGCGTGCGATGACGTTCATGATCGTCGCCTCGCCGTGCGCGGTGGTGCTGGCGACGATGCCGCCGCTGCTGTCCGCGATCGCCAACGCCGGACGCCACGGCGTGCTCGTGAAGTCGGCCGTCGTGATGGAGCAGTTGGGCCAGGTCCAGGCGGTCGCGCTGGACAAGACCGGCACACTCACCGAGGGCACCCCGCGCGTCACCGAAACCCGCCCGCTGCCCGGCTCCGGCCTGACCGAGGACGCCCTGCTGGCGCTGGCCGCCGCCGCCGAGCACCCCAGCGAGCACCCGCTCGCCCGCGCGATCGTCGACGCCGCCCGCGCCCGCGGCCTGCGGCTCGCCGTCGCGGAGGACTTCACCTCCGCGCCCGGCGTCGGCGTGACCGCGACGGTCCACGGCGCAGTGGTCGCGGTCGGGGCGCCGGCCCGGCTGCTGGACGGCGCGACCGACGCCGCCTCCGCGGACGCGCGTGAGCTGACCGCGACCCTGGAGGACGACGGCAGCACCGCCGTCCTGGTCCGGCGCGCGGGCGTTCCGGTCGGCGTGCTCGGCATCGCGGACCGGCTGCGCGTCGACGCCGCCGCCACGGTGGCGCGCCTCGGCGCGCTGACCGGGCAGACCCCGATCCTGGTCACCGGCGACAACCCGCGCGCGGCCGCCCGCCTCGCGGCCGAGGTCGGCATCACCGACGTCCGCGCCGGGCTGCTGCCGCAGGACAAGGTCGCTGCCGTGACCGAGCAGGAGCAGGCGGGCCGCCGCACGCTGGTCGTCGGCGACGGCGTCAACGACGCCCCCGCGCTGGCCGCCGCGCACACCGGCGTCGCGATGGGCCGCGCGGGCTCCGACCTCGCCCTGGAGACCGCCGACGCGGTCGTCGTCCGCGACGAACTCGCCGCCGTCCCGACGGTCGTGGCCCTGTCCCGCCGCGCCCGCAGGCTCGTGGTGCAGAACCTGGTCATCGCCTCGGTGTTCATCACCGGCCTGGTGGTGTGGGACCTGGTCGGCCATCTGCCGCTGCCGCTCGGCGTGTTGGGCCACGAGGGCTCCACCGTCATCGTCGGCCTCAACGGCCTGCGCCTGCTGCGCGACGCCGCCTGGCGCCGCGCCGGCGCCGACGCGGGGGCGGACACGGCGGCGGGCACGGCGGGCGCCCAGTGAGCCGCCGCACCCGCGCGACCAAGGCCGCCCCCACTGCCCGGACGGGGGCGGCGCTCCCCACGGTGACCGTCTGCCGCGGCTGCTGCTGCGGTACCCCGAAGATCCCCCGCCTCGACCACGCCGCCCAACTGCGGGACCTTCGCGCCGCGTTGGCGGACAGCGCGAGCATCCGGGTGGTGGACTGCCTGGACGCCTGCGAGCAGGCCAACGTCATCGTCGTCCAGCCCTCCGCCGACGGCCGCCGTGCGGGCGGACGCCCGGTCTGGCTCGGCCTGGTCAACGACCGGGACGCCACGTCCGACATCGCCACCTGGGCCCGGAACGGCGGTCCGGGCCTGGCCGACCCGCCCGACATCCTCGACCTCTACGCCTTCCAGCCCTCCCGCCGCGTCCGCCAGGCCGTCGAGGACTGACCCGCGCGGCTCCGGAGCTGCGGACGGCGTCAACTCCCGCAGGCACACCCGGTGGCGGCCGGCTCCGCCGCCTGGCCGGCGCAGCAGCCGTCGCCTGACGGCGCGGGCCCGAAGGACCGTGGCTTCTTCTTCAGGACTCACCAGCTGAGGTCCGCCGCCACCGGGAGGTGGTCGCTGCCGTCGGCCGGGAGAACCCAGGAGCGGTGCCGCGCGCGGCCGGCGGGCTCCGTGTGACCGTCGACCTGCCGGCGGCCGACCAGCGCTGAGACGGCCGCGTCAGGCCCGGGCGGTGGTGGCCGGGAGCAGGCCCTCGGCGCGCAGCGGATCGTAGAGGGGGGAGCGACTGTCGTAGAGGCCGCTGACGATGTAGTAGCTGTTGGTGATCACGATCAGCACCACCGACGTCGCCACATAGAGCGCGGTGCCCAGCGCCGGGACGGAGTCGACCGGCAGCGTGTAGGCCATGACCACCCGGACCACGGAGTCGCCGAGCAGGGCGACGCCCCACAGGACGCTGCCCACCTTCCAGATCCGCCGGAAGCGCGGGATGCGCTGCCACAACTCGTCCCAGTCGCCCGGGATGTCGGCGAGACGGCCGCGGCCCTCGAGCATCGGCCGGGTGTAGTGGAAGGCCAGCGGGCGCGACGCCCGGACCGAGGCGATGAACCAGAGGCCCGTCACGCCGGTGAGCCAGCCCTCGCGGGCCAGCAGGAACCGCGGACTGCCGCTGATCAGCGAGACCAGCGCGCTGAGCACCAGCATCGAGAGCATGTAGATCGCCAGCCCGTCCCGCTCACGGGACCGCAGCCAGCGCAGGATCGCGAAGCCGGCCGGCAGCACCGCGGACACCACCAGCGTCAGGTAGAGCCCGACCCCGAGGGCGCGCAGCACGTAGAAGAGGGCCGTCGGGGCGGCGAAGTCGACGACGAAGCGCAGGAACTGACGTTTCCTCATGACACGCCCCCTGGATGCCCGGCCGTGGTCGCGCGGTCGAAGATGACCACCAGCTCCTCTGCGTACGCGTCGAGGTCCAGGCCGGGCTCGGTGCGCAGCAGGAACGGCAGGCCGTCCAGCGAGCGCTGGACCGTGGCGGCCATGACGAAGGTGTCGAACGGCCGGAAGTCGCCGCTGCGTCGGCCCGACTCGAGGATCTGCTGGAGCGGCGCGAAGGCCCGCCGCCCGCCCAACTCGTCGTCCTCGCCGCTCCCGGTGGTCTTGCCGCCCTCCTCGGCGCTGTGGCCGAGGAAGACGGACATCAACGCGTCCATCTGGGCCCGGTGCGCGGCGATGAACGCGATCACGCCGCGGATGTAGGCGGCGAGCGCGGCCGGAGGATCCGCGGCCTCGCGCATCCGCTCGCCCATGAAGCCGGCCATCTCGCCGTAGACCTCGGCGATGACCGCCTGGATCAGCTCGTCCTTGCCGGCGAAGTGGTACGAGATGAGCCGCGTGCTGCTGAGCCCGGCCCGCTCCGCGATCCGGGCGAACGAGGCCTGGCCGTAGCCGAGCTCGGCGATGGTCTCGATGGTCGCCGCGATGATCTGCGCGCGCCGCGCCGTCGCGGTGACGGAGCGGGTGGCACCATCGTTTACTGGCATGAGTAAAAAATACGCCGGTCGGGTAACTCAGGCAAGAGCGGCGGCGAATCGGGCCACGACGGCGGCGACCGCCTCCCGCAGCTCCGGCCCCTCCTCCACCCGGAAGGCGAACGGCACCACCGCCAGCCACTCCTGCGCGTACATCGCGGGGTTGTTGGTGCTGCCGACCAGCACGCAGCGCCCCTCCCCCGCCGGTTCGAGCCGGCCCATCGGCGGGGTGACCCAGGGCGCGACGCGCTCCACCGGCGCCTCGAACCGCACCCGGGTGGGATAGGCCCAGCCGGTGCCGAGGTGCCGCTCCAGCAGCGCGACGGGGTCCAGGTCCTCGGGCATCCGGAAGCCCGCCGCCCGCTCCTCCGCCGCTTGCACGCGGTCGACGCGGTAGGTGCGGACGCCGTCCGCCCGGTGGGAGTGGCAGAGCAGGTACCAGCGGGCATGACGCACGACGACCGCCCAGGGGTCGACCTCCTCACGCCACTCCCGGCCCGCCTCGCTGCGGTAGGTGATCACGACCCGTCGCCGCGACGCGATCGCGCCGACCAGGGCGCTGGTGATCGCGGGATCGGCGTGGGCGCGGCCCGGATCGGGCGCGGCGGCGGCGTGCTCGCGCAGGGCCGCCGCCTGGACACCGATGCCCGGGGGCAGCGCCTGGATGACCTTGCCGAGCGCGGAGCCGACCAGGTCCTCGGCGTCGGTCGCGGCGGGCCGCCCGTCGAGCACGGCCATGACCAGGCCGAGTGCCTCGCTCTGGGTGAAGCTGACCGGCGGCAGCCGGGTGCCGCGCCGCAGCTGGTAGCCGCCGTGCGGGCCGCGCACCGAGTCCACCGGGATCCCGGCCTCACGCAGGATCGCGACGTAGCGGCGCGCGGCGCGGTCGGTCACGCCGAGCTTCTCGGCGAGCTGTTCGGCGGTCGTGCCGGGCCGCGTCTGCAGGATCTCCAGGGTGCGCAGCGCACGGGCGGTGGGACTGGTTCCGGTCGACACGGCAGCAAGGCTATGCGGGCCGTTCGACATTCAGGAAGGGGATCGTCCTGAATCGCTCCTAGCATGGCCGCCGGCTGCAACAACCGCTCCAACGACCTCGACAAGAGAGTGGGTCTCACCGTGGACATCCTGCTGATCGGCGGCCTCTGGCTGGACGGCACCGCCTGGGACGCGGTGCTCCCGGAGCTGGAGGCGCTCGGGCACCGCCCGCGGGCGCTGACGCTGCCGGGCCAGGGCGACGGGAACGCGGCCGCCACGCTCGGCGACCAGGTGGCGGCCGTCGTCGCCGCGGTGGACGCGGCCCAGGAGAAGCCGCTGCTCGTGGTCCACTCCGCCGCCGGCTCCCTCGGCTGGCTGGCCGCCGACGCGCGCCCGGAGGGGGTGGCCAAGCTGCTGCTGATCGGCGGCTTCCCGGCCGCGAACGGCGGTTCCTACGCCGACTTCTTCGAGGTCCGCGACGGGGCCATGCCGTTTCCCGGGTGGGGCCCGTTCGAGGGGCCGGACAGCGCGGACCTCGACGAGGAGCTGCGGCAGCGCCTCGCGGCCGCCGCGATCCCGGTTCCGGAGCGGGTGGCCAGGGGCGTGGTCCGGCTGACGGACGACCGCCGCTTCGAGGTGCCCGTGGTGGTGGTCTGCCCGGAGTTCACCCCGGACCAGGCCCGCGGCTGGATCGCGGGCGGCGAGGTGGCGGAGCTCGCCCAGGCCAAGCACGTGGAGTACGTCGACATCGACTCCGGCCACTGGCCGATGTTCACCAGGCCGGCCGAGCTGGCCCATCTGGTCGCCGGGGCGGCCTCCGGCTCCTGAACGCGTGCGCACCCCGGGGCCTCAGCTCCAGACCGGCGCGAGCCCGGCCGCGCTACGGTGTCCACGGACCGACGAACGCTCCGGGGAGACGATGAAGCGCATCCTGTTCGACGACGAGCACCAGGCCTACCGGGAGAGCGTGCGCGCCTTCCTGGAGAAGGAGGTCGTGCCGCGCTACGCCGCCTTCGACCAGGCCGGCATCGTGCCGCGGGACCTGTTCACCGGCCTGGGCACGCTGGGCGCGTTCGGCATCGCGATCCCGGAGGAGTTCGGCGGCGCGGGCGTCCCCGACTTCCGCTACAACGTGATCCTTCAGGAGGAGGCCGCGCGCGCCGCGGTCTCCCCCGCGATCCTCGGCCCGGCGCTGCACGCGGACGTCTGCCTGCCCTACTTCCTCGACCTCACCACCGAGGAGCAGAAGGCCCGTTGGCTGCCCGGCATCGCGTCGGGCGAGCTGATCACCGCGGTGGCGATGACCGAGCCCGGCACCGGTTCGGACCTGTCCGGCATCCGCACCAAGGCGGTCCGCGACGGCGACCACTACGTGGTCGACGGCGCGAAGACCTTCATCACCAACGGCATCAACGCCGACCTGGTCGTCGTCGCGGTCCGCACCGGCGAGCACCCGCACCGCGGCCTCAGCCTGCTCGTCGTGGAACGCGACACGCCCGGCTTCGAGCGCGGCCGCAAGCTGGAGAAGGTCGGCCTGCACGCCCAGGACACCGCCGAACTCGTCTTCACCGGCGCCCGGGTGCCGGTCGCCAACCTGCTCGGCACCGAGGGCGAGGGCTTCTTCGGCCTCACCCGCAACCTGCCCCAGGAGCGGATCTCCGTCGCCGTCTCCGGCCTGGCCCAGGCGGCCGCCGCGTTCGACTGGACCGTCGCCTACGTCCGCGAGCGCAAGGCCTTCGGCAAGCCCATCGGTGCCCAGCAGGTCATCAGGCACCGGCTCGCCGAGCTCGCCACCGAGATCGAGATCGCCCAGCACTACCTCGACCGGTGCATCCTCGCCCTCAACGACGGCGAGCTCAGCGTCGTGGACGCCGCCAAGGCCAAGTGGTGGTGCACCGAGCTGCAGGGCCGCGTGGTCGATGCCTGCGTCCAACTCCATGGCGGCTACGGCTACATGCTCGAATACCCGATCGCCCGCGCCTGGCAGGACAGCCGGGTCACCCGCATCTACGCGGGCACCACCGAGATCATGAAGGAGATCATCGGACGCGACCTCGACCTCGGTTGACGCCGCGTCCGGCCTGATCCGTAGGAGAGACCCTGGGCCTCAGCCGAGGCCGAGGGTCTGCAGCGCCGTGGTCCAGTCCGTGGCGATGGCGTTCTGGGCGTCGGCGAGCTGGACCGTGCCGTTGCAGACCGCGTTCTTGAGCTTGGTCTCGACGCCGTCCTTGGTGTAGGAGGTGCCGCTGCCGTTGGTGACGTAGTGCGGCTCCGGCCACAGGTTGTTGGGGTCACGCGGGGCCCCGCCGAGCTCGAGGGGGATGAAGTGGTCCTCCTCGTAGTCGGACAGGTTGGTGTCGCTGTAGCCGTACTCGACGATCTGCTGCTTCTTCAGCGCGGTGGTGTAGGAGGACGGCGGACGGATCGTGGCGGTCCAGCCGGAGACGCAGATCGTGGAGTCGATGGTGTCCTGGGTGACGTCCGGGTTGAGCGCGCCCGGCGTGCAGTTGGGGTCCGGCAGCGGCAGGTAGTCCTGGGAGCAGGTGGCCCCGGCGGCGTGGGCGGAACCACCCCCGAGCACCAGCCCACCGGCGGTGAGGGCGAGAGCGGCCGAGGATATGAGCAGACGACGAACGGCGGCGGGCATGGCGTCTCCGATTCTCTGGGGTTGCTCTGAGATGCGTACATGACACCACCGGCGAGTGGGGACGAGAAGAGCGTGCGGAGGAACTCCTGATGTCGAGTCAGTAGCGGTCCAGTCAACGCGCGGAGACTGCGCGCGTAGACACCTGGTCGGAGCAGGTCGGAGCCGTCGGAGTACGGTGAGCCCTTCCAGCGAGCACCGGGAGCCGTGGTGACCGACCGACCCACCGTCGACGCAGTCGTGCTGACGATGAACGACCGCCCGCGTGAACTCGGCGAGGCACTGGCCTCCCTGCGGGCGCAGCGCGGGGTGGAGCTGCGGGTGGTGCTGGTCGGCAACGGCTGCGAGCCGGACCTCGCCCTGGAAGGTGTCCAACTCCACTCCACGCCGGAGAACTTGGGCATCCCGGGCGGCCGGAACGTCGGCGCGGAGGTGCTGGGCAGGGCGGATTCCGGAGAGTACCTGCTGTTCTTCGACAACGACGCCGTGCTGCCCGACCCCGACGCCGTCGCGCGGCTGGTCGCGGAGTTCGGGCGACACCCGGACGCCGCCTGGGTGCAGCCGCGGATCGTGGATCCCGTCAGCGGGGTCACCCTGCCGCGCTGGGTGCCGCGGCCGCGCGGCAAGGGACCGGGCGAGCCCGGGGTGGTCACGGTGATGGCCGAGGGCATCGTGCTGGTCCGGCGCGCCGACTTCGAGGCCGTCGGCGGGTGGCCGGGCCACTTCTTCCTCTTCCATGAGGGCATCGACCTGTGCTGGCGACTCTGGGACCTCGGCCGCACCGGCTGGTACGCGGGCGACGTGCACGTCCACCACCCGGCGACGGATCCGGCCCGGCACGGTCCGTACTACCGGCTGGTCGCCCGCAACCGCGTCTGGGTCGCCCGGCGCAGGCTGCCCGCGCCGCTGATCCCGGTCTACCTGGGGCTGTGGACGGCCCTCAGCGTCTGGCGCTTCCACCGCTCCGGCAGGCTGAGGGTCTGGCTCCACGGCCTGGCCGAGGGCCTGCGCGGCGGACACGGCGAGCGCCGCCCGATGCGGTGGGGCACGGTCTGGCGGCTCACCCGTGCCGGCCGGCCGCCGATCGTCTGACGGACCGGGGGCCGTGGAAGGGTGGACCCATGACGCCTTCACGGTCCGCCGACGAACCCGCACCCCAGCCCGCCGACGAGGCGGGCTTGTCTATTGGTCGAGCATCCAATAGCGTTCGGGGCATGTCGTCGAGCGCCCCAGCCAAGCAGCGGGTCCGTAAGAGCCCCAAGGCGCGCCGGGCCGAGATCGTGGGCCGGGCCGCCACGCTCGCGCTGACCGAGGGGCTGGAGTGCATCACCATGCGCCGGGTCGCCGAGGACCTCGCCGTCCGGCCCGGCCTGATCAGCCACTACTTCCCCGTGGCGGAGGAGCTGGTGGCCGAGGCCTTCGGGACGGCGGCGAGCGAGGAGCTGGAGGAGCTGATCCCGGCCGAGCGGCCGGCCGGCTCCGCGCTGGACCAGCTGGCCCGGTTCTTCGCCCGCGCCACCGGAGCGCGCTACGACGACATGAGCCGGCTCTGGCTCAACGCCCGGCACCTGAGCCGGTTCCGGCCGGTGCTCGCGGAGCGGGTCGCCGTCCAGGAGGCCGCCTGGCGCGACCGGATCACCCGGCTGCTGCGCGAGGGGACCGCAGAGGGCGCGTTCCGTCCGGCCGACCCGGCGGTGGCGGCGATCCAGATCCTGGTCGTCCTCGACGGCCTCGGCGTCCACGCGAACACCGACCGCAGCAACCGGCCGCCGGCCGTCACGAACATGGCCGTCGTCACCGCGGAGCGCGAACTCGGTCTGCCCGAGGGCAGCCTGCTTGCGCTGGTGCACGACGCCGTGGCGAGCGGCACGGCGAACGGCGCGGCCGCGAGCGAACCACTCGCGAACGGAGCCGTCCCCCCGGCCCCCACCGCCTGAGGGGCCGGGGCCGTGTCCGGCCGCCGCGCCGCCCGCATCCCCACCCCTTCGAAGGAGTCCAGTCCGTGCACCCCGATCTCGTCCTGCTCTCCGCCCGCCTGCTCGACCCGGCGACCGGCACGTTCCTGCCGCAAACGGCGCTGGCCGCCGCCCACGGGGAGATCGTCGCCCTCGGCGACGACCGCGAGATCCGCGCGCTGGCCGGTCCCGCGGCCACCGTCGTGGACCTGCGCGGCGCGGTCGTCACGCCGGGCCTGGTCGACAGCCACCTGCACCCCGTCTCGGGCGCCGAGCGGACCCGCGGCGTGGACCTGTCCGGCTGCACCGACCTCGCCGGTGTCCGCGCGGCGCTGGCCGGAGCGGCGGGCGAGCTCGCGCCGGGCGCGTGGCTGCGCGGCTGGGGCCTGGACCCGAACACCTTCGGCGACCAGCCCGTCGCCGCGGCCTCGATCGGCGCGGTGCTCGACGGCGTCCCGGCCCTGCTGGACCTGTTCGACGGCCACTCCCAGCTGGCCGGCGCCCGCGCGCTGGAGCTGGCCGGGGTGGACGGGCCGCGCTCCTTCGAGCAGTCCGCGGAGATCGTCTGCGACGCGGACGGCCGTCCCACCGGCCTGCTGCTGGAGGACGCCGCCTGCGAGGTCGTCGAGTCGGTCGCGCCCAAGGCCACCAAGGACGAGATCCGCGCGGCGACCGCCGAGGTGTTGCGACGGATGGCCGCGACCGGCCTGACCGGCGGGCACGCGATGGACGCGGTCGGCGACAGCCTCGACATCTACCGGGAGCTGGAGGAGAGCGGCGAGCTCGGGCTGCGGCTGCGGGTCGCGCCCTGGTCCCAGCCCGGCGCCGACGAGCAGGCCGTGGCCGCGCTGATCGCCCTCCAGGGCCGTGGCGGCGCGCTCTGGCAGGTCGCGGGCGTGAAGATGTTCATGGACGGCACGATCGACAACGGCACCGCGTGGCTGGAGCAGCCCGACTGCCACGGCCAGTCCACCCACGCCTTCTGGCCCGAGCCCGAGGCCTACACGCGCGTCGTGGCGCAGTTGCACGCGGCCGGGGTGCCGACCGCGACCCACGCCATCGGCGACGCCGCGGTCCGCCACGTCCTCGACTCCGTGGAGAAGGCCCGCGCCTTTTCGGCGTACGCCGAAAAGAGCGACGACGTCCGGCACCGCGTCGAGCACATCGAGACCGTCCCGGACGACACCGTCCGCCGCTTCGCCGGACTCGGCGTCACCGCGTCGATGCAGCCCACCCACTGCTGCGAGTACACGCGCGCCGACCACACCGACAACTGGTCCCGCCGCCTGGGCGAGGAGCGCGCCGCGCGCGCGTTCCGCTGCCGCGACCTGTGGGACGCGGGCGTGCGGGTGGTCCTCGGCTCGGACTGGCCGATCGCGCCGTTCCCGCCGCTCGGGGTCATGGCCGGCGCCCGGCACCGCCGTCCCGGCGACCTCTCCCTGCCGCCGCACGGCCCCGAGCAGGCACTGACCCCGCTCCAGGCGCTCCAGGGCTACACCGTCAACCCGGCCTGGGTCGCCGGCGACGAGGCCCGCGCCGGCCGGATCGCCCTCGGCCACCGCGCCGACCTCACGGTCTTCGCGGACAACCCGCTCGCCGTGCCGGACAGCGACCTCGCCGCCCTCCCGGTCCTCCTGACCGTCCTGGCCGGCCGGCCCACCCACCGCGCGGCTTCGCTGAGCTGACCCCGCGCCAGTCCGCGGTGCGCCCGCGCGGTGCTCAGTCCCAGCCGGGGACCGGCGGTTGGGGCCACGGCGGCGGGGACGGCAGCAGGTGCTCCTCGACCAGGCCCGTGCCGTCGGCGCGGCCCGCAAGCCAGGCGAGCAGGGCGTGGCCGGAGCCGGACGCGGACGGGCCGTCCGACGCGAGCCGCCAGGTGCGGCCGAGGTCGACGGCGCTGACGCGGGCGAGGGGGAAACCGCGGGCCGCGAGAGCGGGCAGGGTGGCGTCGAGCGCCCAGGCGACGTACGCCTCGGGCCAGTCGGCGGAGCCGTAGCCGACCGCGAGGTCGACGTGGTGGGTCTCCAGCTCACGGCGGGCCCGCTGGAGGGTGAACCACGCCGGATGCCGCCAGCCGGCGAGCGCGCTGACCAGCGTCGCCCAGCGGTCCGCCGGGACGGCGGCCGCCGCCTCCAGCATGCCGTCCAGGCTGCGGCGCAGGTCCGCCGCCAGCTCGGTGGCGTCCCTGCCCGCGCCCTCGCGCAGTGCCCGCGCGAGGGCGGTCCCGTCGGCGCGCGGACCGGGTTCGACCCCGGTGGTCGCCAGTCGCAGCAGCCACCGGTAGACGTCGGCGCTGCGCGCGACGTGGGTGATCACGTGGCCCCGGGTCCAACCCGGCAGTCCGGATGTCTCGCGCGCCTGGCGATCCGTCAGCGCGTCCGCCGCGGCGGCGAATCGCGCGGCGGCATGCTCGAGGCGAACGAGCAGCTCAGGGGGGTTCTCGGGTCGGTCCTCTGCCACACGCGGCACTCTAGGGCCGAGGCGTCCCGGCGGCGGCCGGATCCGGAACGGCGTGATGTGCGTCACGAAACCGGGAACCGATGCGCCGCCTCGTGCGTCGAAGAGGCGGGACGTCCCCCCAGCCCGTAAGGGCCGGGGGTGACGCCCCACCAGGCGCCCCGCTCCCCGGGCCGACGGGCCCGGCCTGGCAAGATGGGGCCATGAGCATCGTCAAGATCAACGCACTCACCGTTCCGGCGGAGATGCGCGCCACGCTGGAGCAGCGCTTCGCGTCCCGGGCGGGCGTGGTGGAGGGCTCCGACGGCTTCGAGTGGTTCGAACTGCTGCGTCCGGTCGAGGGCACCGACCAGTACCTGGTGTACACGCGGTGGCGCAGCGAGGAGGACTACCAGAACTGGATGTCCGGCCCGATGCAGGCCGCGCACGGCGGCGGCGGTCAGAGCGGTCGGCCGCAGGGTGAGGGCGACGCCGCGCCGCGTCCCGCCGCGACCGGTTCCTCGCTCTGGTCCTTCGAGGTCGTCCAGCAGACCGGCCCGAAGTCGGCCTGACCAGCCCCGTCTTCACCCCGGAGAGCACCCCCGAGATGCCGCACGCCACCGCGCCCGACGGGACCCGGATCGCCCACCAGGTCCGGGGCACGGGCACCGGGACCCCGCTCGTCCTGCTCTCCGGCCAGTCGAACAGCCACCACTGGTGGGACAGCGTCCGCGCGGACTTCGACGCCTCGCGGACGACGGTCACGCTCGACTACCGCGGCACCGGCGACAGCGACAAGCCCGACGTGCCCTACAGCACGCCGGGCTTCGCCGAGGACGTCGTCTCCGTCCTGGACGCGCTCGGTATCGACCGCGCCGACGTCTACGGCACCTCCATGGGCGGCCGGGTGGCACAGTTGGTCGCCGCCCGGCACCCCGACCGCGTCCGCCGGCTGGTCCTGGGCTGCACCACGCCCGGCGGCCTGCACGGCCTCGAACGGGACCGGGAGGTCAGCACCGCCCTCGCCTCCCGCGACGCGCAGGCGGCCCGCGCGACCCTGCTCGACCTGATGTACACGCCCGCGTGGCTGGCCACCCACCCCGGGCCCTACGGGACGACCGGTGACCCGCGCATGCCCGCGTACGCCCGTGGCCGCCACCTCGTCGCGAGCCGCCGCCATGACGCCTGGGAGGTCCTGCCGGACATCACCGCACCGACCCTGGTCGTCCACGGCACGGCTGACCGGTTCAACCCGTCCGCGAATGCCCCGCTGCTCGCACAGCGCATCCCCGACGCCCGGATGCACCTGATCCCGGGCGCCCGCCACGCCTACTTCGAGGAGTTCCGCGAGGTCGCGAGCCCGCTCGTGCTCGACTTCCTGGACGCCTGCCCCGTCTACCCCGCCTGACCGGCCTCGTCGGCGGCATCCCAGCCCCACGCACGGGCGAGCCCGAGCACGGTCGGGCACGGCCACTCGAGCGGCCCGCCCGCGTCCGCGCAGACGGCACAGCGGCGGTCGACCCTGGCGTGGTCCGCGAGGATCCCGCGCTCCGCCTCGATCCGCCGCAGCACCGCGTCGGGCAGGTGCAGCCGGATGTGCGCCTCCGCCGCCCGCGTCTCGGGCGTGGTCACCTCCTGACCGGCCAGCAGGAACTCCACCGGATGCGTCGGCCACAGCAGCGGCGCCGGCTCCTCCGCCGCCCGCGCCCGCTCCTCGGCCACTCCCTGCGCCGCCCGCAGGAAGGCGACCGCCGGATGCTCGGTCATCGGGTCCACGTCCTCCGCCTCGGCTCACCGTTCGGCTTCACAGCACGATTCTGCCGCGCCGAGCAGTCCCAGCCGCGCTCATGCGGCACCTGCCACAGTGGCGGCGAGCCGGACAGGCGACCCAGACACCTGCCCGACCAACCGAAACCAACCCCGACCGGACGGACGGAGTCCCCGCGATGAGCCGCCACGACATCCCGGTACTGACCCCGCGTCAGCACGAGATCCTCACGCTCATGGCCCGTGGCCTCACCACGCCCGAGATCGCCGGGGAGTTGGTGCTGGGCCGGGACACGGTCCGCACCCACCAGCAGGGCATCTACCGCACCCTCGACGTGCACACCGCCCCGGCCGCGGTCGCCGCCGGCTACCGGGTGGGCCTCTTGGACGACCACGCTGTCAGATAGGAGCAGACCATGTCCGACCAGATTGCCGCCTGGCTGCAGCGCACCCTGCAGCGCCTGCAGGACGCGGAGCGCGATCTCGCCGAGGAGCGGCGGCGCGGCGCGGCCCTGAGGGCGGAGAACGGCACCCTCCGGCAGCGCCTGGCCGCGGCGGAGTCCCGCGTCTCCGCCCTGCAGATCCTCGCGGCCGGCCAGGGCGTCCCGGAGCCCGTCCCGGTCCCGTGCCGCGAACTCCGCTACGAGCGGCCCGTCATGAACGTGGCCGTCGGGGATCTGCTCTGACTCCTCGACTCAGCCGACCTGGGCGAGCCACGTGCGGTAGCGGCTGCCGAAGGGTTCGACCCCGTCGCGAAGCGCGGCCGACAGCCACTCCGCCGCGCCCTCCGCCTGGCCGATCACCTGCGGCGGATAGCCGTACCGCACCTGGTGCTCGGCGAACTCGTCCTCGTCGACAACCTGCACGGACGCGTCCGCACGCGTCCGGCAGACGTCCAGATCCAGGTCGACGGTGGTCACCTCGCCCGGGTGGACCCACTCGGGCGGCGTGGTGACGTCGCAGTACACGTCCAGCCGCGCGGGGGCCTCCTGGAACATGGCCGTCCACCAGGTGTCACGGGGGAAGAGCATGACCCGTCGCTCCCGACTGACGTAGACCGCCGGGTCCTCGCCCTTGCCGTAGACCGTCCCGACCGGCGCACCGAGCCAGACCCCGTACTCGTCCTCGCCCAGCCGCAGCATGGTGTGGTGCCAGTGCCGGCTGCCGTCGAACTTGCGGACGACGACCCGAACCTCTCGTTGCTCCATGGCCGGAGACTAGCGCCACACCAGGCGACTCACCTTCGAGTGGGCGGGACGCGTCAGATCAACGTCTTCCAGTAGTACCAGAAGCGGTCCAGCACCAGCAGGGTGACGGTGAGGTAGCCCACGAACGGCAGGAGCCAGTACCAGCCCGACGCAGCGGGGACGCGGTCCCGGGCTCCGGTGGGGAGGGGGATGGCGCCGGTGCGGAGGTTGTGGACGGTGGTGTACCAGAAGAGCGGGATCATCGTGACCCAGACGACCATGCAGTACGGGCAGACCGCGCCGATGGAGTAGAGCGTCTGGTCGATGAGCCAGCCGACGAAGCAGACGCCGAAGAGCATGCCCGCCTGGAGTCCGAGCCAGAACCATCGTGGGAGGCGGACGCCGGTGAGCGCGACGACCCCGATGGTCACCACCACGGCGAACGCGCCGACCCCGAGGAGGGAGTTGGGGAAGCCGAAGGCGGAGGCCTGGGCGGTGCGCATGACCGAGCCGCAGGCGATGACCGGGTTGATGTTGCAGCTGGGGTTGTAGTGCGGGTTCTCCAGCAGTCGGATCTTCTCCAGCGTCAGCACCGACGCCGCGGCGAGTGCCAGGCCGCCGGCTATGACCAGGAGCAGCGCGTAGCCGCGCGAGGCGGCGACGCGGGTGTTCACTTCGCCCCGGCGGTCTGCTGGATGAGCGCGGTGTACTGGGCGGGAGTGATCGGGTTGCCCTGGTTGTCGAAGACGTTGACCGCCTTGCCGTCCAGCTTCAGCGTCGGCGTGCCCTGGACGCCGCTGGCGTTGAAGGCGTCGGTGACCTTCTGCGCCCACGGAGCGAAGACCCGGTCCTGCACCTCCTTGGTGAACTGCGGGGTGACCAGGCCGGGCACCTTCTTGGCCAGGTCCAGCAGGTGGTTCAGGTTGCCGAAGCCGTCGGTGGTCTCCGCGGGCTGGTTGGCGTAGAGCACGTCGTGGAAGGCCTTGAACATGGCCGGGCCGCCCTCGTTCAGCGCGGCCGCGGCGACCTCGAGCGCGTCCATGGAGCCGGTGCCGCCGAGGTTGTCGTCCAGGAAGGTGGCCAGGTGGTACTGGATCTTGTAGGTGCCGTTGTCGGCGAGCTGCTGGATGGTCGGGCCGTCGGTCTTCTCCAGCTTGTCGCAGATCGGGCAGCGGAAGTCCTCGTAGACGTCGAGGGTGTGCTTGGCGTTCGGATCGCCGTAGACGATCACGGTGTTGTCGCTGCTCGACACGTGCGCGGGCACGACGAGCTGCTGCTTGGCCGCCTTGTCGGCGGAGACGGTCCCGCCGCCGGAACCGGACGAGCCGGAGCCGCCGAGGTTGCTCACGACGACGGCGCCGACCGCGACGACGGCGATCGCCGCGGCGACGGACGCGGCGATCCCGACGCGGCGCAGCCGCTGCTTGCGGTCCTGTTCGGCGACACGGGCGTTGCGCAGCCGCTCGCGGGCGTCGCCGGGCTGCTGGGGGCGCTGGTTCTTGTTGCTGGTCATGGCCGTCCTCACACGGGTGGTACTGCAGGAAGAGGTGGGAGAGGTGAGGGAACGGGCCCTAAGGGGCAGGCAGCACAGCGGGGCCGCCGACGGCGGCGCGCGGTTGACGAGGCTCGGACGCGACAGGAACGGGGAACGAACGAGGCTCAGGTGAAGGTGCTGCGGCTCAGTGGGCCCAGGCCAGGGCCGGCGGGCCGCGGCGCGGGGCCGTGCGCGGCAGCGCCTCCTGCGGGCCGCGCGCCTTGGCGCGCCGGCTCGTCGCGGGCGGGCACGGCGGC
>NZ_QKYN01000233.1:3824-4369 GCF_003258295.1 Streptacidiphilus pinicola | reverse complement strand
CGTTCGAGCTGAACCGCCCAATGTCGCAGGCCAACGCGCCGGCGGTGTGCCCGGCCGGGCACGAGGACGTGGTGAAGCTGATGTCGATGGTCGCCGTGACCGGGGCCGCGTCAGGCGGCGCCGCGCCGCAGGCCGGCGGGGGCGGGGGAGGTTGCTGCGGGGGCGGCTGCTGCGGCTGAGTGCGGTGCGCCTCCCCGGGTAGTTGCAGGGGGGCGGGACGGGTCGGACGATGGAAGCCGGACTGCCGTCACCGCCCACGCGCACCCCAGGGAGGCGGCCATGAAACTCCAGGACCACCTGCCGGTCGACCACCGGCTGGGCCAGGTCTACCGGTACAGCGCCGGGGCCATCGGCCTGTTCCTGATCATCTTCGGCATCCTCGGCTTCACCAACAACGTCGGCTTCATCTCCACCACCGGCGACCACGTCGCCGGCATGACCACGAACGGCGCACTCAGCCTGCTCTCGGTCCTCTTCGGCGCGCTGCTGATGGGCGGCGCCGTGATCGGCGGCAACACCGCGTCGACACTGAACATCAGTGTCGG
>NZ_QKYN01000233.1:374-3724 GCF_003258295.1 Streptacidiphilus pinicola | reverse complement strand
GCTGGCCCTGCTGCTCTTCGGCATGTACGGCCGGGTGACGCTGCACCTGCCCCAGGACAACCCGTACTACCGCGACCGGCACCCGGAGGTCACCAAGGCGCCCAAGCTGCCGCCCCGCGCCCTGCCGCACGGCTGAGCCCTAGGATGTTGGGCATGACGGAGGTCATGCCCAAGGGCTCCAACGCACAACTCCCCGCCGAGGTCGCGGCGGTGCGGGTGGTGCTGCGCTGGCAGCTGCTGCCCGGCACGCCGGACGTGGACGTCTCGGCGCTGCTGCTGACCGCCCAGGGGCGCGTCCGCGAGGACGCCGACTTCGTCTTCTACAACCAGCCGCGACACCCCACCGGCCTGGTCCGGCACCGGGCCAAGGCACGGCGTCCAGGAGAGGCGAGCGACACCCTCGACGTGGACCTGGACCGGCTGCCCGGCTGGGTGGACCGGCTGGTGCTGGGCGCGAGCGTCGGGGACGGCCAGGACTTCGCCGCCGTCGGCGGACTGCAGCTGCTGCTCTTCGACATCGCCGGCGGTCCCGGCGCGGCCGCGCTGACCCGCTTCGACCTGTTCGACGTGCGCGGCTGCGCCGCGCTGCTCTGCGGCGAGCTCTACCGGCGTTCCGGCGGCTGGAAGTTCCGCGCGATCGGCCACCGCTACCCGTCGGGGCTGGGCGGCCTGGCGCAGGACTTCGGCGTGACGGTCGACGACGAGGAGCCGGTCGCGGCCCAGGAGCCGGCGCTGCCGCCCCTGCCGACGACCCCGCCGCCCCCGTCGGTGGAGCAGCTGCTGCCGGAGCCGGCCGGGTTCTCGCTGCCGCCGCAGGGCCCGCGGTTCCTGCGGCCCTGAGCCCGGACAGAGAGCCGGCGAAGGTGCTCAGGCCCCGGCGGGCTTGAAGCCGCGCTGCCACTGCAGGCCCCAGCCGTAGAGCCGGTCCAGCTCGGCCTGGAAGCCGTAGACGTAGCGGACCTCGCGGGTGAGCAGGAACTCGCCGCCGCCCTTGTTCTCCATCAGCAGCACCGCGCACGAGCGCGCCTGCGCCGCCCGCTCGTCCAGGCGGACCTCGATGCGCGGGCCGGCCGTCGGGAAGAGCGTCACCACCGCGTGGGTGCGGTCGAACGCCGGGGTGTCGTCGTAGATGTAGACGAAGATGAGCAGGCGCTTGAACTGCTCGCGCTTGTCCATGTCGATGTACATCATCTCGCCGGTCGGCGCACCGGAGCGGTCGTCGCCGATGAGCCGGATGAAGGGGGCGTGGTGCAGGTCGCCCATGTAGGAGCCGAGCGGCTGGATCACGCCCTTGGTGCCGTCCTTCATCTCGTACAGGCAGCCCAGGTCCAGGTCGACGGCCAGCGGTTCGGTCCCGCCCTGATTGAGCGTCACCGGACGGAACGGGTTGGGGTTCAGCAGAGCGCGCAGCTGTTCGCGTGCGCTCTTGCGCGGCGCCTCGGCCTCGCGAGCGGTCCAGTGCAGGTTGACCTGCATGGTTCCGGTGAGCGCGCCCTGTTCGGTCAGCGAGAAGGTGCGGCGCTTGCGATCCAGCGTGATGCGCTCGATGCCGACGTCCAGCCCACGGTCGGCCCTGCGCAACAGATCCAGCAGCCCGGCCATCCCAACCGCCCCCTCACTCCGCCGACTTCACCCCGCACCTCACCTGCGGGTATACCCGCAGGCCCGATCCGCATGCCGGACACGGTTCCCGACCCGCCGGTAACCAGCAGGGTCTTGACACGACCCGGTCGATAACACGCCAGGCTCACGCGTACGATACGGAGTCTCCTGCCACACACCCAAGCCGAGGCGCCCCCGTATGAACCTCTCCTCCATACAACTGGTCTGGCTGGTCGTCGGCTGCGCGGTCGCGCTCGTCGTCGCCGTCATCATGAGCCTGCTGCGCACGAAGAAGCCGAAGCACGCGGCATCCGAGGACTCCTGGGAGCGCAGTGAGGAGCGCCGGCGCCGCAAGGAGACCATCTACGGCGGCGCGTCCTACGTGCTGCTGTTCGTGTGCGCCGCCGTGGCCGCGGCGCTCTCCTTCCACGGCCTGGTCGGTTTCGGCCGCCAGAACCTGGGGCTGACCGGTGGTTGGGAGTACCTGGTCCCGTTCGGTCTGGACGGCGCGGCCATGTTCTGCTCCGTCCTCGCGGTGCGCGAGGCCAGCCACGGTGACGCCGCGACCGGCTCGCGTCTGCTGGTCTGGCTCTTCGCCGGCGCCTCCGCCTGGTTCAACTTCGTGCACGCGCCGCGCGGTGGCGACCACAACGGCGCCCCGCAGTTCTTCGCCGGGATGTCCCTCTCCGCCGCCGTCCTGTTCGACCGCGCGCTGAAGCAGACCCGCCGCGCCGCGCTGCGTGAGCAGGGCCTGGTCCCCCGTCCGCTGCCGCAGATCCGCATGGTCCGCTGGCTGCGCGCCCCCGTCGAGACCTACAAGGCCTGGTCGTTGATGCTGCTGGAGAACGTCCGCAGCCTGGACGAGGCGGTCGATGAGGTCCGCGAGGAAAAGCGGCAGAAGGAGATCAACCTGGCGGCGCAGCGCAGCGCGGAGCGGCGCGAGCGCGCCGAGCTCAAGGCGATCGCCCGGTCCGCGCCGGTCAAGGAGCTGACGACGCTGGACGCCTCGGCCACCGCCGAGGGCGCCGGCGCCTCCGCGCTGGAGCCGGCCGCGCCGCGCGGCGTGCTGCCGCGCCGCCGCAGCGCGAGCGCGCTGCCCGGTGCCGCCTCCCCCCTGTCGACGGGCGCCGGGCGCGAGGACGACGAGGACTCGACCATGTCCCGGCTCGACTCACTGGACCGCAAGCTGAAGGACCTGGAGCAGCAGTTCGGCTGAGCCGGACCGAGGGTCGGACGAAGGTCAGGGGCCGGTACCCGGTCGGACTGCGGCGATTCGCCCGGTTCGACCGTGGACCGGCCCCTGACCTGCCTGTGAAGGTCTCGAGCTGCACCGCCAGGGTGCGGGTGCAGACCGTACAGTGTCGACCATGCTCGCCACTCCGTCCGGCCCGTCAGGGCCTGCCACGCCCACCGGCCCGTCCAGGCCCGCGACGTCGGCCACGCTGCGGGAGATCAATCTCCGCACGGTCTTCGACATGATCCGGGCACAGGCCCCCATCTCCCGGGCCGAGGTGGCCCGGCAGACCGGGATCTCCAAGCCCACGGTCTCCGCGCTGCTGCAGGACCTGCTGGACCTGGGCCTGGTCGCGGAGACCGAGCGCGACGAGCAGGATCCTGGCCCCACCTACGGCGCGCTCTTCTTCGCCCCGCGCCCGCAGGCGGCGCACGTGCTGGCGCTCGACGTGGGCGCGCGCCGACTGCGCGGCGCACTGGCCGACCTGGAGGGCCGTGTCCTCGCGCGCGAGGAC
>NZ_QKYN01000233.1:0-273 GCF_003258295.1 Streptacidiphilus pinicola | reverse complement strand
CGAGCAGATCCAGCACGCCGCGATCGGCGTGCCCGGCGTGGTGGACCTGCGCGAGGGCCGGATCTGGCAGGCGCTCAACATCCCGGCACTGGACGGGTTCCCGGCCCACGACCGGTTCGGCGCGGCGCTGGGCTGCCCGGTCACCCTGGAGAACGACATCCACCTGGCCGCCTTCGGCGAACAGCGGGCCGGGCGGGGCCGGGACGCGGCGAGCTTCTGCTTCCTCTCCGTCGGCACCGGCGTCGGCGCGGGCCTGGTGCTCCGCGGCGAGCT
>NZ_QKYN01000232.1 GCF_003258295.1 Streptacidiphilus pinicola | reverse complement strand
CGCCTGGGCGACGGCGGCGCTGCCGCTGGCCGATCTGGTGGAGGCGCCGCTGGACCACGTCCACCTGGCGGCGCGCCTGGCCCTGCCGGACTCCCCGGAGGGGGTCGGCGACAGCAGCCCCTTTGTCGGCGTGCGCCGGGTCACGCCCGGTCAGGCCCTCAGCGTCCGGGGCGGCGCCCCTGACGTGGCCGCGTACGAGGCCCTGCCGGGCGGGGTCGGCAGCTACGAGATGACCGAGGCCTCGGCGACGGCGGAGGTGACCCGCTCGCTCCTGGAATCCGTGCGACTGCGCGTCCGCACGCCGGCGCCCGACGCCGGCTTCGGCCCCTTGCGCACAGCACCCGGCCCCGCGCGCGTCGGCGCGCACGTGGGCGTGAACGGGAGCCCGCCCGGCCGGGCGGCTGCCCCGGAGCCGCGCGAGGCCGACCCGGATCCGCCGACTTCGACCCCCCGGTACGACACCGACGTCTTCGGCCGCCCCACCCGCCGCCGCGCCCCGAGCCCCAACGGAGCCGGACACGAGCGCTTCGGACCGGCCGCCACCCCGTCGCCCGACAGGGAGTCACCCCCCGGCCCCGAGGCTGCCTCCGGCCCCGCCGGCCCCGGTCCGGACCCGGAAGCCGCTTCCGAAGGGGGGACGTTGACGCCGCGGCCTGCCGTGAGTGTGGATCTTTCCGGGGGGAGCGCCTCGACCGTGTTGACGCTGCTGGCCGCCGGGATTCCGCGGGCCAACGGCGTGGTCGGCTTCGCGCGGGCGGCGGCTGAGCGGTTCGGTGGCCCCTCGCTCGCCTCGCCGGAGCAGGAGGGGGAGGAGGCCGCAGCGCCCGCACGGCAACAGACGCTCGGCATCTTCAGCGAGGAGCGGTGGGGGGATCCGCGCAGCTCGCGCAGCCTTCGGCACGGGCCGCCCGGCCACGATCCCGACGAGCCCGAGGCTGGTCCGCGCCGTACCGGCGCGGTCCGCGGGTCGTGGGCGCGGACCGGGGCCGTCCGCCCGCCCGAGACCGGCGCCCTGCTCGCGATCACGTACACCGACGCCGAGGGCGCGACCGGCGCCCCGCTCAGTGCCACCCGCGAAGCGGAACTGCTGCGGGCCCGCGCGGTCGCCGAAGCGGCCGCCGAGCGGCTCGACCACGTCGTGGTGCCCGGCGGGCAGGAGGCGCTGCCTTTCGCCGACCTCGCCGACGACCCGCTCGACGGACCGCTCACCGACGAGCCGGGCCTCGCGCTGGTCACCGCCGTCCGGCAGCAGGCCCGCCTCGCCGCGGCAGGCGTGGAACACATCAGCGGGCACGGCGCGCGCCAGGTCCTCGACGGCCACCCCGCCCGGCTCGCGGACCTGCTGCACGAGCGCCGGCGCAGCCCGCTGCTGCGGCCCGTCGCCGCGCTGACCCGCGCCGACAGCGCCACGCTCGGCGCCGCCGGGCTCAGCACACCCGTCTCCGTCGTCCGCGCCGCGCGGCGGCTGGCGCGTACCGGCTACGTCGACGGCCTGGAGGCCGCGGCCGCCGCGCTGCTGCGCGGCCTGCCGGGCGCTGCCCCGCAGAAGGGTGGCGCGGGGGAGGCCTCGACGCGGGCCCTCGCCTGGTGCACGCCCGGTCCCGCGGCGTCCTGGCTCACCCAGGACGCACGCGGCGCGGTCGCCGCACGCCTGCGGCTCGCAGCCCGCGCCGGCGCGCCCGACGAACGGCCCGGCGCGCGCCGCGCCCGGCTCGCCCTTCAGCGTCGCGCCGCCGACTTCCGGGTGCTGGCCCAGGTCGTCGAGTCCGCCCCCGAGGCGCGCGGCCGGCGCCTGCACGCGCCGTTCCTGGACAACCAGGTCGTCCGCGCCTGCCGGCTCGTGCCGGACCGGGCCCGCATCCAGCCCGGCGCCCGGCAGGTCATCCTGCGCGCGGTCCTCGCGGGCGCGGGCATCACCGGCCTCCCCGATGACCTCGCCGCCCAGGCCCAGACCGGCCACGACGCCCCGCCCTCCACCGAGACGATGCGGGCCGGCCTGCGTCGGGCCGCCCCCGCACTGGACCGCCTCCTCTCCGGCTCGCTCCTCGGCCGCTGGGGCATCATCGACATCGAACAGGCCCGCGAGGCGCTGGTCGCCGCGACGGCGGAGCGGGACCCGGGCCCGCTCGACGGCCTTCCCGAGCTCGTCGCCACGGAGTTGTGGCTGCGCCGCCTGCACAGCCGACGGGGCAGCTGCTGGATCGACGTCCGCAGCCCCTCGCGTCCGGCGGTGGGTGGCTGACGCGGCTGAGGTGCCTGAGGCGCCTGGGGCGTGTTGCAGCTGACCGATCGTCACCTCGTCCCCGCATCATGGCTGCATGCGCCCACTCCCCGTCTCGCACGAGCTGCCGCCCGCCGACGCCGACCCCGGCGTCCTGGTGGGGGTGGACGGCTCGGACGGATCGCTGTGGGCGTTGGAGCGCGCGCTCCAGGAGGCGCGGGTGCACGCGCTGCCGCTGCGCGTCCTCGCCGTGGTGAACCCCACGCCCGCCGCCGCGACCCCGGGACTGGAGGACGTCCTGCAGGACAGCGTCGACCGGCTGCTCACAGGGATGACGGACGTGGTCCGGCGCGGTGTGGTCGCCGCTTCGGCACGCCTGCCCGGCGCGAACGTGGCGTCGACCCCCGCCGTCGACGCGCCGACCCTGCACGTGGTCGCGGGCGACCCGATCGCGCTGCTGCTCAGCGCCTCCGCCCGCCAGCACACCCTGGTCCTCGGGGCCCGCGGCAACGGCGGCTTCTCCCGCCTGCTGGTCGGCTCGGTGGCGTCCGCGCTGCTGTTCCACGCGCTCTGTCCGGTGCTGCTCGTGCCGGGACCCAAGCGCTGACGGGACCCAAGCGCCGACGGGACCCACTCCGACGGGAATGGCCTGCTCGGCGGAGGCGTTCCCTGAGTGCGCAGAGAATCGTGAGCTGTGAGGAGCCCGCCCGCATGAAGGTCGAGATCTACTCGGACATCGCCTGCCCCTGGTGCTACATCGGCAAGCGCCGCTTCGACCGTGCCCTCGCCGCCTTCGAGGGCGCCGGCGACGTCGAGGTCGTCTACCGCCCGTACCAGCTCGTGCCCGACGCGCCCGCCGAGCCGAGCCCGCACCGCGCCTGGCTGGAGGAGCGCTACGGCCCGCAGTCCCGCGCCATGGACGACCGCGTCGCCGCCATCGGCAAGCAGGAGGGCATCGACTACGACTTCGACGCCGCCCTGCACGTCAACACCATCCACGGCCACCGGCTGCTCCGGCTCGCCGAGCACGAGTACGGCCCGGCCGTCCAGGCCGACCTCAAGGAGCGGCTGCTCGCGGCGCACTTCTCCGACGGAGTCGACGTCGCCGACTTCGCCGCGCTGACCGACGTCGCCGTGGCCGCCGGGCTGGACCGCGCCCGCGTCGAGGCCTACCTGTCGTCGGACGAGGGCCGCGTCGAGACCGAGCGCGAGCTCGCGCAGGCCCGCGAGATCGGCGTGAGCGCCGTGCCCACCTTCGTCTTCGACGGCAAGTACGCCGTCCAGGGCGCGCAGGAGACGGAGACCTTCCTCTCCGCACTCCGACAGGTGGCCCAGCTCAAGGACTGACCACGGCTCCCGGGCGGACCCGGCTCAGCAGGTGAAGCCGGCGTCCGCCCAGTCCGCGATCTGCCCGCCGATGAACCCGTGCGAGCCGTGGACGACCAGCTTGATCGCCGAAACCCCGCCCAGCGGCACGCTCACCGGCACCGCCGGATCGCCGCCGTGGATCACCGGCGACCGCCACAGCACCGCGCCCGTCGCCGCGTCCTCCACGGTGAACTTCGCCGAGCCCAGACCCAGCGTCATGTCGTCGATGCCGACCGATGCCGTGAAGAGCTTGCAGCTGCGGTTCAGGTCGATCACGGTGTTCGACGGCGCGACCACGGTGACGCCGCGCTTGTAGCGGGTGCCGCCGATGCTGACGCCGTTCGGGCGCTGCCAGACCCAGCTGAAAGGGTTCGTCTGGATCGACGGGCCGTTGTTGTGGGACAGGCCCTGGTAGGGCAGCGAGTCCACGAAGAAGTCCTGCGGCGGGGGCGGAGGCGGCGGGACCGGCGTCGGTGTGGGAGTAGGCGTGGGCTTCGGCGCGGGGGGCTTCGGCTTGGGGG
>NZ_QKYN01000037.1 GCF_003258295.1 Streptacidiphilus pinicola | reverse complement strand
GGCCCCAAGCGAGTGGGTGCCGCGGACGGTCCGGAGCGGCGGGGTGGGCGTCAGCGTAGCCAGCCCGGAGGCCATTGACTAGACACGTGTCCACTGAGCAGACACGGATCCGCCCACCGGCGAGGATGCGTGCACGGAGCGTCCGAGCACCCTCGCGACCGTCGACGGCGCTGACTCGCCGTCAGCGCCCCCCGTAGACGTCGGGCCATCGGTCGTCTGACGTTCCGCCGACGTTCAACCCGCTGCCCCTGACCGTGGTGGCCCGCGGCCCCTACCTTTCCGGATGGGTTGGTGAGAAGGGGCTATGGAAACTCAAGCTGCGATACGGGCTCGTGGGATCACCAAATGCTTCGGCGACGTCGTCGNNCGGGCCGAACGGCGCCGGCAAGACGACACTGCTCGGGATGCTGCTCGGACTGGCCGTCGCGGACGGCGGCAGCCTGGAGGTGCTCGGGCGGCCGGTCGGCCGCGCGCTCGCCGCACCGGCGGGAGTGGCCGGCTTCGTGGACGGCCCCGGTCTCTACCCTTCGCTGACCGCACGTCAGAACCTGTCCGCGCTCGCCTCGTTGCGCGGCCAGGACAAGCAGACGGCGCGGATCGACGCGGCGCTCGCCGAGGTCGGGCTGAGCGAGGTCGCCGACGACCGGACGCGCGGCTTCTCGCTCGGCATGCGGCAGCGCCTCGGGCTGGCCGCGGCGCTGCTGACCAAGCCGCGGCTGCTGATCCTCGACGAGCCCGCCAACGGCCTCGACCCGGCGGGCAAGAAGCACGTCCACGGCGTGCTGACCCGGCTCGCCGACACCGGCGCCACCGTGGTGCTCTCCAGCCACCGCATGGACGACCTGGAGGCGCTCTGCGCCGAGGTCACCATCCTCGCCACCGGACGTGTCCGCTTCTCCGGCCCGATCGGCAAGCTGGCCGCCGAGACCCGCGCACTCGACTACCGGTTGCTGACCTCGGACCCCGCCGACGCCCGCCGCGTCGCCGCCGCGACGGAGGGCGTGCAGCCCCTGCCGGACACGACCGCCTGGCGCGGCGCCGAGGCGCTCGTGGTGCGCGCGGCCGTGCCCGCGCTCGAACGGCTCGTGGGCGCGCTGACCGCGGCGGGCCTCGCGGTGCGCGAGGTCGCCCCCGTCGTCTCGCCGCTCGAGGCGGCGTTCCTGGCCCTCACCGAGGAGCAGGAAGAGCAGGAAGAGCAGGAGGCCGCACGATGACCGCGCCCGCCGTCTCGGACCCCACCGTCGGCGAGCCCGCCGGCGACGCCGCCGCCGAGGAGCCGCGCGTCCCGGTCACCCGCGCCTACCGCTTCGAGCTGGTCAAGCTCGTCTCGCAGTGGCGGATCCGACTGCTGATGCTGGTCTGCTGGACCGCGCCCGGCCTCTTCGTCGCCGCCGTGAACCAGCAGGCCACGCTCCCCAGCGACACCCTCTTCGGCCGCTGGATGCACGCGACCGGCTGGGCCGGACCGCTGGTGGTCCTCGGCTTCGCCGGCTCCTGGGCGCTCCCTCTGCTGGTCTCCGTGGTCGCCGGCGACGTCTTCGCCGCCGAGGACCGCCTCGGCACCTGGCGGCACCTGCTGGTCGCCGTCCGCTCACCGCGCCGGATCTTCTGGGCCAAGGCGCTGGCCGGACTGACCGTCATCGTCGCGATGGTGGCCGGGCTGGCGGCAGCCGCCGTCGTCGGCGGGCTCGCGACGGCCGGGAACCGGCCGCTGGTCGGCCTCGACGGCCACCTGCTCACGCCGTCCGACGCCGCCGGCAGCGTGCTGCTCGCCTGGCTCTGCGCGCTCGCCCCCACCCTCGCGCTCGCCGCCATCGGTCTGCTCGGCTCCGTCATCCTCGGCCGCTCCCCGATGGGCCTGCTGCTGCCCGCCCTCGCCGCCGTCGCCATGCAGCTCGCCCAGATGCTGCCGCTCCCGGTCGCGCTGCGGCTCGCGCTGCCCGGCTACGCCTTCATCTCCTGGAACGGCCTGTTCACCGGCCCGGCCCAGCTCGACGAGCTGCTCATCGGCGTCGCCGTCAGCCTCGCCTGGGTGCTCGCCGCCACCGCGCTGGCCTACCGCCTGTTCGCGCGACG
The DNA here is from genome assembly GCF_003258295.1 of Streptacidiphilus pinicola. Lineage (GTDB taxonomy): Bacteria > Actinomycetota > Actinomycetes > Streptomycetales > Streptomycetaceae > Streptacidiphilus > Streptacidiphilus pinicola. The sequence goes on along the minus strand of NZ_QKYN01000037.1, from coordinate 205,990 downwards.
GGACTTCACCAACGCCACCGACGACGGCCCCGGGCGCCGCGCCGCCACCGGCGCGGTGCTGCCGCTCGCCGCCCTGCTCGCGCTCACCTTCGGCGCCGTCGCCCTCGCCACGCCGTCCACCGGTTCCGGCATCACCCAGGCCAAGGTGCAGCAGTCGGTCGCCACCGCCTTCGCCCACCTCTACCGGATGCAGACCGACCAGCTGAACCGACCCGCCGTCACCGAGGCGCAGCTGCGGACGAGCGCGGCCTGCGACCGCGGCGACGGCCAGGTCGACCCGGTGGGTCCGGGCAACGACTGGCGCTGCGTCGTCACCTGGCACCTGCCCGGCACCTCCGCCACCGGCAACGCGGTGTACCAGCTCAACGTCGCCTCCAACGGCCGGATCGAGGCCGACGGCGACGGTCCGAAAGAAGTGAACGGCTACTTCCTGGTGCACACCCCGGCCGGGGACGCACCGAACCCGCTGTGGCAGTTCGACGGCAGTGTCGAGTTGCTCCCCACCTCCCCGAAGGGATGACTCCATGCAGGTAACGCGCCGCCGGCGTGTCCAGGAGACTCGCTCCGACAGTGAGGGCCTCGTCCTTCTCGGCCGGCGCGTCGGCCGCAAGGCGACGCTGGTGACGGCATGCATCACGGCCGTCGCGGTGGCCACCGGCACCGCCGTCGCCGAGACCCGCCAGTTCGGCACCGAGCAGGTCGGCCAGACCTACGCCAAGGGCGAGGTCGTCTCCGCCGACCAGTACATCAACCCCTACGGCACCCGGCTCGTCATCAACGACGGCAAGATCATGGGCTCCCGGGTCAGCCCCGACGGCGGCCACCTCGCCGCCACGGTCGCCGACGGCGACGCGGCCCTGGTCGTGGTCAACCTCCAGACCGGCAAGGTGCAGCAGCGCGTCGGCAGCGCCTCCGTCGACGACCTGCACATCGCCAGTGGCGCCGTCGGCCAGGAGGCCCCGGTCTACTCGCCCGACGGCAGCCAGCTGTGGCTCGGCCAGTCCGACGGCTACACCAAGTTCACCGTCAACCCCGACGGTTCGCTCAGCAACCCCGTCGCCGTCCCGATCGCGGCCCAGAACGGCGAGCAGGCCCTCGTCGCCGCGGCCGTCTTCTCTGCCGACGGCAAGACCGTTTACGGCGCCGTCAACGGCCAGAACCGGGTCGTCGCCATCGATGCCGCCACCGGCGCGATCCAGCAGAGCTGGACCGTCGGCAACGCGCCGCGCGGCATGGCCCTGGTCGGCGGCAAGCTCTACGTCAGCAACGAGGGCGGGCGCGCCGCCAAGCCCGGCGAGTCCACCCTCAACTCCTACGGCACGCAGGTCCCGGCCAGCCCGGTCACCGGCGCCACCACCACCGGCTCGGTCAGCGTCATCGACCTCGCCGACGCCTCCGCCGCCGTCAAGTCCATCAAGGTGGGCCTGCACCCGACGACCGTCTACGCCAAGAACGGCGCGGTCTTCGTCACCGACACCAACTCCAACGATGTGTCGGTCATCGACACCAAGCGCGACAAGGTCGTGCAGACCATCGCCACCCAGCCCTGGCCGGAGGCCAAGGTCGGCTACGAGCCCGACGCGGTGACCCTCACCGACGACGGCCACCTGCTGGTGACCCTCGGCCGGGCCAACGCCGTCGCCGTCTACCGCTACACCAGCCCGCAGGAGCCGGTCAGCTACGTGGGCCTGCTGCCCACCGACTACTTCCCGACGGACATCGCCACCGTCGGCAACAACGTCGTCGTCTCCAACACCCGCGGCATCGACGCGCTGCGCCCCGACGCCAGCGGCGCGCACAACACCCACGACACGACGTCCAGCCTGACGCAGTTCCAGCTCCCCAGCGACCGCGTCATCCGCAACGACGAGACGCCCAAGGTCTTCCAGCAGAACGGCTGGACCGGCCACGCGCTCGCCCTGGCCGACCAGCACCGCGCCAAGCCCGTGGCGGTCCCGGCCCGCATCGGCGACCCGTCGACGATCAAGCACGTCTTCCTGATCGTCAAGGAGAACCGCACCTACGACCAGCTCTTCGGGGACATGCCGCAGGGCAACGGCGACCCGGCGCTGGCCCAGTTCGGCGAGAACGTGACGCCGAACCAGCACGCACTGGCCTCGCAGTTCGGCCTCTACGACAACACCTACGACATCGGCACCAACTCCGCCGAGGGCCACAACTGGCTGATGCAGGCCGACGACCCGGAGTACACCGAGTCCTCCGCCGGCGAGTACACCCGCAGCTACGACACCGAGGACGACGCCCTCGGCCACCAGAAGTCCGGCTTCCTGTGGACCGGCGCCCAGGCGGCCGGCAAGTCGGTGCGCGACTTCGGGGAGTTCCAGCAGTTCCTGACCAAGCCCGCGGGCGCGAGCTGGCAGAACCTGTACTGCGACGCCAAGACGATGGACGCGAGCGGCCAGGGCAGCGCCTACACCCTGGACTCGACCTCGCCGATCCCGTCGCTCAACAACGTCTCGGTCACCGGCTACCCGAAGTTCGACCTGAGCGTGCCGGACCAGTACCGGTACGAGATCTGGAAGCAGGACTTCGAGAAGAACGGCCCGGCCAACCTCAACATGCTGTGGCTCTCCAGCGACCACACCGGCGGCCCGGCCGCCCCGGCCTCCATGGTCGCCGACAACGACCTGGCCACCGGCAAGGTCATCGACGAGATTTCGCACAGCAAGTACTGGAAGGACTCGGCGATATTCGTCGTCGAGGACGACTCCCAGGCCGGCCTCGACCACGTCGACGGCCACCGTGCCCCGATCCAGATCATCAGTCCCTGGGCGCAGCACGGCACGGTCGACGACCGTTACTACACCCAGATCACGATGGTCCGCACCATCGAGCAGATCCTCGGGATCCACCCGATGAACCAGAAGGACACCGCGGCCACGCCGATGACCACGGCCTTCACCAGCAAGCCGGACTACACGCCGTTCAACGCGGTCCCGAACCGCACCTCGCTCACCGGCGGCCTGTCCACCCCGCCCCCGTGCGGCGTCGACAACCCGGCCCCGCAGGACCCGAAGGCGTCCCTGGTTCCCTCGGCCGTCGCGGTGCCCCCGGCGGAGTCCGCGCTGGCGGCCCAGTGGGACACCTGGAAGTCCCAGCAGCACCTGACCGGCCCGAACGCGGTCCCGGACTACGCCAACCCGGCGCAGATGAACCACCTCGTCTGGTACCAGACCCACAACTGGACCACCCCGTACCCGGGCGAGACCAAGATCTACGCCCCCAACCAGGTCCCCGGCGCCTACCTCCCCTCCTCGGAGACCGACGGCTGACCCCGTCGCCCACGCTCCGTCAGCGGCCCCGCCCCGGCCTCCCGCCGGGCCGGGGCCGGCTGCGTTCAGGAGCAGGTCAGGCGGGCTGCCGGGCGCGCTCGGCGTCGATGTGGGCGTGGGCGTCGGGCCAGGTGATCGGGAGCTGCTCGGTGGGGACGTCCCAGAAGGTGAAGGTGGACTCCCGCATGGTGGCGCGCAGGCCGGTCATGGTGCTGCGGTGGGGTTCGGCGGCGGCGAAGGCGTTCAGCGCCTCGCGGCTCTCCCAGGCGGAGAGGGTGTAGAAGGTGCGCCGAAGCGGCCGGGCGATCAGCGAGGCGCCCAACGCGCCGGGCGCGGTGCGCAGTTGGCGCCAGATCGCGAGGGATCTCGCGAAGAAGCGCGGGACGTCGGTCAGGGAGCGGACTTCGAACCGGGAGGCCATGACGACCGCCGGGGTGCCGGGAGTGGCGGGGTTCGGGGTGATCCAGGGCAACGTGGGCATGGCTGGCGCTCCTCGTGGCGGCAACGCACGATACTGGATAGTGGCACTATCTATATTAGACAGTGATGGTATCCAATTGCCAGTGGAACCGAGGAGCAGAGGAAAGGAAGGTGGCCGTGCGCATCTCCGAACTGAGCCGCCGCAGCGGGATCCCGACCCCGACCATCAAGTACTACCTGCGCGAGGGACTGCTGCCGCCCGGCCGGGCCACCGCCGCCACCCAGGCCGAGTACGACGAGGGCCACCTGCGCCGACTCCGTCTGGTGCGCGCGCTGATCGGCGTGCGCGGCCTGAGCGTGAGCGCCACCCGGGACGTTCTCGGCGCGGTGGCCGCCCGCGCGGGGGAGCTGCACCAGGTCCTCGGGCTGGTGCTCGGAGCCCGACCCGTCGGCGACGAGGCAGCGCCGGAGGACCCGCCCGAAGGGGAGGTGGAAGCCCTGATCGGCGAACTCGGGTGGAACGTCTCCGAGCACGCCCCCGCCCGGGCCGTGCTCGGCGAGACCCTGGAGACCCTGCGGTCACTCGGCGCGGAACTCGACCACGCCTCGCTGCTCGGCTACGCCGAGCTGGCCGAGCGGACCGCCGTCCTCGACCTCGACCAGCTCGACCCGCGCGCGGACCCGCTGGAGCAGGCCGAACGCGCCCTGCTGCTGACCGTCCTGCTGGAACCGGCGCTGCTGGCGCTGCGGCGGCTGGCCCAGGAGAACGAGTCCGCCCGCCGCAACACCTGACCGCTGGGGTCACGGGCTGCGGGATTCCGCCGCCGGTTCCGGGGCGCGTACCGCCTGGATCACCGCCCAGGCGACGGAGACGAAGGGGACGGCCACGACAGCGCCCACGAAGCCCAGGGCGATCGTTCCCGCGATGACGGAGATGGCCACGACCACCGGGTGGAGCCGGACCGCCCAGCTCATGATGAGCGGGTGCAGCAGATGGCCCTCGAGCTGGCCGATCACCACGATGAGGGCCAGCACGATCAAGGCCGTCACCGGCCCGCGCGCCGCCAGGGCCACCACGCTCGCCACCGCGAGCGCGAAGGGGGAGCCGATCAGCGGCACGAACGCCGCCAGGAACTCCAGCACGGCCAGCGGGACGGCGAAGGGCACCCGCAGCACGAACAGCGCAATCCCGACCAGGATCGCGTTGGTCCCGGCCACCAGGATGATGCCGCGGATGTACCCGGCGAACGCCCGCCACGCCGCCCGGCCCGCCCGGTCCCACCGGCCGCGCGCGTCCACCGGGATCTGGTCCCGGCTCCAGCCCCACATCCGCTCCCCGGAGTGGACGAAGAACACCGAGCAGAACAGGCCCAGCGCGATCACGGTCAGCGCCTCGACCAGCTGCGTGGCGCCGCTCAGCGCGCTCTGGATCAGCGTGGAGCGGTGCGAGGAGATGAACGAGGTGACCTTGTGCTGCAGACCCGTCAGCGCGCCCGGCCGCATGTGGAAGGGCGAGCCTTCCAACCAGGTCTCCAGCCGGGCGATCCCGGTGTCGAACTGGTGCGTGACGTGGCCGGACTCGCCCGCGACCAGATAGCCCGTCAGGGCGAAGCCGCCCGCGATCAGCACGATGCACAGGACATAGGCGCAGACGACGGCCAGGGGCCGCTTCATCACCCGGCTCAGACGGTCCGCCAGCGGACGCAGCAGCGCCGCGATCACCAGCCCGAGGAAGACCGCGACCGCGACCGGCTGGAACCGCGCCAGCAGTTTGAACAGCACATAGATCGTCGCCCCCAGCACCAGCAGGCGCCAGCACCAGCCCGCGATCACCTGCAGCCCGTGCGGCACGAGCCCGTTGCCCGGGGTGGCGGCCGGCGTCGGTGCGACGGCCCTGTCCCGGGCGGGCCGCACCGGGCGGCTCCGCTGGGGCACCCGTCGGACCGACCGCTGCGCCACTCGCGTTCCTCCCCTCGGCCCTCCGTCGTGCGGGTGACGGCGGGATCAGGCGCGCCGGCCGGGCGCGCCGGTCAGAAGCGCGGTCAGAAGCGTTGTGCCTTGGCCACGACGGGGACAAGGGTCAGGTCCGCGTCCTTCGTGGTGAACGCCACCGGCGTGGCCTTCGCCCCCGGGGCGAGGTGCTCGGTCCCGACGACGTCGCTGTCGACCACGTGGCCGGAAGTGTCGGTCCAGTCGACCTGTACGGCGTAGGAGGACGTCGCGCCGCTGTGGTTGGTGATGTTGACGACGGCCGCGTGCAGCCCGCCGGTCTGCGCCTTCGGCAGGCCGGTGAGGAACACCTCTCCAACGGCGTTGCCGCGTCCGGAGACGGGCTGGAGAGCGGCCTGGTACGCGGCCTTCGTCCGCGCGGACTCGGCCGCGACGGAGGACGCGAACGCGGACGCCTGCGCCTGAACGGACGCCGCCGCGGACGAGGCGGCACCCTGCCCGGCCGACGCCAGCGACTCCAGGGCCGAGGGCCCGCTGCCCGAGAAGTTCCCGGCGGTCGGCGGCTGCGTGGTGGTCACACTGCCGGAGAAATTGCCCGTGGCCGAGCTCGAACAGGCGCTCAGCCCGCCCACCGCTCCGGCGACCAGGACGAGCGCGGCGGCCGCGGCCACGGTACGCGGGGAAGGGTGTCGCTCGGTGCGGGGCATCAGGGGTCCTCTCCAGCTCGCCCGGGCCTGACCCGGAATCGGAGCGCGCCTTTTTGATTACACGCTCACTCCGACCGGCCCGCGACAGCAGGTGCTCCGTCCGGCGTCCCCCTTCACCCGGCGCTCGCTACACTGCCCGGCCATGACCGACGACGAGAAGCGGTGCACCCACTGCGGCGCCCAGGAGCTCGAACCGGGCTTCATCGACGATCCCCGCGGATCCGGCGACACCCGCTGGGTCGCCGGGGCGATCGAGCGCGGGCCCTTCGGCGGTGCCAAGAGGATGGGCCGCAAGCGTCTGCAGATCGACGCCTACCGGTGCACGCGCTGCGGGCACCTGGAGCTCTTCTCCGTGCGCGAGCCCTACTGAGGGTCAGTGCGCGCCGACGATGCGCAGGGCCATGTCGGCGTACTGGGCCGCGACGTCCTCGGGTGTCCAGCGGCCCCCGTCGCGGTACCAGCGGGCGATGTCGATGCCGAGGGAGAGCAGCGCGACCGAGGCCATGCGGGGGTCGGGCGTGTCGAACACGTTCGCCGTGACGCCGCGTTCGACGAGCTCGCGGATCTCGTCCTCGATCCGGTGGCGGATGCCGCGGATCTCCGCCAGGTGCTCGGGGGTGAGCGAGGCCAGCTCGTAGTTGACGATCCGCGCGGTGGTCTGGCCACGGGCGTGGCTCACGGCGAAGTCGTGGATCACCCGCCGCAGCGCGGCGTCCGGCGCGTCCCCGGCGGGGCCGATCGCGTCCAGGACCAGCTGCAGGGTGGCCTCGTGCCCGGCCTTGGAGATGAGGAAGAGCAGTTCCTCCTTGGACTTGTGGTGCACGTAGAGCGCGGCCGGGCTCATGCCCGCCGCCGCGGCGATGTCGCGCGTCGTGGTGCCGCGGAAGCCCTTCTCGGCGAAGGCGGCGATGGCCGCGTCCAGCAGCCGGGCGCGCGTCGCGTCGGCTCGGGGGATCTCGGTCGTCTCGGGGCTCACCCGTCGATTATCCCTGCGCGGTGCCGCGTGATCAGTCGCGTCGGCCGCCGAAGATGCTCAGGAAGAACAGGAACACGTTGAGGATGTCCAGGAAGATGGACGCGGCCAGCAGCGGCGCGGACTCGACGTCCTGGGAGCGGCGCAGCCGCTGGAAGTCGAAGAGGGTGAACCCGGCGAAGATCACCAGGCCCACCACGCTGTAGATGAGCGAGCTGTGCGGGATCCGCACGAAGATCGCCACGATGCCGAAGAGCAGCAGGGCCAGCAGCGCCCAGAAGCTCATCCGGGCCAGCCCCGACAGGTCCCGGTTGGTGGCGTAGCCGATGGAGCCCAGGGCCGCGATGAACAGCGCGGTCGCGCCGCCGGCCTGCCACAGCGCCTGCGGGTCGGCGGTGGCGTAGTAGACCAGGGTGGGGGAGACCGCCACGCTCATGAGCAGGCCGAAGGCGCCCAGCAGGGCCACGGTCGCCTCGCGGGAGCGCGCGGCGGCGAAGCGCATCGCCATCAGGCAGACGAAGGCCCCGACGAAGGCGATCAGACCCGCGGCGTGGGCGAGGTTGCGGCCGACGTAGGCGCCGAGGGCGAAGAGGCCGGCCGTGCCCGCGACGAAGGTCATGGTGCGCGCGAACAGCGTGTTCGCGGAGATGCCGTAGCCCCGGCGGGCCGTTGTCGTGTCGTACATGGTCCTCCTGTACCCAGCTTCGGACCGGAATCCCGGTCCGCGTCCCGCGGACTGTAATCCCGGTCCGCGTCCCGCGGGTCCCGCGAGAGCCCGCGTGATCACGGTAGTCGTCCGGCGCCGCACCCGCCGGGTCCGACGCCCGGGACGGCTCACCCGGCGCCGCGCGGACGCCTGCGGATGCGCGCGGCGGCGGGGCGGCGCAGGATCGAGGGGTGGGTGCGATCGCGGTGCTGCTGGAGCTGGAACCCGCCACGGAGGTGGTGGACGCCGACGTGGGCGAGGCCGACATCGGCGCGCGGGTCCGCGCGGTGCACGCCGCGCCGGTCACGGCCACCGACCCCTCGGCGCACACCCTCTGCGGCCAGCCCGTGGACGAGCTGGAACCCGAGCCCTACACCCCGGCCGACACGGGCGCGCCCTGGTACCCGCCGGAGTACCACAGCCGCCGCTGCCTCGACTGCGACGCGGCGCTGAGCGGCGGCTGAGCGGCGACCGCGCCGCGACGGGGCTGTGGTGGAGCGGCTGCGGGAAGTGGCCACGGCGGGTGACGCAAGGCGATAGGATGGAAGCGTTCCGTGATCGGGTGGGTGGCCGATGGCGGTTCGGCCCGCCAACTCCCAGTATTACTAGTGGATGTGACGAAGTGTCACCCGGTGGTCGCCTAGTGACGCCGCCGGGTCGAATTCGTAAGCTCTGTCATATGCCCGACGCTCTTCCCGCCCCGGACGATCTCGTCCAACTCCAGCGTGAGTTGGACGAGGCGGACAACGCGCTTGCCGACTTCGCCCAGAGCAAGACCGCGGAGTACCGGGCGCGGTTCCCCGAGCCGGGGCAGGCGCTGCAGCGCGCCCGGTGGGCGGAGGAGGACATCGCCGAGTTCGGGCGGCTGCGGGAAACCGTGCAGGAGCTGCGTATAGCGGTGCGGCAGCACCCGGTCACCGTTCTCTCCCATGCGGTCGGCTGTGCCAGGGAGACCGCGCAGGCGCGGAAGGTCGCCGCGCGCAGGCGGGTGGGCTGACCGGAGTCGGGGGAAGCCGGAAGCGGGAAGTGGCCCGGCTCAGTGGTCGTCGGCCGCCGTTCCGAGGGTGGCCCAGACGACCTTGCCGCCGGTCGTGGGGGAGGGCTGCACGCCCCACGCGTCGGCCAGTGCGCGGACGATGAGAAGGCCGCGTCCGCTCTCGTCGTCCGGATCGGGGCTGCCCGGAGCCGCGCAGGGGGCGTCGTGGTCGTCGTGGACCTCGATCCGCAGCCGGCCGTCGGGGGAGAGGGCGACGCCGCACAGCATCCGGGTGCCGGCCGTGTGCACCACGGCGTTGGTGGCGAGTTCGGAGACCAACAGGACCGCGTCGTCCACCGTCGGCTCCGGCAGTGACCAGGCGTTCAGCTGTTCGGTCAGGCGATGGCGGGCGATCCCGACGCTCGAGCGTCGGGCCGGGAGGTCCAGCCAGTGGGATCTCCGCGGGCCCGCCTGGTCTAAGTGGTGATCCAGAAGCTGGGTCGTCTGCTGCCGTTGCACGGTCACGGGTCCGACTATGCTCGCCGCCGCTCTCAGCGCGCAACCATCTCCCTGATAATTTCAGCTCGATGTCATCCGTCTGGTGTCATCACCGCCAAGTCTCTGCCAATATCGGATCGCTGACAGTCCATCGGGGAGGTGAAGCCCGTGAACGACAGCCGCTCGACGGCCGGCGCAGGCGCACCCACCGTGCTGCGCATGATCCTCGGCCGGCGGCTGCAGGAACGCCGCCAGAACGCGGGCGCCTCGCTGGAGGCGGCCGCCAAGGCGCTACGGGTCACCCCGCTCACCGTGCGCCGCCTGGAGAAGGCCGAGGTCGCCCTCAAACCCCTGTACGTGGAACGGCTGCTGGAGAAGTACGGCGCCGACGCCCAGGAGATCGAGGAGTTCGTCGCGCTGGCCGAACAGGCCAACGAGCCCGGCTGGTGGTACGCCTACCGCGACGTGGTGCCCAGCTGGTTCTCCGCCTACGTGAGCCTGGAGTCCGGCGCCAGGATGCTGCGCACCTACGAACCGCACTACGTCACCGGCCTGCTGCAGACCCACGCCTACGCGCGCGGCGTGCTGCGCGGCGGCTTCCCCAACGACACCGAGGACGAGCTCGACCGGCGCGTCGACCTGCGGCTGCGCCGCCAGGGCCTGCTGGACGCGCCGGACGCGCCCACCCTGTGGGTGGTGATGGAGGAGGCCGTGCTCCACCGCGTGGTCGACAGTCCCGAGGTGATGCGCGACCAGATCGACGCGCTGCTCGAGGCCATGGAACGCGACCACATCAGCATCGACGTCGTCCCGTTCGTCGCGGGGGCGCACGTGGGCGTGTGCGCCCCGTTCACCTACTTCCGCTTCCAGGAACCGGAACTGCCCGACGTCGTCTACAGCGAGATCCTGTCCGCGTCCGTCTACCTGGACCAGCGCCCCGACGTGGTCGCCCACCTGGAGGCGCACAACCGGATGGCGCTGCTGACCTCGTCCGCACAGAGCAAGTCCCTGCTCAACCGCATTCGCAAGGAGTACTCATGAGCAGCACGAGCGACAACGCAGGCGCCGACAGACGCGTCTACAACGGCATGCCGGCCGGCGAACTCGGCGAGCAGGGCTGGGAGAAGCCCTGGAGCGGCCCCAACGGCGGGCAGTGCGTGGAGGTCAAGCGGCTGGCCGACGGCCGGATCGCGATGCGCCAGTCCACCGACCCCGCCGGGCCCGCGCTGATCTACACCACCGAGGAGATCAGCGCGTTCATCACCGGAGCGAAGGCGGGCCTCGCGGACCACCTCGTGGCGGGCTAGGGCGGCCGCTCACCCGGACCGGCGGCGGTGGGCCGCGTGATGCAGGGACGTAGGAGAGGAAAGGAACCGATGAGCGACACCCGTCCGGCGAGGGGCCTGGACACCAACAGGCCCCACTCCGCCCGCATGTACGACTACTACCTGGGCGGCAAGGACCACTTCGAGGTCGACGCCCAGGCCGCGGAGCGGGTCGCCGCCGCGTATCCCAGCATCTTCACCTGCGCCCGCGAGAACCGCGCGTTCATGCACCGCGCCACCCGGGTCCTGGCCCGTGAGCACGGCATCCGCCAGTGGCTGGACGTCGGAACCGGCATCCCCACCGAGCCGAACCTGCACCAGGTCGCGCAGTCCGTGGCCCCCGAGGCGCGGGTCGTCTACGCCGACAACGACCCGCTGGTGCTCAAGTACGCCGAGCGCCTGATGCGCAGCACCCCCGAGGGGCGCACCACCTACATCGAGGCGGACGTCAACGACCCGGAGGTGCTTCTGGACAGCCCCGAGCTGTCCGAGGTGCTCGATCTGGACCGGCCCGTCGTCCTCTCGCTCAACGCCCTGCTGCACTTCGTCCCGGACGCCCAGGACCCGCACCGCATCGTGCGCGTCCTGCTGGGGGCGCTGCCCTCGGGGAGCGCGCTGGCGATCAGCCACTGCACGCCGGAGTTCGACCCGGACAGCTGGGAGAAGATCCAGGACATCTACAACGGCTCGGGCACGCCGGTCCAGTTCCGTACGCACAAGGAGGTCGCCCGCTTCTTCGACGGCCTCGAGCTGCTGGACCCCGGCATCACCGTCGGTCACCACTGGCGTCCCGACGCCCGCAGCGCGGGCGCCGCGCCGGCCGAGCCCCTCACCGACGCCGAGGTCAGCCTCTGGGTCGGCGTCGGCATCAAGCCCTGACCGCCCCTCACGGACCCACCCGTTGACCCCCTCCCGCACGGGGAACGACATGCCGGAACCACAGCACCTCAACCCGTCCGCCGCGTCCCGCCGCCCTGCGCCCCGAGTGGCGTGGCGGGCGGCCCCGAGCCGCCCCGCCGGGCTGCCATGGTGACCCCGATCCCCACCCACGACGGGTGGCCGGATCCCCTGGCCGGGGCGGCCGTCTGGCCCGAGCTCTGGCGCGGCCTGCCCACCCTGGTCTTCCCCGCGCGCCCGGACCACCCCACCGCCGCCGGCTGGCTCCCGGCTGACGCGGCGGTGCTGCTGGACGAGGCCCCGCGTTGGCTCGCCACGCTGGAGCGCGACCGTCTGCACGTGGCCGGCCCCGACGGCCGCGCCTGGTACCGCGGCCCACTGCTCTCCACCCGCACCTGGCGCCGCTCGGCGCGTACCCGCACCGAACTGCTGCTGATCACGGGCCCGTTCGGCCACCCGGCAGAGTTCTGGGCCGCCGCGCACAGCGGTCACCTGCTGTGCGCGACGGCCGACGTCCTGCTGACCGACTGTTTCTGACCCCTGCTCGGGCTGAGACGCTGCTCGGATTCGGATGCCGCTCCGGTTCAAATGATGTGGATGCGCTCCAGCGCTCCGCTCTCGTTGTCCCGGATCACCAGATCCCGCCCCTTCGCGCGCTCCTTCTCGACGAAGTCGAGCAGCAGCACGGCCCGGTTGATCACGTCGGACTTGCTCACCCGTCCGCTCGTGGACAGTTCGGCCACCGCCGTGACGGCGGGCGGGCAGAGGGTGACGGAGTAGCGCTCACTGTAGGGGTGTTCCGGCGACTGGCTCATGTGCACCAGTCTTGCACGCATGTGGTGCGGATATGCACCGATTTTGCGCACCTACGTGCGATCAGGCGAGCAGCTTGTCCTTGGCCTTCTGGTACTCCTCGGTGGTGAGGGCGCCGCTGCTGTGCAGCTGGGCCAGTCTCGACAGTTCGTCGACGTGACTGCCGCCGCCCGAACCGGAGGTGCCCGCCGCGTCGCGGATGTAGCTCTTGAAGGCGGCGTCGGCCTGCTGGGCCTGTTGCACGTCACGCTGGCTCATGTCGCGGCCGTGGACGATGACGTAGACCAGCACGCCGAGGAAGGGCAGCACGATCACGAAGATGATCCACAGGGCCTTGTGCCAGCCCTTCATCTCGTGGTTGCGGAAGAGGTCGGTGAGGATCTTGAAGAGCAGGAAGAACCAGAGGATCCAGAGGAAGAACTCCAGCATCGTCCAGAACACATTGAGCATGGGGTAGTTGGACACGGTCCCTCCTAGGGAGACATCAGGAACAGACATATCAGGACATCTGTCCCCTCGCATGCCGACGGCTCAGTGCCCGCCCGTGGCCACCACCGCGCAGACCGGCCCCGCGAGCAGCAGAAACGCCAGCGCCAGCACGACCTGCCAGCCCCGGTTGTCCCATCTGTACCAAGCCGGCCCCCGGGCCGCATCCGGGCGAACGGGCGACGGCACGGGCGGGAGATCGCCCGTCCGGCCTACCCGAAGCGTCGGGTGAACGTCGGGACAACGTCGTGGACCGGACTCCCCGGCGCCGTGAGGATGGTGATGCGCACGCAGCCACAGCGGCGCGGGACACATCCGTGGTCCGGAACGGGGGGAACTGTGGTCGCGCTTCGGCACGGTCGCACACGCTTAAAACCCGCCACCGCCCCGGCAGCCGCCGATCCGCATCGGTGACCGCCCCACCCAGGACGCCGCTCTCCCGGCCCGGCGCCCTGTCCCACGAGACTCCTGGGGTCTTGCGCGGCTCCTACGGGGGGAGCGCCGCGCAGGACCCCGGGGCCGGGCTTCGGGGCGCCGACTTCGAGAGGCCGGCGGGCTGGGCCGCCGGGGAGAGTCGGGATGCTAGCGGTAGTCCTCCGGGTGGGACTGCATCCAGGTGTTGATCTCGTCGCGGGTGGCGACGAGCTGCTTCTGGTGCTTCTGCAGGTTGGTGAAGGAGAAGTCGGCGGCGAGCGCCGTGTGCAGCCGGTCGATCCAGGTGAGGGGTTGGCGGAAGTGGCCGGTGCCCTCGGGGCTGGCCTTCATGGCGTTGTCGAGGTCGTCGAGGTTCGACAGCACCCGGTTGAGGAAGTATGCGCAGTTGCCCGGGGTGGTGCAGCCGTCGTTGTAGGTCGCCTGAAGCACCGCGAAGGCGTCGCGGACCTGCATCGGCGCCGTGCCGGGCGCGGCGAGGGTCGTCGGGTAGTCCACGGACGGCGACGCGCTCGGCGTCGGCGCGGAGGAGGCCGCGGCGCTCGCCGAGGCGCCGACCGAGGTCGTCGCCCCGACGGGCGCGGAGGCGCCGCTGTGGCCGCTGGAGCACGCGGCCAGCGCCGGAGCGATCAGCAGGACCGCCACCGCGGCGCGGCGGACGGATGAACGTCGGGGCATGCGGGCTTCCTCAGGGATGATCACTCGGTGGACAGCAAGAGATCGCATACTGACCGCGCGCTGCTGCGGCCGTCCAGAGCGGCCCCTGATTCGGTGTCGATCCGTTACCCGCTCCGTGTCACGTCGTCCTCACGTCGACGGCCAGCGGTCGCCGGCGACGGCGTCCAGGTGGGCGTCGAGCGCGACCAGGTCGGGCTGTTCGAAGCGGGTCTGGTCGGCCTCCCACTGGCTGTTGTCGCGCTCGCAGGCCGCGACCACGTCGCTCTCCGCGGCGCGCGTCGCGTGGGCGATCTCCGCGATGTCGTCCGGGTCCAGGCCGGTGGTGCGTGCGGCGGTGCTCCAGCACCAGAGCAGGGCCTCGGGGATGTCGTGGTCGGTGACGCCGTTGTCGCGGGCCTGCTGCTCGATCCATCGGGTGAAGCCGGTACGCCAGTTGCTGCTCATGGCCGCGTCGATCCCCTTCCGTGACGGCGTGGTCGGGGTGTTGCTACCCGTTCCCGGCGCGACGGAACGGTGATCGCCCGACGATGTGTCAGGACTTCGGCGCCAGGCGGGCATAGGTGTCACAAGGCTGTCGTGAACACTTCCAAGAGTGTGTTACCGACTGGTAAACAGGTGTCGACGCGCGTCGACCTGTCCCCTTCGACCAGTCGTGCACCACCACCACAAGTGGAGGCTTCATGCGCACCCCCGCGTCCGGACGACTCGTGGCGGGCATCCTCGCCGTCGGATCGCTCCTCGTCGGCTCCCTGGCCCTGGCCCCCAGCGCGCAGGCGACGAGCGGCGGTTACTCGGCCCTCGGCGACTCCTACGCCTCCGGCGTCGGCAGCGGCAGCTACCTCTCCTCCAGCGGCTCCTGCTACCAGAGCACGCTGGCCTACCCGTACCTGTGGCAGCAGGCCAACTCCCCGTCCAGCTTCGACTTCGAGGCCTGTTCCGGCGCCACCACCACGGACGTGATCAACAACCAGCTCTCCGGACTGAACAGTGCCACCACCGAGGTCAGCATCACCGTCGGCGGCGACGACGCCGGCTTCACCTCGACCATGGAGACCTGCGTCCTGGACGGCACCAGCGCCTGCGTCTCCGCGGTGAACACCGCGGAGAACTTCGTCAACACCCAACTCGCCGCCCGCCTCGACGCGGTCTACGACGCCGTCAGCCAGGACGCGCCCAACGCCCACGTGGTGGTGCTGGGCTACCCGCACCTCTACGCGGTCCCCGGCGACTGCGTCTTCGGGATCAGCGACACCAGCCGCACCGCGATCAACGGCGCCGCGGACGACCTCGACAACGTCATCGCGGGCGAGGTCGCCAAGTACCCGAACTTCAGCTTCGGTGACGTGCGCGGCGCCTTCTCCGGCCACGAGATCTGCACCGACGACCAGTGGCTGCACAGCACCACGCTGCCGGTCTACGAGTCCTACCACCCCACCTCCGCCGGACAGTCCGGCGGCTACCTCCCGGTGCTCAGCGCCGACGCGTGACCACGGTCTGATCCGCCGTCTCCCGCCGGTCCGCGGTCCGCGGTCCGCGGTCGGCGGGAGACGGCGGCAGACGGCGACCGGAGACGTGCGGGAGTTGTGCCGGTTCCGTGCGCGCGCGGCGCGCTGACGCGTGCGGCCTGCCGGTTGCGGCAGGCTGGAGCCGGGTCCGTGCTCACGGACCCCGGGACCCCGCCGGTTCCTCACCTCGGCGGGGTCGACCGGAGACGCCCGCGGTTATCCCCCCGGCCGCGGGCCTCGGAGGGGGCGGCGCTGCACGGAGCGGAGCGCCGCCCCCTTCCGGCTCCGCCGGATGGGGCCCGGCGGTGGATCCGCGCAGGTGGGGCGAATACCGGTCGAACGCGTGTGAGCCCGCGGGAGGACCGGTGCGAGTGTTGGGTGGGTTGGGTGTGCGCCCCCGAACTGCGGCGGAACACGTGACCGGGATGTGTGAGGCTGGTGTCCTCATCCGCTGTGGCGGTGCTCTCCGCCGGCCTGGTCGCTCTACGTCCCGGTGCGAGCACGGCCGCGGCGTGCCTGTCGTCGTGCCCTGACGCAGGCGCGGGGGTGCGGTGTTGCACGGGGGTCAGCACCGCACCCCGTCTCCTTCGAACCCACCTCCCGCCCGAACCCGTCGTTCACCCCCGAGCTGCCTTCGCCCGAGGCCCGTTCGCTAGGCTCACCCGCGCAAGCCGGAAGACGCGAATACGCGAACACGCCAGGAGCGGGGAGATCGGTGCTGAGGGCTCGTCGAATACGCACGGTCGCGCGCGTCGCCCGGGTGCAGGACGCACGCAGCTGGTGCACGGTCCAGGCGTGGTGCGCGGGCGCCGTGCTCGTGCCCGTGGACACCCGGACCCTCGTCACCGCCACCGGCCTTCCGCCACGGCAGCTGCTCGGGCGCGAACTGACCGTCAGCGTCATGTCCGACGCCCAGCTGGAGGAGGAGCTCCGCCCCACCGGTTGGGAGCCCGCCCTCTCCCGCGCGCCACGCCCCGGCGCGGTCTGACGCCGGGCGCGGAAATCTCGTTGATCACGGTCGCGGGCCCCCGCTACGGTGACCGAATGGCATCGGTCAAGAAGTTCCAGGTCACCTTCGACTGCGCCCGACCCGAGCGCGTCGCGCGCTTCTGGTGCGAGGCGCTGGGCTACGTTCCGCCGCCCCCGCCCAAGGGATTCGACACCTGGGACGCCTACAACGGCTCGCTGCCGCCGGAGCGGCGCGACGCCTGGTTCGCGTGCAGCGACCCCGACGGCGTCGGCCCGCGCTTCTACTTCCAGCGCGTCCCCGAGGGCAAGGTCGTCAAAAACCGCGTCCACCTCGACATCCGCGTCGGCACCGGCCTCGTCGGCGACGAGCGCGTCGCCGCGCTCGAGGCCGAGTGCGCGCGGCTCGTCGCGCTCGGCGCGGTACGGGTGCAGCTCCTGCTCGCGGACGAGGAGAACGAGTCGTGCCTGGCGATGCAGGACGTCGAGGGCAACGAGTTCTGCCTCGACTGAGCCCGTATCCGCTGAGGGACCGTCAGCTTGGTTCCATGGGCTTGGGGGCGGGATGCGGATCCGGCCTGGACGGCCCGATCAGCCGTCCCGCAGGGAGTCCGACCAGCGGCGGAGGAAGGCCACGTGGGCGGGGTCGATGCTCATGCGGCGGAAGTAGCGGCCCTCGGTGACGAAGGGCAGGTGGTACGTGAGGAGGCTCGCCCGTTCCTGCCGGTGGCTCATGAAGAGCACGACGTGCCGGTCGCGGACGGGGCGGCCCGGCCAGGGGAGGAGGGGGAACCAGCCGAGGTCCACGTCGCCGACGATGTAGGCGACGCAGCGGAACTCGGGGCAGGCCGACAGGACCGCGTTGGCCATCTCGCGGCGCCAGCGGGGTTCGCCGCTGTCCGGCCAGAAGGTGACCCGGGACGCGTCGAAGTCGTCGTGCATCCGCCCCGAGTCATCGATGAACCGCCAAATCCGGGGAACCCCACGGGCGTTGATCCGGCTGCCGGCGTAGTGCTCCGCCGTCGCGAGCAAAATCCGGAGGTAATCCCGCAGAACCGCCGCAGGCAGGGCGGTGAACGTCGCATCCCAGTGTTCCGTGGCGCTCGGCGGCTCGGACGGCATGTGCCGATGGTATGTCCGGCCGGGGAGGACCGCGGGGTGGCCCGACCCGGTGGGGAGGGCGCCGGAGTGCATAGAATCGCCGGACCGTCGGCCTCGTGGTCGTCCCGGCGCAGGTGGGGCGGTTGCGGGGCCAGTTCACCGACTTGTGGGGTTGCACCATGCTCACGATGCAGGACGCTCTGCTCGCCCTCAACGCGTACTGGTCGCAGCAGGGCTGCCTAGTGGCCCAGCCGATGAACAGCGAAGTGGGCGCCGGGACGCTGAACCCCGCCACCTTCCTGCGGGTGCAGGGGCCCGAGCCGTGGCGGGTGGCCTATGTCGAGCCCAGCGTCCGTCCCGACGACTCGCGCTACGGGGAGAACCCCAACCGCCTGCAGACGCACACCCAGTTCCAGGTGATCCTGAAGCCGGAGCCGGGCAACGCGCAGGAGCTCTACCTCGGCAGCCTCAAGGCGCTCGGCATCGACATCGACGCGCACGACGTGCGCTTCGTCGAGGACAACTGGGCCTCGCCGGCCCTCGGCGCCTGGGGGCTCGGCTGGGAGGTGTGGCTGGACGGGCTGGAGATCACCCAGTTCACCTACTTCCAGCAGGCCGGAGGCATCACACTCGACCCGGTCTCGGTGGAGATCACCTACGGGCTGGAACGCATCCTGATGGCGCTTCAGGGCGTCAGCCACTTCAAGGACATCGCGTACGCGCCGGGCGTCACCTACGGCGAGGTGTTCGGCCAGGCCGAGTACGAGATGAGCCGGTACTACCTCGACGACGCCGACGTGGACACCAACCGCGAGCTGTTCGAGGCCTACGCCAAGGAGGCGCGGCGCCTGCTCGACCTGCGGCTGCCGGTGCCCGCGTACTCCTACGTGCTCAAGTGCTCGCACACCTTCAACGTGCTCGACGCCCGCGGCGCCATCTCGACCACCGAGCGCGCCCGCTCCTTCGCGCGGATGCGCGGCCTCGCGCACGACGTGGCCGCGCTCTGGGCCGAGCGGCGCGCCGAGCTGAAGCACCCGCTCGGCACCGCCACCGACCCGGCCGGTCCCGACGGCGCGGCGGGGGGTCTCACCGGAGCGCCGGGCGTCGCCGGCGAGCCGGGCGCCGGCGCGGCCGCCGCCCGGCCCCGGCCCCGGACGCTCGCGTTCGAGATCGGCTTCGAGGAGCTGCCGCCCGCCGAGGCCACCCGCGTCGTCGAGGCGGTGCGCGAGGCGCTGGAGAGCGGGCTCGGCGCGAGCCGGCTCGGCCACGGCGCGCTGAACGTCCTCGCCACGCCGCGCCGCGTCGTCGCGACGCTGGAGGGCGTCGAGGCGCACGAGCCCGACCACGAGCAGACCGTGCGCGGGCCGCGCGTCTCGGCGGCCTACGACGCCGACGGCAAGCCCACCCAGGCACTGCTCGGCTTCGCCCGCAGCCAGGACGCCGACCCGGCCGAGCTGGGCCGCGGCGAGTTCGGCGGCCGCGAGCACGTCGT
The DNA here is from genome assembly GCF_003258295.1 of Streptacidiphilus pinicola. Classification (GTDB taxonomy): domain Bacteria; phylum Actinomycetota; class Actinomycetes; order Streptomycetales; family Streptomycetaceae; genus Streptacidiphilus; species Streptacidiphilus pinicola. Next base: position 186,772 of record NZ_QKYN01000037.1, on the reverse strand, counting down.
GCTCACCCGCCGCGTCAGCGGCCGCCCCGCCGAGGAGGTGCTCGCGCAGCTGCTGCCGACCGTCGTCTCCGGCCTGCGGGCCGAGAAGAACATGCGCTGGAACGCGTCCGGGCTCTCCTACAGCCGCCCGATCCGGTGGATCCTCGCGCTGCTCGGCGACGAGGTGGTGCCGTTCTCCGTCTCCGGCCTCGACGCCGGCCGCTCCACTCGCGTGCACCGCACCGCCCCGCAGCCCGTCATCGACGTCGCCATGGCCGACGGCTACGTCGAGCTGCTCGCCCGGCACGGCATCATCGCGGACACCGGCGCCCGCCGCTCCGCCATCGAGTCCGCCGCGGTGCGCCTCGCCGCCCAGGTGGGCGGCCTGGTCGACCTCGAGGCCAACCGGGCCCTGGTCGACGAGATCGCGAACCTCGTCGAGTACCCGACCGCGATCCTGGGCACCTTCGACCAGAAGTACCTGGAGCTGCCCGACCAGATCCTCACCACGGTCATGCGCAAGCACCAGCGCTACCTGCCGGTGCTCGACCAGAGCGGCGCGCTGCTGCCGTACTTCCTCACCGTCGCCAACGGCGCCTGCGACCAGGATGTGGTGCGGCGCGGCAACGAGGCCGTGCTGCGGGCCCGTTACGAGGACGCCGCGTTCTTCTGGCGGGCCGACCTGGAGACCCCGCTGGAGTCCATGCAGGAGCGGCTCGAACTGCTCACCTTCGAGGACAAGCTGGGCTCGATGGCGGACCGCGCGCAGCGGATCGCCGACACGGCCACCGAGTTCGCCTCGCTGCTGCCGATGGGCGCCCGCGACCTGATCACGCTGGAGAAGGCGGCCGGGCTGGTCAAGTTCGACCTCGGCTCGCAGATGGTCACCGAACTCTCCAGCCTGGCCGGGGTCATGGCCGAGGTCTACGCCAAGCAGGCGGGCCGGCCCGAAGAGGTGGCCCAGGCCCTCTTCGAGGGCGAGCTGCCGCGCCACTCGGCCGACAAGCTCCCGGAGTCGACGCCCGGCGCGCTGCTGGCGCTGGCCGACCGGGCCGACCTGCTCGCCGGCCTGCTGCCGCTCGGTGGCGCCCCGACCGGCGGCTCCGACCCGTTCGGACTGCGCCGCGCCGCGCTCGGGATGGTCAACATCCTGCGCGCCCACCCGGCGCTCGCGCCGTTGACCGTCTCCACCATGCTGCGCATCGCCGCGGAACGGCAGCCGCTCGACGTCACCGACGCGAGCCTGGAGGAGGCTCAGCAGTTCGTCGTGCGCCGCTTCGAGCAGCAGTTGCTCGAAGCCGGCCACTCCGTCCACGACGTGCGCGCGGTCCTCGCGCAGGCGGACCGCCCCGTCCCGGCGGCGGGCCGGCTGACTGAGCTCGAAGCGGCCCACGGCACGCAGGAGTTGGCGGTGGCGACCGCGGCGATCCAGCGCGTCCTGCGCATCGTCCCCGACGGCACCGCGGCGACGCCCGACCCGCAGCTGTTCTCCGTACCTGCCGAGACCAACCTGCACCAGGCGATCGAGGCGACGCGTGCCGCGTTGGGCAGCCAGCCCGACCTGGCCTCGTTCCTCAAGGAGAGCGGACCGCTGGTGCAGGCGATCGACGCCTTCTTCGAAGGCGTCATGGTGATGGACGAGGACCCGACGGTCCGCGCCAACCGCCTGGCGCTCCTCGCTTCCGTGCTGCGACTCACCACGCCGCTGCTGGACTGGGCCGAGCTGAAGTAGCGGCCTGGAGGATCCGCTGCCGGGGGGCGGGCAGGCTTGTCGCCCGCCCCCGGCCGCGGTGCGCGCCGCGCCCTACGGGCGGGCGTAAGGGCGGGTAATGATCTCCATGTTGTGGCCGTCCGGGTCGTCGAAGTAGGCGCCCCGGCCGCCGAACATGTGGTTGACGCGGCCCGGGTCGGTGTGGCCGGAGTCGGCGAAGTAGGTGACGCCGACGGCGTCGAGGCGGGCGATCACGGCGTCGAACGCGTCCTCCGGCACGAGAAACGCGTAGTGCTGCGGCTGGATCGGCTCGTCGCGCTTCTCGCAGTAGTCGAGCGTGACGCCGTTGCCCAGGTCGACCGGCAGGAACGGCCCGAACGGCTTGCCGACCTCCAGGCCCAGGAGGACGGCGAGGAACTCGGCGGAGAGGTAGCGGTCGCTCGCGTGGACGGCGGTGTGGTTGAGCCGGATGCCGGCCGCGGCTTGCTCGGACGCGGGCGGGGAATGCTGGTCATGCGACAAAGTGGTGACTTTCCGGTCTTGTGATCCGCTGGTGGACGAGGCGCGTAGTGCGGGCGCCGCTGGCGAAGACGTGGAGAGAAGGGCGGGCCTCGCACCCGCCTCGGGCTCACGCCGAGGCCGGGAACCTCACTCGTGCATGGCCCATGGCCGACCCGGCAGTCACCCGACCGACCTTAGTGATCACCGATGCCGGGCGGCAACCCCGCGGCAGCCGGCGCGTTGACGGTGAACGCGAGCAGGGATTTGCTTGAAAGATCATCGACTTGACTAGACTTCACCCCGGCGGGGGTGTCCCGCACGCGAGACAGGCAGGGGAGCCAGACGATGAGCGACGCAGCGAACCTTGGGCAGGACGTGCCGCTCAGTACCCTCATCCGGCAGGACGTGCCGCACAGCGCCCGGATGTACGACTACTTCCTCGGCGGCAAGGACCACTACGCCGTGGACCGCGAGGCCGCCGAGCGCGTGCTCACCGTCTTCCCGAACATGCGCACCGCCGTCCAGGCCAACCGCGCGTTCATGCGGCGCTCGACCCGCGCCCTCGCCGAGCGCGGCCTGCGGCAGTGGCTGGACGTCGGCACCGGCATCCCGACCTCGCCGAACCTGCACGAGGTCGCGCAGTCGGTCGCCCCCGACGCCCGCGTCGTGTACGTGGACAACGACCCCGTCGTCCTCGCGCACTCGCGTGCCCTGATGACCAGCACGCCGGAGGGCCGCACGGCCTACATCCACGGTGACGTCCACGACCCCGACGCGATCCTGGCCGCCCCGCAGCTGGCGAAGACCCTGGAGCTGGACCGGCCCGTCGTGCTCTCCATGGTCGCCCTGCTGCACTTCGTCCCGGACATCGCCGAGGCCCACGCCATCGTGGACCGGCTCCTGAAGCCGCTGCCCTCGGGCTCCGCCCTCGTCCTCTCCCACGCCACGGCCGAGCTCGATCCGGAAGGCGCGCCGAAGGTCCAGGAGATCTACAACCAGGTCGGCACCACGCTCCAGCTGCGCACCAGCGTCGAGTTCGCCACCTTCTTCGAGGGCCTCGACCTTCTCGAACCGGGCATCGTCACCGCCCACCGCTGGCGTCCGGACCTCAGCGACCGCTCCTGTCCCGCGGACGCGACCGACGCCCAGGTGTCGTTCTACGCCGCGGTGGGCGTCAAGCCGTAGCCGTCCTCTCGTCCGTCCCGGCCCCCGTCCGTCGGAGCGCGAGCGCGAGGCGGGGCACGAAGAAGGACGCGAGGAAGATCGGCAGGAACCGCTTGCCGGTGCAGCGGAAAGCCACGGTCTCGCCGTCGGCGGCGTCGAACGTCACCGTACGGCTGGACTTGCGGCCCTCCCGGACCTGGAGGGTGTGCGTGCCGGGCTCGACCGGCCTCGCGTAGGTGGCGTTCATCGCGACCGACCCGACGCGCCCGCCGTCGAGCAGGACGTCGTACGTGCCGCGGCGGACCTCCGCCCCGATGGCCTTGTGCGTCACCGTCAGCGTCGCCGTCATCGGTGCTCTCCTCAACTCCCCCGGGTGCGCGACTCCAGCTTGCCCCGCGCAGCCGTCCCCGTCATCCCGCCTCGCCGGGCTCAGGCCCGCTCCGGGCGGGTCAGCTCGCGCCGGTACCAGGAACCCGGCTTGCCGCCGAGTTCGGCCGGGTCCGCCGGACCGTCAGGGACGAACCCGGCCTTGAGCAGCACCCGCTGCGACGCGACGTTCCGCCGCGACGTGGCCGCGCGCAGCGTCCGCAGGCCGTGCTGCGCGGCGGCCAGCGAGCAGAGCTCCCGCACGGCGTTCGTGGCCGCGCCGCGCCCGGCTGCCTGCTGCGCGACCCGGTAGCCGAGCACCGCGACGCCGTCCTTGAGGTCGTACAGGTTGAACCGGCCCAGCACCGAGCCGGTTTCGTCGACCAGCACGTAGAACGCGCAGACCCCGGCCTCCTGCTCGGCCAGCAGCGCCTCGTACCCGGCGCCGAACCGCTCGAAGAACGCGTCACCCCGGTCGGAGACCGACGCGGCGAAGTACGCGCGGTTCGCCACCTCGAAGGCGAGGACGGCGGCAGCATGGTCGGCTCGCAGCCGCTGAAGTTCGGGCATCCCGACGACCCTACTCAGCTGCGCGACCAGCCGCCGAAAATTGTTTGGCCGCGGCCGCCACGGTCCCGGGCTTTGCAGGTGGGTGGCGTGGCCGCCAGACTGTCGCGGGCGCCGGAGCCGGCGTGGAGGAGTGAACGGGGGACGGCTGTGGCCGGGGGAGACGGAAGCGCGCGGGAGCGGAAGAGCCGGCGCGTGGCGGGAGTGAAGGCAGGGCAGGGGCAGCGGGAGCACTGGCCCGCGAACGAGCGGCGGACGGGCGGCGCGCGGCGGGGGATACCGAGGCTGACGCAGCGCCAGGTGCGCCGGACGTCGGTGTTCGTGGCGATCCTCACGCCGCTCCTGCTCGCGGGTTTCGGTGTGCTGGCCAGCAACCCGGACTACGGGGCCGCGCTCGTCGGCGGCGTGGCGGTGATGATCGCCGGCCTGTACGGGCTGCTGGCGGTGGCGTCCAGAGGATGGCTGGTGCTGCCCGGCGTGCTGCTGGTGATCGCCCTGCTGTCGGTGCCCGCGGCGGTCTTCCCGTCCGAGATCATGCTCCACCGGGGCGTGCGCACGGACGTCGTGGTCACGGCGGCGCACAGTTCGAAGGGTAAGAACGGCACCCTGAGCTGGACCTGCGACATCCGTCGCGTCGACGGCAAGCCGCTGCCGCACGCCACCTTGGGTGACTCCGACTGCTGGGGGACCTCGCAGGTCGGCACCACCGAGACGGTCCTGGTCGACCCGGACGGCTGGGCGCCGCCGGTCTCGACGGACGTCGACTACTCCGGCCTCGACACCGGCGGCTACCTGGTCGGCGTCGCCGCCGTGCTCTGGGCCCTGCTGGTGCTGTCGGCGGCCCGCGGCACCCTCCGCAGGCTCAGCGCGGAGTCCTGAAGCCGTGCCCCGCGGACACCCGCGGTGTCCGCGGGGCACGCCTGTTCAAGGCCGGGCGATCAGGCCGGTCTCAGCACGCGTGGTAGGTGTTGCTGGCCCAGATCGGGCGTCCGTTGTTGCAGTACAGGACGAGGTTGCCGTCGGTCTGCCAGTCCAGGTGCGCGGTCGCGGACGGCCAGCTGTGCGGCTGGTTCTCGTAGAACACCACGTTGCCGCTGAGGTCGATGTACTTCCCCGACGCGGACGCGGACGTGGCCAGGCCCAGCGACAGGGCGAGCGCCGCCCCGGCCACCGGCAATGATTTCGGTGGACGCCGAAACGACGGTCCGGTGGGGCACCCCGGGGGACCGGTGACCTCGGGCCACCTCCTAATATCATCTGGCATTCTTCGACGGTCTCGGGCGGCGCGCACCACCGTGCGTGCCGCCCCACGCCGCCAACACGACACCACGACGGCACCGCAAGGCGATGACACCGCAGGCGATGGCGTCGCGCATCGAGGAGGAACGTTCATGCAGGCCCGGAAGATCGGCGCGGCCGCCGCAACCGCAGTGGCGCTCCTGGCTGCCCGCGATCTCGTCCAGAAGAGGCACGCACTGCTTCGGAACTTCCCGGTGCTCGGGCACGCCCGGTACCTGTTGGAGACGATCGGCCCCGAGCTGCGGCAGTACATCGTCACCTCCAACGAGGAGGAGCGTCCCTTCAGCCGCGACCAGCGCAGCTGGATCTACGCGTCGGCCAAGGAGGAGAACAACTACTTCGGCTTCGGCACCGAGGTCGACGTCGAGCACGTCCAGGGTCACGCCTACCTCAAGCAGCGCACCTTCGCCGGGGCGCTGCCCGACGCGCACGACCCGCTGGCCCCGCTGCCGTCGGCCAAGGTGCTCGGCGGGCCGCGCGGGCGCGCGAAGGCGTTCCGGCCGGCGAGTGTGGTGAACGTCTCCGCGATGAGCTTCGGCTCGCTGTCCGGGGCGGCCATCAGCGCGTTGAACAAGGGTGCGGCGCAGGCCGGCACCATGCACAACACCGGCGAGGGCGGCCTGTCGCCGTACCACCGCAACGGCGGCGACCTCGTGCTGCAGATCGGCACCGCCTACTTCGGCTGCCGCAACGAGGACGGCTCGTTCAACCTCGACAAGCTCAAGGACGTCGTCGCGAGCGCCCCGGTCAAGGCGATCGAGATCAAGCTCTCCCAGGGCGCCAAGCCGGGCCTGGGCGGCATGCTGCCGGGCGCCAAGGTCACCCCGGAGATCGCCGAGATCCGCGGCATACCGGTCGGCAAGGACTGCGCCTCCCCGTCGCGGCACACCGCCTTCAGCGACGTCGACTCGATGCTGGACTTCGTCGAGCTGATCGCCGCGGAGACCGGCGTGCCGGTCGGCGTCAAGAGCGCCGTGGGCGAGATGGGCTTCTGGCAGGAGCTGGCCACGCTGATGGCGCGCGGCGACCGCGGCGTCGACTTCGTGACGATCGACGGCAGCGAGGGCGGCACCGGCGCGGCGCCGCGCATCTTCGCCGACTCCGTCGCACTGCCGTTCCGGATGGGCTTCTCCCGCGTCTACGGCACCTTCGCGGAGCTGGGGCTGACCGACGAGCTGACCTTCATCGGCTCGGGCAAGCTCGGCCTGCCCGAGAACGCCGCGGTCGCCTTCGCGCTCGGCGCCGACATGATCAACGTGGCCCGTGAGGCGATGCTGTCGATCGGCTGCATCCAGTCGCAGAAGTGCCACACGGACAAGTGCCCGACCGGCATCGCCACCCAGAACGCGTGGCTGGCCCGGGGCCTCGACCCGACGTCGAAGTCCACCCGCGCCGCGGTCTACCTGCGCACGCTGCGCCGGGAGCTGATCAAGGTTTCCGGCGCCGTCGGCGTCGCCCACCCCGGGCTGATCACCCCGGACGACATCGAGATCATGAACGGCGACTACGAGGCCCGTACCCTGGCCGGTGTCTACGGCTACAAGGACGGCTGGGGCGCGCTCAGCCCGCAGCACGCCAAGGAGATCACCGCGCTGATGACCCAGACGTCCGAGTGACCCGGACGTCCGAGTGACTCAGACGCCCGCGCTCTGACGCGCGCCGCACATCACCCGTCGCAGGGCGGCACCGGCCGGTGCCGCCCTCGGCCCCCATCTGCCCTGACCCCACGCACAGTTCGAACCGAGGCGAGCCCCCCATGCCCGAAGAAGTCAGATTCAAGAGCGTCGTCGGTCCCGAGCTGGCCGGATCGATCGACCTGCCCGAGGGCGAGGTCCGCGGCTGGGGCATCTTCGTCCACGGCTTCACCCTCGGCAAGAACTCGCCGGCCGCCTCGCGCGTCAGCAAGCAGCTCGCCCGCGAGGGCATCGGCATGCTCCGCTACGACAACCTCGGCATCGGCGACTCCGACGGCGACTGGGGCGACGGCTCCTTCACCGTCAAGGTGCAGGACACCATCCGCGCCGCGGCCCTGATGGCCGAGCGCGGCACCCCGGCCGACCTGATCGTCGGCCACTCCTGGGGCGGGGCCGCGGCCATCGCCGCCGCGTCCGAGGCGATCGGCGTCCGCGCCGTCGCCACGATCGGCGCGCCGTCCAACCCCAGCACGGTGGAGCACCAGTACGACGCGGTCGTGGACCGCGTGCTCAGCGAGGGCGAGCACGAGTGGTTCGTCGGCGGCCGGACCCTGGTCCTCAAGCGCGCCTTCGTCAACGACGTCCGCGCCGCCCGCCTGCGCGACCGGATCCGCGAGCTGAACCGCCCGCTGCTGGTCATGCACTCGCCCACGGACGACACCGTCGACATCGCCAACGCCGGCGAGATCTTCCGCGAGGCCCAGCACCCCCGCAGCTTCATCTCCCTCGAAGGCGCCGACCACCTCCTCACCGCCCGCGGCCAGGCCCGCCGCGCCGCCCACATCATCAGCGCCTGGGCCGACCAGTACATCGAGGCCTCCGCCGAGCCCGTCCAGGCCCGGGCGGCTCAACCCGCCTGAGCGCAGAAGACCGGGTGACCCCCGCCGAAGCGCCCGCCACACTGACGCCATGACAGGTTCCGCTCCGCCCCGGCTGCTCCGGCTCCGTGCCCTGAGGCGCGGCGCGCAGCAGCGGAAGTCGTCGCTGCTCGAACCGGCCGTTTCGCTGAGTGAAACCGGTGGGGCGGCCGTGACGTCTTGATCGGGAGACCCCGGGCGATGGGACGCGGCACGTGACGACGACGTCAGGCATGACCGACGAGGCGCAGGACGCCGCGCCGCGGTGGGCGCGGCTGCTGTTCCGCAACCGTGACTACACCGGCTGGTGGGTCGGGGAGACGATCTCCGACTTCGGCAGTGCGCTGTCGCTCGTCGCGTTCCCGCTGCTCGTCCTGGTGCAGACGGGATCCGCCGCCGGGGCGGGCACGGTCGAGGCGGCGGCCGGCATCGGCGGTCTGGTGACCATGCTGCTCGGCGGCGCGCTGGCCGACCGCTTCTCGCGGCGGGCGATCCTGGTGGCCTCGCCGCTGGTGCAGGCGGCCGCCGTGGGCTCGGTCGCGACGGCGGTGGCGGCCGGACACGTCAGCATGGTGCACCTGGGCGTCGCCGGGTTCGTCCAGGGCCTGGCCGACGGCGTGGCGGGAGGGGCGTGGTTCGCCACGCTGTGCCGGGTGGTGCCCGAGGAGCAGCGGCCGACCGCGTTCGCGCAGATGCAGGGCCGCCGCATGGCGATCCGGCTGGCCGGGCCCTCTGCGGGCGGGTTCCTGTTCGGCCTGGCGCGGTGGGTGCCCTTTCTCGGTGACGCGGTGTCATTCCTGGTCGGCGCGACGGGAGCGTTCCTCATCCGGCGCCCGCTCGGCCCGGATCCCGAGGAACGCGGCACCGACGAGTCGGTCCTCGCGAGCATCGGGGCAGGCATGCGCTACATCGCCGGCAGTGCCTACCTGCGGTTCCTGACGGTGTGGGCGGCCGTGGCGAACGCCTGCAACGCGGGACTCCTGCTCCTGGTCATCGTCCTGATCCAGCACCGCCACGGCAGCCCGCTGCTGGTCGGCGCCGTCGGCTCGCTGGGCGCCGTCGGAGGACTGGCCGGCGCGCTGCTGTCGCGTCGGATCGCGGAACGGGTCCCCGGACGGGCGATGGTCATCGTGATCAGCTGGATCTCGGCCGCCGTGGTCGTCGGCATCGCTTTCGTGCCGACTCCCTGGATGATCGGCGCCCTGCTGGCGGCGATGCTCTTCCTCGCCGCGCCGCTCAACGTCGTCTTCTCCACCTACGAGGCGAAGATGATCCCCGACGCCCTGCTGGGTCGGGTGACCAGCGCGATCAACTTCGGTGCGGCCTCGATCCGCTGGCTCGGCGCCATCGCCGCCGGCGCCCTCGCCTCGGCCTTCGGCGCGACGACCGCCACGCTCTGCTTCGCGGGCGTCCTGGCCGTCGTCGCGATCGGTACGCTCCGCGCGAGCGGTCTGTACGTGCTCAGCCGGCCGATCGACGAGCTCAGCCCGTCGGCCGAGTGACCGACCTCCAGTGGGGCGCGGTCTAGCGCCGAGCGGTGTCGGCAGGTTAACTTTGGTCTTGGTCAAGAGTGTCAGCGACAAGCCCTGGCTTGCTGGCCGGCAACCCTCCGTCGCGGTGGGGTGCTCCAGGTGACGACCGGACAGGACGGAGCCGTTCTGTAAGCGCGAGGCCCACGTGGCCCCTGAGGACTGCGAGGTGATCCGCATGGTGCGAGCGCAGTGCAACGACCACGGGAGCGCGCCGCGGACCCACCTGGCCTCCTTCGTCTCCCTGGACAGCGTGACCCGTCGTCACGTCGACCTGCTGCGTGTCAGCAGCGCGCTGTGTCCCGGCGACTCGGCACTCGTCTGACGAACTCGCCCGCAGTCGCCCGCACGTTCCCTCCGCACCGCTGAGCAGCCGCCGCCGGCGGCCCGGCGGTGTCGGTCGGCGTGCCCTCCCGGGACGGACACCCATGAGCAGCTCCGACACGTCCGCACGCCCACGCGCCGCCGCGCTCGCGCCCGCGCCTGAACCACCACCGCCCCTGCACCGCCTGGAGGATCTGCTCGCCGCGCCCCGCGTCGCGCCGCGCCGGCCCGGGCGGTGGATCTCGGCCCTGGTCCTGCTCGTGCTCGCCGCGATGCTGGTCCACACCGTCGTGACCAACCCCCGCTTCCAGTGGGGCACCGTGGGCGCCTACCTCCTCGACGGCTCGATCCTGCGCGGGCTGGAGCTGACCCTCTGGCTCACGGCCGCGGTGATGGCCACCGGCTACCTGCTCGGGATCGGCGTCGCCGCGATGCGGCTGTCGGGCAACCCGGTCCTCGCGCCGCTCGGCTTCGGGTTCGTCTGGCTGCTGCGTTCGGTCCCGCCGCTGGTGCAGCTGCTCTTCTGGTACGAACTCGCCTCGCTCTACCCGCGGTTGTCGCTCGGCATCCCGTTCGGCCACGAGTTCGTCACCGTACGCACGGCGCACCTGTTCAGCGGGGTGCTCGCCGCCTACGTGGGGCTGAGCCTGGACGTCGCCGCCTTCTCCTCCGAGATCGTCCGCGGCGGCCTGCTCTCCGTGGAGCGCGGGCAGACCGAGGCCGCCCAGGCGCTGGGCCTCGGGCGGACCCGGATCTTCCGCAGGATCGTGCTCCCGCAGGCGATGCCGGCGATCGTGCCCGCCTCGGGCAACCTGCTGATCGGCATGCTCAAGGCCACCTCCATCGTGAGTGTGATCGCGGTGCAGGACCTGCTCTACTCCGCACAGCTGATCTACAACCAGAACTTCCTGGTCATCCCGCTGCTCCTGGTCGCGACGCTCTGGTACGTCGTGCTCACCACGCTGCTGTCGGCGGGTCAGTTCCTCGTCGAACGCCGCTTCGCCCGCGGGCGGGACCAGCGGACGGCGACGAGCTTCCGACGCATCCTGCGCGGCAACGCGCCCCTGCTGGCGGGGCTGTCATGACGGGCGCGCCGGCGCAGGTGACGTCGCGGCCGCTGGTGCGGATCAGAGGCCTGCGCAAGAGCTTCGGCGGGCAAGTGGTCCTGGACGGCGTCGACCTCGACGTGCACCAGGGCGAGGTCGCGGTGCTGCTCGGGCCGTCCGGGTCGGGCAAGTCGACGCTGCTGCGGACCGTCAACCACCTGGAACGGCCCGATGCCGGAGTCGTCGAGGTGGGCGGCGAGCTGGTCGGCCACCGCTACCACGGCGGCCGGCTGCACGAGTCGGGCCCGCGCACGATCGCCCGGCAGCGGGCCGGGATCGGCATGGTGTTCCAGCAGTTCAACCTCTTCCCGCATCTCAGCGTGCTCGACAACCTCGTCGAGGCACCCGTCGCGGTGCGCGGCGTCCCGCGCCGGCAGGCGGCGGCGCGGGCCAGGGACCTGCTGGAGCGCGTCGGACTGGCCGGGCGCGAGGACGCGTTCCCGCGGCAGCTGTCCGGCGGACAGCAGCAGCGCGTCGCCATCGCGCGGGCCCTGGCCATGGAGCCGCAGCTGCTCCTCTTCGACGAGCCCACCAGCGCGCTCGACCCCGAACTGGTCGGCGAGGTGCTGGCCGTGATGAAGGACCTGGCCCGCAGCGGGATGACCATGCTGGTGGTCACCCACGAGATCGCCTTCGCCCGCGAGGTCGCCGACACCGTGGTCTTCCTCGACGGCGGCCGGATCGTCGAATCCGGCGCACCCGAGCGGGTGCTGACGGATCCCCGCCACGAGCGCTCCCGCGCCTTCCTCGCCGCGGTCCTGTGACACCCACGACTTCCTCTCAACGTCGCCGCTCCACACGCACGAAAGGCTCTCCCGTGACGACCCACGCGCACCCCGCGCACTCCTCGCGCCGCTCCCGCACCACCGCCGTCGCGTCCGTCGCCGCGCTCGCCCTCGCCCTGCTCAGCGCCTGCGGCTCCGACACGTCCACGACCGGCACCCACCCCGGGGAGGCGGTCGCCGCCGGTGCCGCCACCGCGAAGATCCCGACCCAGGACGTCGTTTCCCAGGTCACGGTCGACCCGGCCGTGCGGGCCGAGCTGCCGCAGGCCGTCCGCACCCGCGGCACCCTGCTGCTCGGCACCAGCCCCGCGATCGGCACGTCCGCCCTGCCGCACGCCGGTCAGGCGCCGGACGGCACCACGGTCGGCCTCGACGTCGACCTGCGCAACGCGGTCGCGAAGGTGCTCGGCGTCCGGTGGGACGTCCAGTACGGCACCTTTCCCACCGTCATTCCCGGCGTGCAGAACGGCAGGTTCGACGTCGGGCAGGACAACTTCGGCGTGACCAAGGCCCGCGAGCAGGTGGTCGACTTCGCCACCTACCTCAACGACGGGCAGTCCTTCCTGGGCGCGCAGGGGATCGGACTGGACAAGGTGACCTCGCTGACCGACCTCTGCGGTCACACGGTCGCCACCACCCCCGGCTCGACCTTCCAGCAGATCCTCACCGCGGGTGCCGCCCGGTGCGCGGCGGTCGGCAAGAGCCCGTACCGCGTCCAGTACTTCGCCGACACCGCGCCGATCTTCCTCGGACTCGCCAACGGGAAGATCGACATCTACTTCGGCCCGACCCTGGCCCTGAAGTACGACGCGCTGCACCTGCCCGGCACCACCTACCTGGGCCAGATCAGCAGCACCCCCGTCGGTTTCGTCACCGCCAAGGGCTCGCGGCTGGCCAAGGCGCTCAGCGACGCCGTCAACAAGCTCGTCGCCACCGGCGACTACGCGCGGATCTTCGCCAAGTGGAGCGTTCCGGAGACCCGGGTCAGCCGCTCGGTCGTCAACCCGACGGCGACGTTCTGAGGCGGCGAGGTTCTGAGGCGACGACGTGTCGAGTGATCACCCCGAGGAGGAGCTATGGAGTCCGCAGTCGAGGCATGGAAGTCCTGGCGGGACGAGCGGGTCGTCAGCGCCCGCGCGCCCTACGGGCCGCTGTCGCTGACCGGCACGCACTGGCTCGACGCGCCGCGGCGCGCGGGCCGAGAACTGCCGGGGCACTGGCTGGTCGACCGGCCGGCCGGGAACGTCCGGCTGACCGCCGCGCGGCACGACGGGGTCTCGGTGGACGACACCCCACTGGACGGCACCGTCCGGCTCTGTCCCGACGGCGGGACGGCCGCGCCACGCGTCACCCACGGCGGTCGCCGGCTGGAGCTGATCACGCGCACGGACGGGTACGCCGTCCGGGTCTTCGACCCGGCGGCGCCCGCCCGCACGCTCTTCGCCGGTATCGACGCGTTCCCCTACGACCCCGGCTGGGTCGTGCCGGCGCGCTTCGTGGCCTTCCCCTCGGACCACACGGTCCCGCTCGCACACAGCGACGGCCGGACCCGACCGGCCGTCTTCGCGGGGACGCTGACGTTCCGTCGCGGCGGCGCGGCCGCCACCGTGACGGTCCAGCGCGCGGCCGACGGCGTGCTGAGCCTGAGCCTGTCCGACGCCACGCGCTCGGCGGAACGGAACGACTTCCGCGTTGTGGAGGTTCTCGCGCCCGACCGCGCGGGGTGGACGGTCGTCGACTTCAACCGCGCGCAGCTGCCGCCCTCGGCCTTCGCGGGCCACTACCTGTGCCCGCTCCCGCCCGCGGGCAACAAACTGCCGTTCCCGGTCCGGGCGGGCGAGCGGCGCCTCCTCGCACACCACTGACCCACCGCGGCCCGGGAACGGCCCACACGCCCCAGCCGTCGGCCGGCCGTCAGGTCTGCGCCGGCGGCTGGGGCACGGCGATGCGGTGGAAGCCGCTCGCGTGGAAGACCAGCGGCGTGACCGCGTGGTCGGCCTCGAGGGCGTGGATGCGCAGCAGCACGATGTCGTGGTCGCCCGCCGGGACGACGCGTTCGACCGAGCAGTCGAAGCGGGCGGCCGCGCTCTCGACGAGGACCGCACCCTCGCAGGTGGCGTGCCAGTCGAGGCCCGCGAAGCGGTCGCCGTCGCGGGCGGCCAGCCGGCGGCAGGCGAGCTCCTGGTGTGCGCCGAGCACGCTGACGCCGAGTCGGGCGCGGTCGCGCAGCAGCGGCCACGTCGTCGAGCTGTGGGCGACGCAGACCGACAGCAGCGGCGGGTCCAGCGAGACGGAGGTGAACGAGCTGGCCGCCAGGCCGATCGGGGTGCCGTCGTCGGCCAGCGCCGCCACGGCGGTCACCCCGCTCGGGAACGCCCCGAACGCGTGCCGCAGCTCCTGCGCGCCGAGCGGGCGGGCCTCCGAGTGCGTCGCGGTCATCGCCGTCCCCATTCCTCGGCCAGCAGCTCGTGGGACTCGACCCGGTCCTCGTGCCGGTGCGTGATCGTGGTGATGATCAGCTCGTCCGCGCCGGTGGCGTCCCGGAGCGTCTCCAACTGGTCGGCGACCTGCGCCGGCGAGCCGACGAACTGCGTCTGCGTCCGGTCCTCGACCAGCGCCCGGTCCGCGTCGGTCCAGCGGTACGCGCGGGCCTCCTCCGGGGTGGGGAACGCGATCGCGCCGTCCCCACTGCGGATGCTGCGCACCCACAGGCCGTAGCCGGTGGCCAGCTCGCGGGCGGTGGCCTCGTCCTCGGCGACCACCACGTCGGCGGAGACGCTGACATGGGGCCGGTCCAGCTCGGCGGAGGGCGTGAAGGCGGCCCGGTAGCCCGCCACGGCCTCCAGCACGGTCGCCGGGCTGACGTGGTAGTTCGCCGCGAACCGCAGGCCGTGCGCGCCCGCCACCTGGGCGCTGATCCCGGCGCTGCTGCCGAGGATCCACACCTGCAGGTCCGCGCCCTCGCCGGGCACCACGTGGGCCTCCACGCCGTCCGCGGTGGTGTAGCTGCCGTCGAGCAGGGCCAGGACGTCGGCGACCTGCTCGTCGTAGGGCTGGGACTCGGCGCCCGGCAGCTGCAGCAGCCGCCGGTGCAGGGCGAAGCGCGGGTGGCGCAGCAGGTGCTCGACGGAGAAGCGGGCGGGTATCCTCCCCCAGCCTTCGGCCGGGGGTACCCCCTGACCGCCCGGGGTGAGCCCGTCGACGACGGGTGCCGGGACGGTCGTCGCGCCGACCAGGGCCGGCTCGCGGACGGCGTCGGGCGCCGACCGGCCGCCGGAGCGGCCGAGCCCGAGGTCGAAGCGGCCCGGGTGCAGCGCGTCGAGCAGCCCGAACTCCTCGACCGTGGCGAGCGCGGTGCGGTGGCCCATCTGGACGGCGCCCGCCCCGAGCCGGATGGTCGAGGTCGCGGCGGCGGTCAGCGCGAGGACGACGGCGGGGGAGGTCCCCGCGACACCGGGGTTGAGGTGGTGCTCGGCGAACCAGTAGCGCGCGTAGCCGAGGTCCTCGGCGTGCTGGGCCAGGTCGATGCTGTTGCGCAGCGCCTGCGCGGCGTTGGAGCCGGAGGAGACCGGGACGAGGTCGAGAACGGTGAGCGGGGTGTTGGCCATCACAGGTCCTTCGTCAGTGCGCGGCGGCGCGCAGCGGGCGGGGAGCGCCGAGGCCCAGGTGGTCGCGGAGCGTCGTGCCCTGGTACTCGGTGCGGAAGACGCCGCGTTCCTGGAGCAGCGGGATGACGGAGTCGGCGAACTCGTCCAGACCGCCCGGCGTCAGGTGCGGGGCGAGGATGAACCCGTCGCTCGCGTCGGTCTGCACGAACTCGTTCATCGTCTCGGCGACCCGGGCCGGGGTGCCGATGAAGGACTGACGCCCGGTCACCTCGATGATCAGCTCGCGGGTCGACAGGTTCTTGGCCTCGGCCAGGGCGCGCCACTGCGCGGCGACGGCCAGCGGGTCCCGGTGCATCCGCACCGATGCCCGGCCCTGCGCGACGGTGTGCTCGCCGACGAGCGGGTCGAGCCGCGGCAGCGGCCCGTCGGGGTCGTGGTCGCCGAGGTCGCGGTTCCACAGCTGCTCCAGCAGCTTGATCGCGGTCTGGCCGCTGACCTGCTGGTGGCGGATCAGGTCGGCCTTCTCCTGGGCCTCGGCGTCGGTGTCGCCGAGGACGAAGGTGACCCCGGGCAGGATCTTCAACTCGTCGTGGGTGCGGCCGTAGCGGGCCAGGCGGTCCTTGACGTCGGTGTAGAAGGCGCGGCCCGCCTCCAGGGTGCCGTGCCGGGTGAAGATGGCGTCGGCGGCCGAGGCGGCGAACTCGCGGCCCGCCTCGGAGTCCCCGGCCTGGAAGATCACCGGCCGTCCCTGCGGGCCGCGCGGCACGTCGAACCGCCCGGAGATGTCGAACTCGCTGACGTGGTGCTCGAACCGGCCCGGGTTGGGCTCCCGCAGGAAGACGCCGCTCTCCTTGTCCGCGACGATCTCGTCGCCACGCCAGGAGTCGAACAGCTCCGACGCCGCGGTCAGGAACTGCCGGGCGCGCTCGTAGCGGTCCTCCTGGGCGAGGAAGCCGCCGCGGCGGAAGTTCTCGCCGGTGAACGCGTCCCAGGAGGTGACCACGTTCCACGCGGCGCGACCGGCGGAGAGGTGGTCGAGCGAGGCGAACTGCCGTGCCACCTCGTAGGGTTCGTTGAAGGTGGAGTTGATGGTCCCGGCCAGGCCCAGCCGGTCGGTGACGGCGGCCAGGGCGGCGAGCACGGTGAAGGTGTCCGGCCGCCCCACCACGTCGAGGTCGTAGATCCGGCCGTTCTGCTCGCGCAGCCGCAGCCCCTCGGCGAGGAAGAGGAAGTCGAACTTGGCGCGCTCGGCGGTCTGTGCGAGGTGGACGAAGGAGCGGAAGTCGATCTGGCTGCCGGCGGCCGGATCGCTCCAGACGGTGGTGTTGTTGACGCCGGGGAAGTGCGCGGCGAGATGGATCTGCTTGACGGGCTTGCTCATCGCTCGGTCGGTCCTTCGGGCTCAGACGAGGGCGCCGGCGGCGCGGTTGGCGTCACGGACGGCGGGGGCATAGCGGCTGGCGGGTCGCGGCAGGCCGAGCAGTCCGCGCAGGGTGGAGGCCTCGTAGGCGGTGCGGAACGCCCCGCGGCGCTGCAGTTCGGGCACCAGGCCGCGGGTGATCTGCTCCAGGTCGTAGGGCAGGGCGCCCGGCCGCAGCCGGAAGCCCGTCAGCCCCGCCTGCTGCCATTCCTGCAGCAGGTCGGCGAGTTCGGCGGGCGTCCCGGTGAAGACGGCCGCGTCACCGGCCCAGACGGCGCCGCCCTGAGTGTCCAGGCGGGCCTTGCGGTCGGCGGCGGCGCCCGGGTCCTCGTCGAGGAAGACCACCAGGTCGCCGAAGACGTGCACGGTCTCCTCCGCGCGGCCCGCGGCCGCCTGGGCCTCGCGGATCTCGGCCACGATCCGCCGCGCGTCGTCCGCGTCGCGCGGGGTGACGAACCCGAGGTCGGCCGCGCGCCCGACCAGGCGGTAGGGCTCGCTGCGGTGCGCGAGCGCGGCGACCAGCGGCTGGCCCTGCGGCGGGCGCGGCGTGATCGAGGGCCCGCGCACCCGGAACCGGCTGCCCTCGAAGTCGATGTAGTGCAGCTTGTCGCGGTCGATGAACCGGCCGGTGGCGACGTCGCGGATCTCCGCGTCGTCCTCCCAGCTGTCCCAGAGCCGTCGCAGCACCTCGACGTAGTCCTCGGCCTCGCCGAAGAGCTCCTCCAGCACCGCCCGCCCTGACGGCGTGTCGAAGTCCTCGACGCTCAGCCGCGGCGCCGGGCGGCGGCCGAAGTGCGCGGCCTCGTCGGCGCGCCCGGAGACCTTGACGCGGAGCCCTGCCCGGCCGTTGCTCACGTAGTCGAGGGTGGCGACGGCCTTGGAGAGATGGAACGGCTCGGTGTGCGTCACGGTCGCGGTCGGCACCAGACCGATGTGCCGGGTCAGCGGCGCGATCCGGGCGGCGACCAGGACCGCGTCGAGCCGGCCGCGCACCTGGTCGGTGCGCTCGTCCGGCTCGAACGGGTGGGCCGACTGCAGGCTCAGTGCGTCCTCGAGGGTGACCAGGTCGAGCAGGCCGCGCTCGGCCTCGGCGACCAGGTCGGCCCAGTAGCGGGCGGTGAACAGCTCGGCGGGACGCGCGTCGTGCTCGCGCCAGGCCGCGGGATGCCAGCCGGCGCCCTCCAGGGCGACGGCCAGGTGCAGCGGGGCAGGGGACTCGGGCCGAGAATCGGGCCGGGAATCAGGCATGGGAGACCGCTTCCTGTACGAAGTGGTTCGGCCGACGTTCAGGGGCCGGCGCGGAGAGGGTGCGGAGCGCGGCGCGCGGCACGCCTGGTGCCGCCGACGGCACGGGGCCGTCGGTCAGAACGCGGGAGCGGGTGCGGCGCCGCGGGTCAGGCGGCGGCGTGGAGCGCGGCGGCGCGCTGCACGTCGGCGTGCGGGGACGCCGGACACAGCGCGGTGGTCACGCGCTGGAGATCGATGTGCAGCCGCGCACAGGTCGTGGTGACGCTGAAGCGGGCCATCACGGTGACGAGCGCAGGGCGCTGCTCGGCGTGCCGCACTGTCGTCACCTCCGTCATCCGATCAGTTCGCACCGTAACCCGTGAACGGCGGCGGGCACAATCCCGTGGCAAGTCCAACGATGTCTCAGGCTCCGGGCGGTCGTTGACATTCCGCGCGGAACCCGCCTAGCTTTGCCGACCATGGTGACGGCGACGCACGCAGCTCCGGGGACGGCCCAAGGCCGCCACCGCGGCCGCGCTGCCGCCTTCCTGGACCGGGCCGTCGACCTGCAGCGGGTCAGCAGCGCCCTGTGTCCGGGCTCGGGCCGCGCCCTCTGTCGGCGCTGACCGCCCGCTGACGCACGCCCTTTCGCGGCGTGCACCTCCTCGACTCCCGCCTTCGGTGCGGCGTGCCCCGGCGCGCCCCGGGGCGGCTTCCCCCCTCCGCCGGTGCGGCGGCCCGTCGGCACGGGCACGCCCGACACCGGCCTTCGCCGGAGTCCATCCATGAGCGACGCACTCGCCCCTGCCGTGCCTTCGGGCACGACCCGCCCGCCGGACGCGGGCCGGCCCCCGCCGTCCACGCCGCCTCAGCCCCCCTCCGAACCGGTCACCTCCGCGCAGCGGGTGCTCCCGCTGCGCCGCCCGGGCCGCTGGATCCTCAGCGCGGTGGCCCTGGTCCTCGTCGCCCAGCTCGTCCACGGGCTGGCGACCAACCCCTTCTACCAGTGGGACCGCTTCCAGTACTGGTTCGCCCGACCGGTGATCGTGAACGGGCTGGTCGTCACCCTGGAGGTCACGGCGTACAGCGCCGTTCTCGGGCTGGCCGGCGGCATCGCGCTCGCGCTGGCCCGCCTCTCCCGCAGCCCGGTGCTGCGCGCGATCAGCTGGGTCTACGTCTGGTTGTTCCGCTCAATCCCGCTGATCGTGGTGCTGCTCTTCCTCTACAACTTCAGCGCCCTGTACCGCACGTTGAGCCTGGGCGTGCCCTTCGGGCCGGCGTTCTGGCACTTCGACGAGGCGCACCTGGCCACCGACCTGGTGATCGCCGTCGTCGGCCTGAGCCTCAACGAGGCCGCCTACGCCGCCGAGGTGGTGCGCGCGGGCATCCTCTCCGTCGACCAGGGCCAGCACGAGGCGGCCGCCGCCCTCGGACTGCCCCGGCGCTACCAGTTCGCCCGGATCGTCTTCCCCCAGGCGCTGCGCGCCATCGTGCCGGCCTACGTCAACCAGCTGATCGGCCTGGTCAAGGGCACCTCGCTGGTCTTCTACGTCTCGCTGCTCGACCTGTTCGGCTCCGTGCAGAGCATGGGCAGCACCTACCCCGGCGACATCGTGCCGCTGCTGCTGGTCGCGACCGTCTGGTACGTGATCCTCACCAGCGTCGTCTCGGTCGTCCAGTTCTACGTCGAACGTCACTACGCCCGCGGTGCGCTGCGGGCCCTGCCCCCGACGCCGGTGCGGCGCCTGCGCGTCGCGGTGGCCACCCTGGCGGCCCGCGTCCGGAGGGAGACCGCGGCATGAGCATCCCCCGATCCGACGTGCACAGCCCCGAACCGGCGACGGCCGAGGAGGGCGCGGCGGCACCGATCGCGGTCGAGGTCCGCGACGTCCACAAGTGGTACGGGGCCCACCGGGTCCTCGACGGAGTCGACCTGACGGTCCGTGCGGGCGAGGTGACGGTCGTCATCGGCCCGTCCGGCTCGGGCAAGTCGACCCTGCTGCGGGTGATCAACCACCTGGAGCAACCGCAGCTCGGGCACGTCAGCCTGGACGGCGAGCTCGTCGGCGTGCGCTGGCAGCGAGGCCGGCTCCGAGAGTTGAGTGAGCATCAAATCCTCGCCCAGCGCCGCCGGATCGGCTTCGTCTTCCAGGACTTCAACCTCTTCCCACACCTGACCGTGCTCGACAACGTGGCCGCCGCGCCGGTGGCGACCGGCCTACTGCGCAAGCCGGAGGCGCAGCGGCTGGCGCACACCCTGCTAGGCCGGGTGGGGCTGGGAGAGAAGGCCGACGCCTATCCGCGGCAGCTGTCCGGCGGACAGCAGCAGCGCGTGGCCATCGCCCGCGCCCTCGCGCTGCGGCCCGGCGTGATCCTCTTCGACGAACCCACCTCCGCTCTCGATCCGGAACTGGTCGGAGAGGTGCTCGCCGTCATCAAGGACCTCGCCGCCGAGGGCACCACCCTGATCGTCGTCACCCACGAGATCGCCTTCGCCCGCGAGGTCGCCGACCGCGTCGTCTTCATGGACGGCGGCCGGATCCTCGAACACGGCACCCCGGGCGAGGTGCTGGACCACCCGCAACACCCGCGCACCCGCGCCTTCCTGAGCCGGGTCCTCTGAAGCCCCTCGTCCGCCGCAGCCCCTCGTCCGTACACACCACCGACGTCTCCCGCACACAAGGAACAGCCATGCCCAGCAGAGTCATCCAGGGCCTCTCCGCAGGCACCGTCGCAGCCGTGCTCACCGTGGGCCTCACCGCCTGCGGGAGCGGCGCCGCCTCCGACAGCGGCGCAGCCGCCAACTCCGCCGCCAACGCCGCGACCGGCGCCGTCACCGTGGCCGCGCTCGCCAACGGCGCCGGCACGCAGACCGCCGTCAAGGTCGCCGAAGTCGCCTCCCTGCACGCGGAGTTGCCCGCGTCCGTCGCCAGCGGCGGACAGCTGGTCATCGGCGTCGGGGCACTGCCCGCCGGCTTCCCGCCGCTCGCCTACGTCGGCAGCGACCAGCAGACCCTGACCGGCTCCGAGCCGGATCTCGGCCGGCTCGTGGCCGCCGTCCTCGGCCTCAAGCCGGTCGTGGTGAACTCCACCTGGGAGAACCTCTTCGTCGGCATCGACAGCGGCCGGACCGATGTGGGCTTCTCCAACATCACCGACACCGAGGAACGCCAGAAGAAGTACGACTTCGCCTCCTACCGCGAGGACAACCTGGCCTTCGAGGTGGTCAAGGGCAGCAACTGGAACTTCGACGGCGACTACACGACCCTGGCGGGCAAGACCGTCGCCGTCGGCGCCGGCACCAACCAGGAGAAGCTCCTGCTGGAGTGGCAGGCCAGGCTGAAGGCGGCCGGCAAGCAGCTCACCGTCAAGTACTTCCCCGACAACAACGCCACCCACCTGGCGCTGGTCGGCGGCAAGATCGACGCTTACTTCGGCCCCAACCCCGGCATCGCCTACCAGATCGCCCAGGATGCGCGGACGCCCAACCCCACCCGCAACGCGGGCACCTACTCCGGCGCGGGCGCGACGCTCCAGGGGCTGATCGCCGCGACGACCAAGAAGGGCGACGGGTTGGCCAAGCCGGTCGCGGACGCGATCAACCACCTGATCGCGGGCGGCCAGTACGCCGCGTGGCTGGCGGCCTGGAACCTGTCCAACGAGGCCGTCCGCACCGCCCAGATCAACCCTCCGGGCCTGCCCCTCAGCAACTCCTGACGACCCGACAGGGCGGGCCCGTGACGGGCCCGCCCCACCGAACGACCCACGGGAGCGCACCACGGTGTCCACCACCCTTCGCCCACCGCAGTCCGCGAGCCCGGCCGCGACGCACCCCCTCGACAACCCCGCCTGGGCCGCGCTCACCGGCCCGCAGGCCCGGTTCGCCGAGCACGTCGGCCGCGCCGCCCGCTATCCCGGCGACGTCTCGCCGTTCACCGCGCTGGAGGACCCCGCCGATCCCCGCGCCTGGGACGACCTCGCCCTGCTCGTCGGCCCGGGGCGGCTCACCGCCGTGACCGGCGCCGGTGCGGGCGCGGCGGCGGAGGCCGCGCAGGGCTGGCAGATCGTCGAGTCCGGCCAGGGCGTCCAGCTCGTCGACGTCGCCCTGCGGGCCGAACCCGCCCCGGAGGCGGTGCGCCTCGGCCCCGACGACGTCCCCGAGATGCTCGACTTCGTCGCCCGCACCCGCCCGGGGCCTTTCCTGCCGCGCACCGTCGAACTCGGCACTTACCTCGGCATCCGCCGCGGCGGCCGGCTCGTCGCCATGGCGGGCGAGCGGCTGCACCCGCCCGGCTGGACCGAGATCAGCGCGGTCTGCACGGATCCCGCCCACCGCGGCGAGGGCCTGGCGACCCGTCTGGTCCGCGCCGTCGCCGCGGGGATCAGGGACCGCGGCGAGATCCCGTTCCTCCACGCGGCCGCCACGAACACCGGTGCCATCCGGCTCTACGAGAACCTCGGCTTCACCCTGCGCCGCCGCACCTCCTTCCTGCTGGTCCGCGCCCCCGGCCGCCCCGACTGACGGCGCGGCAGCCATGACCCTCACCGCCACGGGCCGCCCCGACGCCCCGTGGGCCGGCCCGGACCGCACCTCGGCGCGGGTGCCGACCCTGGTCGCCCCGCCGGGCCCGCCACAGTCCGGCGCCGACCGGCCGGACGGGGCCGCCGCCGTGCTGCGCGCCGTCCTGGACGCCGGACCCCTGGCCCGCACGGCGATCGCCGCCGGGATTGGACTGAGTGCGGCCGCCGTCTCGCGGCACACCGCCGACCTGCTCGCGATGGGCCTGGTCTGGCAGCCACCCGAACCGGCGCAGCAGCCCCGACCCGGCCGACCCCGCATCCCCCTCGACATCGACACCTCCCACCACCTCGCGGCGGGCGTGCACATCGCCGTCCCGCAGCTCACCTTCTCGCTCACCGACCTGCGCGGGCGCGTCGTCGCCACCGAACGCACGCCGCGCGGGCCGCGGCCCGAGGCGGTACTCGACGGGATCGCCGAACGGCTGCCGGGCTTCCTCCGCCGGCACGCGGGCGCGCGCTCCGTCCTCGGGCTCGGCGTGGTCACCGGCGGCTGGGTGGACCCGGACGCGGGCGTGCTGGTCGAGAACGCCGCGCTCGGCTGGCGCGACGTCCCGCTGCGGCAGGCCCTGCGGCGGGCGGTGCGGCTACCCGTCCACGTGGACGGCCACGCCCGCGCGCTCGCCCGCGCCGAGATGCTGTTCGGCGCGGAGGCCGGCGACGGCGTGCTGATGCACCTCTTCGTGGGCAACACCGTCGACGCGGCGATCGCGACCGGCGGCACCCTGCTGCGGGGCCGCCGGCACGGCGCGGGCGGCATCGCCCACCTGCCCGTGCCCGGGTCGAACCAGACGTGCCCGTGCGGCCGCACCGGCTGCCTGCGCGTCACCGTCTCCGACCGCGTCCTCGCCGCCCGCGCCGCGGCCGACGGCGTCACCGCACGGCCCGAGCTGCCCCTGCTGCTGCGGGCGGCGCACGCGGGCGACGCGCGTGCGGTGGAACTGCTGCGGGCCAGAATCCGGCTGGTCGCCGAGGCCGTCCGGCCGATGCTGGACGTGATCAGCCCGGACTCCGTCGTCCTGACCGAGGCGGCCGTGCTCCATCTCCCGTACCTGCTCCCGGAGGTGAGCCATGCGCTCGGCGGCGCCCGCGGCCTCGTGCGGGCCGGTTCCTTCGGAGCGGACACGCTCGCGGTGGCGGCGGCCGCGCCGGTGCTCGCCGCCGTCTACCAGGACCCGCTGGGCCTGCGCACGGTCGGCGGCGCCCGATGACGCGCTCCCGCGCGGAGTTTCTTCCGCGCCGCCACAAACCGTTGTCCGGCTCCGGGGCCGGGCGCCAGACTGAGGCCATGGACGCGCAGCGCAAGGCCACGATCCGGGGAGCCGCACAGCGGATCCCCGTGAACGCCTTCCGCGCGCACCACTTCGCCGGGCTGGGCTGTCACGCCGGCTGACCGGCCCCTCGCCGACGCGCTCCGCCGCGTCCGGCCCGCGGCGCCGAGCGCCGCCGTCCGCGCCACCTCCCCGCTCGCCCCGCGCTGACGCGCGGGCCGGCGGCTTCGCCGCCCTGCGTGTTCTCGTCGGCACGCGATGCCGTCATGCCCCGGCGCCTCATGCCCCGAGGCGCCCCGAGCGAGCCACCGTCACCGACGCACGATCACCGACACACCGTCAGCCATCCCATTTCCGAAGGGAAACTCCCCATGAGCACGCTCTCCGTCCGTCCCGTCGCCGGTCACATCGGCGCCGACATCGACGGCGTCGACCTCGCCCGGCCGTTGTCCGCCGAGGACGTCGACGCCGTCCGGCAGGCCCTGCACCGCCACAAGGTCGTCTTCTTCCGGGGCCAGACCCTGGACCACGCGGCCCAGATCGCCTTCGCCCGCCAGTTCGGCGAGCTGACCTACGCCCACCCGCACGACGACGCCCCGCCGCAGGACCACCCGGAGATCTTCACCGTCGACCCGCGCCGCTTCGAGGAGCGCTACGGCAAGGACTTCCGCGACGAGTACCGCAAGCGCCAGTACAGCTACGTCGAGGGCTGGCACACCGACGTCACCGCCGCGGTGAACCCGCCGGCCGGCTCCATCCTGCGCGCCGAGACCGTCCCGGAGTTCGGCGGCGACACGCAGTGGACGAGCCTCGTGGCAGCCTACGAGGGACTGTCCGCGCCGGTCCGCGCCTTCGTGGACACCCTGCGCGCCGAGCACCGCTACGGCGGCAGCCGACCGGTGGAGAGCGACAGCGAGTACGCCCGCCGGATCAACGACAACCTGCTCGTGGCCGTCCACCCCGTGGTGCGCGTGCACCCGGAGACGGGGGAGCGCGCGCTGTTCGTGAACCCGGTGTTCACCAGCCACATCGTCGACGTCACCCCGGCCGAGAGCAAGCGGATCCTCGACCTGCTCTACGCGGAGATCACCCGGCCCGAGTACACGGTGCGACTGCGCTGGGAGGCCGGGCACGTCGCCTTCTGGGACAACCGCGCCACCGCCCACCTGGCCCCGCGCGACCTGGAGCACCTGGACGTCGAGCGGCGCCTGCACCGCGTCACGCTGATCGGCGAGACGCCTGTCGGGCCGGAAGGACGCGAGTCGGAGCTGCTCGCCGGACGCCCCTTCACCGCCGACCACCGGGTCGCCGTCGCCTCCTGACGACGGCTCACCCGGCGTCCCCCCGTCCCCGACCGGAAGGCGGCCCCTCCAGCGGGGGCCGCCTCCCACCCGAAAGGACCGTTCCCCCCGTGTCCGCGCTCCAGGGCCACTCCGCCCCCGCCCCGAACCGACGCGTCTTCCTGCAGACCCTGCTCGGCGCCGGCGCCGCGCTCGGCCTCAGCGCCTGCACGGCGGCCGCCGCCAGCGGCCCCGCTCTGTCGTCGAGCGCCCCGCTGCCGAGCAGCCTGCCCACCGGCACCAGCCTGAGCGTCGCCTCGGCGCTCGGCGCCCAACAGCTCCAACTCCAGCTCTCCGGGCTGATCCGGCAGATCCCGTTCACCGTCTCCTCCTGGCCGAACATCGCGGCCGGACCGGACGTGATCAACGCCTTCCGCGCCCACTCGCTCGACCTGGCGAACAACGCCGGCATCCCGCCGATCCAGGCGCACTACCAGGGCTACGACGCCCGCATCGTCGCCCTCGACCTGACCCGCAAGCCGTCCTACCTGTTCGCCACCAAGCCGCACAGCGACATCCGGACGGTGGCGCAGTTCGCGGGCCGGCGGCTGGCGTTCTCCCAGGGGCAGGCCCAGGGCGTGGTGCTGCTGCGGGCCCTGCACGCCGCCGGGCTCAAGGACTCGGACGTGCAGCTGGTGCCGCTGACCAGCGACCAGTTCCTCACCGCGCTGGAGGCGGGCCAGGTGGACATCGCGCCGCTGGCGATCTCGCAGGCCCTGGCCTACCTCAACCGCTACGCCGCGGACG
Source organism: Streptacidiphilus pinicola (assembly GCF_003258295.1). Taxonomy (GTDB): domain Bacteria; phylum Actinomycetota; class Actinomycetes; order Streptomycetales; family Streptomycetaceae; genus Streptacidiphilus; species Streptacidiphilus pinicola. The sequence continues at coordinate 160,699 of NZ_QKYN01000037.1, read as the reverse complement.
GCGCCCACACCATCGACACCGCCGTGGTCGACCTGCTGAACCTGCTGTGGGCGCCGGCCGAGGTGCTCGCGGACGCGGACAAGGCCGCGGCCGTCGCGGCCTTCGTCCCGATCTGGGCCAAGGGCCTGGTCTGGGTCTACGAGAACCCGTCGGTGTGGGAGCAGGAGTACTACGTCAAGACCCAGAACATCAGCCTCGCCCAGGCGCAGCAGGTGACAGCGCTGAGCAACAAGCCGCTGCTGCCGCCGAGTTGGGACGAGGCCATCGCCTGGGAGCAGCAGACGATCGACCTCCTCGCCCAGGGCGGCTATGTGAAGTCCTTCCGAGCCGAGACCCTCTTCGATCGCCGCTTCGAGCATCTCGCGGCCGCCGCCGTCCCCGTCGAGTACCGGAGCTGACCATGGCCGAACACGTATCGACGGCGGTCGTGACCGCGCCCCAGCCGGTCCATCCCGCGTCCATGCCGGCTCCGGCGCCGGCCACGACGCCGGTGTCCGTCGCGCGCGGCGGGCCGACCGGCCGTCCCCGCACCCGCCGGCTCGCGCCCGGGCCGCGCCGGCCCTACGCCCGGCTGCTCGGCCCGCTGCTGCTGCTCGCCGTGTGGGCCGGAGCCAGCGGCGCCGGGCTGCTGGACCCGCGCGTGCTGCCGGCCCCCTGGACCGTGCTGCACACCGGCGCGCACCTGTGGACGGGGGGAACGCTGCGCACCGATCTGGCCACCTCGCTGTGGCGGGCCGCGCAGGGATTCGCCATCGGCCTGGCGGCCGGGGTGGTGCTGGCGCTGGCCGCCGGGCTGAGCCGGACCGGCGAGGCACTGATCGACGGCACCGTCCAGGTCAACCGCGCCGTGCCCACCCTGGGCCTGATCCCGCTGTTCATCCTCTGGCTCGGCATCGGTGAGACCTTCAAGGTCGTCATCATCGCGATCGTCGTGTACATCCCCGTCTACCTCAACCTGCACGCCGCCCTCGCCGGTATCGACGCACGCTATGTCGAACTCGCCGAGGTGCTGAGACTGAGCCGATGGCAGTTCGTCCGACAGGTCGTCATTCCCGGAGCCCTGCCCGGATTCTTCGTCGGGCTGCGCCTGGCCGTCACCGGCTCCTGGCTCTCCCTGGTCGTCCTGGAGCAGATCAACGCCACCAACGGCCTCGGCTACCTGATGTTCCAGGCGCAGAACTACGGCCAGACCGACGTCATCGTCCTCGGACTGCTGATCTACGGAGTCTTCGGCTTCGCCTCCGACTCAGCCGTCCGTCTTCTGGAGAGGAGGGTGCTGGCATGGCGCCGCTCACTGAGCAGTTGAAGGCCCCGCAGCCGACCCCGACCCCGTCCCGCCCCGCCGTCCGGCTCACGGGGCTCACCCGCTCCTTCGGTGCCCGGACCGTCCTCGACGGCGTCGACCTGGACATCCCGGCCGGGCAGTTCGTCGCCCTGCTCGGCCACTCCGGCTCCGGCAAGAGCACCCTGCTGCGCGCCGTCGCGGGCCTCGACCACGACACCGCGGGCAGTGGCGAACTCAGCACCCCGGAACGGGTCTCGGTGGTCTTCCAGGACTCCCGCCTGCTGCCCTGGCGGCGGGTGCTCGACAACGTCCTGCTCGGCACGCCCAAGCGGGACGCCGAGGGGCGCGACGCGGCCGGGCGCGGCCGGGCGGCGCTCGCCGAGGTCGGCCTGGCGGGACGGGAGAACGCCTGGCCGGGGCAGCTGTCAGGCGGTGAGCAGCAGCGCGCCGCGCTGGCCCGCTCCTTGGTCCGCGAGCCCGAACTCCTGCTCGCCGACGAGCCGTTCGGCGCCCTCGACGCGCTGACCCGGATCCGCATGCACACCCTGCTGCGCGAGCTGTGGCAGCGCCACCACCCCTCGGTGCTGCTGGTCACCCACGACGTCGACGAGGCCGCCGTGCTCGCCGACCGGGTCCTGGTCCTCGACCACGGGCGGATCGCCGTCGACCTGACGGTCGACCTGCCGCACCCCCGGTCCTATCGCGACCCGCGGCTGGGCGAGTACCGCGAGCGGCTGCTGGCCGCCCTCGGCGTCCGCCCCGACGGCGAACCGGCCGGAGGGAACTGACGTGGGGGAGCATCTCTGGTACATCCCCAACACCGTCGAGCCCGGCCACCGCGGCGACGACACCCGGGACGGCTGGGGCACGCTCGACCACTCCACCGAGCTCGCCCTCGCGGCCGAGGAGCACGGCTGGGCCGGGGCGCTGCTCGGCACCGGTTGGGGCCGGCCGGACACCTTCACCGTGGCCGCCGCCCTGGCCGCCCGCACCACGACCTTCAAGCCGCTGATCGCGGTCCGCCCCGGCTACTGGCACCCGGCCAACTTCGCCGCGGCCGCCGCCACGCTCGACCAGCTCAGCCGGGGCCGGGTGCTGGTCAACATCGTCAGCGGCCTGGACACCCCCGCCGCCTACGGCGACGGCGCGTTCGACCCGGCCCAGCGCTACGCCCGCACCCTGGAGTTCCTGCGGCTCGTGCGGCGCCTGTGGCGCGAGGAGCAGGTCACCTTCCACGGCGAGCACTACCGCGTGGACGACTCCACGCTGCGGCCCCGCCCGTGGGGCGCGGAGGAGGGACGCCAGCCGCGGCTCTACTTCGGCGGCGCCAGCGCCGCCGCCGAGCAGGTCGCGGCGCGCGAGGCCGACGTCCAGCTGTTCTGGGGCGAGCCGCTGGACGGCGTCGCCGGGCGGATCGACCGGCTGCGTACGCTCAGCGAGGCGGTCGGCCGGACACACCCGCCACTGGAGTTCGGGCTCCGCGTCACCACCGTGGTCCGCGACACCACCGAGCAGGCCTGGCACGACGCCGAGCGGAAGGTCGCCCGGATGGCACGGGAGGGCGGGCAGGATCCCGAGGCGCTCCAGCGCCGGACGGCCGTCGGCCAGCGCCGCCTGCTCGACCTGACGGAGCGCGGCGAGGTCCTGGACAGCTGCCTCTACACCGCGCCCGGCCGGTACGGGGGCGCGGGTGCGGGGACGACGTGGCTGGTCGGCTCGGCGAGCGACGTCGCGGCCGCGCTGCACCGCTACCGCGCCCTCGGCGTGACGCACTTCGTGCTGTCCGACACGCCCTACAAGGAGGAGATCGCCCGGATCGGTGACCAACTCCTCCCGCTGCTGCGGCAGACCCCGTCCCGCACCATCCCTTGACCTTCGGGCGCGCCTGCTCAGGCGCTCGGCGCGCCGCGCAGACCGATCACGTTGCCGTCGGCGTCCTTGACCGTGGCGATCTGCGCGCCGCCGCCTACGTCGGTCGGCTCCTGCAGCACGCCGGCGCCAGCCGCGACCAGCGCGTCGAACCGCGCCCGGATGTCGTCGACGTCCACGTAGGGGACCGGCCCCGTCATGCCCTGCTCGAAGCCGTGCGGGTTCAGCCCGATGTTCTGGCCGTCGACGGTCCAGCCGACGTAGTACGGCGTGTCCTGGGCCGGCGGCTCACCCAGCAGGGTCGTGAACAGGGCCTTTGCCTGCTCCAGGTCCTTGGTGGGGTAGATGATCGCCTTGAAGTTGTCAGCCATGGCACACGCTCCTGAGTTCCCTGCAGCCGGGAGTTCCGGCCGCGTTCTCACGCTAGGGCGGGCCGGACCTGGCAGCTTCTCCGTTCCTGCTCGATGGCGGACGGAGGGGGGCGGGCTGATCGGTGACCCGTACGCTGCTCGTCGTGCCGAGATCGAAGCGTGGGTTGAAGTGGGTTGTGACCGTTGGCGTCGCTGTGGTGTTCACGGTGGTGTTGTGGTTGGTCGGTATTCCGGCGCCGTGGGCTGAGGCGCCGATTGGGCTTCTGATCGGTCGTGTGACCTTCGAGTGGATCAATGTGGGGCGCGGCCAGAGGTAGACGCCCGCGCGCCAACTTCGTCGTCGATATCCTCGTAGGGTCGGGTTCTCCCGGCTGATCAGCAGTCGCGCTACGCCGAGCGCCAGTCCTGCTCCGGCGAACGAGCCGGAGGGGTTGAACTGTGATCTTGCCCAAGGAGCGCGACCCTCGGTTCATCACCATCCGCCGTGGCGGAAGCCTCACAGACGCCGATCATCGGCTCCTGGCTGTGTGGGCGGCTGCGTGTGCGGAGCACGTGCTGCACCACTTCGAGGCGGCGCAGCCCGCAGACCTCCGGCCTCGTGAGGCGATCGAGCAGATTCGCGCGTGGGCTCGCGGCGAGATCAGGATGTCTGAATCGCGCGCGGCGGGTGGCCATGCCATGGCTGCGGCCCGAGTGTTGAGCGGCGCGGCTCGTCACGCAGCGTTCGCTGCCGGCCAAGCCGCGGTGGTGGCGCATGTCGCCGCACACGAGCTGGGTGCTGCGGCCTACGCGATCAAGGCTGTCCGTGCGGCGGTGCCCGCGAGCGAGGCGGAGACCGCCGGACGGATCGAGTGTCGCTGGCAGCGCGAACAACTCCCGGACGCGATTCGTGAGCTTGTCCTGGACGACCAGCGCCTGCGCAACGAGATCTGCTGGTCGGTCTTCGAGTGCTGAATGCGGCTTGCCGCTCCTCAGTCCAGAAACTTGCAGAAAATCTTTGCAGACTTCTTGTCCTGGGGCTCCGCCGGTGCGACTGTCGTGAGCGCGCGACGAGGGGACTCGCCGACGCGTCCCCGACGGCCCCTCAGGAGTGCACGCATGAACCACCACCTCGTCAGACCTCCGAGACCGGGACGACGCTGGATCGGGCGAGCCGGGGCGCTCCTCGCGGTCGTCGCGCTGCTCGGTGGCGGCGCCGTCTCCCGGCCGGTGCCCGCCCGGGCGGACGCGCCGACCTCGGTCGGGCTGCCGGGGACCTTCGACACCGCCCTCGGCTGCTCCGGCACCTGGCAGCCGGCCTGTGCGCAGGACCAGATGACCCTCGCGTCCGACGGGCGCTGGAAGGCGTCACTGAACCTGCCCGCCGGCAGCTACTCCTACAAGGTCGCCATCGACGGCGCGTGGACGGAGAACTACGGCGCGGGCGGCGCGCCTGGCGGCGCGAACATCGACATCACCGTGCCCGCCGGTGGCGAAACCGTGGCCTTCGTCTACGACCCGGACACCCACGTCGTCACCGACGACTCCGCGATGCCGGTCGTCACCGCCACCGGCGACTGGCAGACCGCGGTCGGTTGCGGCGCCACCTGGTCCGCCACCTGTGCGGGTACGACCATGACGGACCCGTCCGGAACCGGAGTCTCCACCTGGTCAACCACCGCCATCCCTGCGGGCAGTTGGAACACCAAGGTCACTCTCGGCCAGTCCTGGAACACCAACTACGGGGCGGGCGGGGTAGCGAACGGCGCCAACATCCCGTTCACGGTGCCCGACAACGGGGCCACCACGACCTTCTCCTACAACGAGGCCACCCACCTGGAGACGGTCGTCAGCAGCAACGGCCCGACCGCTCCGCTCAACACGCTGGGGGCGCTGTACACCGCCTCCGCCACCACCTTCCGGCTCTGGTCCCCGGACAGCTCCAACGTCACCGTCAGCATCGGCGGCACCAGTCACCCGCTGAGTCCGACCGCGCTCAGCGGCTACTCGAACGTCTACCAGGCGGTCGTCAGCGGCAACCTGCTGGACCAGGACTACCAGTTCTACGTCAACGGCGTGGCCGTGCCGGACCCGTACGCGCAGATGGTGGTGCCGAACACCACGGAGGGTGTCGTCGTCGACACGGCCGCCGTCACCCCCACCGACGGCGGCTGGGACCCGCGCCCGGCCCTGGTCGACCGCACGGACGCGGTGGTCTACGAGCTGAGCGTCCACGACTACACCGTCGACCCGAGCTCCGGCGTGGACGCGGCCAAGCGCGGCACGTTCCTCGGGCTGGTGGAGAACGGCACCACCTACGACGGGGTCAGCACCGGCATCGACCACCTCAAGCAGCTGGGCGTGACGGCCGTCCAGATCATGCCCTCGTTCGACTTCGGCAGCACCGTGCCCAACTGGGGCTACGACCCGGTGAACTACAACGTGCCCGAGGAGCAGTACTCCCAGTTCACCGCGCCGGAGGACCGGATCCGCGAGTTCAAGGACATGGTCAACGCGTTCCACAAGAACGGCATCCGCGTGATCATGGACGTGGTCTACAACCACACCTACACCAAGAGCGTGTTCGGCAACATCAGCGGCAAGTACTACACGGCGACCGACCTGTCCGGCACGGGCGACTCGATCGACGACGGCAACCCGATGGTCAGCCAGATGATCCAGGACTCCCTGGAGCACTGGGTCCGCGACTACAACGTCGACGGCTTCCGCTTCGACCTGGCGGGCGTGCACTACTACAACAACGTCTACGCCTGGGCGAACTACCTCCAGACCAGCTACGCCGACCGCGACCTGATGATGTACGGCGAACCGTGGAACGGCGGGGCGAGCGACCCGAACGAGCCGCAGAAGGTCCGCTACGGCACCATGCCCGCGCTGTCGCCGGTGCACTTCGGCGCCTTCAACGGCGTCTACCGTGACGCGATCCGCGGCGGCACGAACGACAACGTCTTCGGCTACATGGGCGACAACGGCAACCCCTCCGCCATCGCCTTCGGCATGACCGGCTCGCCGACCGACGCGGACAGCACGGCGACGGTCTCCAACCTGTGGACCCCGGCCTTCGCGGTCAACCCCGAACAGACCATGAACTACGTCTCGATCCACGACAACCTGAACCTCTACGACAAGATCACCTACTCCGGCGGGACCGGCGGAGCCACCGGCACCGCCGGGGCGATCGACAAGCTGGCCGTCGGCACGATCCTCACCTCGCAGGGCGTCCCGGTCATCGCCGAGGGCGACGAGTTCCTCCGGTCCAAGGTGGTGAACGGCGACTACACCACGGCGATGAACTCCTACAACGCCCCCGACGCGGTCAACGCGATCCACTGGGGCGACCTGGTCACCAACGCGAACATCGCCGGCTACTACCGGGACGCCATCGCCCTGCGCAAGGCCACCGCCTCGCTGCGGCTCACGACCTGGGCCGCGGTCAAGAACCAGATCGCCACCCGGGTCGACGGCTCGGTCGTCATCGCCGAGATCAGCTCGAACCCGGCGGCGCCGACCACGTACGACACCGTCGTCGTGGTGAACCCCACCACCAGCACCTACAACGTCACCCTGCCGGCGGCCGGGAGCTGGACCAAGGTACTGGACGGCGGCGGGGCCACCTCCGCCACCGGCACCTCCTGCGCCCCCCAGGCGGTGACCGTCTTCACCACGGGTTGACCCGCCGGGTCTCCGACATGCGGCGAGCCGGGACCGGGCGTCTACTGGCCCGGGGGCCGACAGCGTGGGAGGCATCCGGATGGGCAGCTATCGAGTCCAGCAGGTGGCGGCGGCGGGCCAGCCGTTCGCGGCGGTCGAACGGGAGCTCGTCCCGCCCGGCCGGGGCCAGGTGCGGATCGCCGTGGAGGCCTGCGGCATCTGCCACAGCGACGCGTACTTCGTCGGCGGCGTGCTGCCGGGCCTGCGCTTCCCGCTGGTGCCCGGCCACGAGATCGCCGGCCGCATCGCCGAGCTCGGGGACGGGGTCCCCGACGTGTGGCAGGTGGGCGACCGGGTGGCGGTGGGCTGGTTCGGCGGCAGCTGCGGGGTCTGCCCCCAGTGCCGCCAGGGCGACTTCATCGTCTGCCGGAACCTGAAGGTCCCCGGCTGGGCCTACGACGGCGGCTACGCCGAGTCCGTGACCGCGCCCGTCGACGCCCTCGCGCGGATCCCCGACGGGCTCGCCGCCGCCGACGCGGCGCCGCTCGGCTGCGCGGGCGTGACCACGTTCAACGGGCTGCGCCGCAGCGCCGCCCGGCCCGGCGACCGGGTCGCCGTCCTCGGGCTGGGCGGACTCGGCCACCTCGCCGTCCGCTACGCCGTCGCGATGGGGTTCGAGACCGTCGCGATCGCCCGCGGCGCCGAGAAGGCCGACTTCGCCAAGCAGCTGGGCGCCCACCACTATGTCGACAGCACGGCGTCGACCGGCGTCGCCCAGGCCCTGCAGGCGCTCGGCGGAGCCCGGGTCGTGCTCGCCACCGCCGCCAACTCCGCGGCGATCAGCGCGACGGTCGACGGACTCGTGCCCCGCGGCGAACTGGTGCTGGTCGGCGTCGACGCGGAACCCCTGCAGATCACTCCGGGCCAGCTCATCGGGTCCGCCAAGGTCGTCAGCGGCCACCCCTCCGGCACCGCCCAGGACGTCGAGGACACCATGGCCTTCAGCGCCCTGCACGGCATCCGTCCCATCAGCGAGACCGTGCCGCTCGCCCAGGCCGGCGAGGCGTTCCAGAAGATGCTCGCCGGGGCGGCCCGCTTCCGCATGGTGCTGACGATGTGAGAGGCCCTCGATGTGAAGGCCCTGGGGAGAACTGGGCCATCGGGGTGGAAGTCGGTGGTGAAACAGTGCGTCAGCCCGCCTGGTGCGGAAGGCTGAAGGGGCGGGGGGAAACCTTTCAGGAGCCGTCCTGGAGTTGTCCCATGATGACCGTCGTCCTCACCGTCCTGCTCACCCCGCTCTTCCTGCTGCTGGTCGGGTTGGCCTTCGAGAGCCGGGTGCGCCTGCCGCGCAGGCAGCCCGCGCGGCAGGCGCACCCGGCAGCCGAGGCCCGGACCCCGGCGGGTGAACCCGCGCAGCCGGCGTCAGCCGCGCGGCGTGTCGATATCCTCGGCTGAGCGGATCAGCCGCGGGCCGCGGCGAGGCGGCGCCTGCCCAGCAGGTGCTCGCCACGGTCATTGGTGATCTGCACCTTCGCCACGGCGTCCGGCGCCGACCACGCGTAGCCGGCCAGCCCCGCGGCGGTGGCCACGGCCGCCGTCAGCGCCTCCGTGGTGGCGGCGTGCCAGCGGCTGTCCGCTGTGAGCGCCACCCGGATCACCGCCTGACGCCCCGCCGGCGGCGGATGCGCGGCGAACCAGGCGAGGCCCGCGCCCACGGCGTCGGCCGGGTCGGCCGCCGGTGGCGCGTCCCAGACGACGTCGAGCCGGTGCTCGGCGTCCAGCAGCACGCCGTCGTCGTCGACCTGGAACGCCACCGAAGGAGAGACGTCGACCGCCCCGAGCCAGGCTCCGCCCGCCTCGGCCGTCGCGGCGGTGACCTCCCGCAGGAACGCGTTGAGCCGGGCCGAGTTCCGCGAGGCCAGGCGGCGGTTGTCCAGGAAGTCCCCGTCGGCGCCCAGCAGGTCGTAGGGCGCCGGGTTCCACGGGAACCAGATGTTGCCGCCGGGCACGACCTCGCACCGGTACGGGCCGGACCGCCCCTCGTCGTCCAGGAGCTGACGCCCGCGCAGCTCCAGCGGGACGACGGTGGTGTCGTAGCGGTGGGTGAACACCGAGGGCAGCGCGGTGAGCGGCGACATCGTCTCCGCCTCGACCTCGCCCACCCGGCCCTCGGCCAGGTCGACCGCGAGGACGGCGGAGACGTCCAGCCACAGGCCCTCGTTGAAGACCACGCCGGGGATCAGCTCCTGGTAGGGCAGGGCCCGCTTCAGCCGGTCGGGGTGGTCGTCGAGGAAGTCGGCGAGGAAGCCGTCCCGCTCGGCGCGGTAGTCGAGCGCCCGGACGGCGCGCACCCGGTAGACCCGGTGCCGCTCGCCGGACTCCAGCACCCGGCGCTGCCACGCGCGCAGCGCGTCCACCGGGTGCCCGTCCGGGAACTCCAGGGCCCAGCACAGCGACTCGTTCTCGTAGGTGAACCAGGGGTTCAGCACGGCACTCCCACGGCCTTCAGATCGGTCCACTCGTGGACGCCGGTGCCGTTGACGACGACGAGCAGGTCGGCGAGCGGCTTGCCGTCGGCGCCGCACAGGTTCCGCATCGCCTGCTGCAGGCGCTTGGACAGCTGGCGTTCCAGGCCCGCCTGGTCGGCGGTGTAGATGCGCGGGTCCACGGTCGGCTCCAGGTAGATCTGGATGATTCGCTGGAAGCCGGGCGGGGCCTGCTCGGGGATGCCCGTCGCGACCTCGACGCCGCCGAGGCCGTTCAGCTGCTTGCCGGCCTCACCCAGCCGCTTTCCCAGCATGCTGTCGGAGGTGACGGTCTTGATCTGGTAGGCGCGCTGCACCGGCCGGCCGCCCACAGTGCCCTCGAAGATGATGTCGGTCTTCGCCTTCGCTCCATTCTGCTCGTAGACCCCGTCGTACCAGATCTTCGCCTTCGGATCCGTCAGGAACAGCTGCGTCACCTGCTCCAGGACCCGCCGGTTGCCGATCTGCTCGACGCCGCCGGGCGTCGGCGCCGGGGTCTGCCCGGAGGGCAGGGTCTCCTGGCCGATGTCGGTGCTCAGGAGCCGGTAGAGGTCCTTGGGGTTCTGCAGGCCGTCGGAGGACGAGAGCACGGACAGCTCGGGCAGGAATCCCCGGGTGGTGGCCATGTCGAGCACCTCCAGGGCCTGCTGGTTGGTGGCTCCCGCCTGGTCGGTGAGCAGGTCCAGCATCCGCACGGCCGTGGGCTGGTAGATCGGATCCAGGGAGGTGACCTGCAACTCCTTCGACGGGTCGAGTTGGCGCTTCTGCAGTCGCTCGGCGGCCGCCGGATCGGGACCGTCCTGGCTGGGGGAGAAGAGCCACGCCTTCACGTAGACGGTGACCTGCGGACCTCCCGGCTGGGCCTGGTTCGGGTAGCTGAACTGCCGGGTGACCGTCGCGCCCGGCTGCACCGTCCCCAGCGTGAGGGCCGTCTGCGCCAGGCCGGGGGAGACCGAGACGAACGCGGTGGCCTGGGCCGCGCGACCGCCGGTGTTGGTGACCTGGATATCGGCGCTGCAGGTGGGACTGGTGCACAGGGGCTCGGGCGGCAGCTGCGCGGAGAACGCGGCGGGCGGCGGCTGCGTGACCCGGCCGTCACCGCCACCCGTGGGGCTGCCGCTCGGCGAGCTGGTGGCCGTCGCGACGGCTGAGGGCACGGCGGCGGCCTGAGCGGGAGCGGCGGGCTGTGGCTGGATGAAGACGTAGGGCGAGTAGCTGGAGTCGTCGACGGGCACCGCGACCGGACCGCTGCCCGCCGTCAGCAGCGCGGCGGACGAGACCCCGGGCGTGCCGGTGGAATCCGACGCCGAGGGTCCCGGGGACGTCGGAACGCCCGCGGAGCCGCCGCTGCCGACGCTCCCGCCCAGCCCGAGCACCTGGTGCGGCGATCCGGTGCTGATCAGCACGGTCCAGCCGCCGGCCGTGAAGCTCGTGGCCGCCTGCCCGTGGACGGTGCCGGCGTCCTGCGGGGTGGCGGTCGGGTCGTTGACGACCCGGGTGACCAGCCGGGCCAGCGCGGCCGGGGTCAGCTGGGAGACGTCCAGACCCAGATCGGTGGCGGGCTGGGTGGACGTGACCCAGTGTCCGACCGCGGACCCGACGTCGTTCGGGGTGTGCGTGCCCCAGTAGGAGTCGTCGCCGCGCAGCAGCGTCCGGCTACTGGTCGAGGCCAGGTCGGCCGTCGAGTCCAGCGGGCCGTGGACGGTGCCCGTGGCCAGACCGGCGGCCGTGACCGTCAGCTGGGACCGTGTCACCGCCCCGTCCGTGCCCTCGAAGGTGGTGGAGAGCTGCACGGCCGGCAACGCGGCCAGGGTCTGCGCGGCCGCCCGCCCGTCCGCGCGCGGGTCGGAGCCGCCGGGCCACACCCACCAGCCGACGCCGCCGACGACCAGCAGGAAGGCCGTGAGACCGGCGACCACCCACGTCCGGCGCGGCCGGCGCGCGGGTGCCGGTCCCGCGGCGGGACCGAGTGCGGGTCCGATGGCCGGACCGAACGGCGGAACGGGCTGCCGCGGCGGCGGCACGGGTCCGGGAGTCATGAGTGGCGGCGGGCCGAATCCGGGCGGTGCGGCGGGCGGTGCGGCGGGCGGCGCCGGTGGCCGCTGGGCTCCCTCGTCCTCGGGCGTCAGATGGTCGGTCACTGCCTACTCCCCCTCGTAAGCGTCCAAGCTGATGGGACGAGGATGCGGGAAGGCCCGTGACGAGGCCAGATCTTCCGTCGGTCATTTGTGACTGGCCCTCACGCCCGAAGACTTCCGGCGTGGGCAGAGCGGTTCCTGCTCCGCGCCGAGGATGTCGACGGCGAAGCGGCGCGCATGGGGGATCCGCGGCCAGGTGCTGGAGCTGTGCGCGGGGCAGAAGACCGAGGAATCAGCCCAGGTCCGCCAGGACGCGGGCGCGGCAGGCGGACGGGGTGCCCCAGGCGGAGCGCAGCGCCCGGGCCTTGGTGAGCCACAGCGAGAGGTCGTACTCGGCGGTGTAGCCGATCGCGCCGTGCAGCTGCAGTGCCGTGCGCGCGACGGCGTAGACGGCCTCGCCGCAGGCCACCTTGGCGGCGGCGACGTCGGCGGGCTCCAGGGTCAGCGCCGCGCCGAACAGCAGCGGACGGGCGAACTCCAACCGCAGGAGCGCGTCCGCGAGTTGGTGTTTCACCGTCTGGAACGAGCCGATCGGCACCCCGAACTGGGCCCGTTGCTTCACGTACGCGGTCGTGCGCTCCACCAAGGCCTGGCCCACCCCCAGGGCCTGCGCGGCGGTGGCGAAGGCCGCCAGGCCGGCGGCGTGCGCGGCCGCCTCGGTCACCTCCGGGCCGCGCGCCACGACGCTGCCGCCGACCGGTCGGGACAGGCGGCGGGCCGGGTCGACCGAGGGTTGGACCGGTCCCGACTCCCGGGTCAGCAGCAGCCGGTCGCCCTCGCCCTCGCTGTCGACCACGAACACGGCGTCGGCCGCGTCCGCGTCGAGCGCGTAGGGGCCCGCGGCAGGCAGGCAGAGGGACAGCCGGGCCTCCCCGGCGGCGATGTGCGGCAACCACTCCTCGGCCGCCGCGGCGACGCCGAGCCGGTCGAGCAGTGCGGCGGCGGCCACGGTCTCCACCAGCGGTCCGGGCACGGCGTGCCGGCCCAGTTCGACGAAGGCGGCGGCGAGTTCCACCGGGAGCAGGCCGAGTCCTTCGTACTTCTCCGGGACGGCCAGGGCGAAGACCCCGGCCTCGGCCAGCCGGCCCCACAGCAGCCGCCCCGGGCCGTGGTCACCGGTCGACCAGGCGCGCACGACCGCCGGGGTGTCGCCCGCCGCGAGCAGTCGGTCCAGCGTCCGGGCGAACTCCCGTTGCTCGGCGTCGAGCAGAAACTGCATCAGCGGCGTCCCTTCGGCAGGCCGAGCAGCCGCTCGGCGATGATGTCGCGCTGGATCTCGTTGGTGCCCGCGTAGATGGGGCCGGCCAGCGAGAACGTCCAGCCCTCCGCCCAACCGCCGTGAGCGGGGGCGTCCGACGCCGCGTCCGACAGCTCGCCCAGCGGACCGAGGAGATCGAGCGCGGTCTCGTGCAGGGCGATGTCGAGCTCGGACCAGTAGACCTTGTTGAGGCTGGACTCGGCGCCGATGTCCGCCCCCTGAGCCAGCTTTGACGCATGGGCGTAGGTGAACAGCCGGTAGGCGCGGGCGCCGATCACCGCGTCCGCGACCCGGTCGCGCAGCGCGGTGTCGGCCGGGTCGGCCTGCTCGCGCCAGAGCGTCACCAGTCGGTCGGCGGCCGCGGTGAAGCGGCCGGGGCTGCGCAGGGTCAACCCGCGCTCGTTGCCCGCCGTGCTCATCGCCACCGCCCAGCCCTGGCCGGGCTCGCCGATCACGTCCTGGTCGGGCACGAAGACGTCGTCGAGGAAGAGTTCGGCGAAGGCCGGCTTGCCGTCCAGTCGTCCGATCGGCCGGACGGTCACGCCCGCCGCGTCGAGCGGGAACATCAGGTAGGTCAGGCCCCGGTGCGGCCGGTCGGCGCCCGGATCGCTGCGGAACAGGCCGAAGGCGCGGTCGGCGAAGGCGGCCCGCGAGGACCAGGTCTTCTGCCCGTTCAGCAGCCAACCGCCGTCCACCCGGGTGGCGGTGGAGCGCAGCGAGGCCAGGTCGGAGCCGGAGCCGGGCTCGGACCAGGCCTGGGCCCAGATCACCTCGCCGCTCGCCATCGCGGGCAGGATCCGGGCCCGCTGCTCCTCGGTGCCGTGCTCGAACAGGGTGGGGGCGAGGAGGTTGATGCCGTTCTGGTTGACCCGCCCCGGCGCGCCCGCGGCGAAGTACTCCTCCTCGAAGACCAGCCACTGCACGACCGAGGCGCCGCGCCCGCCGTAGGGCTCGGGCCAGGAGACCACCGACCAGCGGTCGGCCGCCAGTTCGCGCTCCCAGGCACGGTGGGCCGCGAAGCCCTCGGCGGTCTCCAGCGAGGGCAGCGGAGCGGCGGGCAGGTGGGCGGCGAGCCAGGCCCGCGCATCGAGCCGAAAGGCGTCCTCCTCGGCGGTGAAGGCGAGGTCCATCACTGAGCCGCCTTCTTCATCGCCGCGATGTCCATGCCGCCGAGCGAGTCGGTGGCGGTCTCGGCGTTGTGGGCGTGGGCGAGGTGGTGCAGGCCGAAGACGGAGTCCATGCCGCTGTGCAGACCCTGGAGGTCCTCGGCCTGGTTGACGGCCCGCTTGGTCAACGCCAGGCCGAGGCGCGGCATCTCGGCGATCTTCTCGGCCAACTCCAGCGTTCGCGCCGTCAGTTCCTCGCGCGGCACGACCCGGTTGACCATGCCCAGCTCGTGGGCGCGCTGCGCGCTCATGCGCTCGCCGGTGAACAGGAACTCCTTGGCGACGCGCGGCGGCATCACCCACGGGTGGGCGAAGTACTCCACGCCGGGGATGCCCATCCGCACCACCGGATCGGCGAAGAAGGCGTCGTCGGAGGCGACGATCAGGTCGCACACCCAGGCCAGCATCAGCCCGCCGGCCACGCAGGCACCCTGCACCGAGGCGATCACCGGCTTGGGCAGCTCACGCCAGCGCCGGCACATGCCGAGGTAGACCTCGGACTCGCGCGCGTAGCGGCTCTCCGCGCCGGACTTGTCGGAGTGGTCCCACCACAGGCCGGCCCGCCTCTCGAAGGGCAGATGGGCGTCCCGTCCGGGCGTGCCGATGTCGTGTCCGGCGCTGAAGTGCTTGCCCGCGCCCGCGAGGACGACGACTTTGACCTCGTTGTCCTCCGCGGCCCGGTAGAAGGCCCGGTCCAGGGCATAGGTCATCGCGGAGTTCTGGGCGTTGCGGTAGTCCGGGCGGTTCATGGTCACCACGGCGACAGGCCCTTGCCGGGTGTACTGGACCGTCTCCTGCTCCTGGGCCATCCTGCGGCTCCCTTCCCTAACAAGTGTTTGGTAGGTTAACGTACGCCCAGTCGGTCGTCGAGAGCCAAGGCCGAGAGGTAAGGAGCTGAGATGACCAGCGACGGCGTCTCCCGCTCGGACACCGTCTACGCCGGCAGCAACGAGATCCAGCGCAAGCTCATTGCCGAGCGGGTGCTCGGCCTGCCCAGGGAGCCCCGCCCATGACCCCGCCTTACGTCCCCGCCCACGGACTGCTGGTCGGCCGCACCGCCGTGGTGACCGCCGCCGCCGGAGCCGGCATCGGCGGCGCGACCGCCCGCCGGCTGCTGGAGGAGGGCGCGCGCGTCGTCATCGGCGACGCCCACGCCCGAAGGACGAAGGAGACCGTCGACGAGCTCGCCGCGGGGTTCGGCGCGGACCGGGTGGCCGGCCGCGCCTGCGACGTCACGGACGAGGAGCAGGTCGCCGCCCTCTACGACCTCGCCGAGGCCCGCCACGGGCGGCTCGACATCGTGGTCAACAACGCCGGCCTGGGTGGCACTGCCGAACTCGTCGACATGACCGACGAGCAGTGGGACCGCGTCATCGACGTCACCCTCAACGGCACCTTCCGCTGCACCCGCGCCGCGCTGCGCCGGATGAAGACTGGCGGCAGTGGCGGAGTGATCGTCAACAACGCGTCGGTGATCGGCTGGCGCGCCCAGGCCGGTCAGGCCCACTACGCCGCCGCCAAGGCGGGCGTCATGGCGCTGACCCGGTGCGCGGCCATGGAGGCGGCCGCCTACGGGGTGCGCGTCAACGCCGTGTCGCCGAGCCTGGCCATGCACCCGCACCTGGTCAAGGTCACCACCCCGGAACTGCTGGAGGAGCTCACCGCCCGCGAGGCCTTCGGCCGCTACGCCGAGCCGTGGGAGATCGCCAACGTCATCGTCTTCCTGGCCAGCGGCTACTCGTCGTACATGACGGGGGAGACCGTGTCCGTCAGCAGCCAGCACCCCTGAGGCAGCGCCACCCATGAGCCCCCCTTCTCCCGCCCGCCGCGGCGAACTGCTCGGGATCGCCGCGGAGGTCTTCGCCGAGCAGGGCTACAACGCGACCACCGTCCGCGAGATCGCGGACGCCGCCGGGATGTTGGCGGGCAGCCTCTACTACCACTTCGACTCCAAGGAGTCGATGCTCGACGAGATCCTCGCCGGGTTCCTCGACGAACTCTGGGCCGGCTACGACGGCGTCCTCGCGGCGGGCCTCGGCCCGCGCGAGACCATCGAGGCGCTCGTCACCGCCTCGTTCCGGGAGATCGACCGGCACCGGTCGGCGGTGGCGATCTACCAGCGCGAGGCCAGGAACCTGGCCGTTCAGCCGCGCTTCGGCTATCTCGCCGAGTCGCAGCGGCAGTTCGAGCGCGCCTGGCTCGGCACCCTCGAACGCGGCCTGGCCGGCGGCTCGTTCCGCGCCGACCTCGACGTGCGCCTCACCTACCGGTTCATCCGCGACACCGTCTGGGTCGCCGCCTCCTGGTACCGGCCCGACGGACAGCACAGCCCCGAGGTGATCGCCCGTCAGTACCTTTCCATGGTGCTCGACGGCATCACCCCGCGTCCCTCCTGATGTACGACGCCCACGACAAGGAGCAGCACCGATGCCCGAGGCCTATATCGTCGAAGCCGTCCGCACCCCCGTCGGCCGGCGCGGCGGCGGACTGTCCGCCGTGCACCCCGCCGACCTCGGCGCCCACATCCTCAAGGCCCTGATGGAGCGCTCCGGGGCCGACCCGGCCGCCGTCGAGGACGTGGTCTTCGGCTGCCTGGACACCGTCGGCCCGCAGGCCGGCGACATCGCCCGCACCGCCTGGCTCGCGGCCGGTCTGCCCGAGGAGGTGCCCGGCGTCACCGTCGACCGCCAGTGCGGCTCCTCCCAGCAGGCCGTCCACTTCGCCGCCCAGGCCGTCATGTCCCGCACCAGCGACCTGGTGGTCGCGGGCGGCGTGCAGAACATGTCCCTGATCCCCATCGCCTACGCCAGCCGTCAGGCCGCGACACCGCTCGGCCTGACCGACGGCCCGTTCGCGGGCAGCGAGAGATGGCGTGCCCGCTACGGCGACCAGCCCGTCAACCAGTTCAACGGCGCCGAGCTGATCGCCGCCAAGTGGGGTGTCACCCGCGAGGCGATGGAGGAGTTCGCGCTCCGCTCCCACCAGCGGGCGATCCGGGCGATCGACGAGGGCCGCTTCGACCGCGAGGTCGTCCCCTTCGGCGACGTCCGGCACGACGAGGGCCCGCGCCGCGACACCACCCTGGAGAAGATGGCCGGCCTGAAGCCGCTCGTCGACGGCGGCCGGCTGACGGCCGCGGTCTCCTCGCAGGTCTCCGACGGCGCGTCGGCGCTGCTGCTCGCCTCCGAACGCGCGGTGCGCGAGCACGGGTTGACCCCGCGCGCCCGGATCCACCACCTCTCCGTCCGCGGCGAGGACCCGATCCGGATGCTCTCCGCGCCGATCCCGGCCACCGCCCACGCGCTGAAGAAGACCGGCCTCACCCTCGACGAGATCGACCTGGTCGAGATCAACGAGGCCTTCGCCTCCGTCGTCCTCGCGTGGCTCAAGGAGACCGGCGCGGACCCGGAGAAGGTCAACGTCAACGGCGGCGCCATCGCCCTCGGCCACCCGCTGGGCGCCACCGGCACCAAGCTGATGACCACGCTGCTCCATGAACTGGAGCGCACCGGCGGCCGCTACGGCCTGCAGACCATGTGCGAGGGCGGCGGCCAGGCCAACGTCACCGTCATCGAGCGGCTCTGACGCACGGGGCGCAGGCCGCGGTCAACGGCCGCGTGCGGCCCGCCGGTCGGCGACCTCGGTCCTGACCGTCTCGTGGAGCCCGTCCGAGGTGAAGCCCAGGCCGCGCAGGATCCGCGCGGCCGGGCTCCCCTCGCCGCGGATCAGGCCCAGCAGGGTGTGCTCGGTGCCGACCCAGTCGTGGCCGAGGTCGGCCGAGGCGCGGCGCGCCTGGTCGATGGCCTCCTTGCTCTCCGGCCGGAACGGGATGTGACCCCGCAGCGCCTTCTCCCCGGCCGGCGCCATCGCCTCCTCGATCGCCTCGCGCACGCGCTGCTCCGAGCCGGCCTTGGCCACCAGCATCTCGTAGGCGAGGCCCCGGGGTTCGCCGAGCAGGCCGAGCAGCAGGTGTTCGGTGCCGATGAAGTCGTGCCGGTGCGTGCGGGCGGCCTCCTGCGCCAGCACGATGCCGTGCCGGTTCAGGTTGGTGAACCCCTCGAACGCGGAGGGCGTGTGGCGCTGCTGCGCGGCCTGCTTGGACACGCCGATGGCGTCGCCGATCTCGGTCCAGGACGCGCCGTTCTGCTTGGCCTTGCTGACGTAGTGGTCGATGAGCTGGTCGCCGAGGTCGGACAGGGTCTGGGCGCGAAGCCGCGCCTCACTGATGCGGCTCAGGTCGTTGGCGTCCCGGAGTTCCTCGTCGAGACGTGTGATCAGGTCAGCGAGATTGATGTCGAGAGGGCTCATGCGTCAAGAGTAAGTTGACGCTGGCCCGCCCGTCAAGATGAAATTGACGATGGCGTGGAGCGGTCACTCCGGTGGACCCTCAACCCCGGCCCGGCAGGGCGGCCAGGGTGTCGGCGGCCTGGGTCATGATCCGTTCCACCAGCTCCTTGCACGACGGCAGGTCCTCGATCAGGCCCGCCACCTGGCCGGCGGCCATCACGCCCAGGTCCGGGCGGCCGTCGACCATCGCGGCCTTGAGCATCATCGGGGTGTTGGCGGCCAGCAGGATCTGGCTCCAGGTCAGCTCCTTGCCGTGTTTCATCGCCAGGCCGTCGCGGACCATGCCGGACCAGGTCATGCCGGAGATCCGGCGGAACGCCGCGGCGTGCCGCACCGCGCGGAGCAGCGCGGCGGCGCGGCCGGAGCGTTCCAGGCCGTCGACCAGTTCCGTGCGCAGCATCCGGTGCGGGAGGCCGTCCACCTTGGTCGTGACGGTGACGTCCTGGACGGTCGCGGCGAGGTAGCGGGCCTTGACGACGTCCGGGACTGTGGAGTCCGAGGTGAGCAGGAAGCGGGTGCCCATGGCGACCCCGGCCGCGCCGTACGCCAGCGCGGCGACCAGCCCGCGCCCGTCCTGGAAGCCGCCCGCCGCGATCACCGGGATGTCGACCGCGTCGACGACCTGCGGCAGCAGCACGGTGGTGGCGACGGCGCCGGTGTGTCCGCCGCCCTCACCGCCCTGGACCACCACGGCGTCCGCGCCCCACGCGGCGACCTTCTCGGCGTGCCGCCGGGCGCCGATGGACGGGATGACGACGACCCCGGCGTCCTTGAGCTCGGCGATCAGCTCGCGGGAGGGGGCCAGGGCGAAGGAGGCGACCCGCACCCCCTCCTCGATGATGATCCGCACCCGGTCCCGGGCGTCGCTCGCGTCCGCCCGCAGATTGACGCCGAACGGCGCGTCGGTGCGTTCCTTGACCTCGCGCACCGCCGCGCGCAGGTGATCGGTCGTCATGGTGGCCGAGGCGAGGATGCCGAGCGCGCCGGCGTTCGCGGTGGCCGAGACCAGGCGCGGGCCGGCGACCCAGCCCATGCCGGTCTGCACGAGCGGATGGCGGACGCCGACGAGCCTGGTGAGGGCGGTCTCGAAGCCCCCGGCGGAGTTCACGCGCGCACCTCGCGCTCGCGCAGCCCCTTCGGATCGATCACCTCACGGATCAGGCGCAGCTCCGACTCGCTGGGCTCCCGGGTCGTCGGCACCTGCTCCGGCACGGCCAGCGGGAAGCCGGTCGCGGCCTGCACCTGCTCGACGTCGACGCCCGGGTGCAGCGAGCGGACCCGCATGGTCCGGTCCGGGGTCTCGAAGTCGAAGACGCCGAGATCGCTGACGACGACGCGCAGCCCGTGGAAGCGGCTCGCGGCCGGCCCGGCGGCCGCCGCCCGGTCGAAGCCGACCCCGCACACCATGTCCACCGCCGCCACGAAGACCCGCGGCGAGTGCTTGGGGATCCAGTAGCTGGTCGGGTTGTTGACGGTGTTGACCGGTGCCCCGCGCACGCCGAGCAGCTGGCGGGTGGGCCGGGGCCAGTCGCCGATGCAGGAGATGTTCTGGTTGCCGTGCCGGTCGATCTGGCTCGCGCCCATCATGACGTGCCGCCGTCCGCCCGCCACCATGGACAGGTGCTGCCGGTAGGGCAGCCAGCCCTCGACCACCTCGGCCTTGGCGCCGACCGCGGGGACGTCGCCGATGAACATCGCCTCCCCGTCGGTCAGCAGCAGGTCGGGGGAGAAGGTCAGCCGGGCGAGCCGGGCGCCGATGGTGGGCACGGTGCCCATCGGGGTGGCCAGGATCTCGCCGTCGCCGCGCCATGCCTCGGCGCAGGCCACGACGCAGTACTCGGCGCGGGTGGTGGTCATCGCTGCGCCTCCTGGCGGAAGTTCGTCACGGCGGCCTGGTAGGCGTCCTCGTCCCCGGAGAGGAAGCGCCGCTCGAAGGCGGCCCACGCCTCCGGATCGGCGGCGGCCTGCGCGTAGGCGCGTTGGAAGGCCTCGTCGCGGTCGTAGTCGGGCGCGCAGGAGGTGAAGTGGGCGCCGTTCGGCGTCTCCACGACCCCCGTCACGTCGGCGCGCTTGATCAGCAGCGTCTGCGGCGCGCCCGCCTTGAGCAGGTCGGCGGTGTCGACGATGCGCTCGCAGGACAGGTAGGCCTGCTGCGCGGCCGCGCAGAACAGGTCGTCGAAGTACGGGTCCGGGCCGAGGTACTGGCCGTTGCCGCGGGCGTCGGCGGCGTTGACGTGGACCAGGGCCGCGTCCAGCTCCAGCGCCGGCACGGCGACCAGCTCCTCCCCGTCCGCGTACGGCGAAGTGACGGTCCGCAGCTGTGGGTTGACCCGCAGGACATCGGAGCCGAGACCGGCCCGGGTGGGCAGGAAGGGCAGGCGGTGGGCGGCGGCGGTCAGCCCCCACATGAACATCGACTCGTCCAGCTCGACGAGGTCGAAGGCGCCGCGCTCGCGGGCCGCGCGGAAGTGCGGTTCCAGCGGGATCGAGTCCAGGGTGACGAAGGCGGTCACCAGCTTGCGGATCTTCCCGGCGGCGGCGAGCAGGCCGACGTCGGGGCCGCCGTAGGAGACCACCGTCAGATCGGTGACCTCGGACCGGAGCAGGGCGCGGACCAGGGCCATCGGCTTGCGACGCGAACCCCAGCCACCGATGCCGAGCGTCATCCCGCTCTCCAGGCGGGAGACGACCTGATCCGGCGTCATGATCTTGTCGCTCAACGCTCTTCCTCCTTGCCGGCACCGGCGGCGCTGCCGGTCACGAAGGCTTCCCGGTGGCGGTCGGCCACGCCACTGAGGTTGGCCTCGAAGGTGAACCCCTGCTCGAAGCGGTAGCTGCGGCGGACGTCCACCGGATCGATGCCGTTGATCGCGGCCTTGGCGAGCCGGATCAGGTAGCCGTCCTTGGTCGCGATCTCCCGCGCCAGCTCCAGTGCGGCGTCCGCCAGCTCCTCGCGCGGCACGACCTGCCAGACCGAGCCGTGCCGGTGCAGCTCCTGGGCGCTGACGGTGCGTGAGGTGTAGTACAGGGTGCGCATCAGGTGCTGCGGGACCAGCCGGGCGAGGTGGGTCGCCGCGCCGAGTGCGCCCCGGTCCAGCTCCGGCAGGCCGAAGGCGGCGTCCTCGCTCGCCACGATCGCGTCCGCGTTGCCCACCAGGCCGATGCCGCCGCCCAGGCAGAAGCCCTGCACGGCGGCCACCACCGGCACCTCGCACTCGTAGACGGCGGCGAACGCCTCGTAGCAGCCGCGGTTGGCGCCGATCAGCGCGTCGTGACCGGCGGAGCGCTGCATCTCCTTGATGTCGACGCCCGCGTTGAAACCGCGCCCGGCGGCGGCCAGGACGACGCAGCGCACCTGCGGGTCGGCGCCCGCGGCCCGGACGGCGCTGGCGAGGTCGTACCAGCCCTGCACCGGAAGGGCGTTGACGGGTGGGAAGGCGACGGTGACAACGGCCACGCCCTTTTCGGGCGCCGAGGTGGAGACAGCCATGGCGGGATCAGCTACCTTTCAACCAAACATTTGTTAGGTGTGAAGGTACGGGAGGAGACGGATGCCCGCAACGGATCTGTCCGAACAGGTCGCGCTCGTCACCGGCGGCACGCGAGGCGTGGGCGCCGGCATCGCCCGCGCCTTCCTCGCGGCGGGCGCACAGGTCGTCGTCTGCGCCCGGCGGCCACCGGACGCACCGGTCGAAGTCGACGGCAGGACGGCCCGGTTCCTCCGGCTCGACCTGCGCGACCCTTCGGCCGTCCGGGAGGGCTTCGACCAGGTCGCGCAGGAGTACGGACGCCTCGACGCGCTGGTCAACAACGCCGGCGGCACGCCCTTCGGCCTGCTCGGCGACGCCGACCCGGTCCGCCAGGCGCGGATCGTCGAGCTCAACCTCGTCGCCCCGCTGAGCGCGTCGCTCGCCGCGTACCAGGTGATGCGCCGGCAGAAGGGCGGCGGCAGCATCAGCATGATCGGGAGCGTCAGCGGCACCCGTCCGTCCCCCGGCACCGCCGCCTACGGCGCCGCCAAGGCGGGCCTGGACAACCTCGCCCGCTCGATGGCCGTGGAGTGGGCGCCGGAGGTGCGGGTCAACACCGTCGTGCTCGGCATGGTCCGCACCGAACTGTCCCACCTGCACTACGGGGACGAGGCCGGCATCGCCGCCGTCGGCCGCACCGTCCCGCTCGGCCGGCTCGCCGAGCCCGCCGAGGTCGGCGACGCCTGCGTCTTCCTCGCCTCCGACCGCGCCCGCTACATCAGCGGCGCGAGCCTCCACGTCCACGGCGGCGGCGAGCGCCCCGCGTTCCTGGACGCCGCCACCGTCAACAACCCGCACGAAGGAGAGCAGACATGACCGAGCTCAGCGCCGGCCGCGTCGTCGTCGTCACCGGAGCGGGCCGCGGCCTCGGCCGCGCCCACGCGCTCGCGTTCGCCGCCGAGGGCGCCAAGGTCGTGGTCAACGACCTCGGCGTCGGCCTGGACGGCACCCGCGGGGAGGAGACGCCCGCGCAGCACGTCGTCGAGGAGATCCGCGCGCTGGGCGGCAAGGCGGTGGCCGACGGTTCCGACATCGCCACCGCCGACGGCGCCCAGGCACTGGTCGCCACCGCGCTCGACGCCTTCGGCCGCCTCGACACGCTGGTCAACAACGCCGGCTTCCTGCGCGACCGGATGCTCGTCAACCTCGACGAGGACGACTGGGACGCCGTCATGCGGGTCCACCTCAAGGGCCACTTCCTGCCGCTCAAGTACGCCGCCGCCCACTGGCGCGCCGAGGCCCGCGAGGGGCGCACCCCGGCCGCCCGCGTCGTCAACACCAGCTCCGGCGCGGGCCTGCTGGGCAGCGTCGGCCAGGGCAACTACTCCGCCGCCAAGGCCGGGATCATCGGACTCACCCTGGTCGCCGCCGCCGAGATGGGCCGCTACGGGGTACAGGTCAACGCGATCGCCCCGGCCGCGCGCACCCGCATGACCGAGCAGGCCTTCGCCGACGCCATGGCCGCGCCCACCGCTGGGGCCTTCGACGCGATGGCGCCCGAGAACGTCTCCCCACTCGTGGTCTGGCTCGGCTCGGACGCCTCGGCCGGGGTCACCGGCCGTGTCTTCGAGGCCGAGGGCGGCCGGATCACCGTCATGGAGGGCTGGCGCCCCGGCCCCACCGCCGACAAGGCCGCCCGCTGGACCCCCGCCGAGGCCGGTGAGGCCGCCCGCACCCTCCTCGCCAAGTCCGAACCACCCCAGCCCGTCTACGGCGCGCGCTGATCAGGTGCTCCGGGGGGATCGTCTGTCAGAGCCCGCCGTTAGGGTGACGCCGACTGATCACCGGTTGGGTCCTGCACCCGGTGTTCGCCATGGCGTGGAGGAGGAGCGGTGCGGCGCTGGGAGCTGGTCGGTGGCGGGTCGTCGAAGTTCTGGGAGGCGGCGGTCGAGGGCGTGAACGTGACGGTGCGTTATGGACGCATCGGCACGGAGGGGCGCACCCAGGCGAGGGAACTCGCCTCCGCCGAGGCGGCGGAGGCGCACTTCGCCAAGCTGGTCGCCGAGAAGGAGCAGAAGGGCTACACCGAGGCCGCCGCGGCGGCGTCACCCTCCGGCCCGGAGCCGGTCGATCAGGATGGCCCGGAGGCAGGGCTGCCCGACGAGGACACGTTCGTGATGCCGAGTTCGTGGCGCCGCCTGGTCCTGCCGCGGCGCGGCGGGGCGCTGCGGACCGTCGCCGCCCCGGCGGCCGACGCGGCGGCCCGGCTCCAGGAGCGGACCGACGGCGAACTGGCCTGGATCGAGCAGGTGTTCAGCAGCAGCGAGGCCCATCCGACGCTGGTGCGCGCGGGCCGGGCCTTCCTGGCGGGGGAGGCCGACCCGCTCGGGGCCGCCGTCGTGCCGTGCGTCATCACCCAGCACGGAGCCGAGGACGCCCTCGCCGTCCAGTGCGTCGACGGCTGGACGGCCCTGCACGGGCTCCCGTTCGCCGCCCGCGCCGTCGTCGCGGCCTTCGACGTCAACTGCGGGTGGCGAGGGTACGGGCAGCGCCACCTGCCTCCGCTGCTGCTGCGGGGCGAGACCGACAGGTTCTCCACGCACATCGTGCTGCCCCTGGCGGACCGGCTGCGCGCGCTGCTGGCCACCGCCGACGAGGAGGCCTACCGCGAGGCCGTCCTCGCCCTGGAGGAGTGCCGCACCACGCCCCGGCGGCGCGCGGTGGCGGCCTATCTCGCACCCGGCACGCCGGGGTGGATGGACGCGTGCCTCGCGGACGAGCCCGGTTACGGCGCGGCCGGAGTCGACCTGCGCCTGCTGCTCCTGTCCGCTCTCGACGACCCGGCGCAGCTGGATCGGCTCGGGCCCGCTCCCCAACTCGGCTGGCGCGCCTGGACCACCGGACTGATCGCCACCCTCGCCGACGGTGTGGGCACGGCCTGTGCGGGGCTTCTGGACGTGGCCGTCGACCGCGCCGGGGACGCCGATCACCGCCGCAGCCTGATCACGGCGGTCACCCGCTTCCCCACGGACGAGGCGTTCCGGCTGCTGCTGGACCGGCTGGACGACAAGCTGGTCCGGCCGGCGGTCCAGGAGGCCATGCTGCGCTATCCCCGCAGGGCCACGCGGCTGCTCGCCGAAACGGTGCTCAAGGACGGGAAGAACGCGCCGGCGGCACGTCAGCTCCTCAACACCCACGTGATGCTCCACAGCGCGCACCTGCCGGAGCTGCTGCAGCAGCTCGACGCGGCCGAGGCGGAGCTGGTCCGTTCGCTCGACGGGGCCCGTGAGCGGGTGGCCGAAGCAGCCCCCGAGGCGCTGCCCCCGCTGCTGGTGACGCCGCCCTGGACCCGCAAGCGAGCGCCGGCCAAGGCGCGGGTGCTGGCCGGGCTCGAACCCGACAGCACCTCGACCGTGACCTGGCGGGAGGGTGAGCGCGAGCGGTGGTCGGTGCTCGACTACGCGGCGGGCTGGAGGTACCCCCCGCAGTCGACGGACTGGGCCCAGGAGGCGGCCCAGCGCCTCGGGCCGAGCGGCAGCCTCTGGCAGGCGGCCATCCTGCTCCACCAGGGGCCCGTCGACGTACTGGCGCCGTGGGTGGAGCAGTGGCGGCCCGAGGAGCTGTGGGGTGGCAGCGACTGGCTTCCCGCCGTGGTGGCCAAGTACGAGTCGGCGGCCGTCACGATGGCGGTCTGGGTGGCGGAGCGTCAGCCGGCGAACCTCGGGCGGCTGCTGATGCCGGTCCTCGACGTCAGGGCGGCTCGGGTGATGGCGAGCGCCCTGGTCCGGCTCAAGTCGATGCAGGTCACAGCCCGTTCCTGGTTCGCCCGGCACGGGATCGCCGCCGGGCTGCTGATGGTTCCCGACGCGGTCGGCCGGGCGGGAGCCCCGCGCCGGGCGGCGGAGCAGGCGCTGCGCACCGTGGCGGCCGAGCAGGGCGCCGAGACGGTCCTGGCCGCCGTGGCCGCCCGCTACGGTGACGAGGCGGCACAGATCGTTGCCGCGGCGCTCAGCGCCGACCCGCTGGAGAACGCGCTGCCGGCGCGGATGCCGGAGCTTCCCGCCTGGGTGCAGCCGGCCGTGCTGCCGCAGATCCTGCTCCACTCGGGCGAGGCGCTGCCCGAGGCCGCCGTCTTCCACGTGCTGACGATGCTCGCGCTGTCCAAGCCGGGCGAGCCGTACGCCGGCCTCGCGGTCGTCACCGACAGCTGTCGTGCCGACTCGCTCGCCGCGTTCGTCTGGGCACTGTTCGAGGAGTGGCGCCAGGCCGCGATGCCGGCCAAGGAGAGCTGGGTCCTGCACGCGCAAGGCACCCTTGGCGACGACGGGACGGTGCGCCGGCTCACGCCGATCCTGCGTGACTGGCCCGGGCAGGGCGCCCACCACCGCGCGGTCGAGGGTCTGGACGTCCTGGCCGGGATCGGCACGGACGTGGCCCTGCTGCACCTGCACGGCATAGCCCAGCGGGTGAAGTTCAAGGCGCTCAAGGTGCGCGCCCAGGAGAAGATCGCCGAGGTGGCCGAGGGCCTCGGGCTGACCGGCGACCAGCTGTCGGACCGCCTGGTCCCCGATCTCGGCCTGGAGTCGGACGGCACCACCGTCATCGACTACGGCCCGCGCCGGTTCACGGTGGGCTTCGACGAGCAGCTGCGTCCCTTCGTACTGGACGCGGACGGCAAGCGCCGCAAGGATCTGCCTGCCCCCGGGGTCAAGGACGACCAGGAGCTCGCCCCGGCGGAGCGCAAGCGCTTCATGGGGCTGAAGAAGGACGTCCGCACCATCGCCTCCGACCAGATCCGCCGCCTGGAGGCGGCGATGGTGGCGCAGCGGACCTGGACGGCCGGCGAGTTCCGTGAGCTGTTCGTGCGGCACCCGCTGGTCTGGCACCTGGTGCGGCGCCTGGTCTGGCTCGCCGACGCCGCCGAAGGCGGGGCGCCCACGGCGTTCCGCGTGGCCGAGGACCGCGGCTTCGCCGACGTGAACGACGACGAGTTCGTGCTCGCCGAGGACGCGACCGTCCGGCTGGCTCATCCGCTGCACCTGGGCGACGCCCTCGCGCCCTGGTCGGAGCTCTTCGCCGGCTACGAGATCCTGCAGCCGTTCAACCAGCTCGGCCGCGCCGTCCGGCACCTGACGCCGAAGGAGGCGAACGCCAACCGCCTTGAGCGGTTCGAGGGCTGCACCGTGCCGGTCGGGCGGCTGCTCGGCCTGACCAAGCGCGGCTGGGAGCGCGGGGAGCCGCAGGACGCGGGCGTCGAACGCTGGTTCTCCAAGAAGCTCGCTGACGGCTGCTACCTGGTCATCGAGCTGAGCATGGGGATCGCCGTCGGCATGGTCAACGAGTTCCCGGACCAGACCTTCGAAACCGTGTGGCTGGCCGCCTCACCCGGGGACCACATGCCGCGGTGGGACTACACCCACCTGTTCGGCGACCTCGACCCGATCGCCGCGTCCGAGCTGCTCGCCGACCTCGAGGCGGTGACGGCCCCGTGACCGCCGTCGAGATCCGGACCACCCGACCGTCGCCCAGCTGACGGCCGGACAGGCCTGAGCGGACGTCAGCCGTTCGCTCCCGTCGCCGGGGCTTCACGCCGCGGGCGTGCGGGTGGCACGGCCGCCCTTGGAGACGGCCGTGGTGACGTTCACGCGCTTGCTGAGCCGGTAGGTCAGCAGCGGACTGCCGCTGACCGTCTCCTTGTACGCCACGGCGAAGCGGCCGGTGAGGTGCAGGCGACGCGGGGTCTCGTCGGCCTTGGTGAACTGGATCACCGCGTCCCGGCGGCCGAGACTGACCGGCTGGTGGAAGTAGCCGAAGCGGAAGGGCTTCGCGGCCTTGCCGCGCAGCAGCCGGGCGATGGTGTCGGCGGCGTGCTGCGCGGTGGGCAGTCCGCTCTGGCAGGTGCCGTGGAGCGGCCCCCAGGCCAGGCGGACCGCGGCCGCGTCGCCGATCGCGAGGATCTCCGGGTGGGAGACCGACCGCAGCGTGGCGTCGACCTGGATCAGGCCGCGCTCGTCCGTGGTGATCCCCGCCTCGGCGGCCAGCGGCGACACCCTGACGCCGGCCGTCCACAGACAGACGTCGCTCTGGACGAGCCGGCCGTCGGCCAGCTCGACGGCGTCGGGCAGCACCTTGCCGATCCGGGCGCCGGTCTCCAGGGTGACCCCGAGACGGTCCAGCGCGCGGAGCAGGTAGGCGCGGGCCGTGGCGCCCATCATGGCGCCGGGCTCGTCGGCGCTGATCAGCGTGACATGCAGGCCGGGGTGGCTCTCGGCGATCTCGGCGGCGGCCTCGATCCCGGTCAGGCCGCCGCCGCAGACGCTCACGCTGCCGCCGGCCGCCGCCACCTCGGTCAGCCGCGCGGCGAACCGGCCGGCGACCTCGGGGCTGTTGAGCGTGAACGCGTGGGTGTCGGCGCCGGGGACGTTGCTGGTGTCGGTCGAGCTCCCGAGCGCGTAGACGAGCGTGTCGTAGGGCAGTGCCCCGGCTCCGTCGACGGTGGCGGTCCGGCGCTCCGGGTCGATGGCGGTGACCGTGCCCGGCACGAACCGGACGCCCGTGCCGGCCAGCAGGTCGGGGATCCGGTGGTCCGCCAGCTGCTGCCCGGCGGCCAACTGGTGCATCCGCAGCCGCTCGACGAACCGGCTCGACGGGTTCACCAGGGTGATCTCCGTGCCCGTCCCGCGCGTGCGGTGCGCCAGTCGGACGGCGGTGAACAGGCCCGTGTAGCCGGCGCCGACGATGACGATGCGGTGGCCGTTGCCCATCTCGATCTCCCAGGGTCGCGCACCGACCTCGCTGCCGGTGACGCCCATGGGACAGACGACCCGGGTCGCGCGTGACAGGGCTTGGATGTGAACCACGTCACACCTGAGCGGATCGTGCGCGCTCATCGGGTGGTCAGTCCGCCGTCGACGACGAATTCCGCGCCGGTCACGTAGGACGAGGCGTCAGACGCCCGATACAGCACCATCGAGGCCACCTCCTCGGGCCGGCCCATTCGGCGCAGCGGCACGTTCGGCCACTCCCGTGCCCCGGCGTCCGCGCCGAGCACCGGAGCGACGGGGAGATGTTGACGATCGATCCACCGCCCGCCTCGCGCATCGCCGGGACGACCGCCTTGATGCCGAGGAACGGTCACCTCCCAGCACGGCCACGGGAGTGGGGGAGAATGCGATGATCGGCCCATGAGTGAGTTCTCCTGGCCCGCCGGCGACGCCGAGCAGGCGGCTCGCATCCGCGCTGCCTGGCCGACTGTCCGTCACGTGTTCCCTGTCGGCACGGCGTTCACGGGCGAGGTCGTCGGGCGACGGCCTTTCGGGGTTTTCCTCCGTTTCGACCATCACCCTGACGTGGTCGGCCTGGCCGAGATCACCACGATGCCCGTCGACGCGATCCTGCCCGAGCTCGGAGAGCGGGTGTCCGGAGAAGTCATCGATCATGCCGACCACAACCACCAGGTGAAGGCCAGGCTCACCGAACCGGGGTCCTGGACCGGCTCGGCCATCCCTCTGGCCGAGGGTCTCTATCGGGAGTTGGCCGGCAACACCTTCGTGACGCTGTACTGGCGTCAGGAGGTCTTCGACCGGACGGTCGAGCGGCTTCGTGAGCAGCACTTCGCCGTCGTCGAAGTGGATGCCTCCGGCTGGACCACCGTGGACGCCATGCACCAGGACCTCGCGGTGGCCCTGGACTTCCCCGACTACTACGGCCACAACCTCGACGCGCTGAACGACTGCCTGCGCGACGTCGTCGCCGGCGAGTACGGGGTCCCGGCGGACTCCGTCGGCTTCGTCCTCGCGTTCACCCACTACGACCGCTTCGCGCGGGGCTGCCCGCGTGAGGCGCAGATCGTCCTCGACATCCTGGCCGACCACGGACGAGCAGCGGCGGTGCGTCGGCAGCGCGTGCTCGGCCTGGTCCAGAGCGACGACCCGGAGATCACCTTCGAGCCGGTCGGGGCGACGGGCGTCGAGTGGAACCCGGCCGAGTGGCTCCGTTCCCGACGCCGCCCCTGAGGCCCGCAGGCCCCTCACCCCCCTGAAGTCCGGGCGGCGGGGGGCCGGTTGGCGGGGGACCCCCGCCGACCGGCCGGATTCGCCGGGGTGTGGCAACCGGCGGCCTGTGGGTCGCGTGTGGGCAGTTGTTGGTGAACGGATCACCTAGGGGGTTCACAGTGTTCCAGTCCATTGCCCGAATGCTCGCCGTCGGCGTCACGGCCGGCACCGTCGCGGTCGCCGGGATCGGCACCGCGTCGGCCAAGAGCAGCATCGACTTCCACGTCAGCCCGCACACCCAGCACGTCGGCCAGTGGTTCAACGTGAGCGGCAGCGGCATCTCCGACTCCGTCGGCTGGCAGCGCTTCTGCGTCCAGGAGCGCTACGGCACCCGCGGCGCCTGGCAGAACGTCTTCTGCGGCCGCACCGTCGACGCGTCGCGCCAGGACGCGTCCTCGTTCGGCAAGGTGCGCGCCGGGCACCAGGGGGTACTGCAGGTGCGTGGCGTCCTGGAGGGCGTGCAGCACTCGTGGGGCGGCAAGACCTGGGTGGAGACGGAGTCCGCCCCGGTCACCGTCACCATCGTGCGCTGAACGCAGACGCGCACACCCACGTGGTCCCCCGTCGCGCCAGCGACGGGGGACTTCGCGTTTCCTTGCCCGACCGGCCCCGCGGCCACTACGCCTGTAGTGTGGTGGGCGAGGGAGGGGTGCACATGCTGATCGACTTCGTTCCCGACAGGGCTCTCTACCCGTTCGGTTCGCGCTGGTTCGACTCGTCCGCCGGACGGGTCCACTACGTCGACGAGGGGACCGGACCGGCCACGCTCCTGTTCTGTCACGGCGCGCCGACGTGGAGCTTCCTCTACCGGCACATCATCAAGGGCCTGCGCGGCCGGTACCGGTGCGTCGCCGTCGACCACCTGGGTTTCGGACTGTCCGAGCGTCCTGTGGGCTTCGGCTACACCGTCGCCGAACACACCGCAGTCCTGGGTGAGTTGATCGATCACCTGCAGCTCGAGGACTTCGTCCTGATGGGGCAGGACTGGGGTGGCCCCATCGGTTTGGGCGCGGTCACAGACCGGGCCGAGCGGGTGCGGGGGATCGCGCTGGGCAACACCGCGTTCT
Source organism: Streptacidiphilus pinicola (assembly GCF_003258295.1). Lineage (GTDB taxonomy): Bacteria > Actinomycetota > Actinomycetes > Streptomycetales > Streptomycetaceae > Streptacidiphilus > Streptacidiphilus pinicola. Next base: position 129,498 of record NZ_QKYN01000037.1, on the reverse strand, counting down.
GGCCGATCGACGCGATGGCGAACCGGGCGTTCAGCTCCGTCATGAGCAGCCGTCCGATGCAACGGCGCATCCTCGAACGGAACTTCCTGGTCGAGCGCGTCCTGCTCGCGGAGCTTGGGTCCGGGCTCAGCGCGGCCGAGGCCGACCACTACCGCGCGGTGCAGCCCAGCCCCGAGGCCCGTCGCGGACTCGCCGTCATGCCGAGGGAGATCCGCGCCGCGCGACCGCTGCTGGCCCGGCTCGCCCGGGACGTGCCCGCCCAGCTCGGCGACAAGCCCGCGCTGGTGGTGTGGGGCATGCGGGACATGGTGTTCCGCCCGCACGCCTGCCTCCCGCGCATGCGGGCCGCCTTCGCGGATCTCGAGGTGGTCGAGCTGCCGCACGTGCGGCACTTCGTCCAGGAGCACGCGCCGGAAGCGATCGTCACGGCGATTGCGAACCGGTTTCCGCCGTGACCGCTCGCACCCTCCCGGCTCAGGGCTGCCGCTCGCCCACGAGGGACGGCGGATCGGCGAGGTCGGCGTCGGTGAAGTGGCCCTCGCGCTCGCGGTGCGCGCGGGCGAGGTGGTGCTGGAGGCGGATGTGGCGGAACTGGTAGACCGCGCCGCAGCGGCGCAGCGCGCCGCGTCGGTAGGCGTCGTCGAGGAAGGCGGCGGTGTCCCAGGGGAGTCGGCCGGTCAGCGGAAGCCAGAACCGGACCAGGACCAGCCACTGGCCCCAGGCGGTGAAGGTGAGCACGTAGGCGGTGGCGCCGCCCACCCCGCCGATCGCGCCGACCTCGAGGCCGCCCGCGCCCCAGACCAGGGGGCCGAGGGTGCCCTGGAAGGTGGTGATGACCGCCTGGCCCACGACGAAGATCGACAGGGTCAGCAGCGGGCCCAGGATGAGGAGTTGTCGGCCCGCCTCGGCCCGGTTCGCGGCGAGGAACGCGGACGGGGTCGCGGCGGAACGGGTGTCCAGCGGCGTCTCGAAGGTGGCGAGCAGGCCGAAGACCAGGGTCGCCGCGATCCCGAAGACGAGTCCGAAGACGACGATGTTGACGAGGGTGAACTCCCGGACTCCTGGGGCGGTGAGCGAGAAGCCGTAGAACAGGCTGCGCTCCAGGGTGATGGCCACCGCCGTGCCGGCCCCCATGACGAACCCCCCGAGCAGCACCGCCCCGAGCTGGGTGGTCAGTGTCCGGCGGGAGCGGCGGGCCATCGACTGGTGGCCGCGCAGGCGGAGCCGGGTGCGGGAGGGTTCGATGCCGGGCCGGCCGCCGGGTCTGATCGTGAGGGCGTAGGTGCAGCCGAAGGCCAGGCCGGCCGCCGGCCCCACCAGGAGGCCGAGGAGGACGTCCTGGACCGCGGAGAGCGGCGTCAACGTCCCCATCAGCCAGGTGGCGACGGTCAGGCAGACGGCGGTCGACAGGACGACCGCGAGGATGCGGGACGAACGACGCAGGGTGTCGCCTATCTGCCACCAGGCCAGATCCTGCCGGTTGGCCTCGGGGACGGCCAGGCCGTGGGCGAGGTGGCTGAGCCAGCGTCCGGCCTGCTCCGAGGTCCAGGACCGGGTCCGCCGAGCGCGAGGCGCGGCGGGCTGCTCGGGGGCGCGACCGCGGTAGAGGGTGGGCACGAAACCCGCCACGAGGTGCTCCTCGAGGGCGCGGGCGTCGGGGAACCGGGTGGTGTCCAGGAGGTCGGCCGACTCCTGGTGGGTCGTGTCGCTGTACAGGACGCGGGCCAGGGCGACCATGAGCGGGGTGCTGAGCGCCTCGGTGACGCGCGACCCGTCGGCACCGGCCGGTTCCTGAGCCACCGTCAGGACCGCGTCCCAGCCCCCGGGGCCGTCGTTGAGGGCCGTTCGCGGCAGGTAGTGCGCCAGGTCGTCGGGCGTGATGTCACCCAGTTCGATGCCCGCGGCCCAGGCGAGCGGGGTCCCGGTGACGCGGACCGCGTCCGCGAACTCGGCCCGCCTGCTGGTCAGCACGAGCGCCGTGGAGGTCGTGGTCAGTTCCCGCAGCGCCGCCGGCCGTAGTCCCTCGGCGATCTCGTCGAAGCCGTCGAGCACGGGCAGCACGACGTCGCTGTGGACCAGCGCCTCGGCCAGGGAGCGCGTGCCGCCCGGGGTGCGGCGGGCCAGATGCGGGTGGTCGCGCAGCAGCTGGCCGACCAGCCAGTCCGGCAGGGACGCCGTGGACGGGTCCCAGGCCCCCAGGCTGAAGATCACCGGCACCCGCGTGTGGCCGGTCTCCAGGAGGTCCAGCACGAGCCGGACCGCCAGCACGGACTTGCCGGCTCCCGCCCGGCCCAGGATCAGCAGGCGTTCCGAGGGGATGCGCCGGTACGCCTGGGCCACGTCCGGCAGCTCGCCCGACAGGTCCAGCGGTTCGGCGGCCTCCCCGGGGCCCAGCCGCTGGATGTTGTCCCACCGGTCCACCAGGTCCGAGGTCGCCGGACGCCACCGCACCGGGAGGACGAACGGGTCCCGGACGCGCTGCTGCTCCTCCTCGCGGCGCCAGCGGCGCCGCACCTCCCGCGCCAGTTCCCCGGCCGCCTCCTCGAGAGCGCCGTGCACCTGGAACGGGAAAGCGGGCGCGGGCCTCGGCGCGGCAGGCCTCTCCGCGTCGGTGTTGCCGCCCCCGGTGCCGTCGCCGGGGGACGGCTGCAGCGCCTGCGGCGGCACCCCGAGCGCGGCTGCCAGCTGGTTGAGCGTCGTCAGCCGGGGATCAGGCAGAGCACCGGTCTCCAGTCGGCGGATGGTGCGCACGCTCACCCCCGAGCGCTCCGCCAACTGCTCCTGCGTCAGCCCAGCGGCCGCCCGCAACCCCCGTAGAGCAGTGCCCAGCTCCGTCACCACGGCTCCTTACGCACCAGTAGATCGTTCGCGTGAACCCTAGCGCGCCCACCGGCCATCCATGGCCGGTCCTCTGACCTGGCGTCATACGAGCCGCCCCACGAGGATCTGCGCAGTTCGGCCGCGGCAGGAGGTCGCCTTGAAGTACCGCTACTGGTGCGGGGAGTGCGGATACAAGACGCCTTGGGCCGACGAGCCGGCGGGCCGCCTGGCCCAACTGCGGCACTACGCGCGGTGGCACGCCGGCGTCGTCCCGGGCGGTCACCGGGAGAGACGGCACCGGTGGAGCGACGTCGGCCAGGGGTGCCTGGTGCTCCTCTGCCTGGCCCTCCTGCTGCTCGCGGCGCTCGTCCTGGCCTGGCTGAGCGGGCACTGAGCCCGGCAATGCCCAGGTCAGCGGTGTTCATCGGTGACCGGACGTATGTGACCGGTCGGCTGACCTGTTCCTGTCCGGCCCCGCCCGGTCACGGTGGAGGCAGCGGATCACCGGACCGGACCGAGGGCGAACCGACAGAGAGAGCGGGGGGGAAGAGTGAGCGGGTACCAGGTCGACGTCGACTTCCTGAGGGAGACGGTGCTCAAGCTCCAGGGCATCACCGACGCCATGGAGGGCAAGCGCCAGATCGCCGACTACCAGACCGGCCTGAGCCGGGCGCAGCTCGGCTCTCCGGACTTCCTGGAGGCCGACAGCCTGCACGGCGCCCATGTCGAGATGCAGACCTCGCTCAAGGCCATGGTGGAGATCCTCGGCGGCATGCTGCAGGAGGTCACCGACCGGACCGAGCAGGTCCACCGGCGCTACCTCGAGCAGGAGCAGGGGACCACCGCGGGCTTCGGGAGGACGGCGTGAGCGACTTCTCCCCCCAGGCCGACGCGGCCGGCGAGGTCGTCGGCGCGGTCGAGGGCGCGCTGTCCGGTGTGGTCGGCGCCGTCCTCCAGGTCGTCGACGCGCAACAGTTGGCCGACACGCTGTGGAACAAGGTGCTGCGGGCCAACCGGGGCGGCAACCACCACGCCGGCACCTTCACCACCGACTTCGAGGCGGTGCCGACCGTCGAGGCGCTGAGCGCCATGATCGAGACCGCCGACCCCGCCGCCGTCCAGGGCGTCGCCGACCACTGGCAGCACCTGCACGACGAACTGCAGGAGACCGCGGCCCAACTCACCATCCACGCCGGCAACCTGCTCGACCACTGGAACGGCCCCGCCGCCGACGCGTTCCGCCGCCAGACCGCGACCCTGCACACGAGCCTGACCAACGGAGCCGCCCACGCCGCGAACGCCGCGACCGCGACCGGAGGCGTCGCGACCGCGCTCACCCGCGCGCGGGCCGACATGCCGGCGGACCCGGGCCTGCTCGGCACGGTCCTGCGCGCCGTCACCTCCCAGACCACGGACTGGCAGTTCAAGACCGACGCCGCCCGGCACGGGCTCGCGCACGCCCTGGCCGCTGACGGCGCACAGCTGTCCGCGCCCGAGCAGGCCCGGCAGCAGGCCGTCGTGGTGATGGAGCGGCTGGGGGTCGCCTACAACGACGCGACGGCGCGGCTGAACCACCCGCCCAAGCCCCCGACGACCGCGCACACCCACGGCGCGTGGCCTTCCGCGCCCGCGACGGCGCCCGGGGCCGTCCAGGCCGGCCTGGACGGCGAGGGCCGACTGCGCGCCGGGACAGGCGCCGTCGGGGCCGGCCTGCCCGGCGCCGGCCTGGGGCCCGGCGCCACGGCGGCGCCGACCACCACGACCGGCTGGGTGGGCGCCCCGCCGCCCGAGGTCTCACCCACGGCCCGCGCGTCCGCGCCCGAGACCCGCCGGACCGGCTCCGCCGAGACCGAACCCGAGCCGGGCGCAGCGGCGGGGGAGGGGCTGCGACCCTCGGGCGCACCGGGCGGGGGCTCCTCCCGAAACCGCCGCACCCGCACCCGCTACCCGTTCGTCGCGAACACCGACGACTGGGACGCGCCACCCGCGAATCCAGCGGTGATCGAGGGCTGACACGGCCCGCCGTCCGGCCCGGGCTGTTGCACTACGCTCTCGGGGATCGGTCTGCCCGCCATCGCGCGCATCGTGCCCGGTCGGACGACAGGTCATAAATGGCCGGTTGCTGCTCTGGTGACGGCACGACGCACGGCGGCAGGCTCGGTGGCAGAACGAGGCAGCATCGCACGGACGAAAGAGGAGGCGGACACGCGATGACGGACGACGACCCGCGCGCAACCCCGAGGGACGCCGTCCCTCCCGAGCCCGCCGGTGTGCCGTACACGCCCACCGAGCCCGCTGGTGCGCCGTACACGCCGACGGAGCCCGCCGGTGCGCCGTACACCCCGACCGAGCCCGCCGGTGCTCCGCACAGCCCAGGCGGCTCCACGCCGCCCGGCGGATTCGGCCCTGCCGGACCGCCCGGCGGGTTCGGCCCCGCCATGCCGCCGCCCGGACCGCCGGGTCCGCCCGGCGGTCCCACCGAACCGCCCGGCGGGCCCGGCGCCGGCGGTCCTTGGGGACCGGCGACGCCGCCCGGCCCGCCGCAACCGGCGTCGACGTCCGCCGGAGGCAGGCTGGCCGGTGTCCTCGCCGGGATCATCGGGGCCGTGCTGGTGATCACCCTGCTCGCCGCGTACCCGCTGCACTCCCTCGCCGCGAGCGCGGCGCCCGCACCGGTCGCCTCGTACACCGACACCAGCAGCCCGGAGCCCACGGACACCTCCACCACGGACACCTCCACGCCGACGGACCCCGTGCCGACCCAGACCGACACGCCCACGCCGGACCCCACCACCGCAGAGCCCACCTACGTGGCTCCGCCTCCGCCGCCGACGTACTACTACGGGGCGATCGCCGTGTCGCAGGACGGCAGCGACGGCAGATCCTGGGACGCGAGTACCCAGGACGCCGCCGACCAGAAGGCGCTGGACGAGTGCCCGCGCTCCAACTGCAAGATCCTCACGCGCTTCGTCAACGGCTGTGGAGCGGTGGCGTACAACCCCTCGACCAATCTGTACTGGGGCGGGAACGGCGACAGCGAGCAGGCGGCCAAGGACGACGCCGTCTCCAACGCGGGCGGCGGCCACTGGGTCGTCTGGGCGTGCACCACGCACTGACGGACGCCGTGTTCCTGCGGTCAGTGTCCCCGGGCGATCCACTCCTGCAGGTGCGGCGCCTCCGCGCCGATCGTCGTGTCGGCGCCGTGCCCGGTGCGGACCAGGGTGTCCGGGGGGAGGGTCAGCAGACGGTCGGCGATGGAGCGGACGATGGTGGGGAAGTCCGAGAAGGACCGCCCCGTGGCGCCCGGGCCGCCCGCGAAGAGGGTGTCGCCCGTCAGCACGGTGGCCAGCCCCGGCGCGTAGAGGCAGACGGCGCCCGGCGCGTGTCCCGGCGTGTGCAGGATGTGGAGCTCGGTGCCCGCGACGGTGAGCACCTGGCCGTCGGCGAGGTCGCGATCGGGCTTCCGGTCCGGATGGGTCTGCCGCCACAGCGGCAGGTCGTCCGGGTGGAGCAGGATCGGCGCGTCGGTGCGGTCGGCCAGCTCCGGCGCCGCGTTGACGTGGTCGTTGTGCGCGTGCGTGCACACCACCGCGGTGACCTCGCGGCGGCCCACGGCGCGCAGGATCGCCTCGGCGTCGTGGGCCGGGTCGACGACCACCACGGAGTGGTCGTCCCCGACCAGCCAGACGTTGTTGTCCACCTCCCAACTGCCGCCGTCCAGGGTGAAGACACCGGAGGTCACCAGGTGGTCGACGCGGGCCGCCATCAGAAGACCACCACCGAGCGCAGCACGTCCCCGTCGTGCATCCGCGCGAAGGCCTGCTCGACCCGGTCCAGCGCGATGGTCTCGGTGACGAACGCGTCCAGGTCCAGCCGGCCCTGCAGATACAGGTCGATCAGCATCGGGAAGTCGCGCGAGGGCAGGCAGTCCCCGTACCAGGACGACTTGAGCGCGCCGCCGCGCCCGAAGACGTCCAGCAGCGGCAACTCCAGCCGCATCTCCGGCGTCGGCACGCCGACCAGCACGACCGTCCCGGCGAGGTCGCGGGCGTAGAAGGCCTGACGGTACGTCTCGGGCCGGCCGACCGCGTCGACGACGACGTCCGCGCCGAAGCCGCCGGTCAGCGACTGGATCGCCTCGACGACGTCGCCCCGGCCCGCGCCGGACAGGACGGTGTGGGTGGCACCGAGCCGCTCCGCGGTCGCCAGCTTTCGCTCGTCGACGTCCACGGCGATGATCTTCGACGCGCCCGCCAGCCGGGAGCCCATGATCGCCGCACCGCCGACGCCGCCGCAGCCGATCACGGCGACGGTGTCGCCGCGCGAGACGTTGCCGGTGTTCAGCGCCGCGCCGAGCCCGGCCATCACGCCACACCCCAGCAGGCCGGCGACGGCCGGGGAGGCCGCCGGGTCGACCTTGGTGCACTGCCCGGCCGCCACGAGGGTCTTCTCGGCGAAGGCCCCGATCCCGAGCGCGGGGGAGAGCTCCTGCCCGGTCTCGGCCAGCGTCATCTTCTGCCGCGCGTTGTGCGTGTTGAAGCAGTACCAGGGGCGGCCCCGCAGACATGCGCGGCACTGCCCGCAGACCGCACGCCAGTTGAGGATGACGAAGTCGCCCGGCGCGACCTCGGTGACGCCCGCGCCGACCGACTCCACGATTCCGGCGGCCTCGTGGCCGAGCAGGAAGGGGAAGTCGTCGTTGATGCCGCCCTCGCGGTAGTGCAGGTCGGTGTGGCACACCCCGCAGGCCTGCACGGCGACCACGGCCTCGCCGGGCCCGGGGTCGGGCACGACGATCGTCTCGACGCGCACCGGCTCTCCCTTGCCGGGGGCGATGACTCCTCGGACCTGCTGCGGCATGACGCGACACCTTTCGTACCTCGTTGGGGGACTACAGCGTTGTGGCGACGACGGATGGGTCAGTTGCTGAGCCTTGCCGCCACCCAATCATGGAACGCCCCGATGTGGTGCTCACTGGGCACCAACACACCACCGCGCGCGTAGGCGCGCGAGTCCATCGCGGGCTGGCAGCGCTCGCAGGCCTCGAAGTCCTGGGTGTTCACCCGGTGGAACAGCTCCACGGAGCGGTCCAGGTCGGCGCCGGAGTCCACCACGTCGCGCAGGAACAGCCAGTCGCACTCGACGATCGTGTGGTCCGCGGCGAGCGGGATCATCCGCAGCACGATCACCTGGTCCGGCACGAGGTTGACGAACACCTGCGGCTTGACGGTGATGGCGTAGTAGCGGCGGTCCTGCTCCTGCGTCACGCCCGGGATCCGCGCCACGCCCGCGCTGCCGTCCACGGTGAACCCCTCCGCCTCCTCGGCGAACTCGGCCCCGTGGCCCACGTAGTACTGCGCCGCGAAGCCGCTCTTGAACTCCGGCAGCATGTCCGTCAGTTCCGGGTGGATGGTGGCGCAGTGGTAGCACTCCATGAAGTTCTCGACGATGAGCTTCCAGTTGGCGCGCACGTCGTAGCGGATCCGCCGGCCCACCGCGAGCTCGTCGGCCTGGTAGTGGTCGATCGCCTTCGGGTCGCCGAGCCGCTCGGTCGCGGCCCCGATGACGTCCTCCTCGAAGGACGGCGGCTCCTCGGCCAGGCAGACCCAGACGTAGCCCAGCCACTCGCGGACGTGGACGTTCACCAGGCCGTAGGTGGTCCGGTCGACGTCGGGCATGCTGGTGAGGTTGGGCGCGGCCACGAGCTTGCCGTCCAGCCCGTAGGTCCAGGCGTGGTAGGAGCACTGGAAGGCGCGCTTCACCTCGCCCTCCTCCTGCGTGCACAGCCGGGCGCCGCGGTGCCGGCAGATGTTGAGGAAGGCCCTCACCGCGCCCTCCCGGGAGCGCGTCACCAGCACGCTCTCCCGGCCGACCTGCACGGTCCGGAACTTCCCCGGCGCGTCCAGCTCGGAGGCGCGCACGGCGCAGAACCACATCGTCTCGAAGATCCGCTCCTGCTCCCGTGCGAAGACCTGCGGATCGGTGTACGCGGAGCCGGGGAGCGTAGGAATCAGACTGGCGGGCAGTTCGGTCGCGGTCAACGCGGGTCCCTTCTAGGCGCGGATGCGGGCCATGCCCGGATCGAACAGCGGTTCCTGCGCGACGACCGCCGGGAGCAGCTCGCCGAAGTACTCGACGCCCACCCGCGTGCCGGGCGCGGTCAGTGGCGCCGGGAGCCAGGCGTAGGCGATGGACCGGCCGATCGTGTAGCCGAAGGCCGCGCTGGTGACGTACCCGACGGACGCGCCGTCCTCGGCGCGCACCGGTTCCTTGCCCATCACCACCGCGTGCGGGTCGTCCAGCAGCAGTGGGACGAGCCGCCGCGCGGCCGTCGCCTCGCTCAGGCCGACGAGTGCGTCGCGGCCGAGGAAGTCGCCCTTGTCCATCCGGACCGCGAAGCCCAGCCCGGCCTCGTACGGGTTGTGCTCCGCCGTCAGGTCGGTGCCCCAGGAGCGGTAGCCCTTCTCCAGCCGCAGGCTGTTGAACGCGCTGCGCCCGGCGGCCACCACGCCCAGCCGCTGCCCGGCCTGCCACAGGGTGTCCCACAGGCGCTGCCCGGCGTCGGCCGTGGTGTACAGCTCCCAGCCCAGCTCGCCGACGTAGGACAGCCGCATCGCGGTGACCGGCACGTTGCCGACGTACGCCTGCTTGGCCTTGAAGTAGCCGAAGCCGCGGTGCGAGAAGTCGGCGTCCGTCAGCGGCTGCACCAGCTCGCGGGCGAGCGGGCCCCAGACGCCGACGCAGCAGGTGCCGCCGGTGACGTCACGGATCTGGACGGGGGAGCCGGCCGGCAGATGGCGGATCAGCCAGTCCCGGTCGAGGTTGCCGTTGGCGCCGACCTGGAAGCGGTCCGGGCCGAGCCGCGCCACCGTCAGGTCGCTGCGCACCCCGCCCGACTCGTCCAGGAGCAGCGTGTAGGTGACGGCGCCCACCGGCTTGTCGAGCTGGTTGGTGGTCAGGAACTGCAGGAAGTGCAGGGAACCCGGGCCGGAGACCTCCAGCCGCTTGAGCGGCGTCATGTCGTACAGCGCGACCCGCGCGCGGGTCGCCAGCGCCTCGGCCCCGGCGATCGGGGACCAGTACCGCGACGCCCAGGCGCCCCGGCCGGGGATCTCCGCCGTCTCCGCGAGCAGTGCCGCGTTGGCCTCGAACCAGTGCGGCCGTTCCCAGCCGGTGGCCTCCAGGAAGACCGCGCCCAACTCCCGCTGCCGGGTGTGGAAGGGGCTGACCCGTAGCCGGCGCGGCTCCTCCATCGGTTGCAGCGGGTGGACGATGTCGTAGACCTCGACGAAGTTCCGGCAGCTGCGCGTGTGCACGTAGTCCGGCGCGAGCTGGACCTGCTCGAAGCGGTTCAGGTCGCACTCGTGCAGGTCGGTCGCGGCGCGTCCGTCGACCAGCCACTGCGCCATCGCCCGTGCCACGCCGGCCGAGTGGGTCACCCAGACCGCCTCCGCGACCCAGAAGCCGCGCAGCTCGGGCGCCTCGCCCAGCAGCGGGAACCCGTCGGCGGTGAAGGAGAAGACGCCGTTGAAGCCCTCCTCGACCTTGGTGGCGGACAGCGAGGGCAGCAGGGTGCGGGCGTCGAGCCAGGACGGCTCGAAGTCCTGCTCGGTGAAGGGCAGCATCGACGGCATCGCCGGGCCGCCGGGCGCGGCGACCTCGGCCAGGTCGACGGGCAGCGGGCGGTGCGCGTAGGAGCCGATGCCGATCCGGTCCACGTGCTCGCGGAAGTAGAGGTCGCGGTCCTGGTGCCGCAGGATCGGCTTGGAGGCCTCGGAGAGCTCGGAGTTGTGCCCGGCCAGGGCCGCGAGGGGCGTGGTCCGCGCGTACTGGTGCGCCATCGGCACCAGCGGCACGGTCAGCCCGGCCAGTGCACCCAGCTTCGGCCCCCAGAACCCGGCGCAGGAGACCACGATGTCGGCGGGGAAGGAACCGTGCTCGGTGCTCACCGCGGTGACCCGTCCGCCGCTCGACTCGATCCCGGTCACCGCGTGGTGGCCGAGGAAGCGGGCGCCGCGCCCGATCGCCAGACGGGCCTGGGCCTCGGCCGCGCGCAGCGACTTGGCCAACCCGTCGTCGGGCGTGTGCAGGCCCGCGAGAACCTGCCCGCGCTCCAGCAGTGGGTGCAGTTCCACGCAGCGGTCCGCGTCGACGAGTTCGGCGCGCACGCCCCAGGCGGCGGCGTAGCCGTGCTTGCGCTTCAGCTCCTCGACGCGCTCCGGGGTGGTCGCCACCTCCAGGCCGCCGACCTGGCGGAAGCACCACCGGCCGTCGAGGGTCAGCGCCGTGTACTTGTCGACGGTGTAGTGGGCGAACTCGGTCATCGTCTTCGAGGCGTTGGTCTGGAAGACGAGACCGGGCGCGTGGGAGCTGGAGCCGCCGGTGGCGAACAGCGGTCCCTGGTCGAGCACGGTGACGTCGGTCCAGCCGCGAGCGGTGAGTTCCTCCGCCAAGGCGCAGCCCACGATCCCGGCGCCGACGATCACGACTTTCGGATGAGCGGTCAAGTGATCCGTCCCCTCGGGGAGTTGGGAGATCCACCCTGACTGTTGCCTATGACGCAATGAGATGCGCGATGTGAAACAGAGTCGGTTCCCGGGGTGTGGCTGTCAAGACTCCGGGGCCCGGTCAGCCCCCTTGACACCCTCTTTGCGCCACTTCCATACTCGGCGGCACGTTGCGAATGAAGGTTGATGTTTCACATCACGCAACATCGCGCACCATGCGAGGAGGCGGCTGTTCATGCAGCCCGTGGTTCGCCCCACTTCCCTGTTCATCGACGGCACCTGGACCGCGGCGGCGGACGGGAGCCGACGGACCGTCACCAACCCGTACGACGCGAGCGATCTGGCCACCGTCGCGGAGGCGTCGGCCGACGACGTGGACCGCGCGGTCCGTGCCGCCCGCGCCGCGTTCGACGCCGGCACCTGGGCTCAGGCACCGGCCGCCCGCCGCGCCACCGTGCTGACCGCCACCGCCGACGCGCTGCAGCAGCACCGCGAGGAACTGGCCCGGCTGGAGACCCTCGACACGGGCAAGACCCTGGCCGAGAGCCGCTACGACATCGACGACTCCACCGCCGTGCTGCGCTACTACGCCGCCCTGGTCGCCACCGAGGCCGGCCGCACCGTCGACACCGGCCGCCCGGACGCCGTCAGCCGCGTCGTCCACGAGCCCGTCGGGGTCTGCGCGTTGATCACCCCGTGGAACTACCCGCTGCTCCAGATCACCTGGAAACTCGCCCCGGCGCTGGCGGCCGGCAACACCGTCGTCGCCAAGCCGAGCGAGGTCACCCCGCTCACCACCGTCCGCCTCTTCGAACTGCTGCAGGGGCCGTTGGACGCGGCGGGCGCGCCGGCCGGCACGGCCAACCTCGTCCTCGGCGGGGGCGCGGTCGGCGCGGCGCTGGCCGAGCACCCGGCTGTCGACCTGGTCTCCTTCACCGGCGGCCTGGCCACCGGACGGTCCGTCATGCGCGCGGCCGCCGAGACCGTCAAGAAGGTCGCGCTGGAACTCGGCGGCAAGAACCCCAACATCGTCTTCGCGGACACGGACCTCGACACGGCCGTCGACTACGCGCTCACCGCCGCCTTCCTCCACTCCGGCCAGGTCTGCTCCGCCGGCTCCCGGCTGCTGCTGCAGCGGGGCCGTCACGAGGAGTTCGTCGCGGAGCTGGCCCGCCGCGCCGACCGGATCCGCCTCGGCGACGGCCTGGCGAAGGGCACCGAGTGCGGCCCCCTGGTCTCCGCCGAGCACCGGGCCAAGGTGGAGCGCCACCTCGAGGGCGCGCTCGCGGAGGGCGCCGTGGTGCGGGCGGGCGGGGCCCGTCCGGCTGAACCCGAGCTCCAGGCCGGGTACTTCCTGCGCCCCACGGTCCTTTCCGGCTGCCACCCCGGCATGGCCGTGGTCCGCGAGGAGGTCTTCGGCCCCGTGCTGACCGTCGAGCTCTTCGACGAGGAGGACGAGGCCGTCGCCCTCGCCAACGACACTCCCTACGGCCTGGCCGGCGCCGTGTGGACGCAGGACGCCGCGCGCGCGGAACGCGTCGCGCAGCGACTGCGGCTGGGCACCGTCTGGATCAACGACTACCACCCCTATGTGCCGCAGGCCGAGTGGGGCGGTTTCAAGCAGTCCGGCACCGGCCGCGAACTCGGCCCCTCCGGTCTGCGCGAGTACCAGGAGACCAAGCACGTCTGGCGCACGCTCGACCCCGCACCTCAACACTGGTTCGCCGACTGACCCACTCGCCGCCCCGGGAGCGCCCATGAGCATCTCAGGAAAGACCGCCGGCCCCAGACAACCGGGCGACGGCGGACCACCGGCCCCGGACACCCACGACCTGGCCCGCTTCGGCTACCGGCAGGAACTGGAGCGCTCCCTCGGGTCCTTCTCCAGCTTCGCCGCCGGCTTCAGCTACATCTCCATCATGACCGGCGTCTTCCAGCTCTTCGGCTTCGGCTTCGGCGCGGGCGGCCCGGCCTTCATCTGGTCCTGGCCGCTGGTCTTCCTCGGCCAGCTCGCCGTCGCCCTCTGCTTCGCCGAGATGGCTGGTCAGTTCCCGCTGGCCGGCGGCGTCTACCAATGGTCCAAGCAGATCGCCCGCCCGGTCACCTCGTGGATGTCCGGCTGGATCATGGCCATCGGCGCGGTCGTCACCGCCGCGGCCGTGGCCGTCGCCTACCAGGTGATCCTGCCCCAGGTGTCGCTCGCCTTCGAGATCGTGGGCGGATCGGCCGACGCCGGGCAGACCGCGACGCCGAACGGCGCGAAGAACGCAATCCTGCTGGCGCTGGGTCTGGTGGTGTTCACCACGATCGTCAACATGGTCGGTGTCCGGCTGATGGCGAAGATCAACAACTTCGGGGTGGCGGTCGAGCTCATCGGCGTCACCCTGCTGATCGTCATGCTCGCCGTCCACATCCACCGCGGCCCCCAGGTCGTGCTGAAGACGGCCGGCACCGGGGCGGGGCACTCCTGGGGTTACCTCGGCGCCTTCCTGGTCGCCTCCATCATGAGCGCCTACGTCTTCTACGGCTTCGACACGGCAGGCTCCCTCGCCGAGGAGACCAGGGAACCGCGCCGGCACGCCCCCCGCGCCATCATCCGCGCGCTGAGCGCGGCGTTCCTCGCCGGCGGACTGCTGATGCTGATCGGGATGATGGCCGTCGGCAACATCAACGCCCAGGAGCTGGGCACGCTCGGGATGCCGTACCTGATCAAGTCCACCCTCGGCACGGGGCTCGGCGACGCCTTCCTGGTCTGCTCGGCCATCGCCATCACGGTCTGCTGCCTCGCCGTCCAGACGGCCGCGATCCGGCTGCTGTTCGCCATGGCCCGCGACGGCAGGCTGCCGTTCGGCAAGGCCATCGCCAAGGTCTCCCCGCGCTCCAAGACGCCGGTGGTACCGGCGCTGATCACGGGTGTGCTGACGATCGCGCTACTGCTGGTCAACATCGGCAACCAGCGAGTCTTCTACATCCTCACCTCGGTCGCCATCATCCTCTTCTACATCCCGTACCTGATGGTCACCGGCCCGATGCTGCTGCGCCGCCTGCGCGGCGAGTGGCCACGCCCGGACCACGGCCCGTACTTCAACCTCGGCCGCTGGGGCACGCCGGTCAACGCCATCGCCGTCCTCTACGGCGCCGCCATGACCGTCAACCTGGCATGGCCGCGCGCGGCGGTCTACGGGAACGACCACTGGTACTACCAGTGGGGGGCGATCGTCTTCACGGCGGTGATCACCGCCGTGGGGCTCGGCCTGTACCTGCGCTATCGCAGAAGGGACGTGGCAACTTCCTAGGGGCGTGAGGCTCCGCTGATGTGCGGCTCCGCCGCGTGGGCGCGACAATCCCCCAGCCTTCGGCCGGGGGTGCCCCCAAGGGTGGTTTCTCGTGCCCAAGCGGCGGAGCCGCACATCGGCAGAACCCCGGGCCCCTAGGGGGTCGCTCCCCGAACGTAACCCAGCCGGGCGGAGACCTCCGCCGCCGCCTCCCGGACCGCCTTGGCCACCTCTGCCAAGCGGGGCTTGGCGAGGCGGAAGGAGGGGCCGGAGGCGCTGATCGCGGCGACGACCTGGCCGTTGTGGGCGAAGACCGGCGCCGCGACGGCGTTCAGGCCGGTCTCCAACTCCTCCACGGTGGAGGCGTATCCGTCCCGGCGGGCCGCTTCCAGCTGCCGGCGCAGGCGCGCCGGGTCGGTGACGGTCTGTGCCGTGAAGCGTTCCAGCGGCGCGGCGAGCCGCGCCGCCAGGGCGGGCTCGGGGAGGTGGGCGAGCAGCACCTTGCCGCTGGATGTCGCGTGCAGTGGCGTCCGCTGGCCGACCCAGTTGTGGGTCGTGATGGCCGAAGGCCCGAGCGCCTGCTCGATGTTGACCGCGGCGTCCACGTCGAGGATCGCCACGTTGATGGTCTCGGCGACCTCCGCCGCCAGTCGCTCGCAGACCGGACGGCTCTGCTGGGACAGATCCAGCCGCACCGTCGCCGCGCCGGCGAGACGCACCAGGCCGAGGCCGAGGCGGTACTTGCCGCGCTCGCCGGGCTGCTCGACCAACCCGCGCAGCTCCAGCGCCGCGACCAGCCGGAACGCCGTGGACTTGTGCACGCCGAGCTCGGCCGCGATCTCGGTGACGCCGGCCTCGCCGCGCGCGGCCAGCAGTTCGAGGATCGTGACCGCGCGGTCCACGGACTGCACGGGGGACTCGCCGGGCTGCACACCGTTGCTCATGGCGCAACAGTATGCCTCTGTGCGTGGCTTGCCGACCTCTTGACAGTACTTCAGCCCGAGGAAACCATGTTGCGTATACCGCATCCAGTTGCGTGATACGCGACACTCTGGAGGCTCCGAGTGATCACGGTCTGCCGCATCGAAGATCTGCCCCCGGGCGAGGCCCTGCGCGTGACGGAAGGCGTTCCCGCGCCCGTCGCCGTCTTCAACGCCGACGGGGTTCTCTACGCCGTGGACGACACCTGCACCCACCAGGACGCCTCGCTGGCGGACGGCTGGCTCGAAGGCTGCCTGGTCGAATGCCCGCTGCACGCGAGCTCCTTCGACCTGCGCACCGGCCGGCCGACCTGCCCGCCCGCGAAGGCCGCTCTGCGCACCCACCACGTCGAGGTCGTGGACGGCCTCGTGCTGCTCCACGTCAACGTCGGTGAGCCCGCGTGAGGAGCGTCCTGGTCGTCGGGGCGTCGCTCGCGGGACTCGGCGCCGTGCGGGCGCTGCGCGAGGAGGGCTACGAGGGGGCGATCACGGTCGTGGGGGAGGAGCGCCACCTGCCCTACGACCGTCCGCCGCTCTCCAAGCAGTTCCTGACGGGCGAGTACGACGCAGCCGCCCTCGCGCTGGGCGACGCCGAGGAGTACCAGGACCTCGACGCCGACTGGCTGCTCGGCGCACGAGCGGTCCGACTCGCCCCGGCCGCACGGACGGTGACGCTCGCCGACGGACGGGACCTGCGGGCCGACGCCGTCGTGATCGCGACCGGGGCCACCGCGCGGACCCTGCCGGGTGCCCGGGGGCTCGCCGGCGTGCACACCCTGCGCACGCTGCACGACGCCGAGGCGCTGCGTGCCGAGCTCACCACCGGTCGACCCGCGGTCGCCGTCGTGGGCGCCGGGTTCATCGGCGCGGAGGTGGCGTCCTCCGCGCGCTCCCTGGGGCTCGACGTCACCGTGATCGAGGCCGCCCAGGCACCGCTGGAGCGGGCGCTCGGGCGGGAGATGGGACTCGTCTGCGCCTCGTTCCACGCGGACCACGGCGTCCGGCTGCTGTGCGGGGCGGGTGTCGCCGGCCTGGAGGGGGTCGGTCGCGTCACCGGCGTGCGGCTGGCGGACGGCCGCGTCGTCCCCGCCGATGTCGTCGTGGTCGGCGTCGGAGCCCGCCCGGCGACGGACTGGCTCGACGGGTCCGGGCTCCAGGTCGACGACGGCGTCCTCTGCGACGCGGGCTGCGCGACGGACATCCCCCAGGTGGTGGCGGTCGGCGACGTCGCCCGCTGCCTCGACCTGTTCACCGGCGGCCACACCCGAGTCGAGCACTGGACCAGCGCCACCGACCAGCCCCGCACTGCCGTGCGCACCCTGCTGACCGGCGTCTCCGCGCCGGCACCCGCCGCCGCGCCGTACTTCTGGTCCGACCAGTACCGCCACCGCATCCAGTTCGCCGGCCACCTCCGGCCCGGCGACGAGCCCCAGCTCGTCGAGGGCGACCTGGAGAGCCGCTCCTTCGCCGCCGTCTACCGGCGCGAGGGCCGCGCCGTCGCCGTGCTGGCGGTGGACCAGGCCAAGGCCTTCGTCCGCATGCGCCGCACCCTTAGGGCCTGCGTCGTTGCCCTTCCCCGCCCCGCCTGACCGGAGGAAGCCACGCCGTGACGGTCGAAGCCCCCAAGCCCACGCCCTACAGGGCGAACTCCTCGCCGGAGCGGTAGGCGCGCAGCGTGACGTCTCCGTGCGCGCCCTCCGCCCGCACCAGGTGCACGCGGCCCAGGCCGGAGACACGGGCGCGCCCGCCGTCCACCGTGAGCAGGGTGTTCTCGTCGATCGCCACGCCGGACGGCGCCGCGCCCAGGGCGACGGCCTCGATCAGGCGCGGCAGCGTGCCCCACTGGGCGGCGTGGACGTCGACGGTGAACGGCACGAGGCCGAGGCCCGGCCGTACGTCGAGCTCGTCCAGGTCCTCGGCGGTGTCCTCCGGGCAGATCGCGGTGCCCCGCGAGCGCCAGCCGCCGACCAGTGCCGCGCTCGCGGCGACGACGGCCCCGGCCGAGAAGCCCGCGTACGGCAGACCCCGCTCGGCCAGCCGGGCGGACACGTCGGCGAGGACCGGTGCCAGCGCCTCCTGGTAGGCGGGGGTCAGCCCGCCGCAGACCAGTAGCGCGTCGACGCCGTCCAGCGCGGCCGGATCGAACGTGCCGCCCAGCGGCACCAGGACCGGGACCGGCCGGCACGGAGCCGCCTTCCGCAGTGCGGTCTCGAAGCGCGCGACGTACTCGGCGCCGTCGCCCTCGTCGATCACCAGACAGGCCACCACCGGCTCCGGGCCGCCCGCCGCCGCGAGGAAGGGCCCGTAGACCAGTTCCGCCGCCGTGTCGTCCCAGCCGCCACCGATCAGATACGTGTTCACGCGCGGACGCTAGCAAGCCGCGGACCTCGCAGGCCACAGGAATTCCAGGGCCCCGCACTCCGAAGCGTCGGAGTGCGGGGCCCACGGGTCCCTGAGGCGGGATCAGACCGCCTTGCGGTGGCGGTAGAACTCCGCGTGGTCCGCGTCCAGCGGGGTGTTCCCGAGGATGAGGTCCGCGGACTTCTCCGCGAGCATCATGACCGGCGCGTAGATGTTGCCGTTGGTCACGTACGGCATCGCCGAGGCGTCCACCACGTGCAGGCCCTCCAGGCCGTGGACCTGCATGGTGGCCGGATCCACGACGGACAGCTCGTCCGTGCCCATCTTGCAGGTGCAGGAGGGGTGCAGGGCGGTCTCGCCGTCGCGGGCGACCCAGTCGAGGACCTGCTCGTCGCTCTCCACCGACGGGCCGGGGGAGATCTCGCCGTCGCTGAACGGGGCGAGCGCGTCCTGGGCCAGGATCGAGCGGGTGACCCGGATGGCCTCCACCCACTCGCGGCGGTCCTGCTCCGTCGAGAGGTAGTTGAAGCGCAGCGCCGGATGGACCCGCGGGTCACGCGACTTGATCTTCACCGACCCGCGCGCGTCGGAGTACATCGGGCCGATGTGTACCTGGTACCCGTGTCCACCCGCCGGGGCGGAGCCGTCGTAGCGGACGGCGATCGGGAGGAAGTGGAACATCAGGTTGGGGTAGGCCACGTCCTCGTTGCTGCGGACGAAGCCGCCGCCCTCGAAGTGGTTGGTGGCACCGGGCCCACTGCGCAGGAAGAGCCACTGGGCGCCGATGAACGGGCGCCGCCACATCTTCAGCTGCGGCTGCACCGAGACGGGCTGCTTGCAGGCGTGCTGGACGTAGACCTCCAGATGGTCCTGGAGGTTCTCGCCGACACCCGGCAGGTGGTGCACCGGGTCGATGCCCAGCGCGGCCAGCTCGTCCGCGTTGCCGACACCCGAGAGCTGGAGCAGCTGCGGGGAGTTGATCGACCCGCCGGACAGGATGACCTTGCCCGCACGGACCTGCTGCGGCGCGCCGCCGCGCGGGCTGTACTCGACGCCGACGGCGCGCTTGCCCTCGAAGAGGATCCGGGTCACCAGCGCCCGCGTCCGTACCTCGAGGTTGGGCCGGCTCTTGACGGGGTGCAGGTAGGCACGCGCCGCGCTGAGCCGCCGTCCGCGGCGCAGGTTGCGGTCGAACGGCGCGAAGCCCTCCTGCCGGTAGCCGTTGACGTCGTCCGTCAGCGGATAGCCGGCCTGCTGCACGGCCTCGAAGAAGGCGCCGAACAGGGGGTTGGTGGCAGGTCCGCGCTCCATCGCCAGCGGGCCGTCGTGCCCGCGCCAGCCGGTGCCGGGGTCGGCGAGGCAGTTCTCCATCTTCCTGAAGTAGGGGAGGCAGTGGGCGTAGTCCCAGCTCTTCATCCCCGGATCGGCGCCCCAGCGCTCGTAGTCGAGCGGGTTGCCGCGTTGGAAGATCATGCCGTTGATGCTGCTGGACCCGCCCAGCACCTTGCCGCGGGCGTGGTAGATGCGCCGGTCGTGCATGAACGGTTCCGGCTCGGACTCGTACTTCCAGTCGTAGAAGCGGCTCCCGATGGGGAAGGTGAGCGCCGCCGGCATGTGGATGAAGACGTCCCAGGGATAGTCGGGACGGCCGGCCTCCAGGACCAGCACCCGGTTGCCCGGATCCGCGCTCAGGCGGGCGGCGAGCGCGCAACCCGCCGATCCTCCACCGACGATGACGAAGTCGTAGTTCTGCAAGGTCATGGGGTTCCTGCCGTATCTCTCGGCAACCGTGACGTCAACGGCGAGTTCCATCAAGTGAAACGCAGACCGTATGGCGCAACAGTCTCGGGCCGCTCCGAGGGGCCGTCAAGAGAGTCCGTCGCGGAACAACCCCCACGCACTGTTGTGGGTTACGCAACGCCGTGCGTAATCTGAAACAAGTTCGCCGCCTGCCTCCGCACGTCAGTCACGTCAGGGAGGAACCCGCCGATGCCCGACCAGCTGCCGGAGCACCCCGACTGGCTCTGGCGCACACCCGATCCCAAGCCGTCCTACGACGTCGTCGTGGTGGGCGCCGGCGGCCACGGCCTGGCCACCGCCCACTACCTGGCCCGCAACCACGGCATCACCAACGTCGCCGTCCTGGAACGCGGTTGGCTCGCCGGCGGGAACATGGCCCGCAACACCACCATCATCCGGTCCAACTACCTGTGCGAGGAGAGCGCGGCGATCTACGAGCACGCCCTCAAGCTCTGGGAGGGCCTGCCCGAAGAGCTGGAGTACGACTTCCTCTTCAGCCAGCGCGGCGTGCTCAACCTCGCCCACACCCTCCAGGACGTGCGCGAGGGCCGGCGCCGCGTGGGCGCCAACCGGCTCGGCGGCGTCGACGCCGAGTGGCTCGACCCCGACGAGGTCCGCGCCTTCTGTCCCATCGTCAACACCTCGCCCGACGTGCGCCATCCCGTGCTCGGCGCGACCCTCCAGCCACGCGCCGGGATCGCCAAGCACGACCACGTCGCCTGGGCCCTGGCCCGCAAGGCCGACTCCCACGGCGTCGACCTGATCCAGAACTGCGAGGTCACCGGCTTCGTCCGGGACAGCCACGGCGCGGTTGTCGGCGTCGAGACCAGCCGCGGCCGGATCGCCGCCGGCCGGGTCGCCCTCGCCGCCGCCGGGCACACCAGCACCCTCACCGACCTGCTCGGCCTGCGCCTGCCGCTGCAGAGCCACCCGCTGCAGGCCCTCGTCTCCGAGCTGCTGGAGCCCGTGCACCCGACCGTGGTGATGTCCAACCACGTGCACGTCTACGTGAGCCAGGCACACAAGGGCGAGCTGGTCATGGGCGCCGGCATCGACTCCTACAACGGCTACGGCCAGCGCGGCTCCTTCCACCAGATCGAGCATCAGATGGCCGCCGCGCTCGAACTGTTCCCGATCTTCGCCCGCGCCCACGTGCTGCGCACCTGGGGCGGGATCGTCGACGTCACCCCCGACGCCTCGCCGATCATCGGACCGACGCCGGTCGAGAACCTCTACCTCAACTGCGGCTGGGGCACCGGCGGCTTCAAGGCGACACCCGCCTCGGGCTGGGTCTACGCCGACACCATCGCCCACGGACGCCCCCACCCGCTGGCCGCGCCCTTCGGCCTGGAGCGGTTCACCACCGGCGCGCTGATCGACGAGCACGGCGCCGCCGCCGTCGCGCACTGACACCCCACTCACACGCCACGGACACCCTTACGGGAGGACGCATGCTGCTCATCGCCTGCCCCTGGTGCGGGGAGCGCGACGAGACCGAGTACCACTACGGCGGCCAGGCCCACGTCGCCCACCCCGCCGACCCCGCGGCACTGACCGACGCCGAGTGGGGCGAGTACCTCTTCGTCCGCGCCAACCCCAAGGGCGACTTCGCGGAGCGCTGGTTGCACAGCGCCGGCTGCCGCCGCTGGTTCAACGTGGTCCGGCACACCGTCACCCACGACATCACGGCCGTCTACCCGGCCGGGCAGGCACGTCCCGACGCGCACACCGAGGTGACCGCATGAGCAACCGCCTGCCCACGGGCGGCCGGGTGGACCGCTCCGCGCCGCTGCGCTTCACCTTCGACGGCGTCGAGTACACCGGACTGCGCGGCGACACCCTCGCCTCCGCGCTGCTCGCCAACGGCGTCCTCACCGTCGGCCCGAGCCTGTACCGGGAGCGGCCGCGCGGCATCGTCACCGCCGGGGTCGACGACCCGCACGCGCTCGTGCAGCTGGAGCGCCCGCACAGCGAGCCGATGCAGCTCGCCACCACCGTCGAGCTGTGCGACGGGCTCGCCGCCATCAGCCTGCAGGGCCGCGGACGGCTCGACGAGGCACCCGACGAGGCCAGGTACGACAAGAGCTACCTCCACTCCGACGTCCTCGTGGTCGGCGGGGGACCGGCCGGGCTTGCCGCGGCCCTGACGGCCGGACGCTCCGGCGCGCGGGTCGTCCTGGTCGACGACCAGCCAGAGCTCGGCGGCGCGCTGCTCGGCGGCGGTCGCGAGGCGATCGACGGGCGACCCGCCCTGACCTGGGTGGCCGAGGTCCGCGCCGAACTGGACGCACAGCCGGAGACACGGGTGCTGACCCGGGCCACGGCGATCGGCTACCACGACCAGAACTACGTGCTCGTCGCCGAACGCCGCCCCGACCTGCCGGGAGGCGGTGGACGGCTGTGGCACTTCCGGGCCCGCCAGGTCGTCCTGGCCACCGGCGCGCACGAACGCCCACTGGTCTTCGCGGGCAACGACCGACCCGGCGTCATGTCGGCCGCCGCCGTCCGCTCCTACCTGAACCGCCACGCCGTCCTCCCCGGCCGACGCGCCGTGGTGTTCACCACCGGGGACAGCGCCTACGCCACCGCACTGGAGCTGGCGGCCGCCGGCGCCGCGGTCCCGGCCCTGGTCGACACGCGACCCGAGCCGCCCGCGGCCCTCGTCGAGGCCGCCGGCGCCGCCGGGATCGAGGTGCTGACGGGTTCCGTCGTGGTCGGCACCGAGGGCGAGGCGCGCCTCACCGGCGTGCGGATCTCCGCGCTCGCCGACGACGGGTCCGAACTCACGGGCCCCGTCCGGGAGCTGGCGTGCGACCTGCTCGCCGTCTGCGGGGGCTGGAGCCCAGCGGTGCACCTGTGGAGCATGTCCCGCGGCACCGTCCGCTACGACGAGCAGCTCGCCGCCTTCGTCCCCGACAGTGCGGCCCAGGCCGTGCGCGCCGTCGGCTCCGGCCGCGGCCGACACGACCTCGCCGGCTGCCTGAGCGAAGGCCTCACCGCCGGGGCCGAAGCGGCGACCGCCGCCGGATTCCCCGTCACCGCCCCCGTCGTGCCCTCATGCTCGGGCGACGAGCAGCCCGCGCCGCCGCGCCCCGTCTGGCTCGTCCCCGGCGAGGAGGGCGACCCGTCGACCTGGCGCGACCACTTCGTCGACGCCCAGCGCGACGCGACCGTCGCCGACGTGCACCGCGCGATCCGGGCCGGGATGCGCTCGGTCGAACACATCAAGCGGTACACGACCATCGGCACCGCCCACGACCAGGGCAAGTCCTGCGGTGTCGCCGCCATCGGCGTCATCGCCCAGCTGCTCGGCGCGCGCTCGCCCGGCGACGTCGGCACCACCACCTACCGAGGACCCTACGTCCCGGTCTCCTTCGCCCTGCTCGCCGGACGCGAGCGCGGGCCGCTCTTCGACCCCGTGCGGACCACGCCCGTCCACCCCTGGCACGTCCGGCGCGGCGCCGTGTTCGAGAACGTCGGCCAGTGGCAGCGCCCTCACTACTACCCGCGCCCCGGCGAGGACATGGACACGGCCGTGTGGCGCGAGTGCCGCGCGGCCCGCGAGGGCGTCGCCATGATGGACGCCTCCACCCTCGGCAAGATCGACGTGGTCGGCCCGGACGCCGGGGTGTTCCTCGACCGCCTCTACACCAACGGCTTCGCCAAGCTGCCGGTCGGCTCCGCCCGCTACGGCGTCATGTGCCGCGCCGACGGCATGGTCTTCGACGACGGCGTCACCGTGCGCCTCGCCCCCGAGCACTACTACCTCACCACGACCACCGGCAACGCCGCCGCCGTCCTGGACTGGATGGAGGAGTGGCTGCAGACCGAGTGGCCCGAGCTGCGGGTGCGCTGCACCTCCGTCACCGAGCAGTGGACCACCGTGGCAGTCGTCGGCCCCCGCTCCCGCGAGGTCCTCGCCGCACTCGCGCCCGGGCTGGATGTCTCGAACGAGGCATTCCCGTTCATGACGGTCCGTCATACAGAGCTGGCCAACGGCGTCCCGGCCCGGATCTGCCGCATCTCCTTCTCCGGCGAGCTGGCCTACGAGATCAATGTGGCGAGCTGGTACGGCCTCGCGGTCTGGGAGGCCGTCCTCGCCTACGGCGCCCACGCCGGGATCACCCCCTACGGCACCGAGACCATGCACGTGCTGCGCGCCGAGAAGGGCTACCCCATCGTCGGCCAGGACACCGACGGCACGGTCACCCCCCAGGACCTCGGCATGGCGTGGATCGTCGCCCGGCACAAGGACTTCGTCGGCAAGCGCTCCTTCGACCGGCCCGACACCTCCCGCGCCGACCGCAAGCACCTGGTCGGCCTGCTGCCCGTCGACCGCTCTGAACTGCTCCCGGAGGGCGCCCAGTTGGTGGCCCCGGGCGCCGACCTCGCCGCCGTCCCCGTCGACCCTCTCGGCCACGTCACCTCCAGCTACCGCAGCGCCGCCCTCGGCCGCACCTTCGCCCTCGCCCTGGTGCGCGGCGGCCGCGACCGCATCGGCGACACGGTGCTCGCGCCGCTGGCGGACGGCCGCACGATCACCGCGACCATCACCGAACCCGTCCTCTTCGACCCGAAGGGAACACGCCGTGACGGCTGACAGCCTCGCCGCGGACAACCGCGCCGTTGACCGCCTGGCCCACCTGCGGCGCAGCCCGCTCGGCGGCCTCGCCGACCGACTCGCCGCCGGCTCCGCCCCCGGCCCGCGGGGCGTGCGGCTGCGCGAGATCCCCTACCTCGCGCAGCTCAACCTCCGCCTCGACCCGATCGGCCCCGCGGCCCGCCGCGTCGCCGAGGCCCTCGGCACACCCCTGCCCGACCGCACGGCCTCGGTGACCGTGACCGGCGCGCTCCGGGTCCTCTGGCTCGGACCGGACGAGTGGCTCGTTGTCGGCCCGGACGGCACCGCCCCCGGCGTCGAACAGACACTCCGTCAGGTCCTCGGCGACGAACCCGGCTCGCTCGTCGACCTCTCCGCCAACCGCACCACCCTGGAACTCTCCGGTCCTTCCGCCCGTGCCGTCCTGGAACACGGCTGCTCCCTCGATCTCCACCCCCGCGCCTTCGGCCCCGGCCACTGCGCCCAGACGACGGTCTCCAAGGTCCAGGTCATCCTCGACCAGACGGACGCCGAACCGACCTACCGCCTGCTGGTCCGCGCCTCCTTCGCCCGGTACCTGGCGGATTGGCTGCTCGACGCGATGTCGGAGTCCACGCCGTGACGCAGGGTCAGGCAGGAGTGAGGAGACAGAACTCGTTGCCCTCCGGATCGGCCAGCACCGTCCAGGCGAGGGCGGACTGGTCGATGCCCGGGTCGGTCGCGCCCAGGGCGCGGAGTCGCGCCTCCTCCGCCGCCATGTCGTCGCCGCGGTACGGCCGGACGTCGAGGTGGACCCGGTTCCACACGGTCTTGGTGTCGGGGGTGCGGATGAACTCCAGGTAGGGGCCCACACCTTGGGCGGAGCGCAGGCTCGCGAAGTCGTCGGCGACCTCGTGCACCTTCCAGTCCGTCGCCTCGCTCCAGAAGCGGGCCATCGCCCGCGGATCAGTGCAGTCGACGATGACCGCGGCGACGGGTCCGGTGTCCCGGTAGACCTCGCGCGGTTCCAGGACGCAGAACTCGTTGCCCTCCGGGTCGGCCAGGACCGCCCACGGGACGTCGCCCTGACCGACGTCGACGGGGGTCGCGCCCAGATCCCTCAGGCGGGCGACCCACTCCGCCTGATGGGCGGGCGAGGTGGTGGCCAGATCGAGGTGCACCCGGTTCTTGACCGTCTTGGGTTCCGGGGAGACGACGAGGTCGATGCAGACGGCGGAGGGGTCGGGGTAGGTGAAGCCCACGGGTTCGAGGTTGGTCACACCCGGCGCCTCACTGCCGAGACCCCAACCCAGTGCCTCCGCCCAGAACCGCCCGAGCGCGGCGTCGTCCCGGGCCTTCATGTTGATCTGAACGAGTCGTGTCGCCATGCCGCAGATCCTAGAACGGCATGCCCGTCACGGACCCGTGGTCACCTCGGCGTGTTGGACCCCTCGGACGAGACGGCGAACGCGCCGTACGAGGGCAGACCGGTCGGGCGGTAGGTGTGGACGGCGACGCCGGTCGTGGTGAACCGCGTGTCCACCCGCTCCAGTGCCGTCGGCACGGCGCCCTCGCCGAACAGGCGCTTGCCGTGGCCCAGGACCAGCGGGTACACCCACAGCCGGTACTCGTCGACGAGGCGGTGCCGGATCAGGGTCTGCGCCAGCCCGTGGCTGCCGTGGACCTGCAGGTCGCCACCGGGCCGCTCCTTGAGCTCCCGGATCCGCGCGACGACGTCGTCACGGATGATCGTGGTCCCGGACCAGTCCGCCTCCGTGAGCCTGGTGGAGACCACGAACTTCGGGCGGCCGTTCAGCGCCGCCGCGACGGCATCGTCCGGGTCGGTGACCTTGGGCCAGAACCCGGCGAAGATCTCGTAGGTGCCGCGGCCGAGCAGGAAGGCGTCGGCGTCGGCGAACTGCTCGGCGACGATCTCGCCCATCCGCTCGTCGGCGAACGGGACCAGCCAGCCGCCGTCCCGGAAACCGCCGCTCGGGTCCTCCTCCGGGCCGCCGGGCCCCTGCATGACACCGTCGAGCGTGACGAAGGTGGTGAGAGTGAGCTTCATGAGAACCTCCGTAAGAACCTGCGACGGCCTCGCGCCGCCGCTCTGTCCTCACGACGAACGGCGACGCCCGAAATCGACACCCGGCCACCACGATCTTCGGCGTCCGACTCGACGAGGGCGAACGATGCGGGAGACTGGTGGGCGCCACCAGGGAAAGCCCGACCCGAGCAAGGAGCCAGCGTGCGACCGTCTCCCTCGCCTGCAGGGCAGCGACCGCCGACCATCGCGGACGTCGCGGCGGCCGCGGGCGTCTCCCGGACGACGGTCTCGCACGCCCTCAACGGCCTGGGCAAGGTCGACCCGAAGACCCGCGAGCGCGTTCGGCGGGTCGCCGCCGAGCTCGGCTACCGTCCGAACCTGCGGGCCCAGCGGCTGCGCCAGGGGCGGGCACTCTCCCTCGCGCTCGCCTCGTCCATGCCGCTCGCCGTGGCAGGAGGCCCCTCCCGGCTCGGCTTCTACATGGAGGTCGCCGCCGCGGCGGCGGAGCGGGCCCTCACCCACGGCTACGCGCTGGTGCTGGTTCCGCCGGTCACCTCCGGCGCGGGCCTGGAGTCCGTGGACGTGGACGGTGCCATCGTCGTCGAGCCCGCGGCCGACGACCCGGTCGTGACCAGGCTGCGCGCATGGTCGCTGCCCTACGTGGTGCTCGGCGGCCCGCCGGACGACGGGCTCTGGGTGGACCTGCAGGACCGGCGGGTCGCCGAGCTGCTGGTGCGGCACCTGCGCGAGCGGGGCGCCCGCCGGCCGGCGCTCATCACCGGATCCAGCCCGCGGCACGCCTCACTGGAGGCGCAGAGCGTGTTCCGGCAGGACGCCGCCGACCACGGACAGGCGCCGGTCATCGCCACCGCCGGGGAGGCCGGCGGCGAGCAGGCCGGCTACGACTGCTGCGCCGCCCTGCTGACCGAGCACCCCGACGTGGACGCGGTGTGCGTCCTGGTCGACGCGCTGGCGGCCGGCGCCGTGCGCGCGATCCACGACAGCGGCCGCAGCGTCCCGGCCGACATCATGGTCGCCACCCGCTACGACGGGCTGCGCGCCCGCACCTGCGAGCCGCCGCTGACGGCCGTGGACCTTCACCTGGAGCGGGCCGCGACCGACGCCGTCGAGCTGCTGCTGGCCCAACTGGGCGGCGAGGCCGCCCCGTCGGGCCGGCAGCTGCCGGAACCCCGCGTGGTGCCCAGGGCCTCGACGGCCCGGATCACGTCCCGACCATGAGCACCAGGCCGGACACCAGCGCGAAAGCGAGGACGAAGGTCCGCATCCGGCGGGCGTCCACCCGCCGGTGGACCAGGCGGCTCAGCGCCGCCCCGGCGGCGAGGGCGGGCAGGAACAGCAGGGCCGGCCACAGCTGGCCAGGGTGTCCGCGTCCGGTGGCGAACAGCAGCCCCAGTGACGCGAGTTCGCCGACCAGGAAGCACGCGGCCACGGTCGAGCGCAGCTCCTGCGGGGGCCGGTGCTGGTAGACCAGCGCCAGCGGCGGGCCGCCTACGCCGGTCGCGGTCTCGGTGAGGCCGGTGACCAGCCCGGCGCCCAGGTAGGCGGCTCGGCCCGGAGTGAACGAGGGGGCGACCAGGCTGACCACCGCGGCCAGGACGGTGGCCGCGCCGACGAGCAGGCCGATGCGCCGCCCCGGCACCAACCACAGCAGCGCCAGCCCGGCGGGTGTCGCCGCGAGCCGGGCCGCGATGATCCATCCCGCCCCGCGCAGATCGAGGCTGGCCCGTTCGCGCCAGGCCACGTACAGGTTCAGCGGGATCATCGCCGCGAGGAGGAAGACCGGCAGCAGTCCGGGTGCCAGCAGCCCCGCGACGGGCGCCACGATCAGCGCGAACCCGAGCCCGCCGGTTCCCTGGACGAACGCCGCCAGGGCGACCACCACCGCCAGCAGGACCGCCGCCTGGACGCTCACAGCTCCTCCAGCCCGGCTCGGGCCGTCGTCGCCTGCGCGACCGCCACACGCCGCGCTGCCGCACGATGCTCCGTCGACGTCGGATGGGCGCGGACGATCGGCGCCCGGGCGACGACCTCGCGGGCGATCCGGGCGGCGTCCGCGACGAGGGCGGGGCCGTCCCAGTCGGGCGGCCAGCCCTGCCACAACCGGAGCCGACCGGCGACGAACACGGCCCTGATCTGGTCGCGGTTGGCCAGCCGCACCAGCTCCCAGGGCAGGTCCCACGAGGGCCGCAGCTCCGGCCCGTCGATGTCCACGAGCAGGAAGTCGGCCTGGGAGCCGGTCGCGATCTGTCCGGTGACCGCGCCGAGCCCGGCGGCCTCGGCGCCCAGCCGGGTCGCATGGTCCAGCCAGGTCCATCCCGCCCCGCACGAGGAGTCCCCGGTCGCCAGGCCGTAGCTGATGCGCTGGGCGAACTCGGCCGCGCAGACCAGACGGAACGCGTCGCCACGGGTCCCGTCCGTGCCGATCCCGAACCGGATGCCCAGCTCGGCCATCGCGGTGGCGGGCGCCACGGCATTGCCCTTCCAGGCGCTGGCCACCGGGTTGTAGCTGACGGCCGTCCCGGTGTCGCGCAGCAGCATCAGCTCGCGCGGGGTCAGCAGCGTCGCGTGAGCCGCGAGCAACTGCGGTCCGAGCGCGCCCAGCTGATGGAGGTGTTCGAGGGGCCGCTCACCGCGCGCGAGCAGTGAGCGCTCCACTGAGGCCAGGTGCTCGTTGACGTGGATCTGCACGACCGCGCCGGCTTCGGCCGCCAGGCGGGCGGTGGCCTGGAGGACCCGGTCGGTCGCGGCCTCCGGGATCGGGACGGCGAGGGAGGGATGGACCAACGGGTCGTTCCGGTACCGGGCGAGGTGCTTCTCCGCGCCGGCCAGGACCTCGACCGGCGAGGAGGCACCGTCCCTGTCGGCGCAGACCAGTCCCAGCACGCAGCGGATCCCGGCGTCGCGCGTCGCCGACGCTACCGCCTCCACGTCGACCGGTGCCCGGGTGCCGGCGTCGACCACCGTCGTGAACCCGCCGCGCAACGCCTCCAGCGCGGCCAACTTCGTCGACAGGTAGGCCGATTCGACGTCGAGCGTCCCTTCGAGCGGTTCCCAGACGCGGCGGAAGATCTCCGACGGTTCGCCGAACGCGAGCGAGCCGCCGAGCTTCTGCGTGAGGTGGTGATGCGTGTCGACGAATCCGGGCATCAGCAGGCAGCCGTCGAGCCGGATCCGGCGCAGCCGCGGATACCGCTGCGCCAGCACGGCCGCCGGTCCCACCGCGCGGAACGTCGCGTCCTCGACGACGACGGCGTGGTCGCGGACCGGTCCTTCGGGCGTGAGGAGCACCTCGGGTTCCAGCAGCTGCATCCGTTCGCCCTGGAAGCAGCTCGGGTCGGGGAATCGCATCGTTCTCACTTTCGGGTGGAGAGTCCTGACGGCGGTGGCAGCGGTGCTGACCTGCTGTCAGGTCGGTCAGTGGCCGACGGGCGCCGGGGGATGGTGGACCGGGTTCGCGGCGGACGGGGAGTCGGTGTCGTCCCGGCCGAAGAGCTTCGGCCGGACATGATGGAACAGGGCGTTGAGGATCACGGCGGTGAACGCGCCCACGGCGACGCCGCTCTCCAGCAGGATCCGGACGTTCGGGGCGAGCTGGGTGTAGACGCCGGGCACGAGGATCGGCAGCAGGCCGAGCGCGAGCGCGACCGCGCAGGTGAACGCGTTGGTGTGGTCGTCCAGGTTCGCGCGCCCGAGCATCTGCACGCCGAGCACGGCGATGACGCCGTAGACCACCATCGCGCTGCCACCGACCACGGGGGCGGGGACGGCGCCGATCAGGCGGGTGACGGGGGAGAGGAGACCGACGGCGACCAGGACCAGCCCCGCGGCGACGGTGACGAAGCGTGAGCGGACGCCGGTGATGCGGACGATGCCGATGTTCTCTCCGCTGGTGACCATGAGCGGCAGTCCGAAGAAGCCGCCGAGCACCGACACGGCCGCGTCGCCGCGGATCGTGCGCGGGGCGTCCCGGCGGGCGTCGATCTGCCGGCCCACGGCCTCGCCGTTGATGACGGTCTGTCCGGTGGCCTCGGCCATCGAGGCGAGGCTGTAGACGAGCAGCGGCAGCGAGGCGAGCAGGTCGAAGCGGGGTGAGCCGAACGGCATCAGCTGGGGCGCGTGGAGCGGGCCGCCCGCGCCCAGGTGCGGCAGGTGGAGTGCGCCCATGGCGGCGGCGAGCGCCGTTCCGGCGACCAGGCCGAGCATGACGGCGAGCTGTCTCAGCACGCCTGTGCACAGCCAGTACAGGGCCACGGTGAGGCCGATCGTGGCCAGGCCGAGGACGAGGTTGCGGGGGGCCGCGAAGCCGGGGGTTCCGGGCTGGCCGGTGATCAGCAGCGCGCCGACCCTCACCAGGTTCACCCCGACGATCACGATCATCGTGCCGATGACGAGCGGTGGGAAGAACTTCAGCAGCCAGGAGAAGAGCGGAAGCACGACGAAGTAGAACGCCCCGGTCAGGATGACGGCGCCGGTGGCGGTGGGCAGGCCGTGCTGGTGGGCGATGGACAGGAAGAGCACGAGCGGCGCGCCGCCCGGCAGCATCACGAACGGCAGCTTGGCGCCGAAGCCTCGGGGGCCGAGGGACTGCAGCAGCGAGCCGATCCCCGACAGCACGAAGGCGGCTGACAGCAGGTCGACGCTGAGGTCCGGCTTCAGGCCGAGCGTGGCGCTGACCAGGAAGACGCTGGAGATGGGGGTCGCGGCCATGACGAGGACGTGTTGGACGCCGAAGAGCAGCATCCGATGGACCGGACGGCGTTCGTCGACGGGGTGCACGGCCGGGGGAACGGCGTGGGCTGCGGGGGGAAGGGACACGATCGAGCTCCGTTCGGCTCGTCCTGCACGGATGGTGCGGGCCAAATCGATTTGGCCAGGTCGCCGAGTGCATCCAGAAAAGGCGGCCAAATCGATTTGCCTGCCAGTGTGCGAACGCCGTCGGGGCCTGTCAAGGCTCAGGGCACGGGCATCGCGGCGTCGCACCAGCGGCACGGATAGCGCGGCGCAGGTGCCCGGCACCGACGAACCATCTTCCGGACGCGCATGTCCGCTATGCCGGGTGTGAGCCTTCAACGGATGTCGACAGGAGAGCGATCTCTGCCATCCGTGGATGCGGAGCCCCTCGCAGCGGCAGTGCGTATCTGACGGTTTCCCTAGGTCAAGCGGCCGAGTCCGATGGTCCAGACCACATGTGGTCAGAAGCCTTGACGCTGGGACGAGTTCAAGAGTTCAATCGTCGTGCACCCGACAGCCCCCACCTGCCTTTTCCCACCAGGCGTGTCCGGGTCTCGTCGTGCGCGCCGTCGCTCGGGCCCAGCGACGCTTCCCATCCTCCTGCCCCACCAAAGGAGTTCCTGAGATGCGATCACTTCGCGCCCTGGCTTCGGCAGTCGCGCTGCCGCTCGCCGCAGGCGGCCTGGCGCTCGGCGTGCAGCCGTCCGCGCAGGCCGCGGGTCCGGCCTTCCCCGGCTCGTTCGCCGCCCCGTACCTGCAACTCTCCTCCAGCACCGCAGGTGACATGGCGGCCGATATGAGCGCCACCGGCCTGAAGGACTACACGCTGGCGTTCCTCATCCCGCAGTCGGGCTGTACGCCGATGTGGGAAGCCGGGAACTACGCCCTCAACACCTTCAACTCCCAGATCAGTTCGCTCCAGTCGAGCGGCGGGCAGGTCATGATCTCCTCCGGCGGCGCGTCCGGCGGGGAACTGGCGCAGACCTGTACGGACGTCACGTCCCTCACCAACGCCTACGCGAACATCGTCAACAGCACCGGCGTGACCCGGCTGGACTTCGACATCGAGGGCTCCACGCTGTCCGACACCGCCGCGACCTCGCGCCGCGACCAGGCCCTGGCCGCTTTGCAGCGCCAGAACCCGAACGTGCAGGTCGACTTCACCCTGGGCGTCTCGGCCAGCGGCCTGCCGACCGGCAACGCCTCGCAGTACGCGCTGCTGCAGGACGCGCAGAGCGCGGGCGTCAACGTCTCCCTGGTCAACATCATGACCATGGACTACTACGACAACAAGCCGGTGCTCGGCGACGCCGAGTCCTCCGCGCAGGGCACGGCCAGCCAACTTGCGGGTCTGTACGGCATCTCCACCGCGGCCGCGTACGCGAAGATGGGCCTGACCCCGATCGCCGGCACCAACGACGACGGCATGGTCTTCTCCCAGTCGGACGCGCAGTCGCTGGAGAGCTTCGCGGCCTCCAACGGCATCTCCGAGCTGGCGTTCTGGGAGGTCGACGGTTACGACAAGCCGGTCGGCTACGCCTACTCGCGCATCTTCAACCAGCTCACCGGCAACACCACCCCACCGCCCGGCGGTGGCACGGGTCAGGTCACGCTGGCCTACAACGGCCTGTGCCTGGACGACCGCTCGGCCAGCACCGCCAACTTCAACCCGGTGCAGATCTACACCTGCAACGGCACGAGCGCCCAGCAGTGGACGGTGACGTCCAGCAACCAGCTCACCGTGTTGGGCAAGTGCCTGGACGTCAACGCGGCCGGTACGGCCAACGGCACGACCGTGGACCTGTACGACTGCAACGGAACCGGCGCGCAGACGTGGGTGCCGCAGTCCAACGGCGAACTGCTGAATCCGAATTCGGGCAAGTGCCTGGACGACACCGGCTGGGGCGGCTCGGGCACCCAGGCCCAGATCTGGACCTGCGCGGACAGCACCAACCAGCAGTGGAAGCTGCCCTGACGGTGCCGGTTCTCCCGGTTGCCCGCGCGGCGGCGGCCACCACCACTTGGTGACCATGGAGATCACCGGTGCAGTCCGCGCATGGTCGCGACGTCCTGCACGAGCTTGTCGCGGTCGCCGCCCGGCGGCACGTAGGCGAAACGGGGGCACAGGGTGCGCCCGGGCGCGGCCGGGTTGGGGGTGCGCATCAGGGTGATGGCCCGGATCTTCAGGGCGTACATGCCGTGGACCGCCGGCTGGAGCGTCGGACGGTCCCGGCCGGGGTCTGCGACCGGCGGGCTGGAGACCTGTCTCGGCCGGCGCGCGAAGGCGAGGTAGACGTCGTCGACCAGCTCGGAGTAGGCGAGGTCGAAGGCGTCCAGGGCGGCGGCTTCCGAGCTGCCGAGGGTGTGGAAGTTGCGGGGGACGGAGAGCGCCGGGTGGACGGCGCTGTAGTCGACGAGCAGCATCGCGCCCGCGGGTGGGTCCTCGGCCAGCTGGTCGGTGCGGAACCGGCGGCCGGTCTGGATCTCGCGGAAGCGGGCGTAGTGGGAGTACATCTGCCAGCCGGAGCCGAGCCGGTCGGCGTCCGTGACCTTCTTGGCCGGCTCGTGGAGGTACTCCTCGGGCAGGCCCTCGCCCTGGTCCAGGATCGTCCTGACGGCCTGCCGTGCCGTCTCCCGGTCCGTGACCTCGATCACGCGGCCGGCGCCTCCGTAGTAGGCGCTGCCCGGTACTTGGCGCAGCGGCTCGAAGGCGTCGTCCGGGCAGACGGTGCGGTCGCCGAGCGCGTGGTCGATCGCGTTGTAGAACTGGCCGATGGTGCGGTAGCCGCTTGAGCTGAGTGGGATGTCCGCCAGCTCGGCGGCGCCGTGCAGCGGGTGCTCGATGCGGACGAAGCCCGCCACCGCTTCGGGTGTGAGCGGCCGCAGATCGAGCTTGCCGATGCCGGAAACGAGGGGGCTCTCCAGCGGGTAGGCCGGGATCGGGCTCAGGTTCCTGCGACTCTGGAAGTCGACCGGGGCTGTGCAGGGGACCTCGCCGAGAGCATTGAGGACGTTGGCGGCGAGGGTCATGTGAAGCATCTCCTCCATGACGACGCTGCGGATCGCCACGGCCACGTCGGTGTTGTGGCCCTCCTTCAGGGAGTAGAGGGCGGTCAGGTACACGGGGATGGTGCTGAGTTCGAGGCCGATGGCGAGTTGCAGGGCGGCCTTGAGGTCCTTGAGCGTGGAGATCGGGGCGGGTGCGTCTACGGTCATTTCTCGTGCTCCTTCAGGCACGTGGTGTTCATGTGAGTGCTCCCGTGGGCTGCGGGCTCAGCAGATGGTGCGGTTGAGGGGGCTGAGGTCCAGCGGGCGGCGCAGGTCCGGTTCGAAGGCGGAGTCGACCGACTGCTGGAACCGGAAGAAGCCATCGGGGTCGGTGGCGGCCTTGATCGCCCGCAGCCGGGCCAGGTTCTCGCCGTAGTAGGCGGTGGCCCAGTCCTTCCGCAGCGGGTCCATGTCGTTCACGTGGGCGCCGTGGAAGTCGGCGCTGAGCGCCTCGCCGAAATCGAAGGCCCACTCCACGTTGGACCGGGTCTGCGCCGGGTCGGTCCAGACGGCCTTCAGCTCGAAGATGTAGCGCCTGTCGCGGTGCGGGTAGGGCCCGTGGTTCTGCCCGTCCGGGTGCCGGACCTTGCCGCGGCCGTGCGTCCAGGCCACGAAACTGTCGGGTGAGGGCGAGCGGGCGATCATCTCCTGGACGGAGTGGATCATGTCCGGGTGCCAGCCCGTCTCGCCGATCATCCCCGAACGGATGTAGGCCTGGCGTTCGCCGACCACGGTGGACCGGCCCATGACGCTCTCCCAGGCCGGGAGCGGCATCGAGTAGAAGCGCGCGTCGAAGGGGGCCAGGCGCAGCATCGGCTGGATCAGGTCTGTGCCGTCGGCGTACTCCCCGTTGTAGACGGGGGTGATCCGGAAGGCGGGGATCTTCCGGGTCGGCTCGGCAGGGTCGGGTTCGAGGCCGACGTGGCCGTAGGCGGCCATCGCCTCCGGAAGGTCCTTCGTCCACGCGTCATAGGCCGCGATCACCTCGGACGCTCGTTCGAGCGGGTAGGAGAGCCGGCCGCCGAGCATGGTCGCCGCCGCGGGCGTCTGCAACTGCAGGGTCATCTCGACGGCGACACCGAAGTTGCCGCCGCCACCGCCCCGGCAGGCCCAGAACAGTTCCCGGTCGGCCTCGTCGGGGGCGTCCGCGGTCAGGGTGCGCAGTCGGCCCGCGGCGTCGACGAGCTTGATCTCCACGACGTTGTCGCTGCCGAGCCCGTAGGAGCGGGAGACGAGGCTGTAGCCGCCGCCCTGCAGGAAGTCGGGCGGGCCCACGGTCAGGCAGCCGCCGCCGACCGGGATCAGCGGAGCCGCGCTGCGGGCCACGTACCTGTACACGTCGTTCCAGGTGGCGCCCATCTGGACGCGCAGCCGCCGGGTCTCCCGGTCCAACGTCATCGCTCTCATCAGAGCGAGGTCCAGGACCACGCCGCCGCGGTTGAGGCGGTAGCCGGCGGCGCTGTGGCCACCGCCGCGCACGGTCAACGGCAGCTCCAGTGCCCTGGCGAAGTCGATGGCGCCTGCGACGTCGGCCACCGCGTTGGCCCGCACGAGGTACGCCGGCGGCGTCCGCGTGCGGCCGTTGTCGATGGCGACGACGCGGTCGTACGCGGGGCTGCCCGGCTCACGGACGTAGCCGCTCAGGCGCCGGGCCAGACCGTCCACGGCGTGGTGGTGGATGCTCATGCTCCGGCCCCGCGCGAGGCGGCCGGTTCGACGGTGCTGAAGCGTCGCAGCGCGCTCAGGCTCGGCACGAAGGTGGCGGCCTCCTCCCACTGCGTCAGGGCCGAGGTGACGTACTCGGGTTGGGCCATCGAAGCCGGCCACTGCCGGGCCTTGGTCCGGTCGCCGCCGCTGCTCGTCCTGAAGGTGACGAACAGATGGCGGCTGGAGCCGCGGTCGTGGCCCTTGAGGATGTTGCCCTGGGTGTCACCCAGGGCCGCCCGCACCGCCTCTCGGGTGTTGCACGTCGGAAGGACGGCCGCCAGGTCAGGGTGGATCGCCGTCTGCTTCAGATCAATTGCCATGACCGCCACACTGGCTGGGTCCGCGACGGCGCCGGGACCCCGACGTGCTTACCGTCAGCCTTCCCACGAGGCGAGAGAATCGTTTTGACGTGCGCCGATGACGTGCCCGAAGGAGCTCGCGCAGGCGCCGAAACACCACCCGTCCGGCCGTGGGCACATGAGCGCGACGCCGGTGGGGAATTACGTCGAGCCCGCAAGTCCGTCGAGTTGCCCCGGATGTCGCGTTTCGTATCGTGGCTGAGTGTCATCTCGGTCGTTGCCTGTGGAACGCGTTCCCCACGAGTGGAAGGCGGTGAAGCCATGCGACGCCTTTCTCGCGCGTTCGGCGCGTTGGCGGTCCTGGTTGGTGGGTTGTCGGCAGGGTCCGCCGTGGCACCGCCCGACACGGCGAACGCCGTCGCCTGCGGTTCGGCGATCGCGGCGGGCACCAGTTGCACCCTGACCGGTACCGCCACGCTGAGCGCGGGCACCTTGACCTTGACCTCGCCGTCGTCGCTGGCCTGGGCCACGACGTTGAACGGCCTCAACCAGAGCGTCGTCGACACCACGGCCGCGGACCAGCAGTACACCGTCGACGACGCCACGGGCAGTGGTGCGGGCTGGCACGTCACCACCTCCGCCACCACGTTCACCAGCGGGTCGCACACCCTTCCCGACGCCGGCACGTTCTCCACCAACGGCAGCACGAGTTCGGTGAGCGCCGGCACCGCACCATCCGCCACCTGTACCGGGACATGCACCCTGCCGAGCAACTCGACCACCTACCCCGTCGCCGTCACCACGGCCGCTTCCTCGCCGACGCCGGTCACGGTCTACGACACCGCGGCGGGTACCGGCCTGGGACAGGTCGTCATCGGCGGCAGCACAGCGGCCAGCCCGATCGGTTGGTGGATCAACATCCCGGCCGGCGCAGCCGCGGGCACCTACACGTCCACCATCACCATGGAAGTCATCTCCGGACCCTGAAGCCGAACGGGGACGACGGACGCAGTGACGGAGGATCGGTTGAGCGAGTCCGGCCGACGGCCGTTGGGCCGGCGGGTACTGGCGGTCGTGTGGTGCGTGATGAGCATCCTCTGGCTCGGCCCTCGCGCGAGTGCGGCGACGCTTTCTTCCGTCACGTGGACGGCGAGCAGGACGACGACCGGTGCTACGGGCGCGAGTTACGCCTACGCCTTCACCACGGCGACGACCTCCTCGCTCAGTTCGGTCACGATGACGGTGCCGTCCGGAACGGGTGGGAGCGTGAGCGTGGGCACGGTGCGTCCGGCCAGTGCGGCGGGCGGCAGCGCTTCCCTGGCCGGAAGCACGCTCACCTACTCCTTCTCCTCCACCACCGTCGCCTCGGGTACGGCGGTCTCGATCCAGGTCAACGGGCTGACCAACACCGGTACCGCCGGCGGCTACACCTCCACGGTCACCACCCTCAGCGGAGCGAGTGCGGTGGACACCGCCACCAGCAGCGGGGTGACCTTCACCGCCCGAGCGCTCAGTGGCCCGGGGTGGTCAGTGTCCTCCACGTCCGTCGGTGCCACGAACGCCGGCTACACCTTCACCTTCACCACGGCGACCGCGAGCCTGACCATCACCTCGGTCACGATGTCGGTGCCACCCGGCACGGCCGGGACGCCTACCCTCGGCAGCGTCACCCCCTCAGGCCTGGGCGGCAGCGTGAGCCTCTCCGGGACGACCTTGACCTACTCGGGCATCTCCCTGCTCACGCTCACTCCGACCGCGTTCTCGATCGAGGTCGACGGACTCACCAACACCTCCACGGCGGGTACCTACACCTCCGAGATCGTGACCAGAAGCGGGCCGAGCACCCCCATCGACTCCGGTGTCACCCCGGCCGTGTCGTTCACCGGTCCTCTGAAGCTCACCTCGCCGAGCGCACTGAACTGGGCCGCCGCACTCACCGGAACCGACCAGAGCGCCGTCGACGCCGTCGCCGCGGACCAGCGGTTCAGCGTGGACGACGAGACCAACTCGGGCGCGGGCTGGCACATCACCGTCTCGGCCACGACGTTCACCTCCGGCGCCCACACCCTGCCCGATTCGGGCACCCTCGTGCTCACCGGCAGTCTGTCCTCGCCCACGGCCACCACGGCGCCCAGCTCGATCTGCATGACCAGCTGCACGCCTCCGGTCTCCAGCACGGCCTATCCGGTCGCCATCACCACCGGCGCCTCCACGCCGACCCCGCTGACCGTCTACGACGATCCGGCTGGCAGCGGCGTGGGCCCGGCCACCCTTGGCGGCGCCAGCGCGGCTCATCCGGTCGGATGGTGGATCAACATCCCCGCCAACGCCAGAGCCGGTTCCTACACCTCGACCGTGACTGCGACGGTGGTGTCGGGGCCATGAGCGGAGCATGCCGCGCCAAGGAGGCGATCCGGTGAGCACGTCACCCGTCACACACCCGCGTGGCCCGCAGGCCGCGGTAGGCGTGGCGATCCTCAGCGCCCTGATGATGACCGCCGCCGGGACCGCAGCCGCCTGCCCGGTACGTGACAGTGGCGTCGTCGGCCCTGCCACCTTCGGTCTGGCACCGGCCCCGACGCCGGCCGGCTCACCGCGGTCGTACTTCGATCTTTCGGTGCCGCCCGGGGGATCGCTTCAGGACAGCGTGATCGTCACCAACACCGGCGACGTGGCCGAGCAGTTGAAGCTGGACGTCTCCAACGGCATCACGGCAGCGAACTCGGGCACGGCCTATCAGAGCCCTCCTGGAGCGTGTGCGGGGCCGGGTTGCTGGGTGACGGGGCTGCCCGCCACGGTGAGTCTGGCTCCTCATGAGCGCCGGATGATCTCATTTCGGGTGACTGTTCCCGACGGCATCGCTTCCGCGCAGTACCTCGCTGGTATCACGGCCGAGTCCGCCGATCGGCCCGCGAGGGTACGCGTCGGCTCCAACGGGCAGGCCTCGGCGCAAGCGATCATCGTCAACAGAGTCACCACGGGTGTCGCGGTCACCGTCGGCCCACTGTCGCGTATGAGGACCGCCCTGACGGTTTCGCCGATGGCAGCGGTCTGGATGGGATCCATGCCACGCCTGTTGATCCCCGTGAGCAACGACGGGCAGAGGTTCGCCAAGGCGACAGGGACCGTCTCCTGCGGCACGGGCGGCCGACGCCACTCCTACGTCCTCGTCCTGCAGACCGTCCTGCCCGGCGGACAGGCCACAGTTCCGGTCAATGCTCCAGGTCTGCACAGCGGACAACTCCCGTGCAGCGTCCGCCTGGACGTCCACAACGGCGACTCGGTCCTCTGGTCCGGCACGGTGGATCTGCCGTCGCTGACCCAGGCCAGGATCATCCACTCAGGTCCCGGCACCTACGCCGTACTGCCGGCCGCCACCACTCCCCTGTGGGCCATCGCACTCACCTCTCTGGGAGCGCTCATCCTCGTGGCGCTGGGGTCGTTGATCGTCCTGCGCCAGAGGCAGCGGCCGGCTCCTCCGCCGGACGGGAAGGGCTGATGGTCATCGCTTCGCCGGACGGGGACGATCTGCGAGGGGACGCGGACGTCCCGACCAGGCGAGTGGGCACGTCACGAGAGGGGGATCGACTTGTTCCCCGTGATGCTGATGGCGGCGAACGGGTAGGTCGAAGCCGCGTCGTAGATGACGAACTGGGTGTACTGAGGGGCCGGCATGGCCCGGCCGAGCGACTGCATCACCGGTCGCCAGTAGGGGAGGTTGAGCTGGATGGAATTCTGCGTGATGGCCACATTGTGCAGGCTGGGCGCCGTGACCGAGAAAAGGTCGACGACGTTCGCGGCCGCGTAGACGGTGTTGTTCGAGAGGACGGTGTCAGAAGCCACGATGTTGAATCCGCGGTAGTAGCCGCTTATCTTGTTCGCGCTGACGTTCACCTGGTCGCCGTGCACCTCGACGGCCGCGGCGACGGCCGCATTGCCGTTGAAGGTGTTCCCGTAGATC
This sequence comes from Streptacidiphilus pinicola, assembly GCF_003258295.1. Taxonomy (GTDB): domain Bacteria; phylum Actinomycetota; class Actinomycetes; order Streptomycetales; family Streptomycetaceae; genus Streptacidiphilus; species Streptacidiphilus pinicola. The sequence continues at coordinate 89,362 of NZ_QKYN01000037.1, read as the reverse complement.
TCCGTATTGGTCCCCGATGTGTACACGGACGAGTGGTCGTGCCATGGGCTGTCCACGGTCGAGAACGTGTTGTAGGACAGGATGACGTTGTGCGTTCCGCCGCCGGTCACAACCGTATTCGTGTTGTTGGTGCCGGTGAACGTGTCCTGGGTTATGGTTATTCCGGTCCCGGAGAGGACGGCGAGCACGAACCGGGGCGAGGCCGGCGACAGACAGTTCTGCGATCCGGTCGAGGCGCACATGCCGGAAATCGGATTGCCTGCCGAATTCTGGTCGAAGTCGACACCCTTGATGGTGAGACCGGAAAGGTCCGAGCTCGCCGGGGCCGTCAGGACGGCGCGGTAGTTTCCGTAGCCGCTCATGACCCTCAGGGTCGTGCCGTTCCCGCTGATGACCTCACCGCGCGGGATGGTGAGCCCGGGCCTGATGATGAACGGGTTGGAAGGCGGCCGGTACGGAAGGTTCACCACGTTGCCGACCGGATTGTCGAGCAGTTGCTGGATGTAGGCGGTGTCGTCCTCGGCGGCCGCCTGTGGGCTCTTCTGCAGCGCGGCCGCCGGACTCGACATCGTCGTCACCAGTGGAATGGAGAAGGCGGCCGTTCCTGCGGCCATGATGGCGCACAGCTTGACGATCCCTCGGCGACGGAAAAGGGCGAGGGAGCGGGGTGGTGTAAGCACGGAGAGACTTCTTTCGGACCTTCAAAAGACAGACTCCGCAGGACCCGTAGGGCGTCGTCGGGCATGGCTTCGCCGCGACGCGGCACAGGGGAACTCCACCACTGGGGCACCGAGGTTCTTCACACCACGGTCTGGTGATCGACCGTCAGCTCGCTAGGCAGGGCGACTGTTGGCGCAACGGTGCCTGCGGAGATGAGAAGAGACGGTGTCGTGACGCACGGGCCTGGAACCAGCCCCCGGTGTGCGATGCCCCCGCCGTTGCCCCACCCGCACATACCGGCCCGGAGAAAATGAGCGCCGACCGTCTCGGGCGCCTCAGCGCCAACCACCACGTTTGGTCACTCGGAACCAAGACCCCATCATTGCTGCAGCGATCACGCTGAGTCAAGGGGATTTGTCCGAATTGAGCACTTTCCGTGTTGTCGACCTCGTGCAGTCCTCGCGCCATCACCGTCGGTGACGAAAGCAGAATCGACCCGGCGGGCGCGGTCGCGAACGTCCGCGCCCGCCGGGCCGGCGGAGCGAGCTGTGGGGGTGGAGCAAGGACGAGGTCTTTGAGGAGGCAGGGCTCAGGAGCACGCGGTGGCGAGCACCTGCGTGGTCTGCGGCCGGACCAAGGGCTGGACCGGAACCACCGGCGCGGCGGAGGAAGCCGGCTCGAGCAGCCGGAGGTCCACTGCGCGGGGGCGGCCGGGAATCAGTTCGACCTCCGTGGACAGCACGAGATGACCGCGCTCCTCGCTCGGCGACATCAGCAGCGGGCGGCCGTCCAGTTCGGCGTCCCACAGCTGTGCCCCCATGCTCGCGTAGAACGAGACCCAGACGAGAGTGGAGCCGGGCGGGTGCGGGTGGGTCGGGTCGTCGGAGCGCAGGGTGATGTAGCTCGGCAGACCCGAGGTCGGCGCCCGGTCGGTGAGCCGGATCTGCACGGTGCTCGTGCGGTAGCCCCCGGCGCAGGGACCCAGGTCGTAGCGCAGCGAACGGTCGACGTAGTAGTCGAGCTTGTTGCCGGCGGAGTTGTTCAGCACGAGGGCCGCGTACGGCCCGGGGCGCTCGGGCACGATGCCCGCCAGTTCGGTGCCCTCGAGCGCCGCCTGGACGCTGGGATCCGCACTCCACATCCGGAGCCGGCCGTCCGCGGAGAGGTGCCCGAGCGCCCGCAGCAAGGAGACCGGATCATGACGGCCGTGCAGGAGTGCCTCACTGACGGCTTGCGCGACCTGGACGAGAAAGCGTTTGCGGGCGGCCTTGTCGGTGTAGCGGGCGTAGGACGTGCTCTCGGTGAGGGCGACGGTGTCGCTCGCGGTGAGCAACTCGCCGCTCGGTAGTCGCACGGGTCCGGTTGCCTCCAGGAGCTGGGCCAGACCCACGGGGTCGGTGGCGATGGCCCCGTCGAGCCGCTGCCCGGTGCGCCGACGCCAGAGACCGGTCCAGATCTGCGCGGCATAGGGAAAGTGCGCGGAGAGGTTGGAGTTGGCGAGCAGCCTGCTGCTCTCCGCGGCCCCGTAGCGCGCCTCGAAGGCCGCGCCGAGGTCGGCCACGGGCGCGGGCGCCGGGGCCATCGCGTCATCGGAGGACAGGTCGTGCACGGTGATCCGGCCGTGGTTCGCGGTCACCACGCCGAAGGCGCCGACCAGGCCGCCGGTACCGCGCGCCTCGGCGTTGGTCTGGAACCCGAGGAAGTACGACCGTGGGCCCGATCCGCCGAGCGCCGGCACCGCCAGCCGTACCGCCGTCCTCGCCTCGCCGGCCGCTCCGGCCAGCCAGGCGACGTCGCGGGTCAGCCGAGCGCGGGCGTCGTCGACTCTGCCGAGGCCGGTGGCATCGGGCAGTGCCTCCAGGCCGTGGCGGACCTCGGTGAGGCTGCCCTCGAGTCGTGCCAGGACGGGTGCGGTCTGCGTCAGGGCCCCCAGGTCGACGCCGTCCTGTCGGACGAGGCCCGCCGGTCCGGCGACCCGGCGCAAGGTTGCGACCTCGGGCAGCACCTGCGTGGCCAGCGCGTCCGCGGCCACCGCGATACCGTGCACGGTCTTGAGCGGCCGCCCCGCCAGCGGAATGCGAGCCATCGCGCTCCACCACATGCCGGACGTGGCCCGACGCGCGGCTCCCGTGTCCGCGCGCAGTTGGACCACGTCCCGGTCCTGTTGGGCGGGCGAGGCGCCGCCGAGCAGCTCGTTACGCAGCCGGGCGACCGTCGCCTGGGCGGCACCGAGGTGGGCTTCCGCCGTCCAGGCCTGTGCCAGCAGCCAGGCCGTCAGCAGCGCCGACGGCAGTAAGAGCGCCAAGGCGCAGAAGAGGAGCCGGCGGCGCCCGCGTCGATCACGCGGATGGACTTCCTGCCTGGGCCCGCCGACCCCACTGGTGCACGGCTCAGCTTGCACGGGTCCGCCGACGGCGTTGCACCAGTCGCAGGGTCAAGCCACCGGCGCTGAGGAGAACCCCGCCCGCGATCCCCATCTCGACGGTGTTGGACGCGCCCGTGTGGGCCAGGACACCGGCCTCACCGTGGTGGTCGTCGTTCCCCGGTTCTCCCGAGGCCCCGCCCCGGCCGGCCTCCACGACCACAATGGTCGCCGACAGGCGCCGCTCCGAGCCGTCCGGGTTCCTGCCGGTCAGCATCAGGGTGTGCGTCCCCTCCTCGAAGTCGTCGGGGATGCGCACCCGAGCCCTCACCCGGCCGTTGCCTTCCGCCTCCACCGTCTTCAGATGGACGACCTGGCTCAGGATGTCGATGGACACCCACGACTCGGGTGCGAAACCCGGGCCGGTGACGGTCAGTGCGCCACCCTGAGGCACCACCGTGGAACTCACCTCCGCGGCGCACTGTGCGGGTGGGTAGCTGCCCGGAGTGCAGTCGGCGGCCTTCGCCGTCGGCGCGAAGACGAATGAAGCGGCCAGCACCACGAACGTGACCGCCGCCCTCCGTGCAAGGCTTCGGCCGCGAACCGTCGCACCCCGTGGTGCGACGGAGGCGGGGTGTCCGTCCTCTGCTGCCGGACGTCTGTCATTCATCGATGGGCTCCTTCCGTGCTCTGTGCCGAGATGGCCTGCGCAATCGGCCGACTGCGCTGTGCAGCCACGAGCATACGAAGGGTGACGACAGGGCTCGACGTACACGCACTTCCTGGGTGGGGCCGTGCGCAGGCCCTCCTGTCGGGGCGAGTCGACCGATTGTCGGCGTCGTTGCGCGGCCCAAAGGGTGCGGGCCGCGCTCAGCGGGTCATCCGAGCACGGGAACGGATCGGCGATTCAAACGCCTGTCGTCGCCCGTCATCAAGCCAGTAATCCCGATGAATTGAGGTCTCGTCAGCAAACCGGCATGAGTTTTTCTCCCTGGATGCAGGGCAGTTCAAGGATCATTCCCGGATGTCGTTTCGCCGAAAAGGTGAATTTACATCTGCGGCAGCGACGTTGACAGACCGCGCTGCCGGTTCGCCGATGTCGGGTACGGGGTAGGCCTCCCACCCGAGCGAGGGAGCAGGCGCCCGGGACCTGTCATCCTCGAGCGTTGGCGGCGTGCGCAGCCCGGCGATCACTTCAGGTGTGCGGGCGCGTGGAGGAGGCGGGGCGGAGCTCGGCGTCCGGGCGACTGCGCTCACCGAAAGCGACCACTTCGAGCACGTCGGGCCTCGGAGAGCTCCCGCAGCAGATGAGAGCCGAGGAACGCCGTGGCGACCGAGAGCCCTGCCGCGGCCACCGTCACCCAGTAGCCGCCGGAGGCGCCCGCGGCGTCCACCACCCAGCCCGCGGCGGAGGAGCCGAAGGCCACCCCCACGGCCAGCCCGGTGGCGATCCAGGTCATGCCCTCGGTCAGCTTGGCCGCCGGCACCATCTGTTCCACCAGACCCATGCTCGTGACGATGGTGGGGGAGATGGACAGCCCGGCGACGAACAGCGCCGCCGCCAGGGCCACGAGGTTCTTCACGAATAGGAGCGGCAGCATACTCACCCCCAGCGTGACGATGCCCACCAGGAACCGCCGCGAGAGCGGGCCCCTGAGCTTCAGCGCGCCGAAGACGATGCCCGCGATGCAGGAGCCGAGCGCGTAGACCGCGAGCACCACCGAGGAGAGCGCCTTGTGGTGCAGGTGGTCGGCGAAGGCGACGGTGGTCACCTCGACGCTGCCGAAGACCGCGCCGACACCGACGAAGGTCAGCACCAGCACCAGCAGGCCGCGGGTGCGCAGCGCCGAACGGCCCGCCGCGGCGTGGGCGTGCGGGTGGACCGGCGGCTCGGTCCGGCCCTGGGCGCAGAACAGCAGCGTGCCGACGCCGAGCAGCACGGTCGCCAGCAGTGGCCCGGCCTCCGGGAACCAGGACGTCGAAGGGCCGATGACCAGGATCGGGCCGACGATGAAGACGATCTCGTCCACCACCGACTCGAAGGAGTAGGCGGTGTGCAGCAGCGGCGAGCCCTGGTAGAGGTGCACCCAGCGGGCGCGTACCAGTGAGCCCATGGTGGGCATGCAGCCGACGGCGACGGCGCAGACGAAGAGCGTCCAGTCCGGGGCGCCCAGCGCGGCGCAGAGCAGCAGCGCGCCCATGGCGATCACGGTCACGCCGGTCGCCCGCAGCGCGACGCGGCTCTGCCCGTACCGGTCGACCAGCCGGGCCACCTGTGGGCCGAGCAGGGCCGCGGCCAGCGCGACCGTCGCCGAGACGGCGCCGCCGAGCGCGTAGTCGCCGCGCAGCGAGGAGAGCATGGTGACCATGCCGATGCCCATCATCGACATCGGCATCCGCGCGATGAATCCGGCGGTGGAGAACGCGAGACTGCCGGGGGCTTCGGCGAAGATCCGGCGATAGGCATCGAGCGCGGACAGCGCGGCGGGCACAGGAGCTCCGTAAGGGAGATGAGTGGGATCGACACGATCCGGCCGTCCGGGGTCGTGCCGGCCACGTGGGGGCGCGGCCCTTCCGTCCGCGCGGCGGCCGCCTCCTGCTACCCGCGCGGGTGGTCGGAGGCCGTGCTCCTGGGTGGGCAGGCGCACGCCGACGAAGGTGCCGCGTGGCCGGAAACCGGCGAATGCGACGGTCGGGCTGACCTGGTCGCCGGAGCAGGCGTGCCGCCGGGTGGCCCTGGCGGACGAGAGGTGCCCGTGGAGCCGTGTGCCGAGGACGGCGCGGCCCAGGGCGTGGTGGCCTGAGCGGACGGCAGTGCGGTGCTGGCCGCCGGGGCCGTGGGGAAGGCGGCCGGCGAGGAGGAGGCGCCCGGGGGAAGCAGCGGCCAGGAAGGCGGCTGAGCAGGCCAGGGCAGCGGGTCCGTCAGCGATTCGGCGGCGTAGAGGGCGGTCCAGGCCAGTACGGCCTGGGCGTATCCCTGCGGGTGATGGTAGGCGGCCACGGCGCGCTGAAGACCCGACGGAGTACTCAGATCGCCGCCCGCCGCGCACAACAGCTCTCCGGCGGTCATCGTCGCGTCGAAGACGTTCTGCGGGTTGGGGGCGACCCCAGGCCGGTCCGTGGCGGCCCAACGCCGCCAGACGGAAGGCAGGATCTGCATGGGTCCTACCGCCCGGTCCCACACCACGTCGCCGTCCAGTGCCCCGTGGTCGGTGTCGCGGACGGCCGGATTCCCCTGCGTTCCGTTCAGTTCGGGACCCAGGATCGGGACCACCGCGGTGCCGTCGGGCTGGAGCTCGCCACCCCCGGCATGGTTCGACTCCACCTTTCCGATCCCGGCCAGGAGCGGCCAGTTGAGGTGGCACTGGGGCGTTCTCAGTGCCAGCGCCTGGGTGGCACGCTGGTAGCCGGCAAGCACGAGGGGAGGGATCGCCTCGGTTGGCACCTGCGGAACGGACGTGATCGGCGTGCTGTACATGTATCCGTAGTTGCCCGGGTAACCGCCGCCGTCGACGGAGGGCAGCAGGAAACCCGGCTGTCCAGCCCCGGCAGTCGAAGATCCGGCTGTCGCCGCAACGGACGCGGTCGACCTGCCGGTCGGCCAGGAGAACGGCCCAGGAGCAAGGTGGAGCGCCGCTGCCAAGGGCAGACCCACCAGACCGGCGGTCGCCCCGAGTGCGGCGGTGAGCTTCCATACCCCGGCGAAAGCCTGGCCGGCCGAACGGGACGGCTCACGCGCAGGGCCACCCGGTGTCCGATACCGTTCCAACCTCGCCTCCCTGCGTATGCGTTACGGACTGACACGGATCGGAAACAGGGGCCTAGCCCGACCTGCTGTCCGGTCCGGCCAGGGCGCTCCTGGTTGCTTCAGCCCGCCTGGACACCCAGTGCGTGCCGCACGCTCTCCACGATTCGGTCGATGTCCGCGGCCGTGAGTCCCGGATGGATCGGGAGGGAGAGGACCTGGCCGCTGATCAGTTCCGCCGTCGGCAGTACCTGGTGCGCGACCCGAGGGTGATTCCGGTAGCAGTCGTAGTCGAAGACCAACCGGGGATAGAAGACCCTTGCCTCGATGTCGGCCTGTTCCAGCGCGGCGATCAGTGCGTCGCGTCCGATCCGGGCCTCGTCGGTGAGCCGGACCGTGTACTGGTGCCACACGTGGAGCCGGCCGGTGGGCTGCGACGGAGTGATCAGCCCGGCGACGTCCGCGAGGCCGGCGCTGAGCCGGGCCGCGTTCTCGGCGCGTCGCCGGTTGATCTCGGGCAGCCGGCCCAGTTGCACGGTGGCGATCGCCGCCTGCAACTCGGTGAGCCGGTAGTTCGAGCCCGGCATCACGTGCTCGTACCGGCCGCGCATGCCGTGATTGCGGATCAGTCGGAGCCGGTCGGCGATGTGGTCGTCGGTCGTGGTGACGACGCCGCCCTCGCCGCAGGTGATGTTCTTGCTGCCGTAAAGGGAGAAGGCCGCCGTCGAGGCGGCGCCCACGGACTGCCCGGCCACCGTGGCGCCGTGCGCCTGTGCCGCGTCCGCGATCAGGGTGAGACCGTGACGCTCGGCGAGACTGCCGAGAGCAGGCATGTCCGCGGGCAGGCCGTACAGGTGGACCGGCATGACGGCCAGGGTCCGTGGTGTGATCGCGGCGGCGACGGCCGCCGGATCCAGCAGGAAGTCCTCCCCGATGTCGGCGAAGCGCACCGTGGCGCCTGCCTCGAGCAGGGCGCTGAGGGTTCCGGCGAACGTCAGCGGACTGGTGATCACCTCGTCACCCGCGCCGATGCCGTGGGCGCGCAGCGCCGCGACGAGCGCCGTCGTCCCGTTGCTGACCGCGACCGCGTGGGCGGCTCCGTGCGTGGCGGCGAAGGCTCGCTCGAACGCCTCCACCCTGGGACCGCAGGTCAGTCGGCCGGACCGAAGGACCGCGAGGACGGCTTCCTCCTCCTCGGCGCCCAACTGGGGCATGCCGCTCCCGATCCGGCGTCTTTCCGGGGCGGGCCGGGCCGGCGCCTCCGGCGCGGAGCACCGGTCGCACGTGAGACATGGGGGCCGTGTCGCGGCGCGGGAGAGCACCGTGCCGCAGCCGCAGACCCAGCCCGCCGGCCGGGCGGGGTTGCCTGCGACCAACTGGTGCGGCAGAACCGACCGGGTGACCACCGCACCCGCGCCGACCATGGCCCGCGCGCCGATCTCGACGCCGCAGACGATCGTCGCGCCCGCGCCGATGGAGGCGCCCCGGTGCACCGTGGTGGGCAGCACCTGCCAGGGTCCGGCCGCGCGTGGACGCAGGTCGTTGGTGAAGACCGCGGCGGGGCCGACGAAGACCTCGTCGGCCAACTGGACGCCCCGGTACACCGAGACGTTGTTCTGGATCTTCACCCGGTCGCCCACGACGGCACCGCCGTCCACGAAGACATTCTTCCCGAGCACGCACTGGAGGCCGACGACCGCACCGGCGCGAATCTGCACCTGATGCCAGATCCGGGTGCCGTCGCCGACGATGGCGCCGGGTTCGACCTCCGCGGTGGGATGGACCAGGGGTGACCCGAGGACGGGCTCACGGGGAGGGGTGGCAGCCTCCTGGTCGGTCGATGGCTGCCCGGTCATCTGAACGGTTGTCATGATCGTGGATCCGTTGCTCGCGTGGATAGGGGGACCAGCTTGGGCGTCACGCCGCTCAGGGCGACGACGATCTGGGTCACGGCACGGTCGACCTGCTCGGCGCAGAAGCTGACCGCGGCCTCGCTGTCCGGGTCGGCGATCTCGTCCAGGGCGGGCTCGCGCCACGGCACTCTGCCCCGGTACCTGGCAGCCCTGGCGACGACGTTCCGAGCGGCTTCGGCAGGACCGTCCGCCGCGCCGGCGCGGCCCCGAGGCACCTCGGTGTGCTGCAGCAGCCGGGCGAACTCCCCGATCACAAAGGTGCGCCGGGACGCGGCCGGACAGAGCGCGATCACGGCGTCGCGTTGGGTGAGATCTGCTGTCAGCACCAGGTCGTCCTCGGCGACCATGGCGGCGGTCAGTCGACGGCTGCTGAATCCCGCGGGATCGGCGCCCATGGAGGTGAGACGGCGGGCCGCCGGCGGATGCATGCCCATGCCGTCCCGGGCATGTGTGCCGGCGCTGGTGACGACCAGCCACCTCCTCGCGGCGGCTGTCGCAGGCGTTCGCAGCACCGCGATGCGCTCGGCCAGTGGTGACCGGCACAAGTTCGCGGTGCAGACGAACCGGAGCATGAAGGTGCTCATCGGGTCTTGTCCGCCGTCGGTCCACACCGCGGCGGTGTCGAGTCCGACCTCACGTCGTGCTCCCCGCGAGACCCCCGGCCTGCGCGGTCTGCGTCTCGGCCTCCGCTTCGGCACCGCCGGGTCGGGCCTGCGCGCCCAGTCGGGCATCCTTGCGCTGCGCCCTTTCGGCCTCGTAATAGCCGTAACCGTAGCCGTACCGGCCGCCTCCGGTGTCGCGCGAGCGCACCATGTTCAGCACACCGGCGAGCACCGGAGTGCCGGCGGAGGTGAGTGAATCGCAGACTCGTCGCAACTGCGCGGCCCTGGTACGGCCGTGGCGGGTCACGATGATCGCGCCGTCGCAGTACCGGCCGACCGCGGCGGCGTCGGCGAGTGCAAGCGCGGGGGGCATGTCCAGCAGCACGACCTCGTAACGCTCCCGGAGCCTCTCGATCAGCTGCTCCATCTTTCGCGATCCCAGCAGATCGCCCGGGTTGGGCGGCAGCATGCCGCTGGTCAGCACGTCGACGCTGTCGTCACCCCAGGTCTGCATGACATCCTCCAGCCGTGCCCGGTCGAGCAGGACGTCGGTCAGGCCCGCGCCGTTGGGAAGACCGAGGTACCTGCCGACCTGCGGTCGGCGCATGTCGCACTCGACGATGACGGTGCGGGTGCCGACGGTGCCGAGCGCGATCGCGAGGTTGCACACGGTGGTGCTCTTGCCGTCGTTCGGCAGGGCGCTGGTGAACATGACGACCTTGCGCGGGGTGTCCACCTCGAGGAACCCGAAGCTGACCCGGAGTTTGCGGAACGCCTCCATGCGCGGTCCGGCCAGCGATTCGTCGCCGGGCACCGGGTTGCTGCGGGTGGCCGGGTCGTAAGGGATCAGGCCCAGCACGGGCTTGCCACCGAGCATCTGGCTGACCTGGTCCGCCGTCTTCAGCGTCGTGTCGAGCGAGCGGGCGGCGGCGGCGAGGGCCAGTCCGGCCAGCAGACCGAGGACGAGCCCGGTGCCCACATTGCGGATCGGTTGCGGTGAAACCGGGGCGTCCGAATAGCTGGGCGGTGCCACGACCTGGACGACCGCGGTCGAGGCCTTACCGGTGGCCGTGTGTTCCAGCTCGTTGATCTGGTCCGGGAAGATCTTGGCGATCGCACTCGCGATCTCGCGCGCCCGACGCGGAGACTCGCTGGTCACCGTCGCGCGCAGGAGCACGGTCTGCGGAACGGCCTGAGCGGAGATCCGCGACTGCAACTCGGCTGTCGGCATGGAGATTCCGGTTGCCTGCACGACCGCCGACGCCAGCATGGGGCCGGTCAGCAGGTTGGCGTACGACTGAACCTTCTGCTGGGACAGCAGGTTGGCCTGGTAGGCCTGGACGACGTTGGACGAGTCGACCTGGGCGGAGACGAAGAAGGTCAGGCTCGAGGAGTACATCCGGGTGGTGCGCGCCGTCACGCCGGCGCTGACGGCTCCGGCAAGGAGGGTCACCACCACGATGAGCTTCCAGCGATCTTTGATCAATCCGAGGAAACTCCGGAGCGTCATATCTGTCTCGCCTCCCAGCGTGCTTTCCCCTGCACATGGTCACCCACTGCGTGAGTTCGGTTGCGAATAGTAGTCACCAGACGTCGATCTGAGGTCAAGTCACCCCGCCGCCCCGCGGGGAAGTGCTCTGGTCGTTTTCGGTGAGCGCTGTCGCCCGGACGCTGATCAAGAATTCTGGGTTCTTCGACGCTCGTGGCGACGCCTGGGTGGCGGATCCGCTCGGAGGGGCAGTGCACTCGACCCGGGTGCTATCGGTGTCCTGGAATGATTGTCAACTTCCGTTCTGCAGAAGTGAGTCCACTGATCAGGGCCGTCGAACTGCCCTGGTTTCAATGAGAATCCGTGGACGTCGGTCGGCAAATCCACTGCATCCAAAGCGCGGTTGGCGATGCAGAATCCGGTTTCCGCTCTCGGAAAGAGTCCTGCGCGGGTGTGCCCTCCGCGCTGGTGGGGCAGGGGTGTCCGCCCGGCGCGACTCGGCAGCCGGATGGACTTACCCAGCGCGCCACGCGACAGCGGTTGCCGCGATGCCAATGAGTGCTCCTCGTATGCTCGCGGCGACGGATCGTGGTCTGCCGATCACACGTCATCACATTCGTTGTACGCATCACGAGCCCGGCATTCCAAGGGATGCCCGCCGAGAACGAAGGATGCGGGGACACGTTGAATGGGGACAGTGCCAGTAATGGCGAGCCGACGCGCTTTGCCACCCGGCGCCGATGGCGCGCGGCCCGCGTTGTCGCTGACGCGGCCGCGTGGACGGGTGGCCTCTATGTCGCCGGACTGACGCAGAGCGGCGGTCACGGTCTGCCCGAGGCTCCTTGGGAGTTGGGTGTCGCGTGCGCCGTCACCTGGGCCGTCGCGGCCCTTGTCGGAGCCGAATGCGGGTTGTACTGCGGTCGCTTCCAGCCCGGATCTGGGGCGGAGTTGAACGCGGTGCTGATCTCCGCCGCGATCACCGGGGTGTTCCTGGTGACGATGCCGGTGGTCCCGCTTGTGGGGGGCGCGCCGGTCGTGGCGGCGATCGCCTCCGTGGTGAGCGCACTGGGGATAATCGCTGAGCGCGCCACCGTCGCGGCCGTCCGGCGCCGCCCGAGGAGGCCCGCGCCGACCGCGGTCAAGGTGATCGTGTTCGGCGCGGGAAGCGCGGGCACCCAGTTGGTGCACCGCCTGATCGGTCAACACGGGGCCCTCTACCGGCCGGTGGCCCTGCTCGACGACGACCCGGGCAAACGCAGGCTGAGCATCTGCGGTGTGCCGGTCCGCGGCGGCCGGGAGCGGATCGCCGAGGTGGCCGCCGAGACGGGGGCCACCGTGATGGTGATCGCGATCGCCGGCGGCCGCGGCGACGGACGGCTCATCAGGGAGTTGGTGACAGCCTCGGAGGCGGCCGGTCTCGTTGCCAAGGTGATCCCCACCGTCGGCGAGCTGGTCTCCGGTTCCGCTCCGATCGACGGCGTCCGCGATCCGCGCATCACGCATTTGCTGGGCCGTGAGCAGATCCGCCTGGATCTGTCGTCGGTCGCGGCACACTTCGCCGGGCGCCGGATTCTGGTCACCGGCGCCGGCGGATCGATCGGATCGGAGCTGTGCAGGCAACTGCACCGTCTGGGACCGGCGTCGCTGGTGATGCTGGACCGGGACGAGTCGGCGCTGCACGCGGTCCAACTCGCCCTGCACGGACGCGCGCTGCTGGACTCCGACGAGACCGTTCTCGCCGACATCAGGGACGCCCCGAGGATGCGGGAGGTCTTCGCGCACGCGCGGCCGGAGATCGTCTTCCACGCGGCCGCGCTCAAGCATCTCCCGCTCCTGGAGAGGTACCCGGCTGAGGCACTGAAGACCAATGCGCTCGGCACGCTGAACGTGCTGGAGGCGGCGGCAGCCCACGGCGTCCGGTCGTTCGTGAACGTGTCCACTGACAAGGCCGCGGACCCGGTGAGCGTCCTCGGCACCTCGAAGCGGATCACCGAACGGCTCACCGCGCACATGGCCGGCCTGGAGCAGGGCACCTGGGTGTCCGTCAGATTCGGCAACGTGCTGGGGAGCAGGGGCTCGTTCCTCGGGTCGCTCTCCGCACAGATCGCCGCGGGAGGGCCGGTCACCGTGACACATCCGCAGGTCGCCCGGTACTTCATGACGGCCACCGAAGCCGTGCAACTGGTGCTCCAGGCAGTCGCTGTCGGCCGCAGCGGTGAGGTGCTGGTACTGGACATGGGGGAACAGATCCGGATCGCCGATCTGGCACGCCGGATGGTCGCGGCGGCGTCGAGCCGGGTGGAGATCGTCTTCACCGGGCTCAGGCCCGGTGAGAAGCTGACCGAGGATCTGCTGGGCACGGGGGAGGCGGACGATCGACCGAGGCACCCGCTGGTCCGCCAGGTGCCCGTGCCCCCGCTCGAGCCCGCCGAGGTGACCGGGCTGAGCGGGCTGACCGAAGCCGACCAGGTTCGGGCGACCCTGGCCAGGATCGCCGCCGCCGGTTCGATTCCTTCGCCGCTCTCCGCACCCCCGGCGGATTCCGCCACCGCGCCCGGCCCGGTCGTCCCCGGTCTGCCTGCCCTTCCGGGGAGCACGGAGGTCGGCCGGTGACCGCGCCCGCGGCACCGGAGAGACACCGCACCGGCACGGCAACCCGGCCCGATGCCGACGAGGCGTCAAGGTCGTACCGCGGCAAGCGGTTGCTCGACCTCGCGTTGGTGTGCCTGTTGCTGGTGCCGGCCCTGGTGCTCTGCGCGGCAGCCGCGGCCGTGCATGTGATCGCCCACGGCAGGCCGGCTCTGTTCCGGCAGCGGCGGGTCGGTCGCGAAGGCCGCCCCTTCATGATGTGGAAACTGCGCACCATGGCGGATCCGGCGGCCGGGTCCGGACCGCCCGTCTGCGGTGACGTCGCCCAGGTGACCGCGGTCGGCCGGGTCCTGCGCCGGCTGTCCCTGGACGAACTCCCGCAGTTGCTGAACGTGCTCCGCGGTGAGATGAGCCTGGTCGGGCCGCGACCCACGCTTCCGTACCAGGTGCACCGGTACACGGATCGGCAGCGGGGCCGGCTGCGAGCCCTGCCGGGCATGACCGGGCTGGCGCAGGTGCGTGGCCGGCAGTGGTTGAGCTGGCCCCAGCGGATCGAGTGGGATCTGCGCTACGTGCGCCACCAGAGCCTGCGCCTCGATCTGACGATCTTGTTGTTCACCGCCTGGGCGGTACTGGCCCGGGGCGGTACCACCGTCGCCCACGACGACGATCCCATCGCCCGTACAACAGAGAGGATGCACTCAGGTGCCTGACAGCGACCTCCGAATCCGGCTGGCCAGCCCCGACCTCGGTGAGGAGGAAGTGGATGCCGTGCGCAGGGTGATGCGCAGCGGCGTGCTCACCAACGGCCCCGAGAACGAGGCATTCGGGCGGGAGTTCGCCGACCGTCACAAGGCGGCGTTCGGTGTGACCTTCTGCACCGGCACTGCCGCGCTGGCCGCGATGCTGCTCGCCGAGGGCATCGGACCGGGCGACGAGGTGATCGTCCCGTCCATGACGTTCATCGCCACCGCGACCTCCGTGTGCCATGTCGGGGCCACCCCTGTGTTCGCCGACATCGACCCGCAGACCTTCAACCTGGACCCGATGTCGGTGGCGGCCCGGATCACCCCGCGCACCCGGGCGGTCCTCACCGTGCACTACGCCGGACAACCGGGCGACCTGGACGGGCTCGCTCAGGTCTGCGCCGAGCAGGGGGTCGTGCTGCTGGAGGACGCGGCGCAGGCCGCTGGTGCCGAGTACCGGGGGCGGCCGGTGGGAACCTTCGGACACTCGGCCATGTTCAGCTTCACCCCGACCAAGAACATCACCACGGGTGAGGGCGGCCTCGTGCTGACCGACGACCCCGGCGTCGCCGCACGGTTGAGGCTGCTGCGCAACCACGGCCAGACCCGGCTGTACCGCCACGAGATCCTGGGTCACAACTGGCGCCTGACCGAGATCCAGGCAGCCATCGGTCGGGTGCAACTGCGCAGGCTCGACGGGATCCTGGAGCGCAAGCTCGCGATCGCGGAAACCCTGAACGGACGACTCGCGGGGCTTGGCGGCCTGACGACCCCTCAGCAGACCCCCGACGCACGGGGGACCTGGTTGATCTACACGTGCCTGCTTCCGGGTATCCGCGATCGCGTGCTCGCCGACCTCCTCGGCCAGGGCATCGAGGCGCGGATCTACTTCCCGCCGGTGCACCAGCAGCCGGTATTCGCGGGCTTCGGGGACGGAACAGTCCTGGGAACGCGGTCGGCGCCCGAACTGCCAGTCACCGACCGCGTCGCGCAGGACATGCTGTCGTTCCCGGTCCACCACCGGCTGTCCGAGTCGGAGGTGACCGAGATCGCGGAAGCGGTGATCGCCGCGGTCGGTCGCGCGACCGCGGCAGCGGGACTCGCGACGGTGCCGTTCGGCGCTGTTCGCGTGAGCCGCGCGACCGCGGCGACCGCGCCCCCGGCGACCGCTGCCATGCCCGAGGGAGCCGCAGGCCGATGAGCGAGCTGCGAGCCGCGGTGTGCGGCCTGGGCACCATGGGGCGGCATCACGCCCGGGTCCTCGCGGCGCTCCCGGGCGTGCGCCTGGTCGGGGCCTGCGATCCGGACCCCGGCGCCGGGTCGGGGATGACCGATGTGCCCGTCCTCCCGGAACTGGACCGGTTGTTGGAGCTGGATCCGGATCTCTGCGTGGTGGCTGCTCCCACGCTGGCGCATGGGTCGATCGGCCGCCGACTGGCCGCGGCGGGCGTGCACGCGCTGATCGAGAAGCCCCTCGCGGCCGACGCGGAGGAGGCCCGGATGCTTGCCGCGGCCTTCGAACGCGCCGGCCTGGTCGGCTGTGTCGGCCATATCGAGCGGTTCAATCCGGTGGTGCGGGCCATGCGGGAGCGGATCGGCGGCGGTCAGGTCGGCACGGTGCTGCAGATCACGACAAGCCGGCAGGGACCGTACCCGCAGCGGATCCGCGATGTCGGCGTGGTGCTGGACCTCGCCAGCCACGACATCGACCTCACCCGTTGGATCGCCGGTGCCCCGTACGTCAAAGTGTCGGCCGTGACCAGCCGGATGACCGGTGCCAGCGGGCATGAGGACCTGGCGGCCGTGGTCGGGGTGCTGCGGGACGGCACGGTGGTGAACCACCTGGTCAACTGGCTCTCCCCGGTCAAGCGGCGGCTGGTCACGGTGACGGGCGAACTCGGGTGTCTGCGCGGCGACCTGCTGGGCGGCACGCTGTGGTTCCACGGCAGCGGGGCCGGTGCCGGGCTGCCGGACCGAGGTGATGGGGACCGGCTGCCTGGCGGTGAGGCCGTCCGCTGCGAGCTCGTCGCCCAGGAACCGCTGCGGGCGGAACTCGAGGGCTTTGTGGCCGCTGTGCGCGGACACGCGGGCGTCACCGCCGACCTGGTGCCGATGTGGGCGGGAGCGGAGGTGATGGACGTGACGGCAGCGATCCTGGCTGAACCGGCGGCCGTGGTCGAGGTTTCGGCCTCGGGCGGGTCGATCGACGAACGGCTCCGGCGCGAGGCCGTCCGGGAAGCGGTGGTCCCGGCGCCGCCGAGAGCGGATCAGGCCGTGGCCGCGGGCACCGAAGGGGGCCTGTCAGCAGCCGTGACGTCGCCAGGGGACCTGGTCGCCTGGTCGCCGGGGGGCCTGCCGACACTGGTGGCGGGCTACGTGCCGATGCCGGGCTCCCGGCGGTGGTTCTGATGAGGACGGTCACGGTCGTCGGTCTGGGCAAGATCGGGCTGCCGCTCGCGGTCACTTTCGCCGCCGCGGGTCACCGCGTGACCGGCGCGGACATCAGCGGGCGCGTGGTGGCGGACGTCATGGCCGGACGGCCGCCCTTCCCCGGCGAACCCGGGCTGACCGGTCGGCTGGCCGAGGTCAGGGGTATGGATCTGCTCCGGGCCACCACCGACACCACGGCGGCGGTCTCCACCAGCGAGGTGGTCGTCATCGTGGTGCCCCTCGTCGTCGGCGCCGACCGGCGACCGGACCACCGCGCGCTGGACGCCGCGGTGGACGCGGTCGGAGCGGGTCTGCGGCCCGGATCGCTGGTCATCGTGGAGACGACGCTGCCCGTGCACACCACCCGGCGACGGATCACGCCCCGGCTGGCCGCCGCCTCCGGGCTGAGGCCAGGCCGGGACTTCGGCGTGTGTCACAGTCCTGAACGCGTTTCCAGCGGACGTGTGTTCGCCGATCTGGTCCGGTATCCGAAGCTGGTCGGCGGCATCGACCCCGCGTCCGGTGAACGTGCGGCGGAGTTCTACACGTCCTCCCTGCGGTTCGTCGATCGTCCCGACCTGTCGCGGCCGAACGGCGTGTGGGACCTGGGCTCCGCCGAGGCCGCCGAGTTGGCCAAGCTGGCCGAGACGACCTATCGCGACGTCAACATCGCACTGGCCAACGAGTTCGCCTGTTTCGCCCACCAGGCGGGTCTGGACCTGCTGCCGATCGTCGAGGCGGCGAACAGCCAGCCGTACAGTCATCTGCACCGCCCGGGGATCGCCGTGGGCGGGCACTGCATTCCGGTCTACCCATGGCTGTACGCGGCCGGGGACCCGGCCGCTCGACTTCCCTTGCTGGCCCGCGAGATCAATGACGCGATGCCGGCCCGTGCGATCGAGATGCTGACGGCAATGGCCGGTGACCTGCGCGGCCGGCGGGCAGCGGTCCTGGGCCTCGCCTACCGCGGTGGGGTCAAGGAGACAGCGTTCACCGGGGCACTGCCCGTCGTGCGAGCGCTCGAGGAGCGGGGGGCGGTCCCGGTGGTGCACGATCCCCTCTTCGACGACCACGAACTGTCCGGAATGGGGCTTGAGCCCTATCACTTGGGCGAGCCCTGCGACGTCGCGATCGTGCAGGCCGACCACCCCGAGTACACCCGGATCGGCCCGGACGACCTGCCCGGTGTGACCGCTCTGCTGGACGGCAGGTCGGTGACCGATCCGGTCCTGTGGTCCGGGGTGCCCCGGTTGGCCATCGGCGCCGGGGCCGCGCCCCCGACTCTGGTGGCCGAACGGTGACCAGGCGCGCCCGGCGGGCCGGTTGACGAAGAGCAGTGAGGGCCGGTCCCGGGGAGCTCCCCTGGACCGGCCCTGCTTCGTGACCTGACGGTACCGGACCTGGGTCAGCGGGGTCGGGCCGGAACGCCGATGACGACCTGACCGGCGGACACGTCCCGGGTCACCAGCGCCGCCGCGCCCACGGTCGCCGCGGGCCCGATGCGCCGGCCCTGGAGCACGGCGGCGTTGCTGCCGACCGTCGCCGCGGCGGCGACGGTCACACTGCCCGCGACATTGGCCCCGGGAAGAATCGTGACGAAGTCTCCCAACACAGTGTCATGACCGATACTGACCTGGTAGTTGACCTGGACGTGGGACCCCAGGACGGTACCGGTGGAGACGAAGGCGTGGCCCAGCACGACGCAGCCCGGCCCGATCCTGGCCCCGGCCGAGACCACGGCACTCGAGTCGATCACGGTCGCGGGCCGCAGACCGAGTCCCTCGAACTGGTCGGCCAGTCTGCGGCGCACGGTGGGGTCGGCGATCGCCACGACGAAGTCGTGTCGCCCCGGCTCGGCCAGGTCCAGCCGGGCGGGCCGCACGACATGGCAGCCGTCCAGCTTCTCGGTGGTGGGGTCTTCGTCGACGAAGATCACCTCTGGCGCCTGCGCCGACCGTCGGACGGCGTCCAACGTCTCGCGGCCGAAGCCCCCCGCGCCCACGATATGCAGGGTCATCGTGCCACCTCCGCCGCGTCGCTGGTCGGTGTGGGTCCGGTAGCCTGCGAGACCGCGGCGAGGAACGCGGCGGCCAGCGCCGTCGTGCCATGGTGACGGTAGACCCAGGCGCGGCCGCGGCCGCCCATCTGTCGGCGTTCCTCCTCGCTCATCCGGGCCAGCGCCGTCAACGCCTCGGCGAGAGCGGCAGGCGACTCGGCCGGCACGCACACGCCGCCGCCGGATTCACGGACCGGTCCGCCGGGTGCGTTGCTGGCGAAGAGCACGGGCTTGCCGCTGGCCAGATAGTCGAAGAGCTTGTTGCTGCTGAGGCCGTAGCGGAAGACTGCGACATCGCGCAGGCAGAACAGGGCGACATCCAGCTCGGCGAGCACGGCCGGGACGGCGCTCTTCGGCACGGGTGGCCAGAACACCACGTTGTCCAGCCCCAGTTCGTCCGCCAGACGCCGACACGCGACCTTCTCCGGGCCGTCGCCGACCAGCACGGTGGCGATCCGCGGCGCACCGGCGGCGCGGAGTCGGGCCGCCGCGGCGACAACGGTGTCGAGCGCGTTGGCGGGGCCGTGCGAGCCGACATAGCCGGCGATGAGGCAGCCCCCAGCGCGCAGCCCCCTGATCCGGGTGATCAGATCGGTCACCTGCGGCCCGTGGTCCACGGAGCCCCCGGCGGTCGCGGGTTCGCCGTCGGCCGGGGCGCGGGTGTCACTGATGCCGTTGGGCACGTAGTGGATCCGGTCGGGCGGAACCCCCCGGGATCGGAGATATCCGCCCGCCGCGGGCAGCAGGCAGATCACCGCGGACGCGCGCCGGTAGCAGAACGTCTCGACCAGACGCAGTATCCGGGCGGGGAGGCCGCCGGCGCGCAGCCGGCCCATGTCGATCAGGGTCTGCGGCCACAGATCGCGCACCTCGACGACGAATCGGGAGCCTCGCCGGCGGGCGGCGACCCAGGCGGCGAGCACCGCCGCCGGATGAACACAGGAGCCCACGATCACGTCAGGGCGGTCCAGGTCCTGTTGGGCCGGGAGCACTCGGGCGGCGTAGCTGCCCATGTTCAGGATCCGGCGGATTCCGTTGCAGGCATAGGGAACAGTGCGGACCCAGACGAACCGGACGCCGTCGACGTTCCGGACGGCCCGCCTCTGGCCGGGGGCGAGCCGCTCCTCCCGCCGGGTGAAGTGGCTGAAACTGCTGGCGAAGACGGTGACTTCGTGTCCGGCGGCGGCCAACACCCGGCCCAGATCGTAGTGACGGGTGCCGGCGGCGGAGTCGGGGGGCGCCGCGTAGTGGTTGAAGATCCAGATCCTCATGCCGTCACGCTCCGGCGGGTGGGGCGTGTCGTGAGCGGCATGTGCTCAGCCCGGGTGGCCAGTTCGGTGACGATTCCGGCGGCGGCGCGGCCGTCGCCGAAGGGGCTCGGTGGTGGCCCGGCCGGGCGCGCCCGGGCCGCCACGACCGGGAGGTCGCGCGGATCGGGGACCAGGACGTTCCATCCGCCTTCCAGGGTTTCCGGCCATTCCGTCTCGGTCCGCAGGGTGCTGCACGGGACCCCCAGGACGAGTGCCTCCTTCTGCAGGCCACCGGAGTCGGTGATGAGCCCGGCGGCGGCGGCCAGGGCGGTGACCATGGTGCGGTAGGGCAGCGGATCGGTCGTACGCAGGGATCCACCGGTCAGCCCGATGCCGAACTGGCGGCAACGGGCCGCCAGTCGGGGGTGGACCAGCAGCCACACGGGCTGCGTGCAGGCCGTGAGCGCGGCCACGACGGCGGCCAATCGGTCGGGGTCGTCCGTGGTGGCCGCCCGGTGCACTGTGGCCAGCAGGTACCCGCCGTCCAGGTCGGCGAGGAAGGGCGGCAGGGGCGCGCTCGGCCCGGCCGAGGGGTTGATGACGGCGCACAGCGCGTCCACCATCAGGTCTCCGGTCAGCACCGAGCGCGCGGCCAGACCTTCGGCGGCCAGGTTGGCAAGCGCCGCCGCAGTGGGGGCGAGCAGCAGGTCGGCGAGGTGGTCGGCGACGATCCGATGGCGTTCCTCGGGCATGGTCCGGTCGAAGGAGCGCAAGCCCGATTCCAGGTGTGCGATCGGCAGGTTCCGGGCGGCCGCCGCCAAGGTCCCGGCGAGCGTGGAGGTGGTGTCGCCATAGGTCAGCACCCAGTCCGGGCGCGTCCGCGCCAGCACCGGGTCGAGCCGGATCAGCATCTCGCTGACCTGCGTCGCGTGATCGGCCGACCCGGCCTCCAGGTTGAACGCGGGCGGCGGAATGCGGAGTTCGTCGAAGAAGGACTGGGACAGCAGCGGGTGGTAGTGCTGGCCGGTGTGGACGATCGTGTGCTCGTCACCGCGCAAGGCCAACTGCTGTGCGATCGGAGCCAGTTTGACGAACTGAGGACGCGCACCTACCACACTGACCACTTTCACGGCCGACCCTTTCGACGCAGTGCGGCGGACGCCGGAAGAGTGGCGTCGCCGAAACACGCACTACTGTGCGTACTTGGCACACTACCCTCCGTGCTTGAATCGACCTGTTGTGCTCGCTGGTGATTTCGGAGGACGTTCTCAGGTGCAGCGAATCATGGAAGGCATGCGCGCCCGGCTGCCGGGGGTCAGCCCGGCAGCGGTGGGCGGCACACTGGCCGCCAGGCTGTTGGCCACGGCGATGAGCTTCGCGGCGGGCGTGGTCTCGGCGCGTGGTCTCGGGGTGCAGGGCCGAGGGGTGCTCGCGGTCATGGTCGCGGCGCCGACGGTGCTGAGCATCGTCGCGGTCCTCGGCATGGACAACGCCAACGCACGGTTCGCCGGGATCTCTCACACGGCGTTCCGTCAGATCGTGCGCTGGAGCCTGGTGTTCTCGCTGGTGTGCGGGTCGGCGCTGGCCGCGCTCTGGCTGTTGGTCGGCCGCTGGTGTCCGGTGGTGCTGCTCGCGGTGCCGCTCCGCCTCGCCGTGCTCTCGGCCGCCCTGTGCCCGGTGACCTTGCTGACCACGCTGCTGGGCACCGCCGAGATCGGCCGTGGCCGCGTCACCACGTACAACCTCGCGACCGCCGTGCCGTCGGCCTGCTATCTGGCGGGCGTGGTCGGTCTGCTGGCCACCGACTCCCTGACGGTGGGCACCTGCTTCCTGTCCGTCCTGGTCGGGCAGTCGGTCGGTGCCGTGGTGCTGCTCGCCGCGTCCACTGCCCGGGTTCACCCCGACGGTGAGTCCGTCCCGGTCCGGCGCTTCGGCGGGTTCGCCGTCAAGGCTTATCTGCCGAACGTGCTGCACTACGGCATGCTGCGGTTGGACGTGCCGGTGATCCAGCTGTTGGCGGGGGCCGGGGCGGTCGCGCTGTACGCCGTGTCGCTGCCCGTCGCCGAGAGCCTCTCCCTGCTGCCGACCGCGGTCGCGCTGGTGTTGTTTCCCCGGGTGACCTCGGGCGCCGTCGACGCGCGGGCCGCGACGCGGATCGCGGGGAGCGTGTTCGCGGCCACCGCGCTGCTGGCCCTGGTGGCCGCGGTGGGGGTGCCTGCCCTCATCCCGGCCATCTACGGGCGGCCGTACGCCGGGGCCGCATGGGTGGTGTGGGCGATGCTCCCCGGCCTGGTGCTGTTCGCGGCCGGCCGGTCGCTCCAGGCCTACCTCGCGGCGACGGATCTGCTCCGTCCGGTGATCACTGCGACCGGTGTGGGAGCCGCTCTCAACCTCGCGCTGCTCGGCGTGCTGACGCCGCGCTACGGCGCCGCCGGGGCGGCCGGCGCCGACTCGGCCGGGTATCTGGTGTTCGCGCTGCTGGTGGGCCTTGGGGTCCGTCGGAGTACCAGGGCTGGTCGGCGGGGGGAGCGCGGCGTCGCCGACCCTGCGATCCGGGGGATGGCACAGTTGGGCGCGCAACGGTGGTTCGTGCCCGTGCGGCGCGCGTGGGCCGCGACGGACAGCCGCTCGATCCTGTTGCTCGTTCTGGCGCTGCCCGCCGCGACGGCGGCCGGCCTGATCGCCGCCGGCTCCGGCCCCGCCGTTGTGGGGGCCGGCCTGGGGGTCGCCGTCCTGGTCTGCCTGCTGGTTCCGGACGTGGGGCTGTACGCGCTCGCGCTGGTGATCCCGTTGTCCCAATCCCAGGCGGGAGCGTCGCTGGTGACGCCGAAGCGGCTGGTCGCGCTCCTGGCGGTCTGTCTGCTGAGCCGGGCCGTCAGCGGTCGGGGCCTCGCCCGGCCGAGGCTTGCCGGGGTCCTTATGACGGCCGGCACGGTCGGCTGCCTGGTCGCGGCCAGTGCCGTGATGGGCGGGAGCGACGCGGGGGGCACGCGTCACTGGCAGTACCTGCTGCTGGTCAGCGGGCCCCTGTTGCTGGTGCCCTTGCTCGCGACGCCGGGGGTTGTCCTCGACCGGGTGCTCCTGGTCTTCTGCTGCGGCTGCGCGGCCCTGGCGGTGATGGAGATCGTGCAGGCCGGTGCCGTGTTCGCACGCAACGCGGACCAGGCCCCGAGCGATGTCGCGGTCCTGGCCATCACCCAGCCCGGCACGGCCAACCACAATGCCGTGGGCGCGCTGCTCGTGATGGCGACCGCCGTGCTGCTGGCCCGTACCAGGACCGCGCGGGCGGGACTGTCGCGACTGGCGTGCTGGGGCGGTGTGCTGGCGCTCACCGTCGGTGTCGCGTACTCGCTCAGCCGCGCCGCCTACCTGGCCGGAGTCGTCGTGTTCGCGATCCACGCCTTCCGGCGGCCGTTGCGCGGCCTGCCGGCCGTGGTGTTCGGCGCGGCGTGCCTGGCGCCGCTGGTGCCGGCGGCGATCGCGGCCCGGTTCGCCTCGGTGCTCGGCGGCGACACGCTGGACGCCGATTCCGCGGTGCGGCTCGACCTGTGGAGCAGCGCGCTGCGGATGTTCGACGCCCATCCGGTCTTCGGTGTCGGATACCTGAACTTCGCCGGCCTGCTGCCCCTCTACTACCGCGCCACCGGAGATTACAACGCGATGTTCCTCCAGTTCCCCCTGCTCGAGTTCGCCCACAACACCTACCTGACCGTCCTCTCGCAGACCGGCCTGCTCGGGGCCGCCGGCGTCGGCCTGCTCATCGCGCTCGGTGTGCGGCGCGCCTGGTCGGCGCTGCGGTCGCGGGAGCCGGCGGAGCGGACGGCAGGGGAGGCGGCGGCGCTGGCCCTGGCCGGCGCCGGCGTCTGCTCCGCCTTCGGTGAAGTGCTGCTGGTGCCACCGCTGCTGGCAGGTCTGCTGCTGATCGTCCTGGCCGCCGGACGGGCCCCGGAACGTGGCGCGGCGGTGGCAGCGGCCCCGACCGCGGAGCCGGTGCCGGTCCCGCTCCTGGTGGGGCGGTGAGCGGGCAGATGACCGGAACGGAGCGACCGTTGCGCATCCTCCAGATCACCTCGACCGCCGTGGGCGGGAGCTGGTTCCACGACCAGGTCGCGGGGCTGGCCCGGCTGGGGAACGAGGTCTGTGCGGTGCTGCCGCGCGAGGGCCCGCTGGCCGACCGGCTGCGCGCGATCGACGGGGTGCGGGTGGAGATCATCCCGTTCGGGCTGTCCCGCCGGCTGCGGCAGTGGCCAGGGATCATCCGCGGGCAGTGGCGGCTGACAAGGTTCGTCAGGGGGTACCGCCCGGACGTCGTCCACGCCCATCTGATCATCGCCATGCTGGCCGCCCGCGCCGCGTCGGCCTGCTACCGGGAGGCGCTGATGGTGTCCCAGGTGCCCGGACTGGTCCATCTGCGGATGGCGCCGTTCCGGATCCTGGACCGGATCTCGCTGCGCCGGGACGACCTGGTGCTCGGCTCCTGCCGGGCGATCGCGGCGCGCTACCGGGCGATGGGTGCCCGCGCGGTCGAGGTCAGCTACTACGGCTGTGACGTCCACCGGTTCGACCCCGCCGCCTCGGCGCAGCCGTTCCGCAGCGAGTTCGCCCTCAGCAGGACGACGCCCGCCGTAGGCATGGTCGCCTACATGTACCCGAGCCGGTTCCGGGACTTCCGGGAGATCGGCGTGAAGGGGCACGAGGTCTTCATCGACGCGGTACCGCTGATCCTGCGACGGCATCCCGACGCGAGGTTCTTCGTCGTCGGCGACGAACTGGTCGGCGACGGGTGGTACCGGCGCGGGCTGGAGGACCGCGCCGCCCGCCTCGGCGTCGCCGACCGGGTCGAGTTCACCGGCCTTCGGAGCGACATCGCCTCGGTCATGGCCGGTCTGGACGTGCTGGTGAATCCGTCGCTGGACGAATCGGCCTGCTACACCGCGGCGGAGGCGCTGCTGATGCGCAAAGGCGTGGTCGCGACCGAGGTCGGCGGACTGCCGGACACCGTCCAGCACGGCCGGACCGGCCTGCTGGTTCCGCCCGCCGATCCGGCGGCACTCGCGCAGGCCGTGGACGAACTGCTCGCCGATCCCGAAAGACGGCGCGAACTGGCGGACCGAGGGCGGGAACTGGTGCTGCGTCAGTTCGACATCGCCGGGACGGCCGGTCAGGTGAACGAGCTCTACCACCGGACACTCGCCACGCGCCCGAGCCGCGGCCGGTTCCGTCGGAGTCGGCCGTGACCGGCCGGCAGAGCACCCGGCCGGGCCCGGGCCAGCTGCTGCGAAGGGGGCTGGGTGATCTGCGGCGGCCCAGCTTTCCCGTGGACGTTCCGCTGCTCCCTCAACCGTCGACGGCCGGCCCGCCGGACCGCTACCCGCTCGACCTGCGCCCGATGACCTCCGCGTTCGCCCTGGACGACGAACGACTGGTCGTGACGCGCGCCCCGAACGGCGAGCTCTACCACAACCCCGTCTCGATGAGCCTGTACGCGCTGGGGCGGCACACCGGCGCCCGCCGCGCCGGCTGGCACGCCGACACCCGCGCCGACCGGCCGCTGGACGTCCAGGCACTACTGGACCAGGCCGGTTGGTTGCGTGCCGCCCAGGACGGCAACGGTGGCTGGCGCTACCCCGTCCCGGTGCCGCGCTACGGCGTGGGCCCGGGGTGGTACTCGGCGATGGCCCAGGGCCTGGCGGTCTCGGTGATGCTGCGGGGATACGCCGTCACGGGCGAGGGCTCCTTCCTGGACGCCTGCCGGGGCGCCACGGAGCTGATGCTGCGGCCGCTGTCGACGGGCGGCTGTTCGCACTACGACGAGCCCGGGCGGCGGCCGTTCCTCGAGGAGTGCCCCTCGGAGCCCGCCGGTCACATCCTCAACGGCGCGATCTTCGCGCTGTTCGGACTGCTGGAACTGGGACGTCACCTGGGCACGGTCGAGGTCGCCGGTCGGGCGGCGGACCGGATCCGCGACTCGCTGCCCGGGTTCGACCTGGGTTACTGGACCCGGTACGACCTGCGCTACCGCGCGCCCGCCAGCCTCGCCTACCACTGCCTGCACGTCTCGTTGCTGACCGCGGCCGGCCGGCTGCTCGCCGACCAGCGCTGGCTGACGACGGCCACCGGCTGGGACGACTACACCCGCGGCCCGCTCCGGCGGCTGCGCGCCGCGGTCGGCAAAGGCCGCTTCGTGCTGGGTGAACGCCATGCCGGAGGCTGACCTCCGCGCGGCGGAGTCGACCGGGCCCGGCCCGGCCGCCCCGCTGCGCGTGCTGATGCTGGCACCGGCCGGATCGGCCCACACCCGCCGTTGGGCGGACGCTCTGACAGGGCGGGGGCATGCGGTGACGGTGTGCAGCTGGCACCATCCGGGCCCGGGCTCAGGAGCCGGAGACTGGCGCCTCTCGTGCGCACCCGCAGCCGGATCCTGGTGGCCGTGGCGCGTGCTGCGCACGGCCGGCTGGCTGCGCCGCGAGGTGCGCCGGATCCGACCGGACGTCATCCACGTCCACACCCTCGGCGTGCACGGGGCGCTGTCCCTCGCACTGCCGACGCGCGCGGCGCCGAGCGTGGTCACCCCTTGGGGCTCGGAACTGCGGGCGGCCGAGCGCCACGCCGGTCGAGCGCTGGTGGCAGGTCTCGCCCTGCGCCGCGCCGCCTGGGTGCTGCCGACCTCCAGGGAGGTCGCGGCGAAGGTCGTGAGCCGCTACCGGGTGCCCAGTGCGCTGGTCACCGTGCTCTCCTGGGGCGTGCCGGACGACCTCCTCGACGGCGGCTCCGACGCCGACCTCGACGGCGATGAGGGCCACGACGCCCGGCTGACGCGCGCGCGTTTCGGCATCCCGGCCGATGCCACCGTCGTGCTGTCGATCCGCACCACCGCACCGGTCTACCGGTCGCAGGAGATTCTCGAGGCGTTCGCCGCCGCCACCCGGGTCCGGCCCGACCTGCACCTGGTGCTCCTCGCCGGCCACCGGCCGGCCCAGCCCGGCGCGGCGCGCGCGCAGCAGGACTACCTGACCCTGCTGCGCGGCCGAGCCCGGCAGGCGGCCGACCGCATCACGGTGATCGATCGGCTGCTCGGCCAGGAGGAGTTGTTCGCCCTCATGCGTGCGAGCGAGGTCGCGGTCTCGGTACCGTGCGCCGACCAGCGCAGCTCCTCGGTGCTGGAGGCGGCGGCGGCCGGGTGCCGCCTGCTGCTCGCGGACATCGCGCCGTACCGGGAGTTGGCGGCGGACGGTCTGCTGGCCGACCTGCTTGCCGAGCCGCTGCACACCGCTCTGGCCAATGCCCTGACAGCCGCCGAACCGCTGGGCGCGGCCGATCGCGCGGCGAACCGCGAGCTCATCGGCCGCACCGAGCGCGGCTCCGTCCAGATCGCCCGACTGGAGCGACTGTACCGGGACCTGGTCCGCCCTCAGCCGGACACGCGGGCGTACCCGCGAGCTACCGGGCGGTAGAACCGGTCCCGGTGAGGGTTTCCGTCTGCGGGCCCTGGCCGTCGTTGGCGGTGACCTGGTAGCTCCCGGTGAACGGGCCGGTCGCGGTCGGCGAGAAGGCGACCAACTGGTGCACGACCTCTCCGGGGGCCAGCACCCGCCCCTCGCTGACGGGGTTGCCGACGACGAACGGCGCGGCCGGCGGTGCGGCCTTCATGATGGTCAGCGGGATGTTCCCGGTGTTCGCGATGTCGAAGGTCAGCGCCTTCGAGGAGCCGACCGGAACGGAGCCGTAGGCCGTGGTGGCCGGAGTGATCGTCAGGTGCGGGGCCCCTTGGACGGCGCTGCCGCTGAGCAGCACGGTGGCGGTGCCGTCCGGCCCGGTGACCCCCAGCGAACCGGTGTCGCCGCCGGACGCGACGGTCGGCGCGTAGGTGACGTCCACCGTCACCGACTGCTTCGGCTGGACCGTCAGGCCGTCGGCGGCGGCCAGGCCCGGGGCGGAGAAGGGAGCGTGCGGCGCCGATGTCGCCGTCACGCGCTCGGGTGCGGTCCCGGTGTTGGTGAAACTCAACCCGAGGGTCTGCTTGGTGCCGGTGGCGATCTGCCCGAAGTCGAGCCTGTTGGGAAAGGCGGTGAAACCGGGCTTGGTCCCGTAGCCGGTGAGGCCGAAGCTGAAGGAGGCGAGGTTGCTCGTGAAGGTCAGTAGCCCGCTCGCTGGTCCTGCAGTCGCGGGTGCGAACGTCACCGGGACCGTGTAGGTCCGACCGGCCGTCAACACCCTGGGCAGACCTGCCGGTGCGGCGGTGAACGACCCGCCGGTGGCGCTGACGCCGGTGATCGTGACCGTCCGGGTGGCCTTGACCGTGATGTCCACAGTCCTGGCCGAGCCCACTGCCACGTCGCCGAAGTCGGTCGAGGCCCCCAGCAAAGCCGCGCCCGTCGGCAGCCCGAAGGCGAGCAGACGGCCGTCGCGGGTGCCGACGTAGACACGGCCGCCGCTGGTAGCCGGGACGGCGAACTTCGAGGTCCGGCCGATCGGCGCGGAGAAGAGCAGTCGCAGCCGTCCGCCGCTCGGAACGGCGTCGTACGCGCGCAGTCGGCCGTGGGCACCGTTGCCGCCGTCGGTGGCCTCCGACCAGACGGTCGCGGACTCCGGCTCGGTGCCGTCGGAGGTCACCACCGGTGAGCCGGAGGTGTAGCCGAAGGACTCCGAACTGACGCCGGCCCAGCGCAGTCCCGGGTTGCCGCTCGCGTCCAGCCCGAAGGCGAGAGCGCGCAGCCTTCCGCGCGAACTGATCTCGTAGACGATGCCCCCCTGGCCGCCGTAGGCCGCCGGATGGCCCCAGACGCCCTGGAACGGCCCGGTGACGCCGAGGACCGCGTCCGAGCCGCCGGGTCCCTGGCCTCGGCCGCCGAGGTGGTCGCGGTCCAGCAGGAAGACCCGGCCGTCCTTGCCGACCTCGACGAGCAGGTGCGGGTGCGCGGCGCTGGCGCCGAAGGGTACCGAGGGCAGGCCCAGCGGCCCGCCGGAGCCCAGGTCGCCGTCGCTGTGGTCCAGAGCCGGGGCGTTGACGGGACTGAAGAAGTCCCGGGCGTGCATCGAGCCGTCCGCGCTGACCCCGAGCCGGACCACCGACTCCGAGAGCCGGCCCGGTGGGTGGTCGCCGGGGACGGCGGACGGAGTCTGACCGTTGCCGGTGGCGAAGAAGATCCGTCCCGGTCCGTCCGATACCAGTCCGCCACCGGACTGCCAGATCCCGGCCTCGCCGTGGCCGGAGGAGGACTCCGTGGCCCAGAGGTTCTCGGCACGGGTGCGGGTGTCGACGCTCGCCACGTAGCCCACGTACGGGCCCTTGTCGCAGTACGAGCCGAAGCCGGCGTACACCCTGCCGCCGAGCAGCAGCAGACCCGGTCGCTGGGCGGCGGTGAAGGAGTCGAAGTGCCGCGTCGGGTCGTTGGAGGGGGCGCCGTGGATCCGCACGGGCCAGCCGCTGCGCTCAGCTCCGGTGGCCGGGTCGAGCGCGTGCAGGAACCAGGCCGGGTGGGCGCCGTCGGGGTGGTCGGTCTTGGCGGTCACGTAGACGGCGTTGGTGGCCGGGTCGTAGACGGGGGTGCCGGTCACGCCGATGTCGGGGGTGAGGTCACCGCAGCCGATGTTGGCAGCCGCCCATGGTGTGCCGAGCCGTCTGCTCCAGTGGATCGCTCCCGTGGTGGCGTCGATCCCGTACACCTGGTCCTTCTCGGTGGCCGTGACCACCGTGCCGCCGACGACCAGGGGTTGGGCGTAGACCTGCCCGTCCACGGCCGTGGAGAAGCGCAGGCCGAACTGGGAGCTGGACACCTGTGCGGGGGTCAGCCCGGGCTCGTTCGGATCCCAGCCGGTGCGCAGCGTGTCCTGGGAGATCGTGAACTCGTCGGCGCCGGCAGGTGTCGACGCGCCGACACCGACCGCGCCGAGCGCCAGACTCGTCGTCAGAACAGCTAGCAGGCATGCGGTTTTCTGTCTCATCACCATGATCGGAGGATGCGTCGGGCCACCCGGTACACCCCGGTGCCACGGCGGACGCTCTCCGTTCCCCAGTTGCCTGATGTGTCAACCAGGTTGGCTGGGTGCGGACTTTGAGCGAGCGGGCATTGGACCGGGCGGGTGGATCGTCGCGATCCGAGCGTCCTGGCACGGCGGAACGGTGAAGGCATGAGCGCATGAGAACCCATCGCTATCCCGCAGCAGCCGTGGTGTTGAGCGCGGTCGGTGTGACCGCCCTCCTGATCGGCGGCACTCCGTCGGCCACGGCGACGACTCCGTCCAGGACCCCTTCCGTCGGCGAGACCGCCGGCCGCACACCTCACGCTCGCGGCGTCCGCCCGTCCGACCCCTACGACCCCGCGTCGGGTCACCCGTACCGGCACGGCGTCGTCCCGACGCGGTCGGGCGACGCGAAGATGCGGAGCTGGGTGAAGGCGCATGACTCCGCCGGCGTCCCCGTCGTCCCCCAGACGCTCTCCTACGGCGGCGGCATCGGCGGCGTGGGCGTCCTGGACGGGAAGGTGAAGGTCTACCTGGTCTTCTACGGCTCGCAGTGGGGAGCCCAGGGCGTCAACCGCAGGCTGGACGCGACGTTCTCCGGCGACCCGTACGGTGCCGCGCCGGTGGCCCAGGAGATGTTCAAGGGGGTGGGCACCGGCGGCGAGCGGTGGTCGGCGGATCTGACGCAGTGGTGCGACGGCCCGAACGTCGCCGCCGGTGCCACCGGTTGCCCGGTGGGAGCCCGTTTCATCCCCTATCAGAGCGGCGGCGTCCTCGCCGGAGTGTGGTACGACTCCGCCCGTTCGCCGGGCAGCGCGTCGGGCCACCAGCTCGGACAGGTTGCCGTCGCCGCGGCACGGCACTTCGGCAACACCACGCCCGCCGCCAATCGTCAGGCCTACTACGTGATCCTGTCCCCGCACGGGACCGACCCCGACCACTACCTGGGCCAGTACTGCGCCTGGCACGACTCGACCGCGGACCCCACGCTCACCGGCGGCGCGGTGGCCTCTCCCTACGGCAACCTCGCGTTCTCCAACCAGCCGTACACCATGGACGCCGGGGCGTCGTGCGGCACCGGCTTCGTCAACTCGCCCGGTCTGTGGGACGGCTGGACGATCACGCTCGGGCACGAGTGGCACGAGGCGATGTCGGACCCGCTCCCGGCGGGCGGCTGGACCAACAACACCTCCAGCTCCTACAACGGCGAGGAGGACGCGGACGAGTGCGCCTGGCTCACACCCCGCACTCCTGGCGGAGCGGCCGACGTCGCCATGGGCACCGGCACCTTTGCCGAGCAGTCCGACTGGTCCAATGACACCGACTCGTGCACGATCGCGCACCCGATCGTTTCGCACCCGGTCGTCGGGCACGAGCCCGGAGACGTCGCCGTCGCCCGGGGCCGGGCCGCAGGCTGATCCCAGCGCCGCCGGCCCGGCCCCGGGCCGGCGTCAAGCCCACCGGTACTCGCTGACCTGGCCGTCCGTCACGGTGACGAGGCCGTGGGCCGCGTCACCGTCCCAGACCGTGTACATGCCGGTGGGAAGCGGGGTGATGACCGCGGCGTGGGAAGTGCCGTCGGGCAGGTGACGGGGCCGGACCGCGGCGTGCGTCCGGTGCAGGGGGCGGTTGACGGGGCTGACATGGATCTCCAGACCATCCTGTTCGGCGCGCGCGTGGATCACCAGAGCGCCGGTGCCCGCCCCGATGTCGAGCACGACGCTGCCCTCGTACGAGGGGGCGGGCAGCGGCGCGTGTTCACGAGGTCGGGGGAGTGCGGCGCGGGCGGCGGGGTTGCCGTGCGTGTGGGCCATGGGAGGGTTCCTTGCGGGGCGACAACGTGAGCTCCGGCGTCCGTGCGGCCTTGGGGCCGTCATGGACGCCGGAGCTTCGGACAGGGGAGCGGGGAACGACGATCAGGAGGCGGGGTGGTGGTAGCCGTCGTAGGGGACCCCGAGATAGGGGAACGTCGTCAGGTACGGCGCCTCGGGCGAGGAGTCGGTCAAACCGTCGGTGACCACGCTTGCCGCCGCGTCGGGCGTGAAGCCGTGGTCGACGAGCGGGTACGTCAGCCCGGCGATGGCACGCAGTTCGATCGTGACGACGTCGTCGAAGACGCGGCGGCCGTTGGGGTAGCCGGCCTTGTCGCCGGCGATCAGGCCGAGGATGTTGGGGTGGGCCGAGGGTGGAACGGACACGTTGAGGCGCAGCATGTCGGCCTCGGTCGCGCCGGTGAAGTTCTGGAATCCGGGGATGACGCCCTTGGGGATGCCGGTGAGCAGGATCGCGAGCAGGTCGGCGCGGGCCTTGTCCGACGCGTCGAGCGCGGCCAGGTTGGGGAAGACCCCCGGGTACAGGACCGGAAGCAGCCTGGCGAGCTCCGGGTGCGCCACATAGGTCGCGAACCTCTTGTCGTCCGCCGGGGGGACCGCGTTCCACTCGTCCTTGCGGCTCATCGGCACGATGACCTCGTTGAACAGCGGGTTCCCGAGCCGGGAGACCTGCACGAACGGCCCGGACTCCGAGTCGGTTCCCTCGCCCGCCTCGATGACGCGCGCCGCACGCCTGCTCGCGCTGGTCCAGACGCCGATGGTGGCCCGGGAATCGTGCACCTGGGTCCCGTGCCAGCCCTGGTGCGTGAGCTCGTGGATCGGGACCTGCAGCGCGAGGCTGTGGACGTTCAGCTCCTTGGTGGCGTTCACCCCTGGCTGGTCGGGCAGTCCCTGCGCCTTCGCAAAGACCTGCAGGGACTGGAACGGGCGCAGGTCCGCGAGGTCGAAGATGGAGCCGAGGTCGACGTAGAAGCCCTCCGCCCGCTGTCCGGCGAAGACCTTTCGCCCGCCCCGCAGATGGTGCACGGCGGCGTCGGCGAGCGCCGGGTAGTCGGGGGTGGACAGCGGCCCTACGTTGCAGGGCGGGCAGGTGAGGTCCTCGCCCAGTGTCGTGGTGCGTCCGCCGGCTTCGACGCGCGTCAGCGTGTACGTCTGGAATCGGTTCCAGTTGGGCGAGTTCAGGGACGCGATCGGGCCGGTGTTGTAGAGGAAGGTGTCACGGTTGCGCAGATGCGTGGTGAACCGGAACTGGTAGCTGATGTCGGCGCGCCCGTCGCCGTCGTTGTCGATGTGGATCTCGTACAGGACGTCGTCGCCGAACTCGTAGAAGTTCGGGCCACCGGCCGGGTTCTGGAGCGGAATGTAGTTGGCGATCAGCGTCACGGTCCCAGGAGCGTCTGGGCTCACGAAGGCGTACAGATCAGTGCTGTCGGCGACCGGGTCCTTCGAGATCTCCGGTGCTTCGCGGTGGGACGACAAGATGAACCTCACAGGTGCGGCGGACGGGTTGGACAGGCGCGAGGCCGGTGGGGAGGCCGGTCAGCGGGATGCGCGGAGCAGTTCGGCGACGAGCTGGGCGTCGCGCACCCGGTGGTGCCGCTGGCCCTGGAAGAAGTCCAGCTCGCCCGTGTGGGCGTCGACGACCCGCACGATCAGCGGTTCGTCCTGCTCGTTCCGGCCGGGGCGCTGGCTGTGGCTCGCGGACGTGTCCGCCACCGCGGCGTCCGCGCGGGCGCCGAGGGCGAGTCCCGCGACGACGGTGACCGCCCCCGCCGCCGTCGCCTGCTTGATCAGTCGGCGTCGGGAGAGCGGTGGCGTTCCGTCGGATCGATCCGGGTGGTCCGGTCGGGCCGCTTCCGGGGTGCTGGACATCGACAGTCCTCCATCAGGGATTGGGGGGAGCGCCGTGGATACGAGACGGCGGCTGTTCGTCGGCAATCAATCCAGCGCAGTGACGCACAGTCAAGTACGCGGCGAAGCCGCAGTCAGGGCCGCTGGGCGCATTGCGTGAGCGCATCGCAGGTGGGGTGCGGCGGCCGGTCCGTCCGGGTGAATCCCTGGGCCGGGTGCGCCCGAGCGAGGGTCGCGACGCCAACGGTGGGCAGTCACGCGATGGGCCGGCCGGCGCAAGGGTGGGGAGTCTCGGAGAGCGGGCCTGTCCGGTGGGGTGAGCGGCAGCTGGACAATCTCGGAGAGCGCTCGCCCGCCCGCCGGACGGCTGTCCCGGCGATGACCAGGCCGGATGAGACCGCGGGCCGGAAGCCGGGTGCAGCGGAGTGCTTCCGCCTGCACCCTCGTTGAGGCGAGAGGAGGTTGGTGCACGGAGCGCGAGGCTAGGCTCCCAAGCGAAAGCAGGGAGGTCTGCGTGCAGGGTCTGCTCGAACGCGAAGACGAACTCGACATCATCCAGGCGGCCGTGGGCGCGCTGCGAGACGAGCACAGCGGGGACCTGCTCATCGTCACCGGAGCGGCAGGGCTCGGCAAGACCAGTCTCCTCGCGGCCGTGCAGGCGGCCGCGCGGTCGGCCGGGCTGCTGGTGCTGGCCGCCCGCGGTGGCGAGCGGGAGCAGGGGACCGCGTTCCACGTGGTCAGGGGTCTGCTGGAGCCGCTGCTGGGACCCGCCGAGGACGCGGAGCGTCGGGAACTGCTCGGCGGGTGGCACGACATCGTGGGTGCGGCGGTCGGCGTCGCGGCGGGCCGCGCCGCTCCCGACCCCCAGGGCGTGCGGGACGGCCTGGACTGGGTGGTCACCAACCTCGCCTTCGCGCGCGGGCCACTGGTCCTGGTCGTCGACGACGCCCACTGGGCCGATGCCGAATCGCTCACCTGGCTCGCCGGCTTCGCGGCCAGGGTCACGAACTCGCCCATCCTCGTGGCGGTTGCCTATCGTCCCGACGAACTGCCGGACTGGGCTGATGAGTTCCGGAGGGTCGGCGACGACAACGGGGCCAGCCTGCTCGGGCTCCCCCCGCTCACGCCGGAGGGGGTGGACACCCTCGTGCGCGAGCTCTACCCGGACGGCTCCGGGACGGCGGTGGAGGACGCCTTCTGTCGCGATGTCTGGGCTGTGGCGGGAGGCAACCCCTTCGAGACGGTGGAGCTGGTGGGGAAGGCCCGCAACCGGGGGATCGCCCCGGTGGAGTCGTCCTGGCCCGAGCTGCGGCGGCTGGCCGCGGAGACCACGGGCAGCGGACTCATCGCGAGGCTGCAGCAGTTGGGAAGCGGGCCCCTTGGGCTGGCGCGCGCGGTCGCGGTCCTCGGCATGGTGACGCCACTCCAACTGGCGGGGGATGTCGCCGGGCACGGCCCGACCGAGGCGCGTGCCGCCCTGGACGTGCTGCGGCGCGAGCGTGTCCTGACTGGACATCAGATACTGGAGTTCGTCCACCCGTTGATCGCGACCTCGGTCTACCGCGACATTCCCGATGAGGAGCGAACCGCACTGCACCAACGCTCGGCGCGAGCGCTTCTGGAAGCGGGCCGCAGCCCGGTGGTCGCCGCCCGACACTGGCTGGAGGTGCCGCCGCGTGGCGACGCCCGGGTCGTCGAGCACCTCCGGGAGGCGGCGCGCCTGTTCATGCAGGCAGGGGCGCCGGAGGCCGCGCAGCGCTGCCTGGCGCGCGCGGTGGAGGAACCACCGCCCGTCGCCGAGCGGGCCCGGGTGCTCTTCGAACTCGGCTGCTCCACCCTGCTGTACGACCCGGCGCTCACCTCCGAGCACCTGCGTGCGGCGCTGGAGCAACCGGTGATCCCGACGCACCTGCGCGAACAGATCAGCGTCCGGCTCGCGCAGTCACTCGCGCACAGCGACGACCTCGCCCGGGCGGCCGCCATCATGCGGACGGAGGCGAGCCGGGCGACGGACCCCGCCGTGTGGCTCAAGATGCAGCTGTGGAACTTCATGTGGGGAGCCTTCGACGCGCGGGAGGAGGGGTCGCGGGAGCGTTCCGTACGGTTGGCAGAGCTGGCCGAACGCCTCTACACCTCGGGCGACCGGTCCATCGCGGCTCGCTACGTCCTGGGGCTGCGCGCCTGGGACGCCACGGTGCGCGGCGAGCCGGTGGACCTCGCACTCCGCTACAGCGACCGCGCCCTCGAGGGGGAGCTGCGCTGGGCGCACCCCGAGTGGGGCTTCGAAGTGCCGGTGCTGGTCGCGCTCACCTACATGTACGGGGACCGCCGCGAACGGGCGCTGGAACTCTTCGGCCAGGGTATCGCCGAGTACGAGCAGGCCGGCTGGCGCGGCGCGCACCTGGCTTTCGGGCACACGGTCCTCGGCTTCGTGCACTACCGCACCGGCGACCTGGCCGACGCCGAAGGGTGCGCGCGGTGGGGTCTGGAGCTGGCCGACCGCGTGGGCACGGGCACGCCCGTGCACTGGTACGCGGGCGCCACCATGATCGCCGTGCTCAACGCGCGCGGCAAGGCGGACGAGGCGCGAGCGCTCGCCGCCCGCTGCCGGCTCCACGCGCCGTACCCCAACGCCGTCGTCGTCCCCGACCCGCAGACCGTCCGCGGCGCACTGCTGCTGGAGCAGGGCGCGTTCGCCGCCGCCGAGGCGGAGATGACGCAGGCCGCAGCGCGCTTGGACGGACACGGCATCCACAATCCCGGACTGAGTGGCTGGCAGCGCCTGCTCGTCACGGCCTGCGCGCGGCTGGGCGATCTGGATCGGGCCCGGGAGGTGGCGGCCGACCAGCACAGGCGGGCCGAGCGCTACGGCACGCTCTCGGGGATCGGCGCGGCCCGCCGCTCCTGCGCCGACGTCGAGCCGGACCCGCATGCGAGGGTGACGCTGCTGGACTCGGCCGTCCGGATGCTGGAACGCGTTCCGGCACCCTACGAACGCGCCTGCGCCCTGACGGAGTTGGCCGAGGCGCTGGACGCCGGCGGACGCGACGCCGTCACCGCCGGCCGGCGCGCCGAGGAGGCGGCCGAGACCTGCTCCGCCGACGCACTGGTGCGCCGGGCACGTGCGGCGCTGAGCCGGTCGGCCGACGCCCATCACCCCGGATCGAGCGGAGGCACCGATCGTTCCTCCAGCCTGTGCGCCTCCCCTGAGCTGACGGAGTCGAGCGCGACGTGACCAGAACCGATCCGGAGGCGACCGAGAGTCGGCTGTTCGAGGCCGTGGACGCGTTGCTGAACGACCCTCAGGCGTCGCGGCTGCCCGCCCCCGCCGAGCGGACGAGGCTGCGGGAGGCCGCCGGCCTCCCGCCGAGCGCGGTCGCGCAAGCGCTGGCCACAACGGCGCAGACGGTGCGGAACTGGGAGAACGGACGCTCCGAGCCCCGACCTCCGCGCCGGCAGGCCTACCAGCGGCTGCTGGAGACGTGGTCGGAGCGCTTCCCCGCTCCGGCCACCACCGTGGCGGAACGGACGGCCGTTCCGGCGGTGGCCGTGCCCCCGCGCGAGTCCGTCGCAGCAGTGGAGGACGGCCCCGCGTCCGAGGCGTCGCGTTCGTCCTCGGAGCGGTCCAGCGCGATCGAGACGCCGGTCCCACGCGACAACCCGGTCGGCTCCTCGGGGGGTGGGAGTCGCTGCTTCCCGAGCGGGCCGCTCGCGGTGCTGGACGGGGACGGCACCGCCTACGGGGCCGGCGGCGTCAAGCTACGGTGCCCGGCGACGACGCCGGCGCAGCTGGTGGCCTGGGCCCTGACAGAGTCGGGTCTCGGCAGCCCAAGGCTGCACCGGTTCGGCCGGGAGGGGGATCCGCTGGTCGTCCTGACCACCGGGGCGGCGGAGCGCCTCGGGCTGCCCGGCACCCTGCGGGACGAGGACCTCCACCCCGGCCGACGGCTGCCCGCCCACCACGTCGACCTGGCCCGACGCACCCAGCGTCTGCCGGAGGACCACAGGGTCGTCAGACAGCTGCGGAAGGCGAAGTGGGAGCTCACCAAGCGCGGCTTCGGCCCCTGGGCGCGCATCTACCGGCCCGTCAAGGACGGTCGGCGACAGTGCGTGCAACTCGCGATCGTGCCGTGGGGGGCGCTGGACGAGCGCTTCTGGGGCGACGCCGCCACGCTGCCCGCGCCGGACCTGGCCCGCGTTTTGGGCGTCTACGCGGTCAGGGTGCTGACGCCCCGCGGCTCGACCGCGGTGACCGGGATGGAACTGATGACGGCACTGCGCCCACCGAGCCGGCCGGTGAGGGATCCCGCGACCTGCGCGTGGGTCTCCGGGGCGAATCCGGGTGCGCTGACGGCCGCCGTGGATCCGGCGCCGCCGGAGGCGACCCCCGACCACCCCGTCGCCGAGGGGTGGACCAAGGGTTTCCTGGACGAGGAGGCGTGCCAGTGGATCCGACCGATCGAGACCGTCACGGACGAGGAACTGGTGCAGCCCTACGCGGTCGGCCTCGACCTGACCACGGCGTTCCTCTCTGCCGCCTCGCGTCTCGACGTCGGGTTGTCGGCGCCGGTGCACGAGAACCGGCCCCGCTTCGACAAGCGGACTCCCGGCAGCTGGTACGTCGACCTTTCCGGAATCGACCTCGATCCACGCCTGCCCAACCCCTTCACCTCCTGCGGCAAGCGCCCCGAGGGCCCGGCCTGGTACGCGACCCCGACCGTCGCCTACGCCCAGGAGCTCGGACACGACGTCCAGCCGATCGAGGCGTTCCTGCGCCACGAGTCCGGGCCCTACCTGGACCCGTGGCACGACCGGCTCCGGGAGGCCTACGTCACCACCGTCGCCGAGGCCGGCATCCCGGTGGGGAAGGACGCCGACGAACGGGCCTTTCTCGCCGCCCTGGCCGCCCACCAGATGCTCAGGACCAGCACCGGCGACCTGGGCGCGCTGCGACGGGCACTCCAGGACGCCCGGCTGACGGATCTCCAGCGACTGGACGACGACCGGCTGCTCGCCGCCGTCCAGCGCCACCGCGAGATCGGGATCGTCCTGTCGGCGATCAAGGGAACCGTCAAGGGCGGCATCGGCAAGCTCCGCGAGCGCGCCCAGGGCGTCGGTCACCGGGACTTCCAGCGCTGGCCGGCGCTGAATCGGCCGA
This sequence comes from Streptacidiphilus pinicola, assembly GCF_003258295.1. Classification (GTDB taxonomy): domain Bacteria; phylum Actinomycetota; class Actinomycetes; order Streptomycetales; family Streptomycetaceae; genus Streptacidiphilus; species Streptacidiphilus pinicola. The sequence continues at coordinate 50,716 of NZ_QKYN01000037.1, read as the reverse complement.
CCTGGCGCCCCGACATCCGAGCCGCGGTCATCTCCAGGGCCAGGGTCAACATGCACCGCAAGATGGCGAACGTCGCCAAGGCCGGCGGCCGGTACCCGCTCGGCGTGCTGTCCGACTGCGTGGTCTACGCCGCGCCCACCCCCGACCCGCTGGGGGTCCTGCCGCTGACCGGGAGCGGCCGTGTGCTGCCGGGCACGTTCCGCCTCGGCGCCGCACCCGGTCTGGCCAAGCCGGAAGGCGTGCAGGCCATGCTCTGGGCGGTCGAGCTCCTCGAACACAGCCCGCAGCCGTTGAATCCCGCCCGTCACATCAAGGGCGGGGACAGCGTCCTGGACGAGGGGGAGTGACCAGTGGAAGAGATCACCGACGCGCTGACACGCCGTGACCTCGAGCACCTCACCCGGCCGCTCCCCACGCAGCCGCGCAAGCAGGTCCAGGAGTTGATGCGTGCGGAGAAGCAGGACAAGGCGAGGGTCGCGGCCAGGCTCGGCACCACGAAGCGCACGGTCGAGCGCTATCTGGCCGGCACACTGCAGCACCCTCAACGCGCCCTGCGCGAGGCCCTGGACCGGGAGGTTGCCAAGACCTGGCAGCCCGTTGTGCGTCGGCGGGCCCGCAGGCAGGCAGCCGCCTCGGGCGGTATCACCGTCGAGACGCGGGCTCGGTTCGGCTACACCGCGCCGGTCGGCAGCAGCGACGATCCCCGGGAACGTCGCCTCACCGTCCACCTGCCCCCGGACTACGCCGCACGGCTCTTCGAGGCGCAGGAACGAGGAGTGAGTGACCGGCAGCTGCGCGAGATCGTCGCCGAGGGGCTCCAGGAGAGCTACTTCAAGGACGGTGGACGGGCGCAGGGCCTGCGGGTCGAGTTCACCGACGTCGCCTATTTCGACGTGCGGTTCTGACCGGAACCAAGGACGGGTCAGCTGCATGAGGGCAAGATAAGAAGCACTGCGGCCATGCCCGCCCCCCGCGGAGCGGGTTCCGATGGTGCTGCGCACCATCGGAGTGCGGAGGCTTCGCCTCCGAAACGGGCCGCTGCGCGGCCCTCCGGGGGAGGGGAACGCCGGCCGCTGCGCGGCCGCAACATGACGTGCGGCCCGCTGCGCGGCCCGCAGGCAGGCGACAGGCCGTCAGGTCTCGGCCACTGGTTCGGAGGAGAGCGGGATGACCGCCTCGGCCCGGGCGAGGGACAGGTCCTTGAGATGGGGTGGCAACGGCTCCCCGGTCCAGGCCGAGAGCAGGTCGGTGACGGCGTTGTAGGTGCGCGCGAGCCCGCCGAGGGCCAGGCTGCGCCCCGGGGGGCCGCTCAGGGAGGCGGACAGGGTGACCCACACCTTGTCCTCGTCGGAGCCCTGGATCGAGGCCGCGAGGCGGTCCCGGTGGACACGCCAGTCCCGGAGCGCGGCGCGGGTACGCGGAGTCAGGGCGAACACCTGCCGCAGTGGCGGCGTGCCCGGGTCGGCCCCCTGCGGGTGACGCACCAGAGTGACGGTGCGCAGACGGGGGCCGAAGTCGGCCCAGCGCAGCGCGTGCAGCTCGGCTGTTCGGGCTCCGGTGTCGAGGATCAGGCCGACCAGGGCCAGTAGCCGCACCATCTTGAGGTCCACGCCGCCGCGGACCCGGCGTCCGGTGTGCGCCTGGACATGCTCCGCCACTCGATACGCCGTCAAGTCCGCCGGGGGCGTGGGCGGCGGCTCCAGGGCGGGACGTGGCGGCAGTCGCGCCTCGCATCCCGACAGCGTGAGCAGCCGGTGCAGGGAACTCCAGCGTGCCCGGCGGGTGTTGCGGGACTGCGGGCCCTCGTGCCGACCGCGGCGGGCGGTCCGGGAGCGCAGCGCGTCGCTGCACCCGAGCTCCCACAGCTGGGCGAGCACCGGGGTGGTGAAGAGCTCCTCGACGGAACGCACCTGGGGAAATTGAGGAAGCGTCAGAGCGACTGCCAGCTCTCGGCGGGTCCAGGCGTGCCGTTCGCGCAGGGACGCGCTGCCGGTGGGGATCGTGCGGGCGAAGAAGTCCTCGAGTGCGGACGGGAGCGTGAGCGGCGACGCGCTCGGCGTCGGTTCGGCGGCGGTCACCGAAGCAGTCTGGCAGACACCTCGGCGCCGAACGACGCGTCCGGCCGCGCCTCCGACGGGGTCGGAGACGGGGCGTCACGGTCAGGGAAGCCGGCGGAGGTCCGCGGATCGCAGCGCCCTACGCACCTGGTCCAGCAGCGGGCCGAGCCTCGCAGCCACGCCCGACGCCTCGGCGCCGCGGCCGGTGCGCGCGAGGTCCTCCAACTCGGCGGCGCACGACGCCAGATCGGCGGCTCCCACGTTTCCCGCGGCGCCCTTCAGGGTGTGCGCGTGCTCCTCGATCGAGGTGGCGTCACCCCTGTCGGCTGCGGCCCGGAGCGCGTCGACGAGCCCGGGCACCCGCTCCAGGAAGGAGTCGACCAGATCGGTGACCAGGCGAAGACCCTCCGGGGTGTCCTCTCCACGGATCTCCGCCAGACGGTGCAGGAGGGGGTCCGCGGACCCTGGCGCGGGATCGACGTCGGTGGTGGCGGTCCCGGGGTCGGTCCACCGGCTCAGGGCACGGTCGAGATCGGATGCCGCGAGGGGCTTGGTGATGTAGTCGTCCATGCCGGCGGCAAGGCAGCGTTCCCGATCCTCCGCCAGAGCGCTGGCGGTCATGGCGATGACGGGCAGGCGCGGCGCGTTCCCCTCCCATTCGCGGTCGCGCAGGAGGTGGGTGGTGGTGTAGCCGTCCATGCGGGGCATGCGGCAGTCCATCAGCACGGCCCGGTAGCGGCGTTCCGCGAGGAGCTCGAGGGCTTCGACGCCGTCACCGGCGACGTCGGCGTCGTAGCCGAGCCGGGCCAGCATGCCCAGTGCGACCGTCTGGTTGATCTCGTTGTCCTCGACCAGGAGGACCTTGCCGCGTTCGAGCGGTGCCGCCGGCGCGGGGAGGCGATCCTGAGCCGGCGTGCGGGTCACCGCGCCTGGGCTCATCAGACGGGCAAGACGGTCGAGGAGATCGGCCTGCCGCACCGGCTTGCACACGCTGTCGCGGATCCCGGCCGCCTGCAACTGGGCGGGGTCGAGAACGCCGTCCGAGGAGAGCAGCAAGAGCCGGGTCCCGGCCAGCGCCGGGGCGGTGGTGACGCGTTCGGCCAGCTCCAGCCCGTCCATGCCGGGCATGCGATGGTCGATGATCGCCAGTTCGTAGGGCTCGCCGGCCGTGCAGGCGCGCCGGAGTTCGTCCAGCGCCCGTGGGCCGCTGTCCACCGCGACGGGTCGCATCAGCCAGTTCCGCAGCTGCGTCTCCAGGATCTCGCGGTTGGTCTGGTTGTCGTCGACGACCAGAACCCGCCGTCCGTGCAGGGAGGCCGGCTGTGCCACGGGCGGCGGCTGCTCGCCCTTCGCTGGCAGCCGCAGGGGGAAAGTGAACCAGAACGTGCTGCCGTGCCCTGGTCGGCTGCGCACGCCCATGGCGCCGCCCAGGGCGTCCACGAGGCGCCGGCAGATGGCCAGGCCCAGACCGGTGCCGCCGTAGCGTCGCGTGGTGGAGGAGTCCGCCTGCGCGAATGCGTCGAACAGGCGCTCCTGCTGGGCCGGATCGATGCCGATACCGGTGTCGGCCACCTCGATGTGGACCTCGTCCCCCTGCGGGCGGGCGCGCACCACGATCTCTCCCGCGTGGGTGAACTTCGCGGCGTTGGAGACGAGGTTCAGCAGGATCTGGCGCACCCGAGTGGCGTCTGCCAGCACGGCGGCCGGCAGGTCGGGGTCGGCGTCCGTCAGGAACTCCACCTCGCCGGCCGTGGCCGACTGGGCGACCAGTGCCACCGCCTCCTCGACCAGGAGCCGGGGGTCGAAGACGATGTCCTCGAGGACCAGCTTGCCCGCCTCGAGCTTGGAGAAGTCCAGCACGTCGTTGATCAGCGAGAGCAGGGCCGACCCCGCGTCCCGGACGCCCTCCGCGTAACGTCGCTGGACGGGGTCGAGGTCGGTGTCGAGCAGCAACTCGCTCAGCCCGATCACCCCGTTCATGGGCGTACGGATCTCGTGGCTGATCGTCGCGACGAACTGGGACTTGATCTCGGAGGCGCGCAGGGCCTCGTCCCGGGCACGCGCGAGGTCGCGTTCAGCCTGTTTGCGTTCGGTGATGTCGCGAACGAAGGCGTTGAAGCAGCGGATCGTCCCCAGCCGCATCGGCCAGACCGCGAGCTCGATCTGGAACTCGTGTCCGTCGCGGTGCAAGGCCGTGAGCTCCACCTGCTGTCCGAGCATGTAGGAGTCACCGCCGGTCACGACCCGCGCCAGAGCGGCTCGGTGGGCCGCGCGGTGCCGCTCCGGAATGACGGTCTCCACCAGGGGACGGCCCATCATGGCCTGGCGTGAGAAGCCGAACATCGATTCCGCGCTGGGGTTCCAGTCGATCACGAGCCCCTGCTCGTCGACCGACACGAACGCGTCGTTGGCGCTGTCGATGACCGCGCGGGCCTGCTCCTGCAGCGCCCGCAGCAGCTCCCCGCGTCCGTGTTCCCCGCTGTGGCGGACGAACCCGCGCACCTCGACGAGGCCTCCGGCCTCGTCGAGGACCTGCCAGGACGTCACCTCGGCCCAGAAGGGCTCGCCGTGGCGAGGGAGCAGGCGCAGGACGACGACGGCACGGCCCCACTTTTCGAGGTCCTGCTGGGCGTCACGGAAGTCCTGGAGATCCTCCTGATGGATCCACGCGGTGATGTCGGTGCCCACGATGTCGTCGACCTCGGCACCCAGCATGTCCCGTGCGGGTTCCGAGACGTCCAGCAGCGTCCCTCGCGCGGCGCGACGGAAGACCATGTCCGGAGAGTTCTTCAGGAGCAGCCGGAAGCGCTCCTCCTCCATGCTCGCCGAGTTGCCGCCCCGCCTGTTCTGCCGCACGTTGTCGTCCATGGCCGCGCCTTCCGTGGACCGCCGTCGCCGGGTGACCGCCGAGGCCTGGTGCTTCCCATGGCACCCCCGGGCTTCCGGGGCCGCAACCGGGCGCGAAGCGCGAAGGGCGCTGATTCCCGGAAGTCCCCATTTCGTTGCCGGGCGAACAACGGCCGGACCCAGCCGACCGGTTCACGCTTCTCCCAGGGTGCCGGGGAAGTCCTGGAGGATGGCGAGCAGCCGCGCGACGACGACGAGCAACTCCTGCTTGGAGTAGGCCGAAGCGATGAGGTCGGCGATCTCCGACGGAGGCCGTCGACCCAGCACCCCAGCGTGAACGGCGTTAACGGCGTTAAGGCTCCGCTCGGCGTCCGGTTCTCGATGAGCGTCGCCGTTGTGCCGGCCCGGTTCTGCTTGCGCGGGTTCGGGCAAGGTGGCGGTCGGGGACTCGGCGTCTGCATCGGGCTGTTTCCGATGCCTGCGGACCTTGCGCGCACCGGAGCGGAGGTCCCGTTCGGCCGCCTGCGCCTGGTCGGTCCTGGGCAGGCGTCCGATGCGGCGCGCGGCCTCGACGTTGAGGCCGCCGGCTTGCACCAGATCCTGGAGTTCGGGGGTGAGTTGGAGCAGCGCGAGGCGTTGGGAGACCCAGGCGGGTGTTTTGCCGAGGCGCCTGGCCACCGCGCTCTGGGAGCCGTGAGCGCGCACCAGTTCCTCGATGGCCTTCGCCTGGTCCAGCGGCGGCACGTCCATGCGGTGGATGTTCGCCACGAGGGCGCTCTCCAGGATGTCGGCCGCACTGGCCGCCAGGTCGTCGTTGACGTCGACACGCAGATCCGCCAGCCCGGCGTGGCCGGCCGCGGCCAGTCGGCGGTTGCCGTCGATGACGACATAGTCCGCCGCGCCCAGCTGCTCCTCCTGGCCGGGATGGGCCTGGAGGAACGCCGCGCGCCCCACGACCGTCACGGGCTGCACCTGCCCCCGGACCCGTAGCGAGTCCGCGACCTCCTCCACCCCGGTCAACTGGTCGCGCGGGTTGAACGGGTTGTGCGCCAGACGGGAGAGCTCCACCCGCTGCGGCGCGGTCCTGCGCACCCCCTTGATGATCTCCTGGCGTGTCCTGACCGGCCGCGGCCCGGGGTCCCTGGCCTGGCCGTGCTCGTCGATCTCGAACCCTCGGGTCACACGCTTCGGGGCGGGGGTCAAAGCGCCAGCTCCCTGGCCAGATCCCGCATGGCACAGGCGTGGTCGCTCTCGGGTGCGTACTCGAGCAGCGGAATCTCCCCGTCGGCCGCCTCGCGGCCGTGCTTCAGGTCGCCGATCACGGCCATGACCGGCGGGGCCGTGCTCTTCTCCCACTGAGCGCGGTTCTCCTGGACGAGCTTGCCGCGTCGGCTGTCGTAGGCGTTGATGACGAGTCCGAGGTAGTCGACCTCGATCCTGCCCTTGCGGCACAGGTCGTCCTTCTGGGCCTTGAGGAGGCGCACCGCGCGGTGCGAGGCGCGGTTGGCCCACACCGGGCTCAGGACGCCGGACCGGTCGGCCAACTCACCGGCCCGACGCCGGACGTAGTAGAGCGCCGTGTCCATGTTGAGGCCGAGACTGGGCGGCCCGTCGAGGATGATGACGTCGTAGTCGTCCTCGAGCGGTTCCAGCGCCCGCTCCAGAGCCGCCTCGCTGAAGGACACCTTGGACAGGGCGATGTCCCGCAGGAACGCGTCGTCGGATGCGGGCAGCAGGTGGAGCCGTCCACCGAAGCGCCCGTGGTCGAGCGCCACCAGCAGCTCGTGGATGTCCTGCCGCGCCGTGCCGTCCATGTGCATCATGAGGGTCTCGGTGTCGTCCTCGTAGATCAGGTCCTCGAAACCCAGCTCGGCCGTGAGATGGCCCTGCGGGTCGTAGTCGATCAGGAGGACCCGTCGTCCTTCCTCGGCCAGGGCCTGTGCGATTCCCGAGGCGAGGAACGTCTTGCCCACGCCACCTTTCTGATTGGCGATCATCAGGCGTGCGACCGGCTGGGGAGCGGGTTCCAGGGTGGGGAGCGGGTTGTTCTCCAGCCACAGGCTCAGGGCCTGTGCGAGTCCCTGAGCCTCCGTCACCCCTCGCCTGCCGCAGGAGGCCTTGAACGCTTCGGGGATTCCGACGGAAAGGCTGACCGCCCAGGCGAGCGCGCCCGTCGTCGGAACGGTCGGGGAGTGGTGACAGGTCTGCCAGTGGGTCAGCGCCTCCTCCGCCGCTTCGTGGACGTTCATTCGATGGGCAAAGGCACGTACTTTGAATTCTCTGCGCAGGGGCGCGGCCAGTGTTGAGACCAGTTGCTCGCGGCCGTTCTCGAGGGGCTGTGTTGCCATGGCAGCGAGAGTACTCACGCCCCGCGCCCTGCTATGCGTGCGATCTTCCTGTGGAAATGGCCGACTGACGCCGCGTCGGTTGCCGAACACGCCTTGGCTTCGGCGTGTGCGGCTCCAGGCCGGGGAGATTCGCCGAGCGCGTTGGGGATTTTGACGAGCGGCCTCGTCCAATTTCAGTGAGCATCCGCGGGGCCGGCCGCGTTCCGTGACGCCGACTGCGGGCCAAAATTCTCTTCTCTGCCACGGGTAGACGCCCTGATCGAGGCTGGTTCGGCGTCACCAGCCGGAATCGGCACGGGTTTTGTCGGCTGAATCCGAGCGCTGGAGGGGCTGATGAAAGCGGGTACGCTGCGGCGTGATCGGGATCGAAGGCAGCCCCCGTGACCTGGTCAGGATCACGGGGGCTCTCGATCCGATTCGGACCCGACCGAACATCCTGTCGTCACCAGGAGTCGATGAAATGAAGGGTACCTCTACCCGCCCCCGGTGCAACGGCCCACGGTCGATGCGTCGTTCGGTGGCGCGCTCGCGCCACATTCGATTCCGCTCCCTCCCCGGCGGCGCGAGCCGGACAATCCGGCCGACGCCGTCCTTCTGCGACGGAGGGACAGCGATGGTTTAGCCGACAGCGGGCCTTCCTGCTCCAGGAGCCCGGCGTTCGAAAGCTGAACGGCGCCACACCGTTCGCTCTCTCGAACCACTTGTCTCGTTCCCGGGACCGCCACAGTCCCCGACCGAGGATCGGACGCCGTCGGTGCCGACCGACGGCGCACTGGTCGAACTCAAGGATTCCGCTGAATCCACAGCCGTAGCGGCTGCACTTTTGCGCCCTCTCCAGGACACGGTGCCATTTTGCAATACCTTCATGCCTGTTGTCAGTTCCGCCTGCCGCCGACGTGGCGCTGGGCGCCTCCGGATCCGCCGGTCGCCTTTCGTACGTGCAAGGGCGTTCGTGCAGGCATCCGGCTCGCGGGCCGCCCTCGACACCGACCTCCGGCTCCCTTGAATGTGATGTGGATCACATTTCTTCGGGGTGGGGAAGTCGGAGTCCCCAGCAGGGGAATCTTGTCCGCGCGGGCCCGGTCGACGTGCTGAGCGGGGACGAACCGGCGGGCACCGTCGAATCGCCGGAACCCCTTGCGGTGCCAGAAGCAGGTCAATGGCTCGTCACGACCCGGAGCCGGCTGGCCCGGAGCGGCTACGGCTGGCTGCAGGCGGTGTGCTGGGTCGCCGAGAGCGGGTGCCACCGGCCCGTCCGGCGGCACGGTCCACGCTTCGGCGCGACCACCCTCCGCGTCGCTCGGCTGCTCTCCACGCTGTCCCCGTGCCGGCCGGGAGTGGCCTATCTGGCCCGGAAGCTGGAGCTGAGCGAGCGGTCCGTCCAGTATCACCTGGGGATGCTCAGGGAGGCCGGACTGCTGGCCTATCTCGTCAGGGGTTCTCGCGCGCCGGGCCGCGTCGCGCTGGCGTCGGAGTTCGCCCTGGTGATCCCCCCGCAGTTCGACGTCGCGCTGGGCGTGTGCACGACCGGGGAGGGCGTACGGCGCCGGGCCGTCGGAATCGCCGACGACGGCCGGGACCGGATGGCCGCACTGGGCCTCCTCGCGGCGGCGCGGTCGGGTGCCTCGTCGCCGCGGCGACGAGGCACCGGAGGAGGTTCCCCGGGTCCGCGCCGGTGCCCGACGGCCTTGGTCAACTCCGCTGGCAGAAGTCGTTGTTGCACCCCAATGGAGAGTGTTTCCGGTGGTGGTCCTGCGACCGTTGCTTCCTGCTTTCCCCCTGATGGGCGGACACCCACGCGAGACACCCGGACTGCCCACGCAGCGTCTGCACACGGATCCGCCGAACCCGACACACCCGCCCGACGCCCATCCGGTCCGCTGGCCCGGCGTTTCCGGCTGGCCAAGGAGCTGATCGAGCAGGTCCCCTGGCTGGGCAGGGCGGCGCTGCCCAGAGTGGCCTGGGTCGCGCGGGAGGTGGCCGACGCGGGCTGGCATGCCGTCGAAGTCGTGGCCTGGCTGAGCCTGTCGGAACCACCGGCCCGGGTGCGCAGGCCCAGCGCCTTCCTGGCCCACCGGCTCAAGGGCGCCCACCTGGTCGCGGTGACACCCGCCCAGCGCGCCAACCTCGTCGAGGCATGGCGCGACCGACACGTCGACCCGGCACGGAGCCGGCAGGAGTGGGAGGGTCCCTGGCAGCCGCCGACCGATCCGGCGGTGCGGTCGGCCTTCGCGCGCGCCATGGCCGCGCCCTTGCCCACGGTGCGCAGCGCGCACGCGGCCGGGCCGGACGGCGCTGTCGGCGGACGTGACGACGACTGCGGCCCGACCCGGGACGAGATCGCCCAGCTGCGCGCGGCGGCCCTCCAAGACCCCTCCCTGGTCCGCGCGGCGCTGGAAACCTGCGGTGCGGAATTCGCCGCAAGGGTCTACACCCCCCGGCTCGTCGACCTCGTGCGCCGGGCCCAGCACGGCCCACCCGGCCGCGCACGGCTGCGCCTGCACGCCGTGAACGGCGGCTGAGGGGACGCAGGAGAGCCGACCGCCGGGGAATTTCACCGGTCGCCGCGAAACAGATGATGGAAGGAAGCCCGAACGGCTCGCACACGCCTGCAGCGCACGGTCGTTGGCGAGACATGGTGATCAATCCCAACCCGCCGATCCCCACCGACCTGTCCAGGTATCCCGTCTGCCGACTCGGCTCGTGGGTGCTGGTGCCGGACCGGTGGAACACCGACGGCGAGAAGCGCGCAGGCTATCTCTGGGACGGGAGCGGACGCGTCACGCTGGCCTACTCCTGCGACCTCCTGGTCGAGTTCGTGCAAGCCCTGCACCGCGTCGAGGACAACGGCGGGAGTGCCCGGGCGGTCGCCGTGTGAGCGGGGCACTGCCTCGGAGCCCACCGGAAAATCCCAGTGCGGTGGGGAAGTTCGGTGAGCAAGGCGACAGCCGGGTGTCGGCCGAACGGTGCCCGGGTCGGCCGACACCTACCCTGGCGTTGCCCAGATTCCGTGAGCGCCCGTTCCTTCCAGCGCAGTTCGCCGTCCTCGCAGCTGATGCGGCCTCCTGCGCCCCGTGTTACGGATGGGACAGGCGCGCCCACGGCGCGGTCGGGGGCCTGACGATTCCCTGGGGACATGTGAGGCCCGAGCCATGAAGCAAGTCTTCGGCCGCAGCCGCGGCCGCGATGAGGAACCGGACAGCACGACCTCGATACCCACGTCGGCCGACCTCCGCAGCGCCGCTCGTCGGGCGGCCGGACGATGGCCCGGAGGCCACCGGAACCGGCTGGTCGGCTATCTCGTCCTGCCCGCCGGCGGGCTGTTGGCGGTGGGCCTCTGGGCGAGCGGACTGCTCGGAACCACCGGACCCACCGTCACCGAGATCGAACTCGGCCCCGCCTACGCGACCGCGAACGTGCCCGTCCAGGCGACCCTGGAACTGCGGTCCAGCTCCTGTTTCACGCCGCAGCGTGTGGTGGTCGCGGTCAGGGACGCGAAGGGCGACAACCTCGACTTCCCCGGGACCGACAACCCGCGGGTGTGTCCCTCTGGTTACTCCCTCACCACCGGCACACGAGCCTTCGCCGCCGGCACCTACACCGTGTTCGGCGCGTACGAGGTCGCCGACGCCTGGATCAACCTGCCCTCCGCGACCATGGTGGTCGGGGCCGCGCCCACCACCGGCCCCACCACGGGCAAGAGCCTGGCGTGGTCGGAGGAGTTCGGCTCGGCCCTGTCGCCCGCCAAGTGGAACAGCTCCACGACGTCGTCCTACCGGTACGCGAACCACAACCCCGACGACAACAAGCTCGACTGGCTGTTGCCGTCCGACGTCGCGGTCGGCGGCGGGGCCGTCACCTTCACCGCCCAGCCGAGCAGTCACGTCCTGGAGAACGGCCTGCGCGCCTGGACGACAGGTCTGCTCACCACGGAGGGCACCTCCCAGGGCTTCCAGGTCAGAACCGGCGACTACATCGAGACCCGGGTGAAACTGCCCACCGCGGTGGGCGCGTGGCCGGCGCTGTGGACCTGGCGGGACGGGAACAACGAGATCGACTCCTTCGAGTACCACCCGGACAACCCGAACCTGCTGGAGTTCACCAACCATGTGAACCCGGCCCACGACTACTACACGGACTCGAGCGCGATAAGGCCGGGGCAGTGGGTGACCATCGGCACCTCCTACGGTGCCGACTCGGTCCAGTGGTACGTCAACGGCCGCATGGTGTACCAGGACGGGACGGGTGTCGGCGCCGGCTGGTCCGCCTACCTCATCCTCAACTTGTCGGTCTCCGCGGGCGAATACCACCCCTCGCCGACGAGCACCGCACCCTTCTCCTTCGCCGCGGACTACGTGCGCGTCTACCGTTAGTGGCCGGCTTGGTTCTTGGGCTGCACGAGGGAACCTCATGCCCTGTTCGGCCCCATTGCCGCCCCCCGGGGTGTGGGCCATGGAGGCCGATCGTACAGATGTGGCTGCTCGATGGCCCCTGCACCGACGGGGCCAGCAACGCCACGCCAAGGAGTAGTCACATGGTTTCCTCGAAGTGCGGGCGGCTACTGGCCGCAGCGGGCCTTCCGGCCGCGGCTCTCGGCCTCACGCTGGCGGCCGGAGGCGCGGCGAGCGCCGCCCCCATCGCCCTGCCCGCCACACACGTCGTCAACATCACCGCGGACGCGTCGTGCGACGGGCACTCCGTCGTCTCCACGCAGGCGCACACCCAGGGGCAGCACAGCCTGCCCGGGGCCATGCCCGCGGTCGACACCATCCGTCCGGTCTTCATCACGCCGGAGAAGGGTCCGCAGACCCGGCCGGAGCACCCCATTCCTCAGCACGGCATGACCGACCCGCTCGAGGCGGAGAAGCACGACAGTGTCAAGATCCACGTGTTCCACCAGGTCGTGCTCCTGAAGATCGAGACGACCGAGTTCACCATCACGGTGCACCGGGGCTCCGAGCGGGGCCACTGATCGCGCGGATGCCGGCCGCCTGAGGCCCGGACAGGGAACGGCTCCACGTCGAAGAGTGGTCATGGTCGTGGCCCGTGTTCCGAGGGAACTGTCCGGACCCACGTCGTCGGGGCCCGCCAGGAGCAACCTGCGGGCCCCGACGACGCGCGAGGCGCTGCGCCGATCATCGGTTCCGTGTCAGATGGCCGTCCGGCCCGACCGCCTGCCCCGGGAACGGCGGCCGGCCCAGGCAGTCGTAGGTCCACCCCGCACGCCGCCAGCGCCCGGCATCCAGAGCGCCCCTGGCATCGATCACGTAGGGCCTCGCCACCCGGGGCATCAGCTGTTCCGGCGCCGCCCGCCGGTACTGCGGCCAGTCGGTGAGGTGGAGGAGCAGGTCCGCCTCGACGGTGCTCTCGGTGAGGTCCTCGCAGAAGGTCAGATGCGGGTGCGACTTGCGTGCCTTGTCCAGAGCCATCGGATCGTGCACGACGACCCGGGCGCCCTTGCGGAACAGGGAGTGGGCGACGGCCAGAGCGGGCGAGTCCCGCACGTCGTCCGTCATGGGTTTGAACGCGGCACCCCAGATGGCGATGCGCTTGCCGTCCAGGTTTCCGCCGCAGCGCTGACGGGCGAGCCACACGACCCGGCTTCGGCGACGAGTGTTCACCGCGTCCACCTCGCGCAGGAAGGCGAGCGACTGTCCGGTGCCCAGTGAGGCGGCGGCCGCCATGAACCCGTGGATGTCCTTGGGCAGGCACCCGCCGCCGAAGCCCAGCCCCGGCCACATTCCACCGGCGCCGATGCGTTCGTCGTGCGCGAGCGCCTCGGTGAGTTGGTAGACGTCGGCGTTGGCGGCCTCGCACAATTCGGCCATGGCGTTGATGAACGAGATCTTCGTGGCCAGGAAGGCGTTGGCCGCGCACTTCACCAGCTCGGAGGTCGCGAGATCGGTGGTCAGGAACGGCGCGCCCTTGCGCAGGATGGGCCGGTACACCTGACGGAGCATCGCCTCGTCGACGGCGGCGTCCTCGCTGTCCAGTCCGACGACGATGCGGTCGGGATACAGGGTGTCGTGGATCGCGGTGGACTCGCGCAGAAACTCCGGGTTCCACGCCAGATGCGTCTCGGGCCCGGCCGAGCTGATGCGCTTGAGGTAGCCGGCCATCCGGGCGGCGGTGCCGACCGGAACGGTGGACCTGCCCACGACCAACGACGGCTGGCGCAGGTGCGGCGACAACTGCCGGACAGCGGACAGCAGGTGGGAGACGTCCGTCGCGTTGCCGCGGTCGGCCCGCGGGGTGCCGAGGGTGAGGAAGTGGACCTCGCCGAAGCTGCCCGCCTGGGCGTACGAGGTGGTGAAGCGGAGCTTTCCGGAGCACGTGTGCCGGACCAGCAGTTCGTCCAACTCCGCTTCGAAGAAGGGCGCCTTGCCTCGGTTGAGCAGGTGCACGCGCTCCGGGTCGGTGTCGACGCCGAGGACGTCGTGACCCAGTTCGGCCATGCAGGCGGCGTGAGTGGCCCCGAGGTGGCCACAGCCGATGACGGTGAGCCTCACTGATGAGGACCTTTCGAAGAGACGGACGGATCGTCAGCTACCGCGGACGGTGCCTGCGGCAAAGCCCGGGGAGAACCACGCGTACGTGCGCGCCAGCCCTTCCCCCAAGGACACCTGCGGCTTCCAGCCGAGGGCGGTGATCCGGGAGACGTCCAGACGCCCGCCCGGCGAACCGTCGGGCTGATCCGCGTCCCACACGACCGCGCCCCGGTAATCCACGGTCGCCGCGACCATCGAGGCCAGCTCCTTGATCGTCACGTCCTCGCCCGTGCCCACGTTGATCGGACTCGGGTCGTCGTACCGCTCCAGCAGCAGCAGGCAGGCCCGGGCGAGGTCGTCGACGTGCAACAACTCGCGTCGAGGGGTGCCGGTGCCCCAGTTGCGCACGATCTGCTGGCCCGACAGCCGGGCTCGGTGGTAGCGGCGCATCAGCGCGGGTACGACCCTCGCCTGCTCCGGATGGAAGTTGTCGTGCGGGCCGTACAGGTTGCAGGGCACGGCGGTGATCCACCGGAGTCCGAGCTGCCGGCGCACGGCCAGCACATGCTCGATCCCCGCGATCTTGGCCACGGCGTTGGCGCTGTCCGCCGGCTCCAACGCGCCGGTGAAAAGGGCTTCTTCGCCGATCGGTTGGGCGGCGTCCTGCGGGTACACGCACTTCGAACCGAGGAAGAGCAGTCGGCCGACCCCCGACTGCGCCGCGGCGTCCAGGACGTTCACCTGGATGCGCAGGTTGTCGGAGAGAAGGCTGAGCGGTCTGGTCGTGACGGCCTTGATCCCGCCCGTACGGGCAGCGGTGAGGATCACCGCCTCCGGATGGTGCGTGCAGAACCAGTCGAAGACGGCCTGACGGTTGCGCAGGTCGAGTTGCCGCGAGTCCGGGCGCAGCAGGTCGCTGAACCCCTCCCGCCGCAGCTGGTCGCAGATCGCCCTGCCGACCATCCCGCCGGCACCCGCGACGAAGATCCGAGTGGATCGTGGGAGCCCTGCGCGGGCGGCAGGGTCCGGGGCGGCGAGCAGAGAAGGGGGTGCAGTCATCACGGCAGTGCGCTCTCAGTCGTGGGGAAGGGGGCGATGGCGTGCGGCGTCGGTCCGCATGGACGGGCCAGCAGCTGCAACACGGGGCGGTACCGGCGCGGGGCGGGCACCCTGGCCAAGGTCGGTCGGCGGCACCGGTACGACCCCGCATCGCCGCGCCCCGAGGACCCGTTCAGCACCGTTCCGGTCAGCGCGGTTCCCGTGTGCTGCAGGGCGCGCACGGATCGGGCCAGTTCGCGCCGGGTGGTCCGGTGTGCCCGGACGACCAGAAGGTAGCCGTCCACGGCCGGCGCCAGGACGGTGGCGTCCGCCACCGGGAGCAGAGGTGCGGTGTCGACCAGCACATGGTCGAAGCGCTCGGCGAGGTCCAGCAGCGTGCGCCGCATGGCCTCGGTCCCGAGCAACTCGGTGGGGTTGGACGGGAGAGGCCCGCTGGCGAGCACGGTGAAGGTGTCCAGGTGCTGCAGGACGTCGTCGAGCCCGGCCTGCCCGAGCAGGGCCGTGGACAACCCCGCGCTGCGCGTCAGACCGAGCGTGTCGGCGACCCGCGCACGACGCAGATCGGCGTCGACCAGGCAGACACGGGCGCCGGTCTCGGCCAGGGCGGCCGCCAGGTTCACGGCGGTGCTGGTCTTTCCCTCCCCGGGCAGAGCGCTGGTGACCGCAAGCACCTTCGCGCCCCGATCGGACGGGACGAAGCGCAGGTTGGTCCGGACTCTGCGGTAGCCCTCCGCCCGCGGGCCGTGCGGGTCGGCGAGCACGGCGACAGAACGCCGCGCCACGCGGCCGTCCTTCGGAATGGTGCCGAGCAGGGGCGGGCCGCCGATGAGATCCAGCTCCACGGCGAGCGCGTCGGCCGTGCGCAGGACGCTGTCGGCGCCGTCCATGAACAGCGCGAGCACGAGGCCCGCCACGAGCCCGGCCAGGAGGCCGATCGTCAGGTCCAGCAGCAGGGTCGGCAGATGCGGTGCCGACGGTACGGAGGCCGGGATCGCGACCGTCGGTCTCACCGGCGCGGAACCGCCACCGGCTGGACGATCGAGCCTCTCGACGATCACGGCCAGGCGCTGCGCCACCGCATTGGCGATGCGCGTCGCGGCGGCCGGAACCGGGTCGTCCGCGGAGATGCGCACCAGGGCGGTGCCGGGTGGTGCGTCCGCGCTGATGCGGCGGGCCAGCTGACCCGGAGTCAGCGGCAGCCCCAACTCGTGGACGACCGGGGCGGTGACCTGAGGACTGGCGGCGATGGCGGCGTACGACGGCGCCCGGGACCCGGAGGCTGCCGGGGGCGGCGGCACGAATAGGGTTGCGGTCGCTTTGTATTGCGGAGTTTCCGCATGTCCACCGAGATACCCGACCACGGCGCCGAGCAGCAGCACGGCGGCTACGATGCGCCAACGCCGGGCCAACAGCATGATGTAGTCGCGCAAGTCCACAAATGGCCGTCCCTCGAGACTGGGGGTGAGTCAGCTGTCAAGATAGGTCGTCCGGAGCACCGGACCGCGCCTGTCACACCCATTTGCAGCACACGTCGGACGGAATTAGCTCGCCCTCTGGGTAAATTGGACGAGCACTTCCCCGTATTTGCCGGCGCCGGGCTGATCAATTCATGTCGTGCCCGGCGCGCAGGTCGACGGCCAAGATAGTGAAAGCCGACGGCGCAAAGCCCCGCAGCGTCGTGGAGCGCACCATCCGGGGAAACACGCTGTGGTATCTGACGTCGACGTAGCGGAACCGCTTCTGCAGAAAGGCCGCCAGGTACTCGGCGGTCAGCCCCGACGGCGGCCCTGCGTATTCGGGGTGCGGGGGAAGGTCGCATCCCGCATACGCAGGGCCCAGGCAACCGGCCCAGGGAGGCCGGGCCACCAGGTTGCCGCCCTTTCCGATCTGCCGCGGAATGCCGAGCCCCTTGCCAATGACCAGGCCGAACTTCCTTCGCGCGGACTGCGGGGGAGGCACGTGCGTGCACAGCAGTGAGCCGCCCGGCCGGAGCCTGGAGATGAGCAGCCGGACGGTGAACAGGTAGTCGGGATCGAGCGGAAGCGCCGAAACGCAGACGGCGGCGCCGAGCGGCCGGCCGGTGGCGAAGTCACGGTGATCCGCATCGTGGATCACGCGCACCCGTGGATTGTGCCGGAAACGATGCCGCAGGATCGCCGCACCTGGATCGCTGGCGGTGACGGCCTCGACCTCGCAGCCGGCGGCCACGAGATGGTCCGTCAGCCTGCCACGACCTGCCCCGAGTTCCATGGCCAGGCAGGATCCGGTGCGGTCCAGGACGTCGGTCACCAGCTCGTGGGCCCCGGCGACGACCGCGTCGCGCAGGCTCTGCCCACGCAGCCACAGGACGTCCTCGCCCGCGACAGGGGGGATGCCGAGCGGCAGCGGACGCAGGCGCGTCCGCGGATCCGTGCGGGTCATCGCCCGGCGGCGGAGCGGGCCCGAGGCACGGTCGGGCGGGAGCGTTCGGGAATCCCACCGGCCACCGGTCCGGGCAACACTTCCGGCGTGCGCCCGCCGCTCGCCGCGAAAATCTGCAGCCTGGCCAAGGGGTCCCCTTCGAGCTGATAGGTGGTCATGCGCTGCGCTGCCATGAGGACAGCGATCCGCAGCCATTCCTCGTGGCACTGCTCGATTTCGCTCATGATCGCCCGATCGCCTTCTGAAGAACTCGCCCACATGCGCAGTCTTTCGAGTGTGCGGGCCTGCTCCGTGGCTGCCGACACCTGTTCGCGAGTCATTCCCACGGCCTGCTGCCGGGTTGATTCACGAACCGAGGCCGAAATAGTCAAGGCCCCGATTCCTCTCATGCGGTCCGTGGACGGATCAAAATTGTTTCCGGCTGCTGGATCGTAGCACGGGGGCACGACGCGCCAAGAGCGGCCGCGCCCCCGGACGGGCGAGGATTTTCGTTTAGCGGAATTCAGGTGAATATAAGCGTGCCCGAGCTCCGCCGACGTGCGCCGAGCGCGCTTTCGCGCGCCTGGAACGGCTCAGGAACTCAGGGGCCAACTGACTTCGGCGCCGTGCCGCGCCCCGAGGACGAGCTCGGAGGTGCCCGTCCCGTTGACGATGTCGCGCGCCAGGGCCGCGAGCCCCAGCCGATGGGTGCGGGCCCAGTCGCTCAACACGTTGAAGGCTTCCTCGACGCTGATGCCCCGGTGTGCGGCCAGGAGTCCCTTGGCCTGGGCGATGGCCGTCCAGGCCTGCTGGTCCGACCAGCGTCTGGCGACCTCGGGATCCTCCGTCCGCAGCCTGCGGGCCTCTGCGGCTGCCGCCGCCGAGAGGGGAACGTAGCCGCTGCGCCGGCACAGCGTGCCCTGTGGGCGTGGCGGCCTCACCTGTCGTTCGAGCGTGATCGGCTCGGTCGGTCCGCTGACGGTGCGCCGGGAACCCCGCGGAGCGAGGACTTGTCGGGCGATGACAGCCCCACTGGTGGCGGCGATCGAGACCTGGGCCTCCCCGAGACGCCAGCGGACCTCCACGGCCGCGCCCGCCAGATCGGGGGCGACGGTGTAGGTGTTTCCGCGGAACGGGACCAGCCCTCGCGGTGCCACCGTTCGCATCGCGCAGATCTGCGCCGGGTAGGGCGTGTCCGGCAGCGGCAGCAGCGAGGGCGCCCTCTCGGCGCCGCGCGGCTGTGCGGTTTGGGCCCGCCTGGTGTCCAGGCGCCGGCCCAGCTGATCGAACCGCTCCTGCGCCGCCCGTAGCGGGCAGGTCGAGCTGATGGTGCGCCAGGCGCACATGATCTGGCGCAGATCCTCCTCGGACAGGCCGCCGCCGCGTTCGCCGCGCGGCGGAGCGGTCTCGACCGAGGCCCCGTAGTACTCGGCGGCCGACGCGAGTTCGCGCAGGTTCCGGCCGGCGGTCCTGGTGTCGGCGACCACGGAAGGGTCGAGGATCCAACGGGCTCCTGTCCCGCCCAGGCGCCGCAGCACCTCGTCGATCGCCTCCACCATGTAGGCGAAGCCGTCGCTTTCCGTAAGGACGGAACGCCAGCGCCCCGATGTGCCGAGCCTGCCGACGGCGAGGTAGGCGCACTTGCCGAACCCCCAGTGCAGGGGCGGATCCAGCAGTCGGAGCACGGTGAGGTACACGCTCTCCGTGGTCCGGGGCTCCGCGGACTGGGTCGCAGCGCCGGCCCGGCGGTTGCACGTCGGACACAGGGGCCGCAGGTCGTGCTTGCGCAGCGCCCGGGTGAAGGTCGAGTAGCCACCCGTGTAGCCGAGTTCGACGATCTCCTCGTACAGATCGCTGGCCGGGAGGTGGGCCGCGTCCGTCAGCCGCTGTGTGCAGTAGGGGGCGAAGCGCTGGAAGGAGTCCTCGGGGGCGCGCCTGACGCCGGGCTTGCGGCGTCCGGTGAGATACGACCTCACCGTTTTGCGATCTCGGGACAGGTGTCGGGCGATGGCGGACACCGACCAGCCCTGGCTCTGCAGCACGCGAGCCTCGTTGTATTCCTCACGGGTCAACATTGCATGGCTCCTCGCAAGCTTGCCGATACCCTTCGCGCGTTTGGAACTGCGTTTCCCCTTCCGCGGCGATGTGTCCGAGACGTTAACACGAAGGCGCACAGATCGCTTTTGAAGAAAGGTTTCTCTGGAATCTTATGAAGGTAACAGAGGGGCAAAAAGTTCTGGCGCCTTTCTTCGCCTCCCCTGGGTAATTCCACCGAGCGCACACGCGTTGATCAAGATCGTCGCTGTCCTGTGCTGTGGCTTTGGTCGGTTTGTCTAGTCATGTCATGGGTAGTTTCGTCGAGCACGACCAGTTTCGGTCGCAGAGCGTCGCGCAGCCTCGGCCGATGTTCTGGCAGGTCTGCTCTGACCTGGCACTTCGTGCCGCGTGTCGCCGAGCTTCGACGGCCTCGGGAGGGTCATGGGAAAGGTCGCGGACGCGCGGTTGAGGTCGGCCGGACGGAGAGCGAGTGTGCACCACAGCCGGGTATGGGTCGCTCGAAAACCAATGCGAATAATGCGCGCTTAGCGGCTGGTGAGCGGTCCGGCGTTCGAACGGGCCGGCGCGCCTAATCCTGGCCCTTCGTGGAGTTGTTCTTGGCCGTCCCGGCTCGCTGATTATCCCCGGGGGATGGCCGATTTGGTCGAGCCGCAAACCGGTTGCATATTGAATGTCACCCTTGGGGGGCGCATCCGTCGGAGATCGAAGGTCGTTTCCTCCGATGTGAATTCAGTGTGCGGAGCGCCGACGCCGGAGAAACTCCCTGCTTCAGCCGTATTGCCGTGCCGTTCGCGGTGCAGTAAAGAAGAAGGGCGGTCGCCGGAAGGTATTTCCCGCTCGGGCCGGGGCGGACCGACCCCGTCGAAGCCGCTGCGACGTCGTGGATCAGGGGTGCCCGGTGTACCGGCCGGTCGCTGACCCCCTCGGTCCGTTCACCGGGCCGCTGACGGGTTTCGAGGCCTCGGCCGACGGCTGGCCGTCCGCCGAGGACACCCTCGTCGAGCACTGGTGGAGCGACGCTCTGTCGGCGTGCCGGTCCGACGAGGGCCTGCGTTCGCGTGACGGGGCCGAGGCCCAGGGCGGCGCCCCATCCACGTCCCGGCGCAACGGTGGGACGATCCCTGAGGAGCCTTCCCGCCGTTCTCACCGCAGGCAGGCCAAGCGCCCGAACCGGCCGACCGTGGTGTGCTCGCTCATCGAAGGTGCCACCGCGCTGATCGCAACCGCGGTGTGCGCCCTCGGGTATCTGCTGTCCTACGGCCCGTTGCACCACCTCGCGGAACCGCGGGTGCCGCAGAGTCTCGCCCAGCCCTGGCCCGTCGTGATCTACGGCCCGTGGCTCGCCGCCTGTCTGTCCCTGCTGCGGGCGGCGCTGGACGGGCGCCGCGTCGTGCATTCCTGGTGCGTGGTGGTCGCGTTCTCGTCGGTCGCAACCGTGTTGTGCATCGCGGACGTTCCGCGCACCACGGTCGACACGGTCGTCGCCGGCCTTCCGCCGATCACCGCGGCGGTGGCCCTGCACCAACTCGTGCGCCAGCTCCGCATGAGTCGGGGGCAGCGCCGTCAGGCGTCGCGGGCGCGCCGGCACCGCGGGCGAAGGGGCTGAGCGGGGGACCCCGCCCACCGGCGGTGCCGCAGCCGCTCGGGCGGCCCGGAGAGCATCAATGGAGAGGAGAACACGCAATGACCTGGACGGAGTTCGGAGAAGGCCCCGTCAGCCTGGTGGGAGGCCTCGCAACGTGGGAGACCACGCGACTCGATCCCGTGGAGTCGCTGGCCGTGGCGGTGTCGCCGGTGGATCCGCAGGGATCCACGCCCCTCTTCGATCAGTTGGCCCGGCTGTGGCACTCGCACGGGCGCCAGGTCCCTGGCGAGCCGGATCCCGAGTGGCATGCGTTGGTCTCCCGCGGCCCGGGACGCCGGAGGCGTCCCTCGGATCCGCGATGGTCTTCCTCGGCCTGGTGGCAGCCATCGCCGTAGCCGTGATGCCGAATCGATTTTCCCGGCCGTGGCGTGCCCGTCCTGAAAATGCGTATGTCACTATTCGGAGGGCGGTCAGACCTCGGCATATGCCGAAAACATAGTCATAGTCCTGGGTTCGTCCGGTTGGCGGACCGGTTTGGCCTGTCGCGTCCAGGTGAGTCTGCCCCAAGGGCGGCACCCTGATTCCGACTCCTTGCGCGGCTTCGGACGAGTCGGGCGATGGGCGCCGCAAATTCTGCAAATCTGACCTGCGCCAGGCGATTGTCGTATGACATGTCCGCTGTGCCGTGGGGGAGCCGGTACGGGTCCCGTTCGTCAGGACCGCGCGAAGGGCACGCGTCGCCGCGTCACCCTGTGCCTCGCTCCGTCTGCAGCGCCACGCGGCGCTGTGCCGCCTGCCGGTAGACGCGCAGGGTGAGCTCGGCCCAGCGTGCTTCGGAGAACTCCGCCTGGTACGCGTGACGGCAGTGCTCGCGCAGCGAGGGGCGTCGGTGTCGGACCGAGTCGAGGATCGGGCCGAGGCGTTCGCCGCGCCCCACCACCGCGCCGGTCTCGTGCAGGCGCACCGCGTAGGCCACGGACGATCCGGCCCAGGCCACGACCGGAAGGCCGGCCGCCAGCGCTTCGGGATAGACGAGCGGAGCCGACTCGAAGCCCCGGCTCGGGAAGACGAGACCAGTCCACCAGGGCATCCGCCGGCGCACCTCCTCCCGATCGAGCGTCCCCACGAAGCGCACCGAGGGCGGGGCGGCGCGACGGCACTCCCGAGCCAGGTCGCCGTCCCCGACGACGTCGAGCGGCTCCGTCGTGGGCCAGCGGCGCAGCATGTCCACCACGCCCTTCTCGCGGCTCAGGCGTCCCACGTAGGCCCAGCGGCCGACGCCGTCGGTCGGCGCGCCGGCGGACGGAGGTTGCGGGACGAAGTGGGGCAGCAGCGCCAGCCTCTCCACCGGGAGCCCCGCCTTGCGGTACAGGTCCCAGCTGAGTTGGGAGGGGACCGCGATCCGGTCGGCGCGGCTGAGCAAAGGGTCCCTGGCGGCCCCGCGCCGGGCGGCCAGGGCCAGCGGGACCGTGGCCACCGCTGACTGGCGAAAGCAGCGGTGACGGACGCCCGTCCAGGGCGAGCCGTCCAGGCACCGCGTGCACACCTGTCCGTCGCGGAACAGTGTGGCGGCCGCGCACATCGGCCGGTAGTTGTGGACGGTGGCGATCAACGGCCCGGCCCAGCGGCGCAGCCAGCCGCGCGCGAAGGCGGGGAAGAGGTTGTGCACATGGACGACATGGGGCTGCAACTGCCGCAACTCCTGGTCCGGACACCGGCCGAGGCCGAGGGCGAGCTCCGCACCGGTACGCGCCGCACGGAGGAGCCCGCGCGGGCGGTCGTCCGTGCTCGCGCCCACGATCGACACCTCGCAGCCGATCCGCCGGAGGGCGGCGGCCTGGTCGCGCACCGCCTCATCCTCGCCACGGGGGTGCGCCGGGCTGCCGAAACCGTGCACCAGCGCGATGCGCAGGGGGAGGTCGGGCCGACCACGGCGCCTCGCGTCCGGCGAGCTCTTGACCTGCATCAGGGCCTCACGATAAGGGGATTGGGGGAAGAGGGTGCCCGCGACCCGGCCGCCGCGGCGGGGTCGTCAGCCGGAGCCCGCCGGCTCCGGCGCGATGGTGGGCGGCAGCGCCCTGTCGACCCTGAGCTGTTGCCGGAACCAGTTGACGGTCAGGCCCAACCCGATATCGAGCGGCGTTCTCGGCTCCCACCGCAGGACGCGCCGAGCGGCCGTGATGTCCGGGCACTGCCGCTCCGGGTCCTCCCGGCGTCGTGGGACGAGCCTGATCGGGGCGGGCGAACCGGCCAGACGTGCGATTCGGTGAGCCAGCTGCCGCATGGACAGCTCATGCGGACTGCCCAGGTTCAGGGGGCCGGACGCGTCGCTGTCCATCATGGCCAGCAGTCCGTCCACGATGTCCGCGACGTAGCACGGAGAGCGGGACTGCGTGCCCCTGCCGGTCACCGTGATGGGCTGCCGCAGGAGCGCCTGCCGGACGAACGTCGGGATCGCGCGCCCGTCGTCGAGCCGCATGCGCGGTCCGAAGGCGTGGAAGACGCGCACGATCTTCGCGTCCACGTCACGCCGCTGCCGGTAGGCCGTCGTCAGCGCCTCCGCGTAACGCTTGGCCTCGTCGTAGACGGAGCTCGGCCCCACCGGGTTCACGTTTCCCCAGTAGCCCTCCGGCTGCGGGTGGACCTGGGGGTTGCCGTACGACGCGGAGGCGGAGACCAGGAGGTACCGTGCCCGGTGCTGCTCCGCCAGTTCCAGTGTGTTCCAGGTGCCCAGGGCGCCGGTGCGGAGGGTCTCCAGCGGCATGGCCAGGTAGTCCCGCGGCGAAGCCGGCGACGCCAGGTGGTACACGGCGTCCACGGTTCCGCTGACCCGCACCGGCCGGGTCACATCCCAGCGCAGTAGGCGGAAGTCAGGGCGCTGGGTCAGGTGCTGGACGTTGGACCAGACGGAGGTGGAGAAGTTGTCCACGCACACGACCCGGCATCCCCGCGCAAGGAGACGCTCACACAGATGGGAGCCGATGAAGCCGGCCCCTCCCGTCACTACTGCGCGCAATGGCAATCCTCTCGGGCGGACTCACGCGGACCGCTCAAACATGTCGTCGGGACAAGTGTCTCGGGTCCGGCGAGCCGAAGGGCTGCACATGGGGCCAACACGCCGACCAGGCCAGTTCATTGAGCGTTGCACTGAGTGGGGAACTCGGCCGAGTGTCGTCGCGACCGGGGATCCGCCCGACGACGGCCGACCGAGTGCTTCGAGCCCCCGTGGCTGAGCCGTTCGGAGGATTCGAGGTCCGCACAGGTGGGAGCGGTGCCCGGGCTCCGTACAGATGGTGCCGTGCGGTGCGTTGACCCGCCCGTGCGCCGAGGAGTTCGAATCCGCGAGTCGGAGGAGTGGGGAAGATGGTTGCGTGGCCGAAGCTGGCGAGGAGAGCAGGGATCGTCGTGGCTGCGACGGGACTGTCGTGCCTGGGCGCGGTGACCGGCGCCTCCGCGGCAGATGCGGAGGCCTATCCGCCCGGCGGCGGGCCGTTCGTCGTGAGCACCACCTTGGTGATCTCCGGCGGGCGGCTCACCTTCACCGCGACGCTTCCGTTCGGGGAGCCCATCGTGGTCGAACTGGCCCTGCCGACCCTGCCGGCGCTCCCCGGTCCGTCGCCGTCCGGGAGCCCGCATGCCGATGTGCCGAAGCGCCACGACCGGCCGCCGCAGACACTGGCCACGCTCGTCCCGGACGCCCACGGCCATGTCTGCGGATCGGTGACCATCCCGGCTGGAACGGCCCCTGGCGACCACCTGCTCATGCTGGCCACGACCAAGAGCCACCACGTCCTGGCGGCCACCCCGCTCCAGGTCCTGTCGAGTGCCTCCGGTGGTACCGCGTCTGCGCGGGTAGGAGTGGAGGACACCGCTCAACCACCCGTCCAGACGCGCCAGGCCCAGCAGTTCACCAGGCCGTTGCTGGCCGCCGGGGCGATGACGGTCGGCACCGGTCTGGGAGGGTGGGCCCTGCGCCGCAGGCGCCCGCGCCACGACGACTGACCAACGGGCGGGCCCAAGGCCCGTTTTGGGCCCTCAGGTTCAACTCCGCAAAAGCGCACCCGAACTGACTCGTCGGCTGGCCTTGTGTGCCCCGAGCGGACGCCTTCCGGTTGCGGGACGCCGTAGTTGGGGGCGGACTTGATTCCAGGCCACACGCGACCCATCCTTCGGCCCCGGTCGCGTGTGGCCCGCCCAGGCTCGGAACACCACATGGACCGGCGGTTCCACGCCGGGCGGATCCCGCTGGGAGGAACCCCGTGCGCCTGCGCCCCGTCGCGCGACTCAAGGCCGGTGCCTTCGCCGTTCTCGTGGCGCTGTCCGCCGTCCTGCCGGCGGCCCACGCCGCGGAGCTCACCGCGCCGCCCCGTGTCCTGCGGGACGACGTGCTTCCCGGAACCGGCCGAGCTCAGCATCTGGGGCACCTGCCTCACCGCGCCTACCTTCGGCTCGCCTTCACGCTGGCCGCACGGGACAGGGCGGACCTGGACACCTACGTCGCCGAGGTCGACGACCCCGACTCGCCCCGCTACCGGCAGTACCTGCGGGGAAGCCAGTTTGCCGCCCGCTACGGCCGCACGGTCGCCGAGATCGAGCGTCTGCGCGCCTACCTCGAGGGCAACGGCTTCCACATCGACGACGTCCACTCCGGCCGCCTCGTGGTGGACGCCTCCGCGAGCGCGGCCGATGTGGAGCGGACCCTCGGGATCCGTCTGGACACCTGGCGCGATCCCGCCTCCGGCCGTGTGTTCTACGGCAACGCCACGCCCCCGGAGCTCCCGGCGGACCCGGGGTATCTCGTCGCGGACATCGCCGGTCTGACCGATCGCGCCGTGCGCCGGCCGACTGTGAGCTTCGGCGGGGCCGACGGCCTGACGCCCGCTCAGCTCCGCGACGCCCAGGGCTCCGTGTCGAACACCCGGGGGGATCGCAGCGGGCCGCGACCACGGGTGGCCCTCGCGGAGTTCGCGGGCTTCCGCCCGCAGGACGTCGCCGCGTACGACCGCCGGTTCGCCCTGGCGTCGCCCGCGCCGGAACTGCGACTGGTCGACGGAGGGCCGGTCGACGGGGACGCCGGCCGTGCAGCGGTCGAGGCCGAGATCGAGACAGTCCAGGCGGTGGCACCGGACACCGCGACGGTGGTGTTCTCCGCCGAGAACAGCGCGGCGGGAGAGGTCGACGCCTGGCAGAGCGTTATCGACGCCGGCATCCCGGTGGCGATGACCGGATGGGGCGCCCCCGAGGAACAGCGGACGGGGAGTGGCATGCGGGCGATCGATCTGGTCCTGGAGGAGGGCGCGGCGGAAGGAGTCGGCTTCTACGCCCCGGCGGATCACGGTTCCGAAGCATCAGACGACTCCGGCGGCGGTGTGCTCTTCCCCGCATCGGACCCCCATGTGACAGCGGTGGGAGCCGCGGACGACGCCGCGACTGGCGGCACCGAGAGCGGGCGCGGTCGGTCCGCGGTCTTCGCGCAGCCCTGGTGGCAGGCGCGTTGGGTTGGAGTCGATCCCTATGGGCGGCGCGAGGTCCCGGACGTGACAGCGCGGGTCGTGCGGGGGCCGGTGGTCCACGCCGACGGCCGGTGGCGGACGGCGGGCGGAACCGGCGTCGCGACAGCGCTGTGGACCGCGCTGGCGGCGGGTTACGACCAGCGGGCCGCGTCTCTTCAGCAACCACGGCTGGGCTTCGCCCCGCCCACCCTCTACCGCTTCACCCTGGGCCGAGGTGCTGTGGCCGGCGTCCTCCAGGCAGGCGGGTGGGTCCCGTTCGACGGGGCGCGGGCGGCCGCGCCGTCCCGCCCGAATCGGTTGCACGGATGAGGAATTGGCCAGGGCTTGCGGTCGCCCTTACCAACTCGCCCGACTCGCCGCAGGTCCGAATGGCTGGTGTGGATCACTCGCCCGGGGGAGCGGCCGCACCCTGCGCGGCCGGCTGTCGTTGGGCCGGTCGTGACCGCTTCGGAGGGCTGGGCGCCCTTCACGTGCTCACGCGGCGACCGATGATCTCCACTGCCCCAACCTGGCAGCAGGGAGACGCCCCCGGTCGGCCGCCGCGCTGCACGGTCAACTCCGAAGCGGGATCGCCTGTCCATGGATGTGCCGGTCCGCGTGGCTCTTGCCCTGCCTCCGCATCAGAGCGGCCCGACCATGGACAGACGACGTCGCGGGCCTCATTCAGGTCTGGGGCCCGCGACGTTCACCCCCCGTCATCCTGGCCGGGCACCTGTCCTTTCCACCCGAACCGTGCCTGCGCCGGTGCGGAGCCGCTCGAGGACCGATCACGAGCGAAAGGAGGGGGCGATGGCAGCCGTCCTGGTGGCCGATGACGACATCGACATCCGCAATCTGGTGTCCTACAAACTCACCCACGCGGGCCACGACGTGATCGCCGCCGAGAACGGGCTGGCCGCCCTCAAGTCGGTCCGCGAACACCACGTGGACCTCGTGCTCCTCGACGTCAGGATGCCGGGGATGTCCGGCCTGGATGTCTGCCGCGAACTGCGGGCCGACGCGGCGACAAGAGCCCTGCCGGTGATCCTGCTGACCGCGCGTTCCCAGGAGGCCGACGTCGAGACGGGCTTCGCGGCAGGCGCCGACGACTACATCGTCAAGCCTTTCAGCCCTCGCGAGCTCATCAGCCGGGTCGAGGCCGTGCTCGCGAGGCTCGCCCGATGAGCTCCCTCGGACTGCTCGACGTGGCCGCGGGGGTGCTCGCCGTGGCGGGCGCGGTGCTGCTGGCCGTTCTGGTCGGTCTGCGCGTCCGGCGTCAGGTCCGGCAGGTCCGCGCGGAGCGGGCCGCCGAGCCCCACCGTGCCCGGTTGCTCGCGCTCCTGTGCGCCGAGGACGACGAGAGGGCCGGCATCCTCGACACGCTGGCCGAGTTGGACGACCACAGCTGGACCGCGCTGGAGCCGGTCGCCCAGGTCTTCCTCGGCAAGGTGACCGGTCAGGCGTCGAGCTCGCTCGTCGAGCTCTTCGAGCGGCGCGGACTCGCCGAACGGGCCATGTCGGACCTGGGGCGAGAGGGCCGGATCCGGCGCGCACGAGCCGCCGAGACCCTGGGCCAGTTGCGTCATCAGGCGGCGGTGGGGGCGTTGCTGCCGCTGCTGCGCGACGCGGACCCCGACCTGCGGGTGGTGGCGGCCAGGGCCCTGGGACGGATGGGGGACGCCTCCGCTGTGCCCGCCCTCCTCGGTGCGCTCCACGGGCGCTTCGCGGTTCCGCCGTCGGTGGTGGTGCTGGCGCTGACCGCTCTCGGTCCGGACAGCCAACCCCTGGTCGCGGAAGGCCTCGACGCCTCGCAGCCACTGGTGCGGGCCGTCGCCGTCGAGGTCCTGGGTGCCGTGGGCGCGACCGCCTGGGCGCCGAGGATCGCCCTCGCCCTGACCACCGACCCCCATCCCGAGGTACAGATCAGGGCAGCCCGCGCCCTCGGATCCCTCGGTGCGCCGCAGGCCCTGGAACCGCTGCTCGACGCCCTGGGCCCGGATCGGCCCGAGAGCCTGCGCGCCGTGGCGGCCGGCTCGCTGGGTCGCCTCGGCGACCCAGGTGTGGCCGGGCGGCTCGGGGAACTGCTCGGCGACCCGGTTCCGCGCGTGGCGGCCACCGCGGCCCGTTCCATGGCGCGGCTCGGCCAGGGGGGCGAGTGGGAGCTGCGCCGCGTTCTTGGGGGCATCCACGGCGATCGGGCCGCCAGACAGGCCGGCGCGGCGCTCGCCCAGGCCGCGATCAGCAAGGGCAGGGCACGCCCGGCCGGGGACCCGACGGTGGAGACGTGAGGGGCGCACTGTTCCCGGTGCCGGGGCACGAGGTCCTGATCCAGGTCATCCACGTCACCGACGCCGCCATCCTGGGCTACTTCCTCGCCATCAACACCGCCTACCTCGTCCTGGTCCTGATCGCCGCAGGCGACTTCGCGCGCCATCTGCGCCGAGCGCCGTTCGCGGGCTACGACGACATCGCGGCAAGCCCGTTCACCCTGCCCGTCTCGGTGATCGTGCCCGCGCACAACGAGGAGGCCGGCATCGTCTCCGCAGTGGAGGCGATGCTGCTGCTCCGCTACCCCAGCTTCGAAGTGATCGTCGTCGACGACGGCTCGACGGACGCCACCTTGGAACGGCTGACCGAGGCGTTCGACCTGACCGAGGTGCCGTACGTGGTCCCCGGCGAGGTGACCGCGCGAGGCGAGGTGGAGTCGGTCCACCTGCCGCGGGGCGGGGCCGTACCGCTGCTGGTCGCCCGCAAGCGCAACGGCGGCAAGGCGGACGCCCTCAACCTCGGAATCGACCTCGCCCGTTATCCGCTGCTCTGCATGGTCGACGCGGACTCGATCCTCGACCCGCAGGCGCTGCTCGCCATCGCCAAGCCCTTCGCCGACGACCCCCTGCACGTGGTGGCGGCGGGCGGGGTCGTCGGCGTCGCCAACGGCTGCACCGTGCTGGCAGGACGCATCGCGCAGGTCCGGATGCCGCAACGCCTGCTCGCCAGGATCCAGACGGTCGAGTACCTGCGCGCCTTCCTGCTCGGCCGGACGGGCTGGTCCCGCGTCGGCGGACTGCTGGTGATCGCGGGGGCCTTCGGGCTCTTCCGCCGGGACGCCGTGGTCGCGATCGGCGGCATGGACCCGGACTGTCTGGGCGAGGACGCGGAACTGGTCGTCCGACTCCACCGGCACCAGCGTGAGCACCACCGCGACTACCGGATCGTCTTCGTGGGCGAGCCGATCTCGTGGAGCGAGGCGCCGGAGACCCCGCTGATCCTCGGTCGGCAGCGTCGGCGCTGGCATCGCGGCCTCACCGAGATCCTGCTCAAACACCGGCGCCTGATCGGCAACCGCCGCTACGGCCGGGTCGGCATGCTGGCGCTCCCATTCTACGTGCTGTTCGAGCTGCTGGCCCCCGTGGTCGAACTCTCCGGCCTGGTCCTGGTGCCGCTCGGGCTCCTGCTGGGCGCCGTCGACCTGACGTTCCTGTGGCGCTTCCTGCTCGTCGCCTACGGCTACGCCATGGTCGTCAGCCTGGCCGCCCTCGTCGCCGAGGAGTACGCGTTCCACCGGTACCCCCGCTGGCGCGACCTGGGCGGCGCACTCGTGGGGGCGCTGGCCGAGAACATCGGCTACCGCCAGTTCACGGCTTGGTGGCGGGTCCGCGGCATGTGGGACGCCCTGCGCGGAGCCCCGCAGGTCTGGGGTGCCATGAGCCGGCGCGGCTTCACCGTGGACACGGGCGACGAGGATGCGCGGTGAGTGCCGGCCTCCGGTGGCGGGCGCACCTCCCGGTGGTGTGACGGCTCCCGCGCAGGCGGTCAGGAGATCGGCTCCGACACCAGCCGCGCGGCCTTCTCGACCCCGGCCGGCAGCGGCAGTTCCGGGCCGGTGCGGTCCCGCAACAGCGCGAGGTACCGGGCCCGGGGCAGCAGGACAGCACCCATCGCCCGCACATGCGGGCTGTCCCACTGGGCGTCCAGTACGGCCCCGCCGGCCTGCGCGAACCGCC
The DNA here is from genome assembly GCF_003258295.1 of Streptacidiphilus pinicola. GTDB lineage: Bacteria > Actinomycetota > Actinomycetes > Streptomycetales > Streptomycetaceae > Streptacidiphilus > Streptacidiphilus pinicola. The sequence continues at coordinate 20,378 of NZ_QKYN01000037.1, read as the reverse complement.
GCGCCAGATCCGCCACCGCGACCTGAGCGGCGCCGACCTGACGGCCGAACATCGAGTCGAGGCTGAACACCCGGCCGAGCCGAACCCCGAACACGCCGCCGATCAGCTGCTCGCCGTCCCAGACTTCGACGCTGTGCGCCCGGCCGGCTTCATGCAGGCGCACCAGGCTGCGGACCAGGTCGTCGGTCAGCCACACCGGATCCCGCCCGTCGCGGCAGGACCGGACGACCGTTTCGAAGTCACGGTCCACGGTGGTCGTCCACTGCAGCCGGTTGCGCAGGCGCCGCGCGAGTCTGCGACTGAGGTGCACCTCGGCAGGGGGCAGGACCGGTCTCGGATCCGGCGACCACCAGGCGACCGCCCAGGGATCGCCGGTGCGGGGCCCGGCGAACGGGATCCTGCCGGCCGCCACACCCTCGGCGCAGCTTGCCTGTTGACGGGCACGGCTGGCGTCGTCGGTGACGGGGATCGGAAAGGCCCCCGCCCTGTAGGCCGCCATGAGCTGGTCGGGACCGAGTTCGCCACCGAACGCCACCGGCCCTTCCCGGGCGGCCTGGGACAGGTCGATCTCGGCCCAGCCGACGTGCTGCCGCCCGTGGACCGGACCGCGCGGCGGCTCGAGGTACCCCTCCGACTGGAGGAAGTCCACATAGCTGTCGAGCATGCGCAGGTCCACCGGCGGGATCTCGACCCCGCTGTCGAGCAGGGCCCGTTCGGCCTTGACCCGGGTGAACGCCGGGAAGACGTTCTGCAGGTACATCTCGCTGACGGTGAGATCGGCTCCGTTGCACCGGTCCACGAACAAGGGCACGAACGGCGTCATGGGATGTGTGGGATGGCCGGCCGCGAACTGGACCAGGTCGGCGACCCAGGTGGCGTAGGGGACCAGCTCGACCGGATAGCCCCGCAACCGCAGGCAGTCGGCAAGCGAACTCACCAGCGCCGGCCTCGGGTTGGTCAGGTGGTAGACGCCGCCACGGGCCGGGCGGGTCGTGGAGATGTGCCCGACGGCCTGCGCGAAGACGTCCGCCGGAAGGAAGTCGAGGGGGAGGTCGACGGCCGGGCAGCGACCGGTGTCGGCCATGAACCTGATCAGCGCGCAGATCTCGGTGGAGGTGTTGAGGACGCCGGTACTGGTCGACCCGGTGACGTCCTGGAGCCGGTACACGACCACCGGAACGCCTTCCCGGGCGGCTTGCTGCAGCATCGCCTCGGCCACCCACTTGGTCTCCACGTATCCGACCGACAGGTAGTCGGCGTAGTGCAGCGGCGTGTCCTCGCTGACCGTCCGGACGCCGGCCGGACCGAAGCCGGCGAAGACCGCCATGCTGGAGGTGTAGTGCAGGGGGACGGACCGCGGCGCGGCCAGGCGTACCATCTCGCGGACGGAGTCGACGTTGACGGCCCGCAGATCCTGGTACGGGTAGATGAAGTTGACCAGGCCGCCGAAGTGGTAGATGACGTCGACGGTGTCCCCGAGGCGGGTGAAGGTGCCTTGGGGGAGCCCGAACCGGGGACGGCTCAGGTCGCTTACGATCGGCAGGATTCGCTCGTCGCGCAGGTCGACGTCCAGGTCGTGCCGCAGGTACCGCTGGTGGGCGGCCCGGATGCGCTCCCACGCCTGCTCCGCGTCCGCCGCCCGGACCAGGCAGTGGACCCGTGCCCGGCTGTGCTCCAGCAGGTGGGCGAGCATGTGCGAGCCGCACAGGCCGGTGGCGCCGCTGAGCAGCACGTCGGCCGGCTGTTGCCAGATCGGCGGCCGAGCCTCGCTGCGGCTCCAACTGAGGAGCAGCTGGGATTCGGCGGCGAAGTCCGTCACGACGTGCTCGGCCTCGGCCAGGGTGCCCGCCCGGGCCTGCCGCGCGCATTCCGCGAAGGCGGAGAGAGTGGAGTGGTGGAGCAGGGACCGGGCCAGCTCGCGGGTCTGGTCGATGTCGATGCCGAACATGATCCTCGCGCGGGCCAGCATCTCCATCGCCAGCAGGGAGTTCCCACCGAGCTCGAAGAAGTCGTCCTCGGCCTCGATCTGCGGCACGTCCAGGATCCGCCCCCACAGCTCGGCCATCCCCGCGTGTACGGGGGTGGGCGGCAGCGCCGGTCGCCCCTGGACGGAGACCAGGACCGGTTCGGCGTGCGGCAGGGACTTGCGGTCGATCTTGCCGTTCGGGGTCAGCGGCAGCTGCGGCAGCGCGGTGAACACCGCCGGGACCATGTAGCCGGGCAGGACGTCCGCCAACGCCGAGCGCAGCCGCTCGGGCGAGGGGTCCAGTTGCGCCGAGGGGCCTCCTGCGAGCGTGTAGAAGGCCGCCAACTCCGTGTCACCGCCCTGGCGGGCGGGGCGTACCGTCACCACCGCCTGGACCACGCCCGGCTGGGAGCGCAGCACGCTCTCGATCTCCGCCGGGTCGATCCTGAACCCGCGGATCTTGACCTGGTCGTCGACCCGGCCGAGGATCTCCAGGTTTCCGTCCGCACGCCAACGCCCGGTGTCGCCCGTGCGGTACATCCGCGCTCCCGGAATGCCGGCGTAGGGGTCCGGCAGGAACTGCAGGGCGGTCAGGTCGGGCCGGTCCCAGATGCCTTCGGCCAGGTGGGACCCGCCGACGTAGACCTCACCGCGCTCGCCGGGCGCCACGGGGCGCAGCTGCGGATCGAGGACATGGACCTGCGAGCCCCGAAGCGCGCGGCCCACCGGCGCGGGCGCACCGCCCGGCGCGGTGAGGACCTGCTCGGTGAGGTCGCCCGCCGTCGAGGTGATGGTCGTCTCGGTCAGGCCGTACGCGTTCACCAGCCTGGTGCCGGGGAAATGCCGGAGCCAGGCCTCGCAGTCCTTCGCATGCACGATCTCGCCGCCCAGGATGACCAGGCGCACCGAGGTGAGCCGCTCCTGGCCCGGGCCCAGCAGATCGAGCAGTCGACGCCAGTACGCGGGGGTGAGGTCGATGACCGTGACGCCGTGTTCGGGGACGCCCCGCAGAAGTTCGGTGGGCGCCCACACCTGTTCGCCGGTCAGCACCACGGCGGCTCCCGCGGTGAGCGGTGCGAAGATCTGCTCGAGTGAGGTGTCGAAGCCGAGCGCGGCCAGGTGGAGCACCCGGTCTCCCGCGCCCAGGCCGTAGTAGTCCGCCGCCGCCGACAGGGAGCCGGCCAGGGCCCGGTGGGTGACCGCGATCCCTTTCGGCGGTCCGGTCGACCCGGAGGTGTAGATGACGTAGGCCAGACCGTCAGGATCGGGGTCGTGCGACGGCCGGTCCGAGGGGTCCCCGACATCCGCCGGATCGGCGAGCAGATCCTCCACGGCGACGACCGAGGGCAAGCCCTCGGCCCCGGGGTCGGACCGTTCCGCGGCATCCGCGGACAGCGCCGCGAACAGCGGGGCGTGCCGGCGGTTCGTCAGGACATGTGTGGCGCGGACGTCGGTGGCGAGCCGGGTCAGCCGCTGCGGGGGCGCGGCGGGGTCGAGCGGGAGGAAGGCGGAGCCGGCCCGCTGCACCGCGAGGAGCGAGACGACCAGATCGGGCGTCCGGTCCAGGCACACCGCCACCACCGCGTCCGGCCGAACGCCGCGGGCGCGCAGTCGGTCGGCGAGACGGTCGGCGCGCTCGTCCAGCTCCCGGTAGTCGAGTTCGGCGTCCTCGCACAGCACGGCGGGTGCCTGCGGGCAGGACCGCGCGAGTGCCCGGATCGTCGCGGACACCGTCGCAGCGTTGCCGGGCCGGGCCGGCGCGCGGGCCCCGTCCTCGTCGGCGACCCGACGGCCGAGCGGCGACCTGGCCTGCTCCCCGCGGAGGGCGGCGGCGCAGTCGGCGGCTGACGGGGCGTCCTCGCCGACCTGCTGCCAGCCTTCCGGCAGGGGCAGGTGCGCCGGCCACACGGCGCGGTGCGTTCCGTCGTCGCGCAGCAGGACATGCGCCTCGCGGCGGTCATCGAAGGGCTGCTCTTCCGTCACCTTGGGACCTCCAGGTGTCACAACGTGCCGTGTGTCGGGATCCCGGACGACTCGGCCAGCAGGAGTGACTGTGCCGACTCGGAGTCCAGTGGCCGGGAGAACAGGAAGCCCTGACCGAGCGGGCAGCCCATCGAGATCAGCAGGTCCCGCTGCGTGGTGTTCTCCACGCCCTCGGCGATCACCTTCATGCCGAGGGTGTCGGCCAGATGCGTGATCCCCTCGACCAGGGCGTACTGCTGGGGTGAGTGGCCGAGCTCGTCGATGAAGGACTTGTCGATCTTGAGGATCGAGATCGGGAACTCGCGCAGGTAGCTCAGCGACGAGTAGCCCGTTCCGAAGTCGTCGATCGCGATCCGGATGCCCAGCTCGGTCAGGGCCCGCATCTCCTTGAGGACGCGGTCGTCCCGCCGCAGCAGCAGACCCTCCGTCAGCTCCAGCACCAGGCTGGACGGGTCGATGCCGCTGCGGTCCAAGGACCACTGCATCACCTCGAAGAAGCTGCGATCCCGGAACTGCCGCGGCGAGACGTTCACGCTCACGTACGGCAGTTTGGCGCCGAGGGCAACGCCGGGCGGCCCCGGGTTCCGCTCGGTGAGCATCGCGTGCCACGCGACGGCCTCCTTGGACGCCTGCACGAGCACCCAGCTGCCCAGGGGCACGATCTGCCCGCTCTCCTCCGCGAGCGGGATGAACTGCTCCGGCATCACCATGCCCCGGGTGGAGTGCGGCCAGCGAAGCAGCGCCTCGAACCCGGCGACCCGCCCCGAGCCGAGTTCCACGATGGCCTGGTAGACGACCTTGAACGACTCGATCTCCGCCCGGTCCAGGCTCTCCTGCAGTGCGTGCCGCTCCACCATGCCGCTCTGCAGGGCGGGGTGGTAGCGGCGCCACTGGCGCTTGCCGGCCGTCTTCGCCTCGTACAGCGCGAGATCCGCGTGGGCCAGCAGCTCCACCGCGTCGAAGCTGTCCTCCGTGGTCGCGATGCCTACGCTCGCATAGACACTCACCATCCCCACGCTGAGCCGGAAGGGCTCCGCGAAGACCTCGAGGACGTGGTCCGCGAAGGTCTCCACGTCCTCGGGGGTCATCGGGTCCTCGACGAGCAGGGCGAACTCGTCCCCGCCGATCCGCGCGGCCGTGTCGGAGGCACGGACGGTGGTCGACAGACGCAGCGACAGAGCGACCAGGAGCTCGTCGCCGACCGCGTGACCTTGTACGTCGTTAACAACCTTGAAGTCGTCCACGTCGACGAAGAGAACGCCGACCACCCTCCCGGCGCGCTGGCTCTGCGTCAGCGCGTGGGAGATGCGCTCCTCGAACAGCACCCGGTTCGCCAGACCGGTCAGCGGGTCGTGGAAGGCCCGGTGGGTCAGCTCCCGCTCGAGCTTGCGTTGCTCGGTCACATCGCGCAGGGTCAGCACCAGCCCGCCCACGGTCGGGTCCTCCCGCAGATCGCTGCAGCGGACCTCGACCTCGATCGTGGTCTGGTCGGCCCGCAGCATGCGCCAGTGCACCCGGCGACCCTGGAACTCCGGCTCCCGCATCTGATCCAGAGCGCGGACCACCGCGCGGCTCTCCTGCGGCGGGACCAGGTCGGTCAGGCGGCTCCCGGCCAGCGTGGGCGAGCCCAGCACCTGGTCGGCCGACGGGCTCGCGTACCGGATCCGGTCGTCGTCGAGGATGAGGACGACGTCCGACGCGTTCTGCACCAGGGTCCTGAAGTACGCCTCGCTGTTGCGCTTGCTGACCTCGTGGCTGAGCAGGATGCGTTGCAGGGCCTGCGCGGCCTGGGTGGTGAGGGTCACCAGACTGTCGTGGAGCACCAGCAGTTCCCGCTCGTCCCCGACCACGACCAGCGCACCGATGACGGGATCCTCCGCATCCGCCTCAGGCAAGGCGATCGGGCAGACCAGCGCGCTTCGCCGACGCGGCACTTGGGCCACGAGCGGCTCCGGCAGACGGTCGGAGGCCAACTGGCGTGGACGGCCGTCTCCGACCAGCGCGCACAATGCCGGGCCCGCCAGAGGTGCCGACTGCTCGAATTCGACGCGTGTCGCCCTGGACAGCCAGACGCCGGCCTCATCCCTGGCCGTGAACACGGCCTCCTGGCCGGAACCGCTGAGCAGGGCGATCGTGGCGGCGTGGACGGCCGTGGCGACATCGGAAGGCGACGTCGCCTGACCGAGCTCCGCCACCGCGACCCGCAGCACCTGCTCGCGGGTCACCGACTGGCGGTGTGTGGCCGCCACCCCGGAGAGCCGGTAGAGCACGAGGAAGAACAGGACGGCGGAGAAGGCTCCGATCACGCCGGCGTTCCTGGTGTCGCCGCGGGCGGCGGCCAGCAGCAGCATGCCGGGCGCGATCAAAGAGGCGAGGGTGAGCAGACCCAGTCGCCCCCGGCCAGTCTCCGGCTTCACCGCGACGGGCTGCGTCAGCGTCACCATCGACGGGTGCAGGGCGGCTGCGCCCCAGGCGGTGTAGAAGACGGCCCAGCCCAGATCGACCACGGTGCCGGTCCGCCACGTGCCGTACAGCTGGATCAGCGCGTAAGCGATGTCGGAGGCGAGCAGGCCCAGGGTACCTACGGTGAGCAGCACCACGGAGACGCTCTTGCCGCCGCGCGGAGCCAGCAGACGCAGCAGCACCGCCAGTACCAGGATGTCCCCCAGTGGATAGGCGATGGTGATGGCCTTCTGGAGCCACGTCAGTCCGGCGGTGTGCGCGTAGGGAACGATCACATAGATCCAGCAGAGCAGGGCCAGGCCGACGGTCAGCGTCAGCGCGTCGACGAAGCTGGCGCGGTCCCGCCGGGCCGAACGCCACCGGACGAAGCCGAGCAGCCCTGCCGCGTACAGGACGTAGGTGGCCAGGTAGAAGGCGTCCGCCGTCGAGGGGAACGGGTTCTCGTGCAGGAACTGGATGAGCACGATCTGGGCGAACTCCCCGGCCGCGAAGCTGAGATTCGCGGCGGCGAGAAGCAGCCACGGCAAGCGGCCGGCCGGCCGGTTGACGGCGACGCCCAACAGAATGGCGGACACGCCGCTCAGGCCGATGGCCACGAATATCAGCCGCTGGCTGGAGAACGCGTAGTAGAGGCAGATGAGGAGAGCCGCCCACAGGCCGAAGCCGGTCAGCAGATAAGGATGTGATCGCCGTTGAGATCTCACGACCGCACCTCCCCGGCCCCTTCGGCAGGCCAGAGGCCGACGAGAACGTCGCGGCGTGGCGGGGGCCGGCGCAGCCGCATGCAGACGGGTACGCGACTTCCGTAACCTGTCCCAAGCCTCCTTCGCGGTCCACAGATCGGCCCGTCACCACGCTATACCCGCCGCCTTTGACCTGCACTTGCTGACATCGCCACGGGGCGGAGCGGTTCTGACCAGGGATCAATCAACTGGGGAGTCGTGAGCACGCGGTGGCCGTATTCGCCGAGCGCCGTCGCCCGGATGCCGACCTGGATTTCGCGCTCCGGTAGGTCGGTGGAACCGGCGGCCGCCCTTCTTGCGGCGTCCGCGCGAACCGGTGAGTGAGGAGTGCTCCCCAGGCTCCCGCACGGGTCCCGCGGCGCACCCGCGAATCCCGAGTCGCGTCCGACCGGCCGGGTTCCAACTCACGTGCGGCAAAAGGACAAAGATGCTGTGTCGCGTTCGGCTTCCAGAAGCGCCGGCCAGGATGCCACCGCGCTTGGCGAGGTGGCTCCCGCACGTCGTCGAAAGGCCCCTGTTCGGTGGCCGAGTCGGCGCCCCGCGACGACCGCTTATGCCGGAGGGACGAGCCGCCCACGCGGCGCCTCGGTCAGGACGACCGGATGCGCGGCGGGAAAACCGGCGGTGATCACCATATGCTCGCTCGCAACGGAGCGTAGCTAACTGATTGCGTAGAGCGACGAGCCTGCGCGGCTGTGCTCGGAGAAGAAGGAGGGATTTGCATGCGCAGTTCGTGCATAGCGGCAGTGGTGGCAGCGGGCGTTGGAGTCCTCGGAATGAGCGCGCCGGCCTCGGCGCTGGGCCAGGGGCCCGGCCTCGGAGCCTCGGAGGGAGTCAACGTCGCCCTCTCGCCCGGCCATGAGCGGCCGCTCGCGCACGTCCTCGGCGCGGTCGAGAAGTCTCAGCCGCGACCCACTCGCGCAGGACGTCCGGCCGGCCGGGCCAAGCCGGCCCCGAAGCAGCCCGTGATCCCCGGGCTGGGCCTGTCCATCGCCAAGTCCCACATCGGGCCGTTCAAGCAGGGCCAGCACAACGCCACCTACATGATCACGGTGGGCAACTCCGGCCTGGACGCCACCGGGGGCTTCCTGGTCACCGACTACCTGCCTGCGTCGATGACCGCCACCTCGATGAGCGGTGTCGGCTGGGACTGCCAGCTGGCCACGCTGACGTGCGAGCGGGGCGGGTCCCTGGACTCGGCCACCGAGTTCCCGACGATCTACCTGACCGTGAACGTGGCGGACGACGCGCCGGAGTTCGTCACCAACACGGCCGCGCTGTCCTTCGACTTCGGTGAGGGCCTCGTGCCCGTCGCTTCGGCGTCGGACCCGACCCGGATCCTCTCCGGCGACGAGGACCCGGGCTCCGGCAAGGGTGGAGTCAACATCAAGATCGACAACCGCAACAACAGCCACAACGACAACAACAGCACCGCGCTGAACCTGAACCACACCTCGGCGCACGCCACTGCTCACCAGGGCCAGCACCAGGGCCAGGGTCAGGGCCAGGGTCAGGGCCAGCACCAGGGCCAGGGCCAGCACGAAGGCCAACTCCAGGCCCAGGCGACGAAGGTCGGAACCAAGGTGGACACCAAGTTCCACATCCACAAGACCGTCATCGTCAAGTCCCGGCACCGGCACTGCTAGTGCCGGCGCGCGGGTGACACCCGACGTGGCATGAGACCCAGGCCCCGCATCCCGGACGGATGCGGGGCCTGGCACGTCCGGGCCTTGACGTGACGACAGTCCTGTCGGCCTGACGGATGGCGCTCTACGCTCGGCGGTGGGAAGCCGTGCGCCCAAGGCCGCTGCGGCAGCGGCCGACCATCTCATATGTGTGCGATGTGTGGAGACCCGCCTTTCCGGCTTCGGGCGCCGCCGCAGCCTCACTGAGCAGGAGGTCTATACCTTTCTCCGTCGAAGCAGACCGCATGCAGATCCCCAATTGTGAAGAATTTGTCGAGGCTTGGGCTCTAAGATCTCCAACATCCCAATGGCTGGAGGGGACTGGTGGCCGACGAGAACGTCGTCAACAACCTGGCGGACGCCGACGCGGGAACCGACTGGTTCCTGCTTCCCGCCAAGGTCCGTGCGGAGGTGGAGTCACTGGCGGGAGCCCCGGTCGTCGAGGTCCACACACTTGCCGGCGCACGCTTCGCGGGCCTCGCCGCCCGCCTGCGTTTCGCCACCGGCGCCCGGCTGTTCCTCAAGGGCATCCCCACTGAGCACGTCCTGTACCAGCGCTACCGGCAGGAGAGTGCGATCAACCAACTGCTGGTGCCCGCCGGGGTGCCGGTTCCACGACTGCGCCACGCATGGCGGACGTCCGGCTGGTGGCTGATGGCCTTCGAGGGCATCGCCGGAGCTCGGCACCCGGACCTCACCCCTGGCTCTCCCGACCTCGCCCGCGCCCTCGGACTCCTGGACCGCCTCACCGCCGCGGTCACGCCGGCACCGGTCCCGGAAGCGCCCGGCTTCATCACGGTCTTGGGCGAGGAATTCCGCGGATGGCGGCAGTTCGCGGAGACGGCTGCCGCCCTCGATCCCTGGGCCACGCGCAACCTCGACCGGCTTGCCGCCACTGAGCGCTTCTGGCTGCCCTACGCGGACGGCACCATCCTGCTCCATGCCGACCTGGGGCCGGACACCATGCTCCTCGGCCAGAGCGGGACCGACGTCGTCGTCGACTGGGCCTATCTGCACCGGGGCGCCGCGTGGATCGATCCGGCGTTGTTCCTGCCCCACCTCATCCAGGCCGGGCACACCCCCGAAGAGGCCGAGGCGCTCATGAGTAGCAACGTCGCCGCCTGGGCAGACGCTCCCCCCGAGGCCATCACCTTCTTCGCCATCGCCCTCACCGGCTACTGGGAGAACTCCTGGCGGCTCCCGGCTCCATCCCGGGCCCCACGCCTGCGCCCCTACCAGCGGCAGATGGCCGAGATCGGGCGTGCCTGGCTCCGGCACCGCACCGGTTGGTGAGGCTGTGCACGTCGACCGCACTGGCCGTTCAGTGAGCGGCCTGGGGAACTTCCTGCAAACCCGGGCGTGTGGCGCGCACCGCCCCCACACTGGAGCGCATGACCGACTCCCTGGCGCTGCAACTCGCACCCCGGGTGGGGGCCACCCGTGCGGCCGCGGCCGGTCGCGTGGTGCCGCTGCTGCGTGCCTCGCTGTATCCGGCCTCGTGTCGGGATAGTGACCTCAAGGACTACGCGGCCGGACGGATCCTCGCGGAGGTCCTGTACCGGGATGCCGACGCGGGGACGTTCGACGGCATCGCTCACCTGACGGCCGGAGTGGTGCTCGTGCTGAGCTGGCTGGTCCCGGCGCTGGCGTCCCAGACGGATGCCGGCGACCCCCGGGAGCTGGCTCGTCAACTGGCGGCGCAGTGCGGCTCCGGGAGGAACGGTGCACACGTCGCCAAAGTGCTGGATCACCTTCTGGACGGCACCTTCGGTGCGCAGGTCCTGGAGAAGCTGCTGGCGGATGACCAGGAGGCGCTGTTCGAGGTGGTCTTGAGGCTCGGCGAGGTCACCGCGTGGCAGGCATGGGCGCTCGCGGCCGCCGGCGACATGGATCTGGAGGCGATCTGGGTGCAGATCGAGCAGGGGTTGCGCGATCACCCGTGATCGGGGCTGCCCGCCAGGTTCAGTCAACGGGAGTATGTGATGGTGAAGTCGGAGTTGTTGGTGCCGGTGACCCCGGTGACCGTCACGGTTCCGTGGACTCCGGCAAAGCGACCGGTGCCGTTGGTGATCGGGAAGGTCATCGCCCCGTTGGCCGAGAGGTCCTGGGTCGAGCCGTCGGAGATCAGCATCGCCGTGCCCAACTCGATCTCGGCGGAGCAGGTGCCGGTGGTCGGGGCCTCTGTGATCAGGCAGTACAGGTGGTCGGTGCCCACCGCCTGGGCCGAGTGGCTGGTGTGGTCGCCGTCGTAATCGGTGTCGGTGCCCACCAGGTAGCTGCCCGGCGCCGGTGAGGCACTCGGATCGGCCACAGCACTCCCGTTCGGCTGGTACACCCCACTCGACTGCTGGACGCCGTACAGGTGCACGACGGTGGTACCCCCGGACGCGCTGACGCGGGGCGGCACCGCGGAGCTGGATGCCGAACTCGACGCGGCTGAGCCGCTGGAGGACGAGCAGCCGGTGGTGATGCCTGTCATCCCGGCCGCAAGGGTTGCGGTGATCGCGGCACAACGGAGTCGGAGGGAACGGCCGGTCATCTGTGCTCCATGCTGGCAAGGGGGACGGCCCCCTCGGGGGAACCCGAGGACGCGCCGGTGTGGATGTCAGGGTGTGCTGACCGCGGTGAAGGCGTCGTGGAGTGCCGCTGCCGCGGGTTTGGTGCGCTCGGTGTACTGGACGGTCTGCCAGTCGGACCAGCGGAGGGCGCCGGCCTGCTGTGCGGTGGGGGCGTCGTCGGTGACGGTGAGGCTGATGTCCGAGACGGTGCGGCTGGTGGCCTGGTTCATGCCCCGGGGGACGAGTGCCTGGTGTGAGGAGGGGTCGCTGATCCCGGCCATGGCCCAGGGGATGCGCAGATCGAGCTCGGCGCCGGTCAGGTGCCACAGGGCGAGGCTGTCGTAGTTCGGGGCGTCAGGTGCCCAGTCTCCATAGCGGAGCAGGCCGACGTTGTCGAACTGCATGCGGGTGCTCACGTGCGTCAGCGGCAGGGTCCAGGGCCGGTCGGTGACGAGTTCGAGGGGGCGCCAGCCGTCCTGCGCCGCGGGGCGGGCGTCGTCCGGGATGGGTGCGTAGTCGACCTGGTCGGGGTCGAGTTCGTCGCGTACCCAGGTCTGGCCGGTGTGATGGAGCGGGTCGAGGACGACCGCGTAGGCGGCGTGCCGGTCGGTGGAGCCGGGGGGTGGTGTGGTGGCGCGGGTGGGGACGGTGTCCAGACCGAGCGTGATGCCTGTGCTGGGCGGGCGGGCGAAGGTGACGGCGAGGTGGATGAAGGACGCGTCCAGGGTGGCGGTGACCTGTTGGACGGTCGTCGCGCCGGGGTTCCGGTAGATGGTCTGGGGAGGGCCGAAGGGGACCGGGTCGGTGGCGAGGACGCCGAAGTACTGCTCGTTGGTGAAGGTGTCGTGCCACAGTTGCAGCCGGTCCAGTGGGATCTGGTGGAGCTGGGTGTTCCAGGTCTTCTTGTACCACTCGTCGGTCCACTCGAAGACGAACGCTCCCGCCATGCCGAGTTGGCGCATCATGAGCAGCAACTGCGCGTCGGTCCGCATGGAGTCCTGCTCGCTGTGCTCGCCCTGCGTCCGGCCGAGTGGCGCGTTGTGGGCCGACCCCAGTGACGACGGCACGCCGAACTCGGTGATCATCACGGGCATCACGCCTTTGAAGTGCGCGAGCAGGTCGTGCAGGTAGCCGGCGTAGGGGTCCACGCGCCCGGCCCGGAGGTAGGTCTGCAGGCTCGGCTGGTACTGCAGGAAGTCCGGGTAGTACGGGTAGACGTGGAAGCTCGCGAAGGTGCCCCCGGGCCAGTTGCGGGTCGGGAGCACGTGGGAGGCGTCCACACCGACCATGTCCTCCTGCGGGTTGGGTTCGTTGAGGTGGCGCAGCGGGTCGGTGGTGGGCCAGTTGGCGAAGGCCAGTGGTGCGGTCCATCCCTCGGCCGCTTCGGCTGAGGCGGTGTCGTCCATGCGGGCGGCGATCCAGCGTTCGGTCGGTGTGGCGTCCGGAGTGCTGGCGAAATAGCGCCCGTGGACGGCGGGCGCGTGGGGATTGGCCCGGTCGGTGGCGGCAGTGGCGTAGGGGTCCCACTCGACGCCGATGACCCAGCCGGCCGTCCATCGTGACAGATCGGCGGTCCAGGTCCCGCTCGCGAACCCGGGCCGTGGCGGGCGGATCAGCTTCCCGCTGACGGCTGAGACGGCGTCACGCAGCTCCTGACGGAACGTCTCCGTGGCCTGCGGATCGTAGAGGTTCTGCTTCTGGAGGTAGACGTCGTTGGGCAGGTAGACGCCCTGGACCAGGTAGATCGGGTCGGTGGGGTGGGCGGTGTCGTAGCCCCGCAGTGCGCGATAGAAGTCGGGAGGGTGGATGGTGTAGATCCGCACGGCGTGGATCCCGAGCCGGCCCATCTGGTCGAACCATCTGGTGTAGTCGGCGACGGTGATGGCGAGTTCGCCGGGTTGGTGCCCCGGGATGGTGGCACCGAGGTCGACGCCGGGCAGGAACCGGACGGTTCCGGCTGTGGTGAACAGTGCGTAGCCGGACGCGTCGGCGGTCGCGATCGCGTGCAGTCCCCTGATCTCCCGGACGGCCGGTGCCCTGGAGGGCCCGGGGGCGGTGTGCGTCCATTGCGTGATCGCCACGCCGATGCCTGTGGCCGCGGCGAGCAGAATCAATGCGGCGACGAGCGGCACCAGGCGCCTGCGGGGTCCGTGCGGCAGCCGACCCTGCGGCCGCCGGCGGGGCGATTCGCCGGGCTCGCTCTGGTCGATTCCGGTCATATGACACAGAGTAGAACGAACAACGCATAACGTAGTTCGCCGACGAGGAGGTGGTTCGGCCACGCGCGCGGGTCTGGTCCGGAAGCAGCCGCGCGCGAACGGTTTCGAGGTTCGGCATCGAGGGTCAGTCGGCTTGGTCGGCGGGCCGCGTGGCTCCGGGTGTCGGCGCTCAGTGAATTTGGGCGGATACGGCTGTCGGGTTGGCGGCCGGACGTGAAAGGAGGGTGCGTGTGAGCCAGGGGCCTGGTCCGGTTCCGTCGGCAGTCGACCCGACCCAGCCGTGTATCGCCCGGGTCTACGACTGCATCCTCGGCGGGACCGTGAACTTTGAGGCGGACCGGCAGGCCGCTCGTCGGCTCGCGGAGGCGATGCCCGATCTGCCGAACGTGGTGCGGGTGAACCGCGCCTTCGCTGTTCGCGCGGTCCGCCTCCTGGCCGCGGCGGGGATCCGCCAGTTCCTCGACCTCGGGTCGGGGCTGGCGACCAGAGGCGCAGCCCACGAGGTGACCCGTGAGGCGGGTGTCGAGGACGCGCGCGTCCTGTACGTCGATCACGACCCCGTCGTGGTCGCGCACAACCAACTCCTGCTTCCCGAGGGGACCTGCGCCGCGCTGCGGGCCGATCTGCGCGACACCGCCGGCGTGCTGGGTTCGCCCCAGGCGCGGCGCTTGTTCGATCCGGACCGACCGACCGCGGTGCTGATGATCGCTGTGTTGCACGGCATCCCCCACGCGGGCCGGCCGGCCGACGTCGTCGCGCGCTACTGCGACGCTCTCACGCCAGGCAGTTGCCTGGCTCTCAGCCACGCCGAGGACACCCAACGGCTGGCCGGCACATTCCAGGCGGCGCGGGTCCACTCGCAGGACATCGCACCGATCCATCTGCGCACCCGCAGCGAGATCGCGGCCTTCTTCAACGGCTGGGAACTGGTGGAGCCGGGACTGGTGCCGACCCGCGACTGGCGTGCCGACCTGGCCGGAGCGCGTTACGGGCCTGCGCGTCTGAGTGGTCTGGCAGGTGTGGGGTGCAAGCCCTGGGGGGTGCCGGCTGCGGGGGCGGCTTCGGTGAAGTGAGGTGGTTCGGTGGGTCGGCCGGGGTCGTGGAGTGGCTGGTGTGCTGGCCGGGGCAGGGTCAGTTCTGTCCCGTCTGGGAGGAGTTGGACTCCGGCCGCAGTGACCGACCGGTGGGCGGGGGAGTCGGGGTCGAGCAGGGGGTTGGTGTTGTTGAGGTGGGTGTAGATCCGGCGTACTCGCGGGTGGCGGGTCAGCGCTGCGAGGCTGCCACCCGGGCCGGTGATCGGCAGGTGACCCATGGTTCGCTGCGCGGTGGCGCCGGGTGCGACTGGTGCGAGTTCGTCGGCGGAGTGGAACGTGCCGTCGAGCAGGGCGCAGTCCACGCTTGCCACCAGTGCGTCCAGTGCTGGGCTCCAGGTGTCGAAGCACGGCGCGTAGAGCAGTGTGCCTCCGTCGGGGCGGGCTTCGATGCGGTAGGCGCAGACCCAGCTGGCGTATTCAGTAGGGGAGTTGACGAATTTCGGGGCTTTGCGGCCGATCGGGTGCAGCGTGACCGTCAGTCCTCCGGCGAGTTCGTAGGGGGTGTCCGGTGTCAGCGCGGTCCAGTGCCAGGGCGTATAGGAATCGATGACCTCCCGTAGCGGCAGGGCTTCGAGGACGGTGGCTCCGGCGAGGACTTCGAGTGGCGGGCCGCCGCGCAGGAGGGGGAGGCCGAGGATGTGGTCGGCCTCCGCATCGGTGAGCAGCACGCCGCGCAGGGGTGTGTCGCGCGTGCCGGGGCCAGGTGCGAGGGCGGGGGTGGCCAGGAGTTGGGCGCAGAGGTCGGGTGAGGTGTTGAGCAGCCACCAGGAGCGTGCGTCGCCGCTGACGGCGACGCAGTCCCCGGTCCGGGCCGGCAGGCGTCCCTGCCTCGCCGCGGCGCAGAGGGCGCAGGCACAGTTCCACTGGGGGAAGCCTCCTCCGGCGGCGGTCCCGAGCACGATCACCTTCACGCGGCGGTCCCCATGTCAGCGTCCTTCCGACGCGGTTCGCGCGTCGGCCACTGGCGGCGTCCGCATGACGTGGTCCGCCTGAGGGAGTCCGCCTGCCTGGGCCAGCGCGGAGTCGATCAGGGCGCGGTCGGGGGAGAGGCGACAGACGGGGTCGGTGCGGGCCGCGTCGCCGGTGAGGTGGAAGGCCTGGCAGCGGCAGCCGCCGAAGTCCTCGTGCCGGCTGGGGCAGGACCGGCACGGGTCGGACATCCAGCCGGTGCCGCGGAACGCGTTGAACGCCTCGGAGTCGTACCAGATCTCGGCGAGCGGACGGCGCAGCGCGTTCTCCACCGGCAGAGAGCGGATCACCGAGGCGCCGGGGCAGGGCAGCACGTCCCCGGACGGGGTCACGGTGAGTTGCCGTCGCGCCCAGCCGTCCATGCACGGCTTGGGGCGGCCGGCGTAGTAGTCGGAGACGACGTGAACGATGTGCGGTCCGCGGCCGGCCGCAGCGTGCCGGGTGCGTGCCTGTTCGACGGCCACGAGCGACGCGTCGAGCTGGTCCCGGGTGGGGAGCAGCGTGGAGCGGTTGAGCAGACCCCATCCGTAGAACTGGGCGTTGGCCAGCTCGACGCGGTCCGCGCCCAGGGCGACGGCGAGGTCGATGATGCGTGCGGTCCGACCGATGTTGCCGCGGTGCAGGACGATGTTGACGGTCAGCGGCAGCCCGGCGCCGGTGATCGCCTTCGCTGCGGCCAGCTTGCACTGGTGTGCGCGGGCTCCCGCGACGTAGTCGGCGGGGCCGGCGTCCGCGTCCTGGAGGGAGAGCTGGACGTGGTCGACACCGCGATCGGCGAGGAGCAACGCTCGTTCGCGGGTCAGCCCGACGCCGCTGGTGACCAGGTTGACGTAGGCGCCCGAGCTGCGGGCGTGGAAAGCCAGCTCGGGCAGGTCGGCGCGGGCCAGAGGCTCACCACCGGAGAGGTGCAGCTGCACGACGCCGATCGCGTGGGCCTGGGAGATCACGTCCTTCCACTGGGCCGTGGTCAGTTCGTCGGCCCGCGGGGTGAGTTGAATTGGGTTGGCACAGTAAGGGCAGTGCAATGGACAGCGGTGGGTGAGTTCGGCCAGCAGCCCGAAGGGAGCCGCAACCTCCCAGGGCCGGTCTGCCTCAGCCATGCGCGACCGCACGGTGCTGTTCGAGCCTGGCGAGCAGGTCGATGACATCCTGCCTGTTGACGTGCTCGTAGCGGTCCTTCAGCGCTGCCGTGATCTCGTCGAGGCCGCGGCTCCCGTCGCACAGTGCCAGCACGGCCGCGGCGGTGGTGTTCAGCACCAGGACCTTCTCCGGGAGCAGGAGGAGGTCGGCAGCACGGGCGGCGTCATGGGTGAACCGGACGCCTGGTCCAAGCCGTGGGGCCGGAGCTGGTCCCACGGCGGCCGTCGGGCCGGTCGTCACGGCTTCGCCTGTGCGGCGGTGTACCGGTAGTCGACGGCGTCCAGCACGGCCTGCAGGACCTGGCACTTGAACGACAGCGCGGCCACGCAGGCGTCCTGCTGGGCGCGCGTGGTGGCGTGGCGGACCACCAGGTCCAGCGTTCCCGCGCCCTCGGCCTCCACGACGTCCAGGCGGGCGGTGAAGTAGGCAAGGCCCTGATCGGCGATCCACGGGTAGTGCTCGCGCAGTCGCCGCAGCCGGTGGCGCAACAGGCCGGGCGAGAACAGCTCCGTCAGGCCGGACGCGACCGACTCCAGCCACGGCTGACGGCGCGCGAAGGAGATGTAGGCGTCCACGGCGAAGCGCACGCCCGGCAGGACGTGCTCCTCGGACAGCACTGCTGCCCGGCTCAGCCCCACCGCTTCGGCCAGCCGCAGCCACATCTCGGTGCCACCCGATCCCGCGTCGGCGCCGTCGTGGTAGACGATCCGCGGCAGCCACTGGCGGCGGACCTCCGCCAGTGGGCAGTTGGCGAGGATGGCGGCGTCCTTCTGTGGAATGGACCGCTGGTAGTACCAGCGGTTCGCCACCCAGAGGCGCAACCCGTCCTCGTCGAGCAGGCCCTGGTGCAGCCGCGTGTGGAAGGGGTGGGCGTCCCAGTAGCGGGGCTCCAGTGCGGACAGCGCGGCGCGGAACTCGGCGCCCGTGAGCGGGGGCGCCGCAACGGCGGGCGCTTCGGTCCTGAGCAGGCGCACGACTCCTCCGGGACGACGATGAGTTGAAGGATGCTCATAGAGGTTTCCGGGACGGCTCAGTCGCGCCCCGCGTAAGCGGTGACCTCCATGGCCGTGTCGACGGACTGGAAATCGGGCCGGTCCCACGCGGCCCGAACCGACGCGGGCTGGACGGCCTGCTGCTCGGGCGTTTGTGAGCCGGTCTCGGGCTCGGGCTGCGGCGGTGTGGCGGTCTTCTCGGTCTTCTCGGACTTGCGGACCACAGGGACCACTCCTTGCATGGCGGTCGGCGCTCGGGGCGCGGCGGGTGCCCACCGTGACACTGCGCGGGGGCTTGCCCTGAAAGTGCTTCCGCGTGCGCGGGGGCAGACCACAGACTGGCTCCAAGACCCACCCGAACGGCCCACGGCGCTCTGGTCGCTCGGCGTCGACCTTGTCGCTGCGCTCGTCGATGGAAGGCCGAAGCGCGGTGGGGAGGTTCATCGAGTGCCGGGCGTTCGACACGCGACAGGCGGGCGGCGTGCGTTACTTCTGGATCCGCCATTGGTTCGATGAGCGACGATCCGTCGTCCTGGAGGCTCTGGCACGAACGGGTCCTCCTTGTCATGGCCCTTTGAAGGGATGCCGTATGAGCCGAACGTCGTGGATGAAGCGGTGCCGCGCCGCTGTCGTCGCCTCCGTGGCCCTCGCCTTGTTCACCGGTACCGCCACGGCGGCGCACGCCGACGAGCGGGGGCGGATGGTCAATCTTTTGACCGGACGCTGCCTGGAAGCGGACCGCTACGGAGGCGCTGTCCGTACGGGAGGCTGCGGGATGGGATTCGACAGCCTCCGCCAGCTGTGGGAGGTGCGCGCCACCCACAGGAACGCGGCAGTGGAACGAATCTTCTCGTCGGACGGCGGCTGCCTGGAGAGCGAGGGCTATCGCACCGTAGCCGTCGTGCGCTCGTGCCTGAGTGACAACTCGCTGTGGACGCAGCGCGCGAACGGCAAGCTCATGAACGCGGCCACCGGCCGGTGCCTCACGACCGAGCGTTTCGGCTACGTGTTCCTCTCCGACTGCGGCGACGGCCCCGTCGGGAGGCAGGCCTGGCGACTCGCCGGAGCGAGGTGAGCCGACCTCCGGCCCGCGGCGCCGTTGTGTGACTCGGTTGGCGAGCCGGCCCGGGACGTCAGCTCGTCGTAGCCGATCGGTTTTCGGGTAGCGGGGCCGGCTTCCGGGCTGGCGGATGCTGCGCCGATGCCAGACAGGCCATGGCCCGGGTGAGCCACTCGGTGTAGTCGGCGCGGCGCCAGGTGCCGCCGTGGTTGCTCTTCAGGAGCATCTCGGAGGCGAACAGCAGCCCGGCGGGCCGGCGCGCCCGGTTTGTGATCGGTCGAGGCGAGGTGAGGCGGGTCACCTGGTGACGGTCTGGGTCGTTACGGTGGGCACGTGACGGTAGGCGAGCCAACCACCCGACTCGTGATCCTGCGCGGCAACTCGGCCTCGGGGAAGTCGTCGGTGGCGGAGGGGATCCGGCGGCGTTTCGGCCGGGGTGTGGCGCTGGTCCAGCAGGACGTTCTTCGTCGGCAGGTGCTGCGGGAGCCTGACATCCCGGGCTGTCACGCGATCGGTTTGATCGACACGGTGGCGCGCTACTCACTCGACCACGGGTTTCACGTGGTCGTCGAAGGAATCCTGAACAGCGACCGGTACGGAGCGATGCTCGAGGCCTTGCGGCGTGATCACTGTGGGCTGACCCGCATGTACTACTTGGACGTCCCGTTCGAGGAGACCCTGGTACGCCACGCGGGCAAACCCGAGTCCGCCGAGTTCGGGGCGTCCGAGATGCGTGCGTGGTATCGCGAGCTCGACCTTCTCCCGGGTGCGGTCGAGACGGTGGTGCCGAGCACGAGTTCGTTGCAGGCAACCGTCGACCTGGTGCTCCGGGACAGCGGCCTGGCGGGGAACGGCGACTGACCCGTGCTGTGGTGGCCGACCTCCCTGTCCGCGCCGACATCCCGCTCTCACTGATCTCGACGCGCGACATCGGCGTGTTCGCGGCACTCGCCTTCGACCGCCCCGAGCAGCTCCTCGGCTGTGCCGTCCCGCTGGCCGGCGACTTCCTGACCCTGCCTCAGATCGCGGAGGTCTTTGGCCGCCACACACGACTTTCCGCGCGCAACCACCACGTGCCGCTGGAAGAGGTGTGGGCCTTCGACCGGCATGTCGCGGGTTTGTCCTGCATCCCGGGCTGGGGGTGCTGGTTGTGGGCAGACTGGCGTGGGGGGTGTTGCTCGTTCGAGTCGCGCTCGACCGGTTCGGGGTAGTGATGTTGTTTCCGTCGCGGGTGTGTGTGCGCGCGTGTGCGTGTGGGCCGGCTTGCAGCGAGCTGGTTTCGATGACTGGGCCGCGTGGTGCGGTGTGTTGGAAGGGGTTTGTGATGGGTGCGTCTGGCGTGGGTGGCGTGGGTGGCGTGGAGTCGGGTGTGGTGTTGGACGGTGAAGTGGTTGAGGGTTTGCGGGGGCGGGTTTTGGGGCGGGTGGTGGTTGCGGGGGATGTGGGGTTTGAGGGGGAGCTTGCGGGGGCGCAGTTGGCGGTGTCGCATCGGCCGGTGCTTGTGGG
>NZ_QKYN01000231.1 GCF_003258295.1 Streptacidiphilus pinicola | reverse complement strand
GGCGTGGGCGGCCTGGGCCGGGAGGGCGGGCCGGCGAGGGAGGGGAGGACGCGGGGGTACATGGAGCTGGCGCGCGTCGGGGGGCCGGTCCACACCTGGCCGTTGCGCTGAGCGCGGTCGGGCGGCGTTGCTTCGGGTGGCGCGGCAGGTGAGGCGATGGTGAGAGGCGGCGGCGGACACAGTCCGCTGTGCGATGATCGGGCCAACCCGCCCGATCATCGTCCCGGGCTGCACGCTTCGTGCACCCCGCCCCGCCCGCCCGCCTCGCCATCCTCGCAGTCGGAGTAATCCCGTGAGCACCACCGAGACGCTCCCCGCGCTTCCGCAGCCGGTCCGCCTGACCCGTCGCCTGATGGGGCAGGAGCTGCTGCTCGTCCTGGGGCTCTCCCTCGGCGCCAGCGGCGTGTCCGCGCTGATCAGCTTCACGGGGTCGCTGACCGCCAACAAGTCGCTCAAGTCGCAGCAGGCGACGCTCAACGGCTCGATCACGCCGGGCCGCCCCTGGCTCGACCTGACCTGGCACTTGTTCGACATCGCCACCGCGCTCGTCCCTGTCGCCCTGGTCGCCTACTTGCTGATCCGCGAGGGATCATCGCTGCGCGCACTCGGGTTCGACCTGACGCGGCGCTGGAGCGACCTTGGCAAGGGCGTGGTCGTCGCCGCCGTCATCGGCGGTTCGGGGCTCGCCCTCTACCTCGGCGCGCGGGCGTCGGGCGCCAATCTCACCGTCGTGCCCAGCGGGCTGCCTGCCGTGTGGTGGCGGATCCCGGTGCTGATCCTCTCCGCCGCGCAGAACGCCGTGGTGGAGGAGGTCATCGTGGTCGGCTACATGCTGCGACGGCTGAACCAGCTGGGCTGGTCCTGGCCCGCGATCGTCGCGGCCAGCGCGCTGCTGCGCGGCTCGTACCACCTCTACCAGGGCGTCGGCGGGTTCTTCGGCAACGTGGTGATGGGCGTGATCTTCTGTTACCTCTACCGGCGCTGGGGCCGGGTCGCGCCGCTGGTGATCGCGCACACGCTGATCGACACGGTCGCGTTCGTCGGCTTCGTGCTGCTGGCCGGTCACGTCAGCTGGCTGCCGACCTGACCGGTCAGCCGGTCGGTCAGTCGGCCCTCAGCGGGTGGCGGCCTCGGTCAGGGTTCCGTCGAGCACCGTGACCGCCGTCCCGGTGATCAGCACGCGGTCGCCCTCCAGGTGCAGCTTGAGCGTGCCGCCGCGCCGGGACGCCTGGTGGCCGACGAGCGTGTCCCGGTTCAGGTGCGCCGCCCAGAGCGGGGTGAGCGCGGTGTGGGCGCTGCCGGTCACCGGGTCCTCGCCCACGTCCACGCCGGTACCGAACCAGCGGGAGACGAAGTCGTACCCGCTCGTCTCGGGATCGTCCGCGCGGGCGGTGACGATCACCCCGCGCGGGATCCCGACGTCGACGAGCGCGGCGAGCCGGGTGTGGTCGGGACGCAGCGCGCGCACCGAGGCCTCGTCGATGAACTCGAGCATCAGGTCGCCGAGCGCCCCCGTCTCCCACACGCCGATCCACGCGTCCGAGCCGAGGGCCGCCGCGAGCTGCTCGGGCGCGGCGCCGGGCTTCGGCGGGTTGGCGGGGAAGTCGAGCCGGATGCTGCCGTCCTCGGCGATCCGGGCGCGCAGCGGCCCGCTGTTGGAGTCGAAGACCACCTCCGCGCCCGGCGCGACGAGAGCGTCGCTGGCGAGCGCGTGCGCGGCGGCGAGCGTCGCGTGCCCGCACAGATCCACCTCGACGGCGGGCGTGAACCACCGGATCGCCCAGCGCCCGTCCTCGACCGGTCCCGCGGGGCGCACGAACGCGGTCTCCGACAGGTTCATCTCCGCGCCCAGCCGCGCCATCCATCCCTCGTCCGGCCACGGCCCCTCCGGCAGCAGGCAGACGGCGGCGGGGTTCCCGCTGAAGGGTTCGTCGGTGAACGCGTCGATGATCCGGATTCGCATGGTCGGAGCGTATCCCGGCCGCGTGAAACCGGTGGGCGTGGCGGCCGGTTGAGCGCCGTCGCCCGCCTCCCCGCCGTCCGCGCCCCCTGGCTTCGCGCCCTCTACGACCGCAGCATGTTCTGACGAACAGTCAGGATGCTTGCCAGGGGCGGAGCTTGTCGGGGTTGCGGACCGCCCAGATGCGGGTGATCCGGTCGTCGTCGGAGACCTCGAAGGCGAACACCGTCTCGATCCGGCCCTCGGACTCGAAGGCCAGGCCCGGTAGACCGTTGACGGTGCGTTCGAGGAGGGTGCGGGTGGGTGCGAGACGGGCGATGGTGAGGTAGAGGGCGACGATCTGCTCCGCGCCCTCGATCGGCAGCAGGTGGGCGACGGCGCGGCCGCCGCCGTCGGAGATCGCGGTGGCGCTCGGGTCGAGCAGGCTCAGCAGGGCCTCGATGTCCTGCGCGTCCCAGGCCGTCTTGAACCGCCGGACGACGCTCGCCTGCCGCGCGGCGTCCGGGCTCGCCTCGGCCCGCGCAGCGGTGATCCGGCGCCGCGCCGAGGACGCCAGCTGCCGGCACGCCGCGGGGCTGCGGCCGACGATCTCGGCCACCTCGGCGAAGGGGTAGCGGAAGACGTCGTGCAGCACGAACGCGACCCGCTCGGCCGGGGTCATCGACTCGAAGACGACGAGGAACGCCATCGTCACCGACTCGTCCAGGGTGATCCGGTCCGCTGGATCCACGACGACGCCGCCCGCCGCCCCGGTGAGCCAC
>NZ_QKYN01000230.1 GCF_003258295.1 Streptacidiphilus pinicola | reverse complement strand
CCCCCGCACCCTCCCGCTCGGCCGCGAGCTCCGCCTCCCCCGCCGCCTCGGCGTCCGCGACGGCCCAAGCCCGGACGAGTGCTGCCGCGCTGGCGCGCGGAGAGGCCGGACTGGTCTCGCTCTGCGCGGTGGAACTGCTGGTCACCTCGCCCCCGCTGGCCCGGCTGCTGGCCTCGATCGGCGCCGGGGCGGCGCAGCGCGCCACCCAGCTGGGCGGCGCGCCTCCCACGGGCGCCACCCCGAACGTCGACCGGCTCCGCCCGAGCGCGCCCGAGCTGGAGGCCCTGCAGGCGGCGCTGGGCGCCGAGCAGGCCACGGTCTACGGCTACGGCGTCCTGGGCGCGCTGCTCAGCGGCGGCGCCCGGGCCCAGGCCACCTCGGACTACCAGCTGCACCGCGCCCGCCGCGACACGCTGGACGCCAGGATCACGGCCGCGGGCGCGACCCCGCGGGCGGCGGCCGCCGCCTACGACCTGCCCTTCGAGGTCTCCGACGCCTCCTCGGCGGGCCGCCTGGCGGCCCTGCTGGAGAACCGCGTCGCCGCGGTGTACGCCAACTCGGTCCAGGCCGGCGAGAACGACTTCCGCGACGACTCCTCCACCCAACTCCGCGCCGCCGCCCTCCGCGCCCTGACCTGGGGCGCGCCCCCCACCCCCTTCCCCGGACTACCGGAACGCTGAGCTGCTGTTGCACCGCCCCCTGGACCGTGCACCCACCTGACGGGGCTCATGGAGAGCTCACAGGCCGATGGCCGACAATGGCAGCACCCGATCACGACGAAGGGCGAGCATGACGGCACCTGCCTTCAGCATTCCCGCACGGCTTCAGGACACCGTCCGCTGCTGGGCGTCCGACCGCGGGCAGGCGTGGCTCGAAGCGCTGCCGGGGCTCGCGGCGGAGTACCTGGCGCGGTGGGAGCTGACGCTGGAGCGGGTCTGCGAGCCCGGCGGGCAGATCAGTCTGGTGCTGCTGGTGCGGCGCGCGGACGGTTCGCCCGCGGCGCTGAAGCTGGGGTACCCGGATCCGGAGGGCGAGCAGGAGCACCGCGCGCTCGCGCACTGGGACGGGCACGGCGCCGTGCGCATGTACGCCTGCGCGCCCGAGGACCGGGCGATGCTGCTGGAGCGGGCGCAGGGCGAGGTCTCGCTGCGCTCGCTGCCGGAGAACAAGGCGATGCTGGAGGCGCTCGGCACGCTGCGCCGCCTCTGGGTCGCCCCACCGGAGGCGCACCCGTTCACGAGCGTCGCCGACTACGTCGGCGGCCTGCGTGCGGAGCTGACGCGCCGTCGCTCGCTGCCCGCCGCGGCCGAGTTGACGCCGCTCGTGGACGAGGCGCTGGACCTGTCCGCGACGCTGTTGCAGGACACCGCGGCCCGCGAGGAGAACCTGCTGCTGCACGGCGACTACCACCACGGCAACGTGCTCGCGGCCGAGCGTTCGCCCTGGCTGGCGATCGACCCGAAGCCGCTGGTCGGCGAGCGCGCCTACGACCTGGCCTGGCTGGCCCAGGACCGGCTGGAGACGCTGGCCGGCTCCCCCGGACCGGAGGCCGCCGCCCGGCGGCGGGTGCAGCGGCTGGCCGCGGACGCCGCCGTGGATCCGGAGCGGCTGCGCGGCTGGACCCTGTTCCGCGTCGTCGAGGCGGGCCTGTGGAGCCTGGACGTGGGCGACACCCGGCACGCCTCGCTGTTCCTCGAGTTCGCCGCCATGCTCTGAGACGCCATGCTCTGAGACACAGACCGACATGCAATCGATCCGGAGTGATGTTCCTGTGGCAGAGCCGCCACGCCGCCGCCGGCTGACCGACGAGGAGATCGCGCGCGCTCCGCGCTTCAGCCCGTACCTGCTGCTGCCGTGGGTGCTGCTGGCGCTGGTCCCGCTCGTCTCCGACGTGATCCACGGGCGGTACCCGCGGCCCACACTGGCGATGCTGGTGCTGGGGATCTTCGCGGTGCTGTACTGCGGCACCGTCCTGACCGCGCTGCGGCCCCGGCTGCACCACACCCGGCTGCCGATGGTGCTCGCGGCGCTCCTGGTGCCCGTCACGGCGCTGCTGGCGGGGGCGCTGCCGCACGCGTTCCTGCTGTACCCGCTGCTGGCGGTGGCGCTCGCGCTGGTCGCACCCGGGCGCTGGTACCTGATGGTGCTGCTGGGCGTGCCGGCCCTGTCCGGCCTGACCCTGTGGATGCGCAGTCAGTACGACGTGATCGTCTACGGCCCGCTCGGCTGCTTCCTCGCGGCCGCGCTGGTCCTGGCGCTGTTCCGGCTGTCGATGGTGACCGAGCAGCTCAAGGAGGCTCGCCGGGCCCACGCGGAACGGCACGCGGAGCACCGTCACCCGGTCGAGCCCCGTTCGGACGAGGGGAAGGACGCGTAGGCAGCGGCAGCGGCGCGCCCATGACGGCGTAGGGCAGCACGGTGTTGGGGAACATCACCCGCCGGGCCAGGTCCTGGTAGCCGAGCGAGCGGTAGAGCGCGCGGGCGGGCGTCTCCCGGTCCACGGCGGAGAGGATGCTGTGCGGCAGCGGGCTGGCCGCGCAGAGCGCGGTGATCAGCGCCCGGCCGAACCCGAGCCCCTGGTACCGGGGGTGGACATGCAGCTCGGTCACCGAGAAGGCGTCGTCGAGCCAGGCGCCGTACCCGTTGGCCGCGAGGTACGGCTCGATGACGGTGGACCACCAGTGGCTGCGGTCGTTGGGCATCCCGTAGCCGAAGCCGACCAGCATCCCGCCCCGCAGCGCGCCGACGGCGTGGACACCGGGCAGTTCGGCATGGCGCTGGACGATCTGCAGCCGCAGCGCGACCTCCTCCGGACCGAGACCGAACGCCACCGCCTGCACGTCCAGCGCGGCGGCGGCGTACGCGGCGAGATCGATGGGCTCGATCCGAACTTGGTCCATGGCTGGACGCTACCGCCTCGGGCGGACGATCAACCAGACGAGCCCGGCGGCCGCGAGGCCGCCGGGCCGTACGGGCCGCGCGGCCCGAGATGACCGCCTGGACGACGGTCAGTACCGACGCGCGCCCGCCAGCAGGCGGACGGAGCAGCCGAGCAGCAGCACGGACAGGCCCAGCCCCGCGAGGGGCCACAACCCGCGGGTCGCTCCGGTGTCGGCGAGCCGCCCCCGCATCGTGGGCGGCGCCGAGGCCGTGGCGGCGGTGCCGGTCGCGGCGCGGCCGACCCGCATCGGGCTGGGGACCACGTCGGTGACCACGTCCGCGACCAGGGCCTGCGTCGGGGAGTCGGTCACGCGCGCGGGGGTCTCGGCCGCCGCCGGGCCGGAGGAGGGCGGCGCGGACGGTGGCGTCGAAAGGGTCGTGGCCGGCGGGGACGTCTGGCCGGTGCCGGAGGGCACCACCGTCGTCGGGTCCGTCGATCCGCCCGTCGGGGTGGGCGCGGTGGCCGAACTCGACGCCGAGGGCGAGTCGGAGGCCGAGGGCTCCGCCGTCGGACTGTTCGAGGTCGGGCCCGCACCGCTCGGCGGTGGCTGCTGCCCGCAGCCGAGGTTCTGCAGGGAGGCGGTCAGACGCTGGGTCAGGAAGTCCAGCAGGTTCTGCCCCGCGGTCGGCGAGGCCGAGGCGGTGAACAACGGCCCGTCGGCCTTGATCCGCGCCGCGCCCCCGGAGGCGAGGCGACGGCAGTAGCTCGTTCCGTCGCCCGGGTCCGTCCCCGCCCCGTGCCCGACCGGGAGTTGGTCGACACCGGCGCGGTACAGGTTGGTCTTGCCCCGGCTCCTGACCCCGCCGGGCCCAAGCACCATCGGGTCGTTGACCGGCACCAGTGCCACCGGCGCGGCCTGGTCGGCGGCGGCCTGGAGCTCGTCCAGGGCCAGGGCGGTCGTGGTGTGACGCGGGTCGGCGAGGTCCGGCGCGGTCCAGGGGGTGCAGCCGAGAGCGGGGTCGACGAAGGCGGTGAGCAGCAGGTTGTCGCTGCCGTTGAGCAGCGCGACCGCGCCTCGGGGGCCGAGCGCCGCCGTGGCGGCGGTGGTGCGCTGGGCGGTGCGGCCGTCGGGGGTGGCCAGGTAGGCGGTGGTGACGTTGTCGCTCTGGTCCTGGTCGACGAGGCCGAAGTCGCGGGTGGTCGGGCAGGGCGCGCCGTCGCGGCCGCGGCCCGACCGCGGCACCTTGAGGCGTCCGGCCTGCCGCGCGCGGTTCGCGGCCGTGAAGAAGGCGGTCGCGTCGCAGTAGGCGAACTGGCCGAAGACCGAGCCGGGGGCGCCGTTGACGCAGCGTCCGGCGGTGGTGTTCCCGGCGAGCGTCAGATTGTTGCCGTTGAAGCCGAACCAGAGTCCGACCACGGCGTGCGCGGGCAGTTTCGGCACGACCGGCCGGTGGGCCGGGCGCGTGCCGCGGTCGACCACCAGCGGGTCGTAGACGGAGACCGCCCCGGTCGCCGGGTCCAGCACGGTGGCCTGGACGAAGGCCGACTGGGCCAGGTCGGCTTCGTGGCAGGGGCCCATGGCCGCGTCGGTCGCGGTCAGTTGGTACGGGGTGGCCAGGCCGGCGGCCGTGAGCGGGCCGGCGGGCACGCGGAGGGTGCAGTCGGGGTTCGGTGTGACCGGGGGCTGGGCGGCAGAGGGCTGGGCGGCGGGGGCGCCCGGTCCGTTGGGGGCTGCCGCGGCCATGGCACTGCTCACAAGGGCCACCAGGCCCAGGAGAGCGGTGAGGAGGCCGGCCAGCACGGGGAGTCGGCGGCGGGGCTTGCGTCGGTGGGATAACACGCGCCGTCCTTCCTTCGAGGGCACCCCGGGGACGGCGGCGGACGCGGATCGACCCACGCGCGGTCAGCCGAGGCGAGGACGGCGTGAGTGTATGCACACCGTGCGCCCAAGCGAGAGGCGGGACGTCACAATCGCCACACAAGCAACACGCGTGCACACGAAACGCTCACATCACGCGCGGACTTCAGAACAGTACGCTCATGAACGCACCGATTTCGGTGAACCCCACCCGGCGGTACGCGGCGCGGGCGACGACGTTGTAGTCGTTCACGTAGAGGCTCACGACGGGAGCGACCTCGCGGAGCGCGACGTCGACGACGGTGGCCATGCCGCTCTCGGAGTGGCCGCGTCCGCGGAACTCCGGGGCGACCCAGACGCCCTGGATCTGGCAGGCGCCCTCGGTCGCCGCGCCGATCTCGGCCTTGAAGACCACGCGGTCACCCTCGAAGCGGGCGAACGCCCGCCCACCGGTGACGAGTTCGGCGACCCGGGCGCGGTAGAGCAGGCCGCCGTCGCCGGCCAGCGGCGAGACGCCGACCTCCTCGGTGAACATGGCGACGCAGGCCGGCAGCAGCAGGTCCATCTCGTCGCGGCGCACCCGGCGCACCCGCGGGTCGGGGGCGATCTCGCGGGAGGGCTCCCGGGTCGCCATCAGCGGCTGGCGCGCACGGACCTCACGGGCGGGGCCCCAGTGCGGCTCCAGCAGGGACCACAGCTCGGCGGTGCCCTCGACGGGCCCGACGATCGAGGAGCAGCGGCGGCCCTGCTTGCGGGCGCGGTCCGCGAAAGCCTGGACGGCCGCGGAGGAGGCGCTCAGCGGGACCAGGTTGGCCCCGGAGTAGCACAGGGCCTCGAGACGGCCGTGCTCGAAGAAGCCCCACATCTCGCCGCCGAGCCGCCAGGAGTCGAGACCGGCGACGGCGACCCGGGCCGCCACGAAGGCGTTCTCGATCGGGTCGCGGTCCAGCACCTCGAGCGCGGCCGGCAGGTCCGCGGGCGTCAGCACACGCGTCGTCGCCACAGAACTGCTCAACACGGGGGGCACCCTATCTCCTCGAGCGACCCTGGCGACCCCCTGGGCCAAGGCGCGACATACGTCAACCTGGGATCGACGGTGGCCCGGAGAAGCGAGCCACGTCAACCCCAGGTTGCCCTGCTGTTCTACTGGCCGTGCTACTCGGCGGCGACGACGGTCGGGGTGCCGGACTCGACGCCGGCGTCCTGCATCTGCTCGGCGAGCTTGAGGGCCTCCTCGATCAGGGTCTCCACGATCTTCGACTCCGGCACGGTCTTGATGACCTCGCCCTTCACGAAGATCTGGCCCTTGCCGTTGCCCGACGCCACACCCAGGTCCGCCTCACGCGCCTCACCCGGGCCGTTCACCACACACCCCATGACCGCCACGCGCAGCGGCACCTCCATGCCCTCCAGCCCCGCGGTGACCTCCTCCGCGAGCTTGTACACATCCACCTGCGCGCGACCGCACGACGGGCACGAGACGATCTCCAGACCGCGCTGCCGCAGCCCCAGCGACTCCAGGATCTGCGTACCGACCTTGATCTCCTCCGCCGGCGGCGCCGACAGCGACACCCGGATCGTGTCCCCGATGCCCTCCGCCAGCAGCGCACCGAACGCCACCGCCGACTTGATCGTGCCCTGGAACGCCGGACCGGCCTCGGTCACGCCCAGATGCAGCGGGTAGTCACACGCGGCCGCCAGCTTGCGGTACGCCGCCACCATCACCACCGGGTCGTTGTGCTTGACCGAGATCTTGATGTCACGGAAACCGTGCTCCTCGAACAACGAGCACTCCCACAGCGCCGACTCCACCAGCGCCTCCGGCGTCGCCCGCCCGTACTTCTCCAGCAGGCGCCTGTCCAGCGAGCCCGCGTTCACGCCGATCCGGATCGGGATCCCCGCCTCGCCGGCGCGCTTCGCGATCTCCTTGACCTGGTCGTCGAACTGCCGGATATTGCCCGGGTTCACCCGCACCGCCGCACAGCCCGCGTCGATCGCGGCGTAGACGTACTTCGGCTGGAAGTGGATGTCCGCGATCACCGGGATCTGCGACTTCCTCGCGATGATCGCCAGCGCGTCCGCGTCGTCCTGCGACGGGCACGCCACCCGCACGATCTGACAACCCGACGCCGTCAGCTGCGCGATCTGCTGCAGCGTCGCGTTCACATCCGCCGTCACCGTCGTCGTCATCGACTGCACCGAGATCGGCGCACCGCCGCCGACCGGCACGTTCCCCACCATGATCTGACGGCTCATACGACGCGGCGCCAAGGGCTCCAGCGGCACCGACGGCATACCCAGCGAGACAGCGGTCATTGCTTGCGTAATCCCCACAGTGAGGCGGCGGCTGCCCGGTCACTCCAGGCCAGCCGGGTGCGCTCTGTACCGGTCGGCGCACCCGACCCCCACGTTACCCGACGCGCCTGAACGCTCCGGTGAACGGCCGACTCCGGACGGGTCAGCCCAGCGTCACCGGGTTCACCACGTCGGCGATCATCACCAGCACGGTGAAGCACAGGAAGATCCCGGCGACGACGTAGGCGATGGGCATCAGCTTGGCCACGTCGAACGGGCCCGGGTCCGGGCGCTTGACCAGGCGGGCGAACTGGCGCCGCACGGCCTCCCAGAGCGCGCCGGCGATGTGGCCGCCGTCCAGCGGCAGCAGCGGCAGCATGTTCAGCAGGAACAGCGACAGGTTCAGCCCGGCGAGCAGCTGCAACATGGTCGCGATCCGGGCGCTGGCGGGCGCGTGCATCGCCAGCACGTCGCCGCCGACCCGGGCCACGCCGACGACGCCGACGGGCGAGTCGAGTGAGCGCTTCTTGCCCTCGAAGGCCGCGCCCCACAGGCCAGGGATCTTGGACGGCAGGGACACGATCGAGTGCACGCCCTGCTGCGCGATGCCCGTCATCCGGTCCAGGCTCTGGCCGAGACCGAGCTGCGTGGTCGGCTGGATCGGCTGGATGCCGAGGAAGCCCGCGTGGACGATCTGGTCGGTCGGGTTGCCGTTGGAGTCGATCCCGTAGAGGTTGTTCTTGGTCAGCGTGACCTGCACGGTGAAGCTCTTGTCGCCGCGCTTGACGCCCAGGGTCACCTGGTCGTCCGGGTGCTGCCGGATCTGGTTCTGCAGCTGGTCGTAGCTGGTGACCGCGACGCCGTCGAACGAGGTGATGGTGTCGCCGGACTTCAGGCCCGCCTTGGCCGCCGGGCTCTCCGGGGCGCCCTTGGGGCAGGTGTCGCTCGTCGCCGCACTGGAGTTGCTGGCGACCACGCACTGCGTGACATAGGAGATCGTCGGCTGGGCCTGCGGCACCCCGAAGCCCATCAGCACGACCAGGAACAGCACCACGGCCAGGATCAGGTTCATGAACGGGCCGAAGAACATGATGATGACCCGCTGCCACGGCTTGCGGGTGTAGAACAGCCGCGTCTCGTCGCCCGGCAGGATCTCCTCGTAGGACTGCTCGCGCGCGTCCTCGATCATGCTGCGCCAGGGCGAGGTGGAGCGGGCCACGACCTTGCCGTCAGCCCCGGGCGGGAACATCCCGATCATGCGGATGTAGCCGCCGAGCGGGATCGCCTTGACGCCGTACTCGGTCTCGCCCTTCTTGCGGGACCAGATCGTCGGCCCGAAGCCGACCATGTACTGCGGCACCCGCACCTTGAAGAACTTGGCCCAGCTGAGGTGGCCCAGCTCGTGCCAGGCGATGGAGAAGAGCAGGCCGAACACGAAGATCACGATGCCCAGGATCGTCATCAGTGTCGTCATCGTGCGTCTGCTCCTCTTGGTTCCGCGCCGGCCGCCGCTGCGGCCACCCCGCTCAACATCATGCCGTCTCCGCGCTCAGCCCGCGGCGATCTCCTTGGCCCGGGTGCGTGCCCAGGCCTCGGCAGCCAGGACGTCCTCGACGGTCAACGAAGTTCCCTTGGCGGGAGTGCCGTGCTCGGAGACGACCTTCGCCACCGTATCCACGATCCCTGTGAATGCCAGCCGGCCCTGCAGGAACGCCTCCACGCACTCCTCGTTCGCCGCGTTGAACACCGCCGGCGCGGTGCCGCCCAGCTCCCCGACCTCGCGGGCCAGCCCGACCGACGGGAACGCCTCGGTGTCCAGCGGGAAGAACTCCCAGGTCGCGGCCTTGGTCCAGTCACAGCCCGGCGCGGCGTCCGGCACCCGGTCCGGCCAGCCGAGGCCGAGCGAGATCGGCATCCGCATGTCCGGCGGGCTCGCCTGGGCCATCGTGGAGCCGTCCACGAACTCCACCATCGAGTGGACGACCGACTGCGGGTGGACCACGACCTCGATCCGCTCGAACGGGATGTCGTAGAGCAGGTGCGCCTCGATGACCTCCAGGCCCTTGTTGACCAGGGTCGCCGAGTTGATCGTGATGACCGGGCCCATCGCCCAGTTCGGGTGGTTCAGCGCCTGCTCCTTGGTCACCCCGGCCAGCTTCTCGCGGCTCCAGCCGTGGAAGGGACCGCCGCTGGCGGTCACCACCAGCTTGCTGACCTCCCGGCGGGTGCCGGCCATCAGCGCCTGGAACAGCGCGGTGTGCTCGGAGTCCACCGGCACGATCTGCCCCGGCTTGGCCAGCGCCTTCACCAGCGGGCCGCCGACGATCAGCGACTCCTTGTTCGCGAGCACGAGCACGCGCCCGGCGCGCAGCGCGGCGAGGGTCGGCCGCAGGCCGATCGAGCCGGTGATGCCGTTCAGCACGGAGTGGCACTCCATCGCCGCGAGCTCGGTCGCGGCGTCCGGCCCCGCCAGGATCTCCGGCAGGGCCGCGCCCTTCGGCGCGGCGGCGGCGAGCGCCGCCTTCAGCGGCGCGACCGCGTCCGGCTGCGCCACGGCGACGACCTTCACCCCGAGCTGCAGCGCCTGCTCGGCGAGCAGCGCGACCCGCCCCCCGGCGGCGGACAGGCCCACCACCCTGAATCGTCCGGGGTTCCGCAGCACGACATCGATGGCCTGCGTCCCGATCGAACCGGTGGACCCCAGGATCACCAACTCCCGAGGCCCCTCGGGGTCGGCGACGACGGGCTCGAAACGCAGATGCGGGTCGGCGAGAAGTGTCATGGGCCCATTCTGTCCTGTTCGCGGATGCAGGCGAGCACCCGGCAACCCCCAGGGGCGCGGGGAACTGCGCGAGCAACCACTTTGTGCGGATGGCCCTGTTACCGGGGGACCATCCGCAGAGGGTGGCTTGTCGCGCAGTTCCCCGCGCCCCTGATCGTGCACCTACCTGCGGGAACGAATGCTCACTGGCCCGTCGGGTGGGCCTTGAACCAGGTGATGAACTGCTCGGACGGGCTGCCGATGCCCGTGATGTCGTCGAAGCCGTCCGTCGTCTTCAGGCTGGTGTTCTCGTCCGAGCGGGCCAGGACCGGGCCCTGGTCGGTGTTGAAGGCCCAGCTCGGCTCGTGGCCGCCCACGGGATTCGGCTTGACGTCGTGGAAGCTGGCCGAGTTGTACTGCTTGTACAGCACCGGGTTGGCGAAGCCCAGCGGGGAGCCGGAGTTCTGGATCGCCAGCGCCTCCATCGCGCTGAACAGCGGGCACGCGAGGCTGGTGCCGCCGACCGTCTCCTCCTTCCAGGAGCCGCCGCTCATGGTGTAGGTCACGCCGCTGCCGGCCGGCTGCGCCACCGCGTTGCCCACGGTCTCACCGACGTTCATGCCGGTCAGCGAGTCGGCGACCATCGAGACGTCCGGCAGCACCCGGTGGCTCTGGCCGCTCGCCTTGGCCAGCGAGTCCGGGACCACGCCGACCTGGTACGGAGGCTGCTGGAAGAACTGGCTGATGCCACCGCCGCCGGCGCCCTGGAACGTGCCCTGGGTGGACCAGCCGCTGCCGCTGCTGGGGTAGGACATGGTGCCCCAGCCGGTCTCCCACTTGTAGTTGCCCGCGGCGTCGGTGCCGAGGGTGGTGCCGCCCACGCCGGTCACCCACGGGTCGGACGAGGGGTAGCCCACGGCGGGGCTGGGCGTGGTGCCCTTGTCCCCGGCGGTGAAGTCACCGGAGTCGCCGGTGGAGAAGTTGAAGTTGATGCCCTCGACCGCGCCCTGCTGGTAGATCTGCTGGCCGGCCGCGATCGCGCTCTGGTCGGTGCCGATCTCGGGACCGCTCCAGGAGTTGGAGACGACGTCCGCCGTGTGGTTCGAGATGATCTGCTGGAAGGCCTGGTAGAAGTCGGAGGTGTCGGTCGACGCCGAGCCGTAGTAGACGATCTTCGCGTCCGGCGCGATCGCGTGCACGGCCTCGACGTCGAGCGTCTCCTCGCCCCACCAGCCGGCGGCGTCGCCCGCGTTGGTCTTGCTCGGGTCGTAGGACGACGGGACGTGCTGGGAGAACTGACCCGGCTTCAGCGGGGGCAGGCCCATCTCCTGCGACCACTTGTCGACGTCCTGGACGATCGTCGGCGACGCGTAGGCGTCGACGATGGCCACGGTGACGCCCTTGCCGCTCATGCCGCTCGCCGCCGCGCCGTAGGCGGTGCGCAGCTGCTTGGCGGTGTAGCCGCACATGTACTGCGCGGGCGTGCCGTCGGGGCCTGCGGGCAGGCCGGAGGAGCGCTGGCCGTAGAAGGTGCTGCAGTCGGCGCTGGCCGCGTCCGCGACGTACATGCTGCCGCGGCCGACGGGGCTGGAGGTGGTCAGACCGGTGACGGCCGCGACGTAGTCACCCACGTTCTGGGGGTACTGCGGCTGCGTGGTGGGTGCGATGTCCACCCGGCCGTCGTGCTTGTAGCGGTGGATCTTGACCTTCAGCGCGTCCTCGACCTTGCCGATCGTCGTGGAGACGACGATCGACTCGGAGTCCTTGCTGACGATCTTCATGCCGTCCTGCTGCACCCACTGGGAGACGGCTTCGCCCGCGCCCTGGCCGGTGGAGAACTTGGTCGAGAAGTCGCTCGACGAAAGGAACTTGTGATAGTTCGGGTCGCCGGGGGTGCCGACCTCCTGTGCGTACTGCGCCATGGTCTGCGGGGCGGACTTGGCGTACCAGACCTGGCCGGTGACGACGGTCTTGGGGTTGGCGGGGCCGATGTCGTTGGCCGGGTTGGCCCAGGACGGCGGGTTCCAGGACTTGCCGTTGGCGGGCGCGGCCATCGTGCCGCCGCCACCGCCCGTGGAGTCGTTGCTGCCGCCGCCCTTGCCCTTGCCGCTGTTCGAGGCGACCACGACGACGGTGACGACCAGGGCCAGCGCGACGACCGCCGCGCCGATGAGCATCCCGCGCTTGCGGCGCGGCCCGCCGCCGTTGCCGCCCGAACCGATCGGCCCGCCGGGGCCACCGGGGCCGCCGTACGGTCCGCCCGGACCACCGGGTCCGCCCGGGCCGCCGAAGCCACCCGGGCCGCCGCCGAACGGCGGCTGCTGGGGCGGGTAGCCCTGCTGCGGCGGGCGGGGCGGCTGCTGCGGATAGCCCTGCGGAGGCTGCGGTGCGCCATACGGGCCCGGGCCCTGCGGCGGCCGGGGCGCGCCGTACGGGTTCGGGCCCTGCGGCGGGTAGCCCTGCTGCTGCGGGCGGGGCGGCTGCTGCGGCGGGTAACCCTGCGGAGGCTGACCGCCGTACGGCGGCTGCGCCGGATTGCCGCCTGGCCGCGGCTGCTGCGGGTTCTGCCCGTACGGCGGGTAACTCACGCTGGACCTGCTCCTCGTCGTCGAAACACCGGGAGCCCTGCGCGCATGCGGAAGCCTCGACGTACGAGCCCCCGGTGGTAGCTCCTCTTCTCGCACGCCAGTGCGCATCGTAGTCGTGAGCGCGTGTCAGGTGTGTCAAGGGTGCATGAAGCACAACGGATCTCCCCATCCGCGTGTCTCGTCCGTTATCAGCTCACCCCCCGATCGGACGATGCACGTTGGGGCGCTCGGCCGTTCCGGGCGCCGTGTCCGCGATCCACGCTCCCTCCCCCGAGGGGTCCAGCACGCCCTCCTCGAGCCAGGTGTAACGGCCCGTCATCACCTGGTCGGCCAGCCGACGGTCGGCCCGGTCGGTGTTGTCCCAGAGCCGGCCGAAGAGCCCCTCGACGCGCAGCCGGGCCTGGCGGCAGAAGACGTCGGCGAGTTCGTAGGCGGCCCGCCCCTCGTCCGGGCCCTGCGTGGAACGCAGCAGTTCGGCCCGCACGCACGCCGCGCTCATCGCGAACAGCTCCGCGCCGATGTCGACGACGCGCGCCAGGAAGCCCTGCTTGGTCTCCATCCGGCCCTGCCAGCGCGACATGCCGTAGAACGTGGAACGCGCCAACTTGCGTGCGCTGCGCTCGACACAGCGCAGGTGTGTGGCCAGGTCCGGATAGCCGGGACGGTTGAACTCGCGGTAGGAGGTGGGCACCTGCCCCGGCCCCGCGACCAGCTTGGGCAGCCAGGCCGCGTAGAACGCGCCCGCCTTGGCCGCGGCGCGGCCCTTGCGGCGCAGGTCGGCCTCCGGCTCGATCAGGTCCCCGGCGACCTTCAGGTGCGCGTCCACGGCCTCCCGGGCGATCAGCAGGTGCATGATCTCGCTCGAGCCCTCGAAGATCCGGTTGATCCGCATGTCGCGCAGCACCTGCTCGGCCGGGACCGCACGCTCCCCGCGCGCGGCCAGCGAGGCCGCCGTCTCGTAGCCGCGCCCGCCGCGGATCTGCACCAACTCGTCGGCGATCAGCCAGCCCATCTCCGAGCCGTAGAGCTTGGCCAGGGCGGCCTCGATGCGGATGTCGTTGCGGTCCTCGTCGGCCATCTGGCCCGCCAGCTCCACGACCGCCTCGAGCGCGAAGGTGGTCGCGGCGATGAAGGAGATCTTGGCCGCCACCGCCTCGTGCCGGGCGATCGGCCGGCCCCACTGCTCCCGCTCCGCGGACCACTCCCGAGCGATCTTCAGACACCACTTGCCCGCCGCCACGCACATCGCAGGCAACGAGAGCCGCCCGGTGTTGAGCGTGGTGAGCGCGATCCTGAGGCCCTCCCCCTCGCGCCCGATCCGGTTCCCCGCCGGGACCCGGACACCGTCGAATCGGGTCACGCCGTTCTCGATGCCGCGCAGGCCCATGAACGCGTTGCGGTGCTCCACCGTCAGGCCCGGCGAGTCCGCCTCGACGACGAAGGCCGTGATGCCGCCCCGGTGCCCCTCGGACTTCGGCACCCGCGCCATGACCACGAGCAGGTTGGCGATGACACCGTTGGTCGTCCACAGCTTCACGCCGTCCAGCACGTACTCCGAGCCGTCCTGGCTCGGTGTCGCGCTGGTGGCCAGCCGGGCCGGGTCACTGCCCACGTCCGGCTCGGTGAGCAGGAACGCGGTGATGTCGGTGGTCGCGCAGCGCGGCAGGAAGGCGCGCTTCTGCTCGGGTGTGCCGAACAGCTTCAGCGGCTGCGGCACCCCGATCGACTGGTGCGCGGAGACCAGCGCCGCGACGGCCGGGCTGACACTGCCGATCAGGGTGAGCGCCCGGTTGTAGTGCACCTGGGTGAGGCCGAGCCCGCCGTACTCGCGGTCGATCTTCATCCCGAAGACGCCCAGCTCCAGCAAGCCCCGGACCACCTCGTCGGGGACCTTCGCGTCCCGCTCGATGACCGCCCCGTCGAGCTTCTTCTCGCAGAAGTCCCGCAGCCGGGCCAGGAACTCGGCACCCTCCAGCTCCGCCTCCGCGTCGGGCAGCGGATGCGGGTGGATCAGGTCCAGACGGAAACGGCCCAGGAACAGTTCCTTGGCGAAGCTGGGCTTGCGCCAGTCCTGTTCCCGGGCCTCCTCCGCGACGCGTCGCGCCTCACGCTCGGTGACCTTGGGTGCATCGGCCCCAGCGGAGGAGCCCTGAGGGACGGAGCCGGACATGGGGCATCACCTCACGGTGGGATACCTGCCAGTATCTTCCGACCGTACGCTGAGTGCACCCATGGTCACCAGGGGTGAGACGTGACTACAGGGCCAAACCGGTGAGCACCAGCACGCGCTCGTAGGTGTAGTCGGCCATCGCGTAGGCCACGCCCTCGCGGCCCACGCCGGAGTCCTTCACGCCGCCGTACGGCATCTGGTCGGCACGGTAGGAGGGCGCGTCACCGATGATGACACCGCCGACCTCCAGCTCGCGGTGGGCACGGAAGGCCACCTGCACGTCGTGCGTGAAGACGCCCGCCTGCAGACCGAACTTCGAGTCGTTGACCGCGGCGAAGGCCTCGTCCACGCCGTCGACCTTCTGCAGCGACAGGACCGGCCCGAAGACCTCCTCGGTGGCGAGGGTGACGCCGTCCGGCACCTCGGCCAGCACGGTCGGCGCGTAGCTCGCACCCTCCCGCTCGCCGCCGGCGAGCAGCTTGGCGCCCGCGTTCACGGCCTCGTCCACCCAGGACTCGACGCGCTTGGCGGCGTCCTCGCTGACCAGCGGGCCCACGTCGACGCCGGCGTCGGCCGGGTCGCCGGTGACCTGGGCGCCGACCTTCTCGACGACCTTCTCGACCAGGCGGTCGTAGATCGTGGCGTCGGCGATGACGCGCTGCACCGAGATGCAGGACTGGCCGCCCTGGTAGTTGGCGAAGGTCGCGATGCGGGTCGCGGCCCAGTCCAGGTCCGCCTCGGAGTTCCAGTCGCCGAGCACGACGGCCGCGGCGTTGCCGCCGAGCTCCAGGGTGACGTGCTTGCGCGGCACCGAGTCGAGGATCGCGTAGCCGACCTTGTCCGAGCCGGTGAAGGAGATGACGGGCAGACGCGGGTCCTGGACCAGCGCCGGCATGCGGTCGTTCGGGACCGTCAGCACGGACCAGGAGCCGGCCGGCAGGTCCGTCTCGGCCAGGATCTCGCCGAGGATCATCGCGGAGAGCGGGGTGGCCGGGGCCGGCTTGAGGATGATCGGCGCACCGACGGCGATCGCCGGGGCGACCTTGTGCGCGACCAGGTTCAGCGGGAAGTTGAACGGCGCGATGCCGAGCACGACACCGCGGTTGAAGCGGCGCACCAGGCCGAGGCGGCCGGTGCCGCCGGCGTCGGTGTCCAGCCGCTGGCCCTCACCGCTGTTGAAGCGGCGCGCCTCCTCCGCGGCCCAGCGGAAGACGCTCACCGCGCGGCCGACCTCGCCGCGGGCCCACTTGATCGGCTTGCCGTTCTCGGCGGTGATGAGCTGCGCGAGCTCCTCGGTGCGCTCGGCAAGCCGCTTCGCGACGTGGTCGAGCGCGGCGGCACGCTGGTACGCCGGAGTGGCGGCGAACTCGTCCTTGACCGCGTAGGCGGCCGCGACGGCCTCCTCGACCTGGGCGTCACTGGCGACACTCACCTTGGCGACCAGCCGGCCGTCGTACGGGTGGTGCACGTCCAGCGTCTCGGGGCCGGTCTCCTGCCGCCCCGCCAGCCAGAATGCGTAGGTGGTGGTCACCGCGGTCACCGGCCCTTCCGTCGTGAATTACAGGACTTTTCAGCCCCCACGGTAGGCGGGAACGAACCCGATCCGGCTTGTCCGGAACGTACGAGACGGGTGAGTCGAACTGGACGCCGCGGCCACTTCAGGGGCGCGAGCGACTGACTCGTCAGTCGCCCGTGGCGCGAAGCGCCATCCACAGCTCCATGCGGACGTCCGCGTCGTCCAGCGTCCGGCCCAGCAGCTCCTCGACCCGGCGCATCCGGTAGCGCAGCGTGTGGCGGTGGACGCCGAGGTCCGCGGCCGCCGCGTCCCACTGGCCGTGGCGGGAGAGCCAGGCTCGGAGGCTCGCCTCCAGATCACCGCGGGAGGTGCGGTCGTGTTCGCGCAGCGGCCGCAGCAGGCCCTCGGCGAAGGCCTGGACCGCCTCCTCGCCGAGGAGCGGCAGCAGGGAGCCCGCGCCGACCTCCGCGTGGTCGACACTGCGTCGACCGCTGCGCAGCGCGACGGCCAGGGCCCGCTCCGCCTCGGCGGCAGCCGAACCCGCGGACTCCAGCGTCGTCGGGGCGGAGATGCCGATCGCGACGGCCTCCAGGTCGACCGCCAGGTCCGTGCAGACCTGGTGCACCATCCCGCCGTCGACGGCGACCAGCACCAGGCGCTCGCCCTCGGGCGCCAGCAGCAGCGGCTCGCCCGTGCGGGCCGCGGCCTGCTCCGCGCGGTCGCCGAGCTCGGCCAGGTCGTCGCCCTCGGCGATCAGCACCCGCACGGGACCCTGCGGCAACCCGCCCAGCAGCGCGCCGGCGACCTCCTTGGCGATCACCGTCTCCCCGGCGAGGACCAGCCGCAGCAGCGCGGTCCGCATCCGGTCCTCGGCGCGACGCAGGTCGCGTGAGCGCTCCAGGGTCAGCGTCAGCAGTGCGACGGCGGCGTTGACGACGTACCGCTCCCCGGAGCTGAGCCGGTCCTCGGTGCCCACGGCCAGGAAGCCGCGGGCGCGGCGGTCCGCGCCGAGCGACTGCAGCACGACGTAGTCCTGCGTGTCCGCGGCGTCCCCCTGGAGGGCCATGCTCGCGGGGGCGGGCTGGGAGCGCAGCCGCTCCACCTCCGGGCGCAGCCGCCCGGCCCGGCGCGCGGCCCAGTCGGGCGCGGCGACGACCACGCCGCCGGTCGCGTCGTAGAGGGCCGCCCAACCACCCAGCCGCGCCGCCAGTTTGGCGACGACCGCGGCGGTGCCGTCCTTGCCGAGCGCGGCGCGGGTCAGCTCCTCCTGCGCCTCGAAGCTGGTGGTGACCGCCTTGTACTGCTCCGCCGCGAGCGCGGCCGTCACGGCCTTGCTGATCGCGATGAACGGCGTCGGCTGCGGCACCTCCAGCAACGGCAGCGCGCGCTCGGCCGCGGCGTCGACCAGCGCCGGCGGCACCTCGTCGTAGGTGAGCCCCACGCCGATGCCGAGCCCGGCGACACCCGCGTCGGCGAGCCGGTGCACGTACTGGCGCAGCTTCTCCTTGGCCTTGCCCAGCTTCAGCCCGGTGGTCAGCAGCAGCTCGCCGCCCTCGAGATAGGGCACCGGGTCGTCGAGCTCACTGGTGTGCACCCACCGGACCGGCCGCTCCAGCGCGGTCTCACCCGCGCGGACGACGAGTCCCAGCCCCGGCATCGCGACCAGGGACGCCACCGTGACACTGCTGTGCCGCACCTCGTCGTCGGGGCGCGCGGGCTTCTCGTTCGACATGACACCTTCGG
Source organism: Streptacidiphilus pinicola (assembly GCF_003258295.1). Lineage (GTDB taxonomy): Bacteria > Actinomycetota > Actinomycetes > Streptomycetales > Streptomycetaceae > Streptacidiphilus > Streptacidiphilus pinicola. The sequence goes on along the minus strand of NZ_QKYN01000230.1, from coordinate 6,585 downwards.
CGGAACGCGGGCTGCGGGGCACCGCGTCCTTGCGGCGCACCGGGTCTGGCGGGGGTTGGACGACACGTCCAACCCTCTTCCGTCGATTCTGCCTCAGCGGCGCAGCTACTCGCGCGTTGCATTCGAACAGCCGGCCACCGGGAGGAGCGGCTCGGCTCAGGGCAGGCGGACCAGCAGCGGCGGCACCTGGCTCCCGTCCACCGAGGTCAGCGAGACGACCGCGTGGCCGCGGGGCAGCACCTGCGCGAGATCGGAGGCGGACCAACGACGTCGTTCGACCTTGCGGGTCGTCACGCTCTCCGTCTGCGCCCGCTCGCCCTCCAGCAGGGCCCGCACGCCCCGGAAGGAACGCCGCAGGACGCCGCCGGAGGTGTCCAGCGCACGCGTCACGTCCCGCTCGTCGACCCAGACCGTGCCCCAGGCGTCCTCGAACAGCTTGCCGTCCCACGGCGCCAGGCCCGGGAAGGCCATCCGGCCGCCGACCGCGCCGAACAGCGGGGCGCGCAGCGCCTCGGGCACGTCCACGAGCGTGCGCAGCCCGAGCACCGCGCCGCCGTTCGCGGACCGCAGCCGCTGCAGCCCGCGGATGGCGTGCGTGTCCACCGCCGACGAGGCGTCGTCGACGACGAGCCCGGCGAAGAGCGAGCGGTCCGCGCGGCTCCCGGCGGCGTGCAGGAACTGACCGACGGCGAGCCGGCCGAGGATCCGCGCCGCCTCGGGGTGACTGTGGTCCGGCAGGGCGATCCGCACCCGCAGCGGGTGGTCGAGCGCGCGCAGAGCGAACAGCGGCAGCGACTCCGGGTCCCCCGCGGAGGCGTTGAAGCAGCGGGCGAAGACGGGCCGGTCCAGCAGCGCGAGCCGGTCCGCGAGCAGCGCGCCCGGATCGTCGGCGAGCCCGTGCAGGCGCTCGCGCTGGGCGAGTTCGTGCTGGTGCCGGTCGAGCGTCCCGCTCTCCCGCACGGCAGCGAGCAGCGCCGCCCACGCACCCTCCTCGCCGCGCAGCAGCAGCACCAGCTCCCGCACGCCGGGCAGCCGGCCGTACCCGGCCTCGAACGGTCCGACGATCTGCTGCAGCGCGAGCCGCGCGGCCTCCGTGCGCAGCGCCAGTTCGTCCGGCAGCAGCGCGTCCGCGAGCCGCGCCGCCGCCTCGTCCGTGTGCTGCGCGCCCCCGAAGAGGTCCAGCCCGTACCCGGCCTGCGGATCTCCTGACTGCGCAGCCCCGGGCGCGACCACCACGTCGTACCAGGCCGCCGGCCCGAGATCGGCGTCGGCGGCGCCGACCACCACCACCACGGCCGTCCCCGTCAGCGCCTGCAGACACAGCGCCTCCGCGACGGGGCGCGTCAGCCGCGTCGTCTTCCCGCTCCCGGCCGGTCCGACGGCCAGCAGCGAGGTCCCGAGCAGCAGCGGATCCAGCGCGATGTCCGCGCCGCGGTAACCAGCGGGATTCTTCGGCACGTTCTCGGCGCCGCCGAGCCGCAACTGACGCAACAACAGATCGTTCGCCGGCCCCCGCCCCACCAACTCCCGCGCCCCCGACGGATGCGCACACGCCACCGCGCCGTACTCCCGCACCGCGTCCAACAACGCCCGCAACCGCGCGGGCTCGTGCCGCACACACTCCAACGCCCGCAGCAACCGCTGGTGGTCCACATCCCCCACCAACCCCTGCGCGGTCTCCGCATCCAACACCGCCAACCCCCCAACCTCCGCCACCGCCCTCAGCGGGGCCCACGGGTCGACGATCCCCTGGGGCTCGCCGCCGGCTTCCTTCTCCTTCTGCGCCTTCTGCGCCGCGTGCCGGCGCTGCGCCGCGAGCAACCCGCGCAGCAGCGGCAGCAGGTAGCGCCTGCCGACCGCGCGCCAGCGGCCCATCCGGCCGAAGATCCAGATCAGCAACAGCGCGGTCAGCACCCAGAGGATGTTCGCGATCATGATGGCGGTGGAGTCGTTGCGCTGGACCGCCGCGATCTCGCCGGGGAAGAGGAGTTGAAAGAGCCAGGTGATCGCCGGCTGGGCGTAGAGGAAGAGCTCCCAGGCCACCACGGCGTTCAACGCGGCCCGCAGCAGGAGCTTCCAGCCCGGGATCGCGTCGTCGGCGAGGGTCTTCTCGTCGGCGGAGCGGGGTTCGGGGCCGAGGCCGAAGACGCCCGGTGGGGTGCGGTGGCGCTTCGCGGAGACCCAGCCGACGAGGTCGAAGCCCGCTCCGGCGCCCGGGGCGCCGGGCTGCGGGGGGATCGCCGCCCCGCCCGGCACGCGCGGCGGGACGGAAGGCATCGGGGGAATCGCCGTGTGCCCGTCGAGTGACATCGCCGTCCCGCTCCCTTGCGCCGCACACAAGCCCGACTCGAAGCTCTCAATCTAGTGGAGCGGACCCGCTCCCCGCGTGGAAGCACGCGGATCATGATCAGTGTCCGCACCGGACAATTCCGTCCCCGGTTCACTCCCCTTCGGCGTATGCCCGCGCCCCGGACCCGCCGTAGCCTGCTCAAAGGGGACGATCCCCCCGCCCCCTTCGGATCCGACCCACAACGCAAACGCATGGGAGACCACCTCATGAGCGCTGCTCAGCTTCCCGGCGGCCCCTCGCTCCCGCAGGAGCGCCGCCTCGTCACCGCGATCCCCGGGCCGAAGTCGCAGGAGCTGCAGGCACGCAAGCTCGCCGCGGTGGCCGCCGGTGTCGGCACCACCCTGCCGGTCTACATCACCCGTGCGGGCGGCGGCGTCGTCGAGGACGTCGACGGCAACTCCCTGATCGACTTCGGCTCCGGCATCGCCGTCACCAACGTCGGCAACGCCGCCGAGCTGGTCGTCGAGCGCGCCTCGCAGCAGCTGGCCGCTTTCACGCACACCTGCTTCATGGTCACCCCGTACGAGGGCTACGTCGCCGTCGCCGAGCAGCTCAACGAGCTGACCCCTGGTGACCACGAGAAGCGCACCGCGCTGTTCAACTCCGGCGCCGAGGCCGTCGAGAACGCCGTCAAGATCGCGCGTGCCTACACCAAGCGCACCGCCGTCGTGGTCTTCGACCACGGCTACCACGGCCGCACCAACCTCACCATGGGCATGACCGCGAAGAACATGCCCTACAAGCAGGGCTTCGGCCCGTTCGCGCCCGAGGTCTACCGCGTCCCGCTCGCGTACCCCTACCGCTGGCTGACCGGTGCCGAGAACTGCGCCGCCGAGGCAGCCGCCCAGGCGATCGACATGATCACGAAGCAGATCGGCGCCGAGAACGTCGCCGCGATCGTGATCGAGCCCATCCAGGGCGAGGGCGGCTTCATCGAGCCGGCCAAGGGCTTCCTCCCGGCAATCGTCGAGTTCGCCAAGGCCAACGGCATCGTCTTCGTCGCCGACGAGATCCAGACCGGCTTCTGCCGCACCGGCCAGTGGTTCGCCTGTGACGACGAGGGCATCGTCCCGGACCTGATCACCACCGCCAAGGGCATCGCCGGCGGTCTGCCGCTCGCCGCGGTGACCGGCCGCGCCGAGATCATGGACGCCGCCCACGCCGGTGGCCTCGGTGGCACCTACGGCGGCAACCCGGTCGCCTGCGCCGCCGCGCTCGGCTCGATCGAGACCATGAAGCAGCTCGACCTCAACGCCAAGGCCCAGGCCATCGGCGCGACCATGCTGACCCGCCTGCGCGCCTTCGCCGAGAAGTTCGACGTCATCGGCGACGTCCGCGGCCGCGGCGCGATGATCGCCATCGAGCTGGTCAAGCCGGGCACCAAGGACCCGAACCCGGAGGCGACCGCCGCGCTGGCGAAGTTCTGCCACAACGAGGGCCTGCTGGTCCTGACCGCCGGCACCTACGGCAACGTGCTGCGCTTCCTGCCGCCGCTGGTCATGCCGCAGGAGCTGCTCGTCGAGGGCCTCGACATCCTCGAGAACGCCTTCGCCGCGCTCTGATCACTCCCCGCTCCACCTCGCTGTGCCCCCGTCGGTTCGCCCGTCGGGGGCACAGTGCTGTGACGGAGGCTCTCGCGCGGGGTAGTGATCGCCCGCATGAGGTTCCTGCTCCGGCTCACCCGCCTGCTGGCCGTGCTCGCCCTGACGATCGTGCTCGTGCCCGCCCCGTCCGCACACGCCGCGGACGCCGCCCCCACCACCGCGGAGCGCCTGCGCGGCGTCGCGGCCGTCCAGGTCGCGCTCGCCGAGCTCGGCATCCCCTACGCGTGGGGCGGCGGCAGCCTCACCGGCCCGACGCTCGGCTTCTGTGACGGCGTCAACGGCTACCTGCCCGACGGCTCCTGCTCCGCCGACCACACCGTCGGCTTCGACTGCAGCGGGCTGGTCCGCTACGCCTGGTACCAGGGCAGCGCCGGCGCGATCACGCTCCCCCACTACAGCGCCGCCCAGTCCCAGCTCGGCCACTCGATCACACGGCAGGACGAGCTGCTCCCGGGCGATCTCCTCTTCTTCGCCGAGCCCGGGGGCCGGATCCACCACGTCGGGCTCTACCTCGGCGGCGGCGCGATGATCCACGCCGAGCACACCGGTACGGTCGTCACCGTGCTCCACGACGTGTTCCAGGACCCGAAGTGGGGTCCGCGCCTGGTCGCGGCCACCAGGCCGGAGCCGGCGTCCGCACCAACGTCCGTACCCGTCCTAAGCGTTGCCCCGGGCGAGTGAAGAAGGTGTGCGGACCTGATGGCGGGTGGGTGAGACGGATCGCCCTTGCGTCCGCCGTGTCGTACTGTCAAAGCAGATGGAGAAGCGCGACATCACCGAGGACACCACTTCGGATCCGCTTGCGGATCCCCTCAGCCGATCGACAGAACGCCTAGCTCAAACCCCCCGGGCCAAGCGGAACGTCGATCACCTCAGCCGCCCCGGAGCTCTCCCCCCTGCTCCGGGGCGGCTTCGCGCTGTCCTCTTCCGGTCGGTGTGGTTCCCGACCGTGCTGCTCACCATCCTGGCCGTCCTCACGGAACAGGTCCTCACCAACGGCCCGCTGCTCGCGGTCGACCGCTGGACCCGCGACACCGTACAGGGATGGGTCGCCGCGGATCCATGGTCCTGGACGAACTCCCTCGCGGAGTACTGGACCGACCTCGGCCTGGCGACCTATTCGGGCACGGTCCTCGCCCTCACCGCCCTGACCGCCACCACCCGCACCCGCTCCTGGCGCCCCCTCAGCGCCGCGCTCCTCGCGGCGCTGGCGCTCTTCGGCACGGTCATCCCCGGCAAGATCCTCATCGGTCGCCCCGGCCCCGAAGGCGCGCCCGTCGCCTCGGGCGACTGGGGCTGGTTCCCTTCGGGCCACACGGCGACCGCGTCGATCTGCCTGGGCACCGCGGCACTGATCCTCTGCCGCGCCTGGCCCGGCCTGCGCCGCGTGATCTACCCACTGACGGCCTTCCTCTGCACCGGTGTCGGCGCCTGCCTCATCTGGCGCGACTACCACTGGCTCTGGGACGTCGTGGCCAGCGGCTGCCTCACGGGCATCGTCCTCTGGTGCCTGAGCCGCTGGATCCTGAGGACCGATCCGTCCGTGTGAGGTGGCAGATTGCCAGGCCGTCAGCTGCCACTCGGGAGATACGGCAGCAGCTGAGCCGCGATCTCCTCCACATCCGCCTCGCTCCGGTTGCTCAGAACCAGCACGGCCGCCCGGAGGGCGGGGACATGGAGAGTCAGTCCACGGAATCCGTCGACGTCGCCGGGGTGATAGTGCGCAGGCCGGCCACCCATCCGGCCGACGAAGGTGCCGTACCCGTAGCCCACAGCCGTGAGCCGCAGTCGGTCCGAGCCGGCGGCTTCCGGGACCGGAACGTGCGCCGTACGGATCGCACGCTTGGATTCCTCGCTGAGCAGCGTGCCGGCGTCGAGGGCCGCGAAGTAGCGAGCGAGGTCATGGACTGTCGACGACAGATCACCCGCCCCTGGGAAATCCGCCGTGGCGGGCGTGGCGACGACCACCCCGCCGCGCGTTCCACTGACCCCCGCAGCTGGCACCGTCGCTCCGGCGCCCGTGGAGGTCATGCCCAGCGGCTCGAAGATCCTCTCGGCGAGGAACTCATGGTGAGGCCGCCCAGTGACGCGCTGCAATGCCAACGCCGCGATCACGAACCCCGGGCTGCTGTAGTTCCACTCCTCCCCGGGCGCACAGAGCAGCGGTTGCTTTGCCAGGCGGTCGACGAACTCGTCCGGCGTGCCGGGGTTGTGCATGTCGAAGCCAGGCAGGGCCTCCCAATGGCAGAGACCAGAACTGCACGACAGGAGGTGGTGAAGCGTGATGCCACTCCAGGCGGCCGGACAGACCTCCAGCAGATCCGCGATCGGCTGCTCAAGGCTAAGCACTCCATCCTGGACCAACAGCATGGCCGCCGCAGCGGTGAACTGCTTACTGAGCGACGCGATGCGGAATCTGGTCTCCGGAGTACACGGCGCCCCGGTCGCCGGCTGGGCGATTCCGCCGGATGCGCGCAGCACCTCCTGCCCGGCCTGTGTCAGGAGAACGGCACCGCTCAGGTCGGGTATCGCGAAGTCCGGCTCCATGGCCCGCGATATTAGCGCACAACGCAGAAGAGCCCCCTGACCGGTGGTCAGGGGGCTCTTCCTCAAAAGTTGTTCGGCGGCGTC
>NZ_QKYN01000229.1 GCF_003258295.1 Streptacidiphilus pinicola | reverse complement strand
GCCCCGCCCCGCCGAGCCACGGGTCACTCCCGTCACGGCCCCCGCCCAGACGGGTACCACCCGCTACAGCGCGCCGGTCGGCGGCAGCACCGCGCCGCCCCCGAACACCCGGTACGACCCCGAGAAGATCACCGAAGCCTTCGACGCCCGGATGCTTCAGGAAGGCCAGCTCGACGAGCTGACCCACCGTCTGATCGGCCCGCTGGCACGCCTGCTGCGCATGGAGCTCCGGTTCGACCGCGAGCGCGTCGGCAGGCTCCGCGACAACCGACGCTGACAACCGACGCTGACCGGACCCGACCGGCCGACTCAGACCCCGCACCACCCGATCCGCCCGCAGGAAGGCCGCTCGATGCCCCAGGAACTGGACCCCGGCTCCACCATCTTCTTCCACCTGACCATCGACGGTGAGAGCCTGGGCACCTTCAACACCTGTGAGGGCCTGTCCTCCTCCGTGGAGATCCACCAGCACCAGGAGGGCGGCAACAACGGCTTCGTCTGGCAGCTGCCCTCCCGCGTGACGTTCTCCAACATCACCCTCACCCGCCCGCTGACGCCCGACACGTCCAAGGTCGCGGCCTGGATCAGCTCGGTCACCACCGGCATCCACCGGCCCACGGCGCAGATCGCCGCCCTCCGCGCGGACGGCTCGTTGGTCGCCCGCTGGGGTCTGATCGACGTGCTGCCGGTCAACTGGCGTGGGCCGTCGCTGAATCCGGAGAGCCCGGCGGTGGCCACCGAGACGCTGGAGATCACGCACCACGGGTTCACGGATGCGGGGGCGGCGTAGATGGCGGGCAGCGGCGGGGCCGGCAAGAGCCTGGTCCGCGCGACGATCGCGATCCACGAGCCGCCGCTCGGCGGCGGGACTTCGCCGGGCGGGCTGATCAGCACCTTCAGCTTCGACTTCAACCCCTCCCAGCTGCAGATCAGCCGCCGGGCCACCTGGAAGTCGACCACCACGCCGGGTCATCACGACGGCCCGGTCCCGGAGTACATGGGGCCGGACCCGCGCGAGCTGTCGGTGGAGATCTTCCTGGACCGTTCGCAGACCCCGGACAGCAACGAGGTGCGCAAGAACGTCGAGTCGCTCTTCTCCTGCTGCGAGACGACCGCGTCCAGCATCGCGGCCAACAAGCCGTCCACGCCGTGGGTGATCTTCCAGTGGGGGGCCTTCTCCACCGCGCGGTTCAACGCCTACGTGACCTCGGTGGACGCGACGTACACCCTGTTCAGCACCACGGGCGTGCCGATCCGCGCCACCTGCCACGTCCAACTGCGCGAGGTGCCGGGCCAGACCGCGGGACAGAACCCCACCTCCGGTGCGCTCACCGCCCGACGCGTGCATCGGGTCGTCGCGGGCGATTCGCTCCAGTCCCTGGCGTGGCGCGAGTACGGCGACGCGACCGCCTGGCGGGCCATCGCGGAGGCCAACGGGATCGACGACCCCGCCCAACTGCGGCCCGGCGCAGCCCTGATGCTGCCCGCCGCCGAAGAGGTCGGTCGCTGATGCCCGAGTTCAGCTACTCCAACATCCTCCACGTCGAGATCGGCGGCACGAAGCTGACCGACGCCGTCGCCCGCCACCTGGTCGGCGGCTGGATCGACTTCGCCGCGGGCGTGCCCGGCGCGTTCGAGCTGACCTTCCGCGACCACGAGCGGCTGGTGCTGCGCGACACCGGCGCCAAGCTCGGCAGCAAGGTGGTGCTGGCTCCGGTCTCGGACGGCAAGGGCGCCCAGTCGCCGCTGCTCACCGGGGAGATCACCGCCCTGGAGAGCGACTACGACAACACCGGCAGCTTCACCGTGGTACGCGGCTACGACCTCGGCCACCGGATGCTGCGGCAGCACCGGGTGCAGGCCTACCGCAACATGACCGCCTCCGACATCGCGCGGCGGCTGTGCGCGAAGGACGGCGTGCCGGTCGGCAGCATCCATGCCACCACCACCGTCTACGACTTCGTCACTCAGCCCAACATCACCGACTGGGACTTCCTCGGCCGCCTCGCGGACGAGAACGACATGGTGATGTCCCTCAGCCCGCGCGGGACCTTCCAGTTCGTCAAGCGCGAGTCAGCCGCGGGGGCGCCGCCGGTGAGCGCCGACACCGACCCGCTGGTGCTGAAGGCGTTCAAGGACATCCTGCGCTGCCGGGCCGCCGTCACCTCCGCCGACCAGGTCAGCGAGGCCGTCGCCCGGGGCTGGGACGTGACGGCCAAGAAGACCCTGGTCTCCCGGGAACCCGCGGTGGACAACCCGGCCATCGCCATCGGCGTCACCCCGGCCGCCGCCGTCTCCGCCTTCGGCGAGGCCACGCGCGTCGAGACGGACGTTCCCTACGACACCCAGACCGAGGTGCACAACGCCGCGTCGTCCCTGGCGGACGACATCACCGCCTCCTTCGCCGAGTTGGAGGTGACCGTCCGAGGCAACCCGAAGCTGCGGCCCGGCACCCCCGTCGCGCTGGCCGCCGTGGGTGAGCCCTTCGAGGGCAAGTACACCGTGACCGGCGCCCGGCACAGCTTCGGCGACGGCCGCCACTACGAGGTCCAACTGACCGTCAGCGGACGGCAGTGGCGGTCCCTCTACGGCCTCGCCTCCGGTGGCGGCGGGGGTTCGCCCCGGCTGCCGGGCGTCGCCAACGCCGTGGTGACGGACATCAAGGACCCGCTCAAGCAGGGCCGGGTCAAGCTGCGCTTCCCCTGGCTGGACGACACCTACGTCAGCGACTGGACCCGCAGCATGCAGTTCGGCGGCACCGGCGGCGGCGGCCTGATCGGCTTCGACGTGGACGACGAGGTGCTGGTCGCCTTCGACCGTGGCGCGTTGGACCACCCCTACGTCATCGGCGGCCTCTACAACGGCAAGGACCAGCCCGGCCGGGGCGACGTCCAGCCGTACGACGGCACCAGCGGCAAGAGCGTGCGGCACACCCTCGCCGACCGCAGCGGCAACCGCCTCGACCTGCTCGACCAGCGCCTCGGCACCAAGCGGGGCGTGCGGCTGCGGACCGGCGACGACCGGCTGACCATCAATCTGGACCGCACCGAGACCGAGATCACCGTGGACAGCGCGGGCGGCGTCAGCATCAAGGGCGGCACCTCGGTCTCCGTCAAGGCGGGCGCCAGCCTGTCGCTGGAGGCCGGCGCGGACCTCTCGGTCAAGGCCGGCGGTGTCGTCAGCATCGAGTCGATGGGCGCGGTCAGCGTCCGGGGCACGGCGGTGGCCGTGAACGCCCTCGGCGCGCTGGAGCTGAACGCGATCGGCGCGGCGGTGCTCGCCGGTGAGGGATCCCTCGCGCTCACCTCGCCGCTGAACGTGGACATCGCCGGGGTCAACGTCGCCATGGTCGGCGTGGTCACCGCCAACGGATTGCCGGTGGTCTGATGGCAGAGGTGAGCTGATGGCAGAACAGTTCGTCGGCAGCGGCTGGGCGTTCCCGATGCGGATCAGTCCCACCGGCGGCATCGCCCTCGTCAGCGGGGAGCGCGAGATCGAGGAGGCCATGCGGCTGGTCCTGGCCACCGCGCCCGGGGAGCGGCCGATGCGGCCCGAATTCGGCTGCGCCATCCACGACATGGTCTTCGCCCCCGTCAACGAGGCCACCGCGGGCCGGATCCAGCACGAGGTCCTGGTCAGCCTCGACCGCTGGGAGCCGCGCATCGACGTCGAGGACGTCGAGGTGACCGCCGGCGACGACCAGGCGGTGCTCTACATCGACGTCCGCTACTCGATCCGCGGCACCAACAACCCGCGCAGCCTCGTCTTCCCCTTCTACGTCATCCCCGACCACGACGACCTGGCCGGGGACTCCCCGGACCATCGACCGACGCGACGACCGTCCACCGAAAGCGACCGCTGATGGCACTGCCCTCGCCCAACCTCGACGACCGCCGCTTCCAGCAGTTCGTCGACGACGCCAAGCGCTACATCCAGCAGCGTGCCCCCGAGTGGACCGACCACAACGTGTCCGACCCGGGCGTCACGCTGGTGGAGACGGTCGCCCACATGGCGGACCAGATCGTCTACCGGCTCAACCGTGTGCCGGAGAAGAACCACCTGGCTTTCCTCGACCTCATCGGCATCACGCTGTTCCCGCCGTCCGCCGCGCGGGCCCAGGTCACCTTCTGGCTCTCCGCGCCGTTGGACGAGCCGGTCCGGCTGCCGGTGGGTACCGAGGCCGCGACCGCGCGCACCGAGACCGAGGAGGCGGTGGTCTTCGCCACCGAGCGCGAACTCACGGTCGTCCCCTCCAGGTTGGCGTTCCTGGTGGTGCAGCGGAACGGTGAGCCGACCGTCGACCGCACCTCGGACCTGGCCGAGGAGAAGGACGTGATGTGCTTCGCCGAGGCCCCGCGCCCCGGCGACAGCATGCTGATCGGGCTCAGCGCCGCCGTGCCGCACTGTGCGGTGGCGCTCACCCTGGACAGCCGGGTCGACGGCGTCGGCGTGGACCCCCGGCAGCCCCCGCTGGTCTGGGAGGCCTGGACCGAGGACGGTTGGGCCGAGTGCGAGGTCGACCGCGACGGCACCGGCGGTCTCAACCGCCCCGGCGAGGTCGTGCTGCACGTCCCCGGCGGGCACGTCGTCTCCCGCACCGGGCGGCGCGAGGCCGGCTGGCTACGCTGCCGGGTCACCGAGCCCCACCCCGACCAGCCCTTCTACACCACCTCGCCCACCGTGCGCCGCGCCGAGGCGTTCACCATCGGCGGCACCACCGGCGCCGTCCACGCCGAGACGGTCCGCGACGAACTGCTGGGCGAGTCCACCGGGCTGCCCGGCCAGCGGCTGCGGCTCGCCCACGCGCCGGTCGTCGGCGACGTCCCGCCGCTGCGCCTCCAGGTCGGCGGCGAGGACGGCTGGGCCGACTGGGAAGCCGTCGCCCACTTCGCAGCCTCCGGCCCCGAGGACCGGCACTTCACCCTCGACGCCGCCACCGGCGAGATCGCCTTCGGCCCGGCCGTGCGCGAGAGCGACGGCAGCCTGCGCCAGTACGGCGCGGTGCCGCCCAAGGGCGCGGCCATCCGGGCGCGGCAGTACCGCACCGGCGGGGGCCGCGCGGGCAATGTCGCCCGCGGCACCATCCAGGTGCTGCGCAGCAGTGTTCCCTACGTGGCGGAGGTGGTGAACCGCGAGGCCGCCGGCGGCGGCGTCGACGGCGAGACCGTCGAGGAGGCCAAGTCCCGCGCTCCGATCACGCTGCGCGCTCAGGACCGCGCCGTCACCCTGCGCGACTACGAGGAGTTGGCGAGGCGCGCCGCGCCGGAGACCGCCCGGATCACCTGCCTGGAGGGCGAGCCCGACCAGCACGGCGCCCACGCGGTGCGGGTCCTGGTCGTCCCGCAGGCGGTGCCGGATCCCGGCGGCCGCCTCCGCTTCGAGCAACTCGTCCCGGGCGACGCGCTGTTGGAACGCATCACCGGCTACCTCGACGAGCGGCGGCTGATCGGTACCCGGCTCGCCGTCGGCCCGCCGTTCTACCAGGGCGTCACCGTCGTCGCCACGCTGCACGCCTTCCGCGGCGCCGACACCGACCGGGTCCGGCGGCAGGTCCACGACGCGCTCTACCGCCACCTCGACCCGCTGGTCGGCGGCGCGTTGGGGACCGGCTGGCCCTTCGGCCGACCGGTGCAGTCCGGCGAGATCTTCGCCGTGCTGCAGCGGGTGCCCGGCGTCGAGCTCGTCGACCAGGTGCTGTTGCACCCGGCCGACCCGCTCACCGGCAAGCGCGGCGATGCCACCGACCGGATCGACCTCGACGCGCCCTCCCTGGTCTTCTCCTTCGACCACCGGGTGCGGGTTGTGGGCGGCACAGGTTCAGGGGAGGGCTCGTGAGGGGCTCCGTCGACGGGCTCGGCTCCTCCGCGCCGCTTTCGGAGATGCTTCCGGCGGTCTTCGCCGAGGACGACCTGGCCCAGCGTTTCGTCGCCGGCCTGGACGAGGTGCTGGCCCCGCTGCACAACGTCCTGGACTGCCTGGACTCGTACTTCAGCCCCGCGCTGGCCCCGGCCGACTTCGTCCGCTGGCTCGCCGACTGGGTCGGCGCCGAGGTGGACGGCACCGAGGAGGAGACGCTGCTGCGCGCGGCGGTCGCCGCGGCGGCGCGCCTCCACCGGATCCGCGGCACCCGCCGCGGCCTTGCCGAGGCGGTGCGCCTCGCCTTCGGCGTCGAACCGGAGATCACCGAGAGCGGCGGCGTGGCCTGGGACGCCCGCCCGCTCGGCCCCGTGCCGGGCGAGCGCCGTCCCCGCCTGCACGTCACCCTCGCGCTGCCCCGCCCCACCCCCCTGGACCAGCACCTCGTCCAGGCCGGCGACGAAACGCGGGGCCAGGTCGTCCTCCGCGAAGACCGCCGGAAGCATCTCCGAAAGCGGCGCGGAGGAGCCGAGCCCGTCGACGGAGCCCCTCACGAGCCCTCCCCTGAACCTGTGCCGCCCACCACCCGCTCCCGGTGGTCCAAGGATAAGACCAGGGAGGGCGCGCCCAGCTCGCTCCGGCCGGTGGCATCGCCCCCCTTGCCGGTGGGCCGGTCCGCCGTGGGCAACGGCACCGCG
>NZ_QKYN01000036.1 GCF_003258295.1 Streptacidiphilus pinicola | reverse complement strand
TGACCGCCCGCTACGCGGCCGCACCTGCTGAGCCCGCGTCAGGAACGTCCGGGTCGCGGCCGCGTAGCGGGCGGTCAGCACCATCTGCGAGACGACGCCCGCCTCGGCGACGGCGTCGGCCAGTCGGCGCGCGCCGTCCAGATCCATCGCGAGCGGCTTCTCCAGCAGCACCGCCTTTCCGGCCCGGACCGCGCGGAGCGCGAGCTCGGCCTGTACGTCCGGCGGCACGCAGAAGGCCACCGCCTCGCACGCGTCGAACAGTTCCTCCAGCCGCGCGAACCCGGGGGCGCCGAACCGCCCGCCCAGTTCCTCGGCCGCCTCGGGGCGTCGCGCCCACACGCCCGCCAGCCGCGTCCCGGCTCCCGCCGCCAACGCGGGCGCGTGCGCCATGCCGGCCCACGGCCCGGCCCCGACCAATCCCACTGCCAAGCGATCGCTCATGCGCCCAGAGCTTAGGCGCCCGCTGAACGGCACGCGTTTCACGCGCATGGACGATTGATTCGATCGCCATACTTGCTATTCGCGCGCGAATCAGTTGTAGGCTGGCTCCCATGACCGTCGACTTCTTCGCCCACGCGGCACTCCCCGCTCCGCAGGTCCGTCCCGAGGAGGCGGCGCGGATCGCCGCGCTGCTGGGTGTCCCCGGCCAGGCCGAGGAGCTCGGCAGCCAGCAGGACGCGAACTTCCTGCTGCGCGCCGAGGACGGCTCCGTCCTCGGCGTGCTGAAGATCGCCAACCCGGCGTTCGGCGCCGCCGAGATCGAGGCGCAGGACGAGGCCGCGGAGCGGATCGCCGCCGCCTGCCCCGAGCTGCGGGTCGGCACCGTGCTGCGGGCCGAGGACGGGAGCCCGCGGGCCGCCGTCGTCGACACCGTCTCGGGGCCGGTCACGGCCCGCATGCTGCGGCATCTGCCCGGCGGGACGCTCACCGGCTCACGCCACCTGTCGCCGCGGACCGTCGCGGCCATCGGGAGGACGGCGGGCCGGGTCAGCGCCACCCTGCGGGAGTTCCGCCACCCGGGCCTCGACCGGGTGCTGCAGTGGGACCCGCGGCACGCGGACCGCGTCGTGGCGCTGCTCCTGCCTCACATCCAGGACCCCGCCCAACGCGCGGCCGTGGCGACGGCGGCCGCCGGGGCTTGGCGCGCCCTCGACGAGCAGCGCGAGCAACTGCCGTGCCAGGCCGTGCACATGGATCTCACCGACGACAACCTCGTGGTCGCCGAGGGCGGTCCCGTCCCGACGCCGGACGGCGTCATCGACTTCGGCGACCTGTCGACCAGCTGGGCCGTCGGCGAGCTCGCCGTCCCGCTCTCCTCGCTGCTGCACCACGACGGGATCGAGCCGCACGACGTGCTGCCCGCCGTCCTCGCCTTCCATGCCGAACGACCGCTGCTGCCCGTCGAGGCACGGGCGTTGTGGCCGCTCGTCGTGCTGCGCGCCGCCACGCTCGTCGTGTGCGGTCGCCAGCAGGCCGCGATCGACGGCGAGAGCAACGGCTACGTGCACGCGGCGCTGGAGCGCGAGTGGCGGATCTTCGAGCAGGCCACCAGCGTGCCGACGGAGGTGATGACCGCCCTGCTCCTGGACGGCCTCGGCCTGGCCCTCCCACGGAAGGCGGTCGTCCCCGCCGCGCCGCTCCTCGCGGACCTCGCGCCCGCCGAACTCGCCGTGCTGGACCTGTCCGTCGACGCCGACGCGATGGACCGGGGCGCGTGGCTGGACGCCGAGGTCGAGGACAGGATCGCCCGGCAGCACCTCGCGGCCGGCGCCGCCGGCGTCCTCGCGCCGTACGGCCAGGCCCGGTTGAGCCGGTCCCGGGTGCTGTCCGCCGCCTCACCCGCCACCGTGCCGACGGGAGCGGACCTGTGGCCCGCTCGCGATGCCGTCCTGCGGGCGCCCTGGGACGGCCGCGTGGTGCGCGTCGAGCCCGGCCGGATCGTGCTCGACTGCGCGGAGCTGACGCTCCGTCTGCAGGCGGACCGGGCCGAGGTGCTGGTGGGCGAGGACGCTACCGTCGACGCCGGCGACCGGCTGGCCATCCTCCCCGCCGGGGTACGCGCCCGCGTCACGTTGCAGCGGGGCGGTACCTCCGAGGCGCCGGACTTCGTCCGGCCCGAGTACGCGCCCGGCCGGCTCGCGCTGACCGCCGACCCCGCCCCGCTCTTCGGCCTGCCCGCGCACGAGGAACCGGCCGATGCGACGCTGCTGGCACGCCGTGCCGCCTCCTTCGCCTCGGTGCAGGGGCACTACTACGACCAACCGCCGCGCATCGAACGCGGCTGGCGGCACCACCTGGTCTCCGACCAGGGCCGCGCCTACCTCGACATCGTCAACAACGTCAGCGCGATCGGCCACGCCCACCCGGCCGTCGAGCGGGCCGTGACCCGGCAGTTGCGGCGGCTCAACACCAACTCGCGCTTCCACTACGCCTCGGTGGTGGACTTCAGCGAGCGCCTGGCGGCGCTGCTGCCCGCGCCGCTGGACACCGTCTTCCTGGTCAACTCCGGCTCCGAAGCCGTGGATCTGGGCATCCGGCTGGCGGTCGGCGCGACCGGTCGGCCCGACGTGGTCGCCCTGCGGGAGGCCTACCACGGCTGGACCTACGCCTCCGACGCCGTCTCCACCTCGCTGCAGGACAACCCCAACGCCCTTGCCACCCGCCCGGTCTGGGTGCACACCGTGGACTCGCCCAACTCCTACCGGGGCCGCCACCGCGGCGCCGAGGCCCACCGCTACGCCCCCGAGGCGGTCCGCGCCGTCGACGAACTCGCCGCCGCAGGCCGCGCACCGGGCGCGTTCGTCGCCGAGTCCTACTACGGCAACGCCGGCGGTGTGGCGCTGCCCGACGGCTACCTGGAGCAGCTCTACGCCGCCGTGCGCCGACACGGCGGACTGGCCGTCGCGGACGAGGTGCAGGTCGGCTACGGCCGCCTGGGCCACTGGTTCTGGGGCTTCGAGCAGCAGGGCGTCGTCCCCGACATCGTCTGCGTGGCCAAGGCCATGGGCAACGGCCACCCGCTCGGCGCCGTGATCACCTCCAAGGGGGTCGCCGACCGTTACCGCGACCAGGGCTACTTCTTCTCCTCGACGGGCGGCAGCCCGGTCTCCAGCGTTGTCGGCAGCACCGTCCTTGACGTGCTGCGTGACGAGGACCTGCAGGGCAACGCCGTCCGCGTCGGCGCCCGGCTCAAGGCGGGGCTGGCCGCGCTGGGCGAGCACCACCCGCTGGTCGGGGCGGTGCACGGCTCCGGGCTCTACCTCGGCCTGGAGCTGGTCCGGGACCGCACCACGCTGGAGCCCGCGACGGAGGAGACGGCGGAACTGTGCGAGCGGATGCTCGGCCTCGGCGTCGTCGTCCAGCCGACGGGCGACCACCTGAACGTGCTCAAGATCAAGCCGCCGCTGTGCATCGACGCCGAGGCCACGGACTTCTTCACCGCGACGCTGGACCGCGCGCTGCGCGAGCTGGGGCACTGACCGGTCCGGCGCCCGAGGCGTCTGCCGCCGCCGCGGTCACCAGGACAGCGGGCCGCGCGCGTCGAAGTAGCCGCCGGTGGGGCCGTCGGGGCCGATCGAGGCCATCCGGACGATGATCTCGGCCCCCTGCTCCACCGTCTGCCGGCCTGCGTGGGCGTTGAGGTCGGTGGCGGTGTGGCCGGGCTCGACGGCGTTGATCCGCATGCCGGGGAAGGCCTTGGCGAACTGGACCGTCACCATGTTCACCGCCGCCTTCGACGCGGGGTAGGCGACCCCGGGGTAGTGGTAGTGCGACCGCTCCGGGTCGGCCACCGAGGCGACGGAGGCCAGCCCGCTGCTGACGTTCACCAGCACCGGCGCGGCCGAGCGCTCCAGCAGCGGCAGGAACGCGTGGGTCACCCGGACCAGGCCGATCACGTTCGTCTCCAGCACGTTCCGCATCACGTCCGGGGTGAGTTCGGCCGCGCCGACGACGCGGTGGTCGGCGGTGTACTGCTCGATACCGGCGTTGTTGACCAGCACGTCCAGCCTGCCGCCCGCCTCCACGGCCTTCGCGGCCGCCTCGACGGAGGCGTCGTCGGTCACGTCGAGCTGGACGAAACGCGCGCCCAGCTCCTCGGCGGCCGCCCGGCCGCGCGTCACGTCGCGGCTGCCGATCCAGACGCTGTGGCCCGCCGCCACCAGGCGCCGGGCCGTCTCGAAGCCGAGGCCCTTGTTGGCCCCGGTGATCAATGTCGTCGTCATGCGCACCATCGTGCCCCGGAACCCGCGAGGGGACCCGGGAATTTCGCCCCCCGCTAGGACAGGTAGTTCTCGACCTCCGAGGCCGGGCGCACCCGCGCGTCGTTCGGGTCCTGGCCCGCGTCGAGCCGGGCGCGGCGCTGGCGCAGCAGGTCCCAGCACTGGTCCAACTGGGTCTCCAGCGCGGTCAGCCGACCGCGTTCGGTGTCGGCGTCGATCTTCTGGGCGGCCAGCTGGTCGCGCAGCTCCCGCTCCTCGCCGACGAGCTCGTGGATCCGGGCGAGAACCGAGTCGTCGCCACTGCGGTCCTGCTGGGTCATGGTGATCTCCGTCCGTTCCGTGAGGCAACCGTGCCCAGTCTCCCGCGCTCCGCGTGTGTCCGCAGGCCGGAAGGGACGGTCTCCGGCGCGTCCCGGAGTGTTCAGCGCCCCGACCGTTGCCCTGTCCCTGCCAGGAGCCCCACCATGTCGGTCGGGCGCCCGGACCCCGGGCGCCGCAGGGGTCCGCACTCCCGGGAGGAAACATGGCACCGCGCTCATCCGCCCGCTCCACGCGCCACCCGCTCCGCTCCGCGACGCTCGCCGCCGCCGTCCTCGGCCTCGCCACCGGCCTGGCCGGCGCTGTCGCGCCGGCCGCCCAGGCCGCCGATCCGGCGCCGGTCGGCCCGAACCAGTTCTTCTCCGGGCTGGTCAACGGCAGCGCCACCGACCCCGCGATCCAGATGGCCTGCTACGGCCCCGTCACCCCGGGCGAGCTGGGGCACCCGCTGCCCGGCCAGAGCGTCGAGGTACTGCCCGCGTCCGCCGCGGGCACGGCCGACGTCGGCTACACCGGCTCCGCGGCCGACGGCATCGTCGCGAACTTCGGCCCGACCTCGACGGCCCTGCCGGTGACGCTCGGCTACTACGCCGTTCCGGTCGCCATCCCGACCGGTCTCGTACTGCCGTGCTCGGGCACCGGCACGGTGGTGTTCACCCCCGAGCCGGGCAGTCCCACCGCCAGGTCCGCCACCCTGCCGGTCCGGTACGTCGCGCAGCCCTGACGGAGCCGCCGGCCGCCGAGCCGGTCGGTGACGGACCCGGGCGTCCGCCCGCGCCCGGGTCCGCGAGCCGAACTCCCCTCGGCCCGCCTCACGGCGGGATTTCGCCCGAGCCGCGGGGGATCAGGCGGGTGCGCACCAGGATGTGCTGGGCGGGCGCGGGTTCGCCGTGCAGGCGGCGGAAGAGCAGTTCGGCGGCCGTGCGGCCCATCAGGGCCGGGTCCTGGGCGACCACCGTCACCGGGACGGCGAGCAGGTCGGCGAGCTCGAAGTCGTCGAAGCCGACCAGGGCCGGGCGTTCCTGACGCCCCGCCAGCTCGCGCAGCACCGCGACGGTGGTGCGGTTGTTGCCGCACATCAGCGCCGTCACCGGCTCCGGACCGCCGAGCAGCCGGGCGAGCACGAAGCGGACCTCCAGCGGGTCCGGTCGGCCCATGGCGATCCAGGACTCGTCGACGGGGTGGCCCGCGTCCGCCATGGCCTGCCGGTAGCCGGCCAGCCGCTCCGCCGCGGTGAAGATGTCCGGGGCGTCGCCGAGGTAGCCGATGCGGCGGTGGCCCTGGCGCAGCAGGTGGGCGGTGCCGATGGCGGCCCCGGCGCGGTTGTCGGCCAGCACGGTGTCGACGTCGAGCCCCGGCATGGGCCGGTCCACGCAGACCAGCGCCGTGCCGGCGGCCGCCTCGGGGGCGAGGTAGCCGTGGTCGGCGGAGGTGGGCACGACGACCAGCCCGTCGACGCGCCGGGCGCAGAAGCCGAGCGCCAGCGCGCGCTCCCGCTCGGAGTCCTCGGCGGAGGAGCCGGTCAGCAGCAGTGCGCCGTGGGCGCGCACCACCTCCTCCACCGCCCGGCTCAGCTGCGAGTAGAACGGATCGGCCACGTCCTCGAGCAGCAGCCCGACGCTGCCGGTGCGCGCGCCCTGACGCAGCAGCCGGGCGCCGTCGTTGCGGCGGAAGCCCAGCTGGTCGATGACCGCGCGGACGCGTCTCGCCGTCTCCTCGCTGACACCCGCCTCGCCGTTGACGACCCGGGAGACGGTCTTCAGACCCACGCCCGCGGCCGCGGCCACGTCTTTCATGGTGGGCCTGATGGGGACGCCGGGATGATCCGTGCCGGCTGACATGTGCGGCCACCGTCCCTTCCGGGGAATGCCTGCGGGGGAGCCCCGACTGCGGCACAGCATAGACAACGTTGCCCGGGAGGTGGAGTGACCTGCAGGCCTGTCAGAAGCATTGACGTGCCGTCAGCGACCATGTTCAATCCCAGCCATCGACGACAACGTTGTCTCCGACGCATCGCGGGGAGGTGTGCCGTGGCGGAGCCGTTGCTGGAAGCACGCGGCGTGGTCAAGCGGTTCGGGCATGTCCACGCGCTGCAGGGGGCCGATTTCACGGCCTTCGCGGGCGAGGTGGTGGCCCTGATCGGTGACAACGGCGCGGGCAAGTCGACCCTGGTCGGCGTGCTGTCCGGGGTGCTCGCCCCGGACGGCGGCGAGATCCGGATCGACGGTGCGCCGGTGCGCTTCGGCGGGCCTCAGGATGCCCGCCGGCACGGCCTGGAGACGGTCTATCAGGACCTGTCCCTGGCCCAGGACTTGGACGCGCCCGCCAATCTCTATCTCGGCCGTGAGCTGGTGCGCGGTGGCCTGCTCGGCCGGATCGGCGTGCTGGACCGGCCCGCCATGCGCCGCGAGGCCGTGCGGGCCTTCGCCGAACTCGGCGTCACGCTCAAGGACCCGAGCGCGCCGGTGGCGGCGCTCTCCGGCGGGCAGCGCCAGTCGGTCGCGGTGGCCCGGGCGGTGGCCTTCGCCAACCGCGTGATCTTCCTCGACGAGCCCACGGCCGCGCTCGGCGTGGTGCAGCGGGCGCGCGTGCTGGAGACCGTGCGGCGGGTCGCCGACCGGGGCATCTGCGTCGTGCTGATCAGCCACAACATGCCCGAGGTGCTGTCGGTGGCGGACCGCGTCGAGGTGCTGCGCCTCGGGCGCAGGGTCGCCTCGCTGCGGGGGGCCGAGACGACCATCGAGGAGCTGGTGGGCGCCATGACCGGTTCGCTCGACCGGGCGGCGGATCCCGCGCCGAGCGCCCAGGTGGCTTCGGCCCCGGCCTCGCCGGCCACGGACTCCGCACCCGGCCCGGGCCGGCCGGACGCGGAACCGCGGACCGTGGGGGCGGCAGGCACCACGTGGGCCGAGGCCGCTGAGGCCACTGAGGCCGCCACTCCGGCCAGGCCGGCGACGCCCCAACAGCCCGAGCACCAGCGGGCCGAGGACGAGGAGGCCCGATGACGACCACGAGGCCCGAGGGCCTGCAGCCCGCGGCTGAGAACGGCGTGCTCGCCGACGCCCCGGCCGGCGCTGCCGACGGCGCGGCGTCGCCGTCACTGCTGCGCCGCGCCGCCTCCGTCAGCGAGCTGTGGACCTTCCTGATCCTCGCCGCGCTCGTGGCCTTCTTCACCATCGCCGCGCCCGGCAAGTTCTTCACCACCTACGACCTGACCCAGATCGCCGTCAACGCGGCCATCTACCTGGTGCTCGGCGTCGGTATGACCTATGTCGTCATCACCGCGGGCATCGACCTGTCGATCGGCTCCGTGCTGGTGCTCGCCGCGGTCGCGGCGGGGGAGTACAACATCCACCACGGCGGCGCGGGCGCGGGCTGGGGGACGGTCGCCGTCTGCGTGGTCATCGCGCTGGTGGTGGGGGCCGCCTGGGGCGCGCTGCAGGGGGTGGTCGTCGCGACGGAGAAGGTGCCGCCGCTGATCGTCACCCTCGGCGGCCTCGGCGCCGCCCTCGGCATCGCCGAGCTCGCCACCGGCGGCCAGGACCCGGCCGACGCCGCCGCCACGAACCTGCAGAACACCCTCGGCTACGGCAAGTTGCTCGGCATCCCGTGGCTGGTGATCCTGGCCGCCGCCGTGACGCTGGTCTTCGGCCTGGTGCTGGGCACCACCCGGTTCGGCACCCACACGTTCGCCATCGGCTCCAACCCGGCCGCCAGCCGTCGCGCGGGCATCCGCGTCGGCCGGCACCTGGTCAAGGTCTACGCGCTGATGGGCCTGCTCGCCGGGCTCGGCGCGGTGATGTGGCTCGCCTCCTACGGCACCACCTCCATCGCCGGCCACTCCACCGACAACCTCAAGGTGATCACGGCCGTGGTCCTGGGCGGGACCAGCCTCTTCGGCGGGCGCGGCTCGGTGCTCGGCACGGTCATCGGCGTCTTCATCCCGGCGGTGCTGAGCACCGGACTGATCGTCATCGGCGTCCAGCAGTACTGGCAGGACGTGGCGGTGGGCGTGGTCCTGGTCGCGGCCGTCTACATCGACCAGATGCGCCGCCGCACCCGCGAGCGCAGCTGAAGCGGAGCTCATCTCGCCGCAAGGCGCAAGAGAGGACACCACCACCATGTCGACCCACCCTCGCCAACGCGCACTTCTCGCGGCCGTCACGGCCACCCTCGCCCTGTTCGCCACGGCCGCCTGCAGTTCCTCCGGCACCTCCGGCGGGGGCGGCGGCGCGCAGGCCGGCAAGAAGATCACTCTGATCACGGGAGTGAAGAGCGACCCCTTCTACATCACCATGACCTGCGCCGCCCAGGCCGAGGCCAAGGCCAAGGGCTTCAGCTTCAGCGCCGACGGCTCCGCCCAGTGGGACGTCTCGGTGCAGCGCCCGCTGATCGACTCCGTCGGCGCCGCCCACCCGGACGGCCTGATGATCTCGCCGGTGGACACCGACGCGCTCACCCCGTCGCTCAAGCAGATCCAGTCCTCCGGGACGAAGGTCGCCCTGGTGGACACCTCCGTCACCGACTCCTCGGTGGGGATCACCCGGATCTCCTCCGACAACGAGAAGGGCGGCCAGGTCGCCGCCGACGCGCTCGCCAAGCAGATGAGCGAGAAGGGCTCCGTCGTCGTGATCAGCGTCAAGCCCGGCATCTCCACCACCGACGCCCGGATCAAGGGCTTCACCGAGGAGATGGCCAAGTACCCGAACATCAAGGTGCTGCCCACGCTCTACGACAACGACCTGCCGGCGACCGCGGCTTCCCAGATCCAGTCCACCCTGGCCGCGCACCCCGATCTCGGCGGGGTCTTCGCCGGCAACACCAACACCGGCCAGGGCGTGGCGACCGGCCTCGCCCAGGCGGGCAAGCAGGGCGCGGTGAAGGTCGCCGCGTTCGACGCCGAGCCGGACGAGATCACCGCGCTGAAGAACGGCACCCTGCAGGTCCTAGTGGCGCAGGACCCGGCCGCGATCGGCACCGAGGCGGTCGACCAGCTCGCCGCCGCCTTCGCGGGCAAGCCGGTGACGGCCTCGATCGGCACCACGATGATCCCGATCACCAAGGACAACCTGAACGACCCCCAGGTCGCCAAATACGTCTACAAGGCCTCCTGCTGAGGGTTCTCCGGGGCAGCACTGCGCCCCCGGCTCGGGGGGCCGGGGGCACAGTGCGGCACGCCGTGGGCAGCGAGGCCCAGCGTCAGCCGAACATGCCCGGCTGGTAGTCGCCGGCCGGCGTGCGGTTGATCACGTTGATGCGGTTGTACGCGTTGATGATCGCGATCAGCCCGATGAGCGCGGCCAACTGCTCCTCGTCGTAGTGCTTCGCGGCGTTCTGCCACACCTCGTCGCTGACGCCCCCGGCCGCGTCCGCGATCCGCGTCCCCTCCTCCGCCAGCTCCAGCGCCGCACGCTCGGCATCGGTGAACACCGTGGCCTCGCGCCAGGTGGCCACCAGGTTGAGGCGCTGCTGGGTCTCTCCGGCGGCGGTGGCGTCCTTGGTGTGCATGTCGGTGCACATGCCGCAGCCGTTGATCTGGCTGGCGCGGATCTTCACCAGTTCCTGGGTGGGGTGCGGCACTCCCGAGTCCGAGACGACCTTGCCCGCGGAGTTGATGTACTTGAGCAGGGACGGGCCGATGCCGCTGCCGAAGAGGTTCAGACGCGGTTCCATGACGATCTCCTAGCCGTGTGTGCCGTTTTCTGACGTTCCACAGCTATGACAATCGGCAGCGTGCGAGTGTGACAGCTCCCCGGAAAATCTTCGGACGGGGATCGACGGGGTGGCCGCTGGTGATGCCGCGATCCTTCCTGATCGGGCGCCTAGCGTGCCACCCGATGGCGGAGGTACACGACTCCGGAGGGGAAGGTGCGGGTCCCGACGAGCTCCAGATCCACGCGGCGTTCGGCTCGCGGGAAGAACGGGGTGCCGCCGCCGAGCAGCACCGGGGCGACTCTGGTCCGCAACTCGTCGATCAGCCCCAGCGCGGCGGCCTCGGCCGCGAGTGTCGCGCCCCCGATCGCGATGTCACCGGGCCCCGGCTCGGACCGCAGGCGTTCGATCTCCTCCGTCAGCCGGCCGGAGGCCAGACGCGCATGACCCTGCACGGCCGAGAGCGTGCGGGAGAACACCACCTTGGGGAGCGGGTTCCAGAGCGCGGCCCACACGCGCCTCGGCTCGTCGAGTGAGGCCAGGTCGGCGGTCTCCCAGTACAGCATCGTCTCGTACAGCCGGCGCCCCATCAGGTAGACGCCGACGCCGCGGATCTCGTCGGTGACGAAGCGGAAGAGCTCCTCGTCGGGCTCGGTCCAGTTGAAGTCGCCGTCCGGCCCAGCGATGTAGCCGTCCAGCGAGACGTTCATCGAGTAGCTCACGCTGCGCATCGGACCACCGTACGACCTGCTCGCCGCCGTACCCCTCGCGGCTCGCCGAGCCCGGCGAGCCGCGAGGGCCGGATGTCAGCCGCGCGGCAGCTGCTCCGCCAGGACGGACGGCAGGCCCGTCCAGTCGCAGGAGACGAAGGAGGCGTGGGCGGCGGCGAGTTTGGCGACGCGGGCGGAGGCGTCCGCGGCGGACGGGGCGGTGTCGGACAGCGCCGGGGTGACGTTCTGGGCGTCCGTCATCACCAGCAGGTAGTGGTTGGCGTCGTACCAGGAGGTGTCGATGCCGCCGTCCACGAAGGCGTGGGCGTCGCCGTCGAAGACGACGAACCACGGGCGCAGCGTCGCGTCGGAGTAGCGGGTGCGCGGGTCGCCCGAGGCGGCGCCGAGGACGGAGGGGAAGATCTGCGCGTCGCCGAGTCGGCCGGCGGCCTGCAGGGCGTTGAGGTGCTGGGCGTACTCGGTGTCGGTCCAGAGGTGGTCGAAGGGGTTGTTCATCTCGAAGGTGCCCGGGATGGCCTCCAGGATCACCTTGCCCGCGAGCGCGGAGCGCGTGGGCCAGGCGTTGGCGCGGGCCGCGGCGTCCAGGCTCGGGTAGCCGGCCATCAGGTCGGCGGGCTTGTAGACGTCGGCGCCGAGGTGGGCCTGGACCAGCGAGTCGAGCTGGGTCGGGCCGAGGCCGACGGTGGCGTCGAACCCGGCCTTCATCTCCAGCTTGATCATGATCGGCGGATGTCCGGGGTGCGCGGCCAGCCAGATGCGTATGTCGTCCAGGCAGCTGCCCAGGTCCTTGTTGGCGCCGCCGGTGTAGAGGTCGGCGGCGCTGCTCGCGTCGACGCAGTTGTTCTTGTTGCCGAGCGGGTTGCTGTGGCTGACCTTCCACTCCAGGGTGACCGGGTCGACCCAGGTGTCGAGCTCGATCAGCGAGGCGCCGCTGTCCAGCGCCTGGGCGAGGTAGGGGAAGGCGGTCGTGTCGTCGTAGGTGTTGTGCAGCCCGACCGAGGTGCCCTGGGCGAGCGAGAGGCTCCCGCTGTCTGGTGCGGTGGCAGCTTGCGCGGTGGCGGGGACGCTGGACAGCGCGAGCGGGAACAGGCAGGCGGCGGCGGTCAGCACGCACGAGATGAGGCGACGCGGGACGGGGCGACGCGGGACGGCCATCGGTCCTCCGGGACGGCGGCAGGGGGCCGACGGAACGCGTCGGCCGCGTGCAGCACTTGGCATGCACGCGGCCGCGATGCTAACCCCGGCGGGTGGCGCGGGGGTGACGCTTCGTCAAAGAATCACGTTCGCCCGTCAGGTGCGGGCTCAGATCGTGACCGGTCCGTGAGCCGTGGCGAACTCGACCGCGACCAGGCCCGGTTCCTCGTCGTCGACCCAGGTGACGTCGATCTGGTCGAGCGGGTGGTCGGCCGGTTCGCCCAGGAACTCGGCGATGGACGCGGCGTCGCCGGCGATGGAGACCCCGCGGATGGTGCTGGGAGTGCGCGGGTCGGCGCTCGGGCGCTCCTCGGCGGGGACCAACCACTGGAGGAAGTAGGGCAGTTGCGGGTCCTCCAGCAGTTCCAGCAGGCCGATCTGCTTCCACCGCAGGTCGAACCCGTCGGGACGGACCCGGTGGCCCTCGGCCGAGGTGCGGCCGAGGCGGGCCTCGACCGGCGCGATGTCGTCGACCGAGACCACCCAGCCGAGCCAGCCGCCGCCCTCGGCGGCGCGGCGGGCGACCGCCTGGCCGAAGGGCGCCCGGTCGGCGGCGGGGTGGTCGAGCGTGGTGACGACCTCGACGTAGGTGCCGCCGCTCAGCGGCAGGATGAAGTTGCGGGTGCCGAAGCGTGGGTGCACGCCACCGTCGACGAACCCGGCGCCGAGGGCCGAGCCGATCCGCTGGACGGTCGAGACGAAGCTGTCGCGGGCCACCGCGTAGGAAACGTGATCAAGTCGCACCGCCCCATCATCACCCGCCAAACCCGTACAAATCCGGACGCCACGCCCGCCACCCCGGCCGGGTCCGTCGTGGATTCAGCCGCGGAGCGGATCGATCATCGTCATCCCGGCGGGGGAGGCCCGGTCGAAGCCCGGCAGCAACGCCGCCGCCTCGTCGAGGCCCACGACCCGCTCGATGAGCCGCTGCGGGGCGAGCGCGCCGCTCTCGATCAGGGCGAGCATCGCCGGGTAGTCGGCCGCCGCCATCCCGTGGCTGCCGAGCAGGTCCAGCTCCCAGCCGATGACGCGGGCCATCGGCACCCGCGGGTGGCCGTCGACCGGCGGCAGCAGGCCGACCTGGACGTGCCGGCCGCGACGGCGCAGGCTCAGCACGGCGTCCGCGCAGGTCTGCTCGCTGCCGACGGCGTCGACCGCGACGTGGCTGCCGCCGTCGGTGAGCGCGTGCACCCGGGCGGGGACGTCGACGGCACCGTCCGCGTTGCCGTCCGCGACGCCGTCCGACAGCAGCACCGCGTCGGCGCCGAGCGCGGACGCCACGTCCAGCGCGCCCTGGTGCCGGTCGAGGGCGACGACCCGCGCGCCGAGCGCCTTCGCGATCATCACCGCGCTCAGGCCGACCCCGCCCGCGCCGACCACGGTGAGCCACTCGCCGGCCTGCAGCCGGGCCCGGCCCGTCAGCGCGCGGAACGCGGTCGCGAACCGGCAGCCGAGACTCGCGGCGGCCTCGAAGGAGACGCCGTCCGGCACCGCCACCAGATTGGTGTCGGCGGCGTGCAGCGCGACCAGTTCGGCGAAGGATCCCCAGTGGGTGAAGCCGGGCTGCTGCTGGTCGGGGCAGACCTGCGCGTTGCCGGAGCGGCAGTAGTCGCAGCGGCCGCAGCCGCAGACGAACGGCACGGTCACCCGGTCGCCCACGGCCCAGTGCTCGACACCCGCGCCGACCTCGACGACCACCCCGGCCAGCTCGTGCCCCGGCACATGCGGCAGCACGACGTCGTCGTCGTGCCCGGCCCACGCGTGCCAGTCGCTGCGGCACAGCCCCGTCGCGTGCACCCGCACCACGACCCCGCCGGCCGGCGCCACCGGGTCCGGCACCTCCCGCACCACGACCGGCTCCCCGATCCGGTCCATCACGACGGCGCGCATGTCATCGGCCTTCCTGGTGCGAGTGGTCGAGGTCGTCGGGGGTCAGCGAGTAGACCGCGAGGTCGACGCGCCCGCCGTGCGTGATCCCGGCGTTGCGCAGCACTCCCTCTTGTCGGTAGCCGGCGCGCTCGGCGACCCGACGGGAGGCGAGGTTGCCGGTCGCGGCCCGCAGCTCCACGCGCTCCAGCGCGCGCTCCTCCAGCGCCCACCGGCCGATCTCGCGGGCGGCCTCCACCGCCACGCCGCGTCCGCGCGCCCAGGGCGCGATCCAGTAGCCGACCTCGGTGGTCAGTGCGCGCCAGTCGGTCTTGCGTAGCCCGATGGTGCCCAGCAGCCTGTCGGTGTCCGGGTCGGCGATCGCGAAGTGGACGCCGTCGCCTGAATCGCGCAGCGCGTGCGAGGCGCGGGTGCACCAGTCGACGGCGTGGTCCAGGGTGTAAGGGAGGGGCAGGGGCAGCCAGGTCTGCGTCAGCTCGTCCGACGCGGCGATGCGTGTGTCCTCCACGTCCGCGCGTGAGAATGGACGCAGGACCAGTGAGTCCGTCCGCAGGACGGTCTCGGGGAAGATCGAAGCCATCCGTCGTCTCCTCCCTGAAGATCACTTGAGATGCAGAACGGCGACGCTACCAGCCCGACACCGTTCGCAGACGGCGAATCGATCGTCGCCCGGCGCGCCTGAGTGCCCTCGCCTCTTCCGCCAGCCAGACTTCGGACTTGCTCGACCAGCCCGGAAGGATTGCCATGTCCGAGAACATTGATGTCAATCTCGATGCGAACGCGGGGGGCGCGGGCGGGTGCCCGGTCGCGCACGGGCGCGCGCCGCACCCGACACAGGGCGGCGGGAACCGCCAGTGGTGGCCGGACCGGTTGAATCTGAAGATCCTGGCGAAGAACCCGGCTGTGGCGAACCCGCTGGGTGAGGACTTCGACTACGCGGCCGCGTTCAGCGCGCTCGACCTGGCGGAGGTCAAGCGCGACATCGGCCAGGTGCTGACCACCTCCCAGCCCTGGTGGCCCGCCGACTTCGGCAACTACGGCCCGTTCATGATCCGGATGGCCTGGCACAGCGCCGGCACCTACCGGATCCGCGACGGCCGCGGCGGTGGCGGCACCGGCCAGCAGCGCTTCGCCCCGCTCAACTCCTGGCCGGACAACGCCAGCCTGGACAAGGCGCGCCGGCTGCTCTGGCCGGTCAAGAAGAAGTACGGCAAGGCCCTGTCCTGGGCCGACCTGATCATCCTCACCGGCAACGTCGCGCTGGAGGACATGGGCTTCGCCACCTTCGGCTTCGGCGGCGGCCGCGTGGACGCCTGGGAGCCGGACGAGGACGTGTACTGGGGCCCGGAGGGCACCTGGCTCGGCGACGAGCGCTACACCGGCGACCGCCAGCTGGAGAACCCGCTCGCCGCGGTGCAGATGGGCCTGATCTACGTCAACCCCGAGGGCCCCAACGGCAACCCGGACCCGATCGCCGCCGCGCGCGACATCCGCGAGACCTTCTACCGGATGGCGATGAACGACGAGGAGACCGTCGCGCTCATCGCCGGTGGCCACACCTTCGGCAAGACGCACGGCGCCGGCCCCGCCGACAGCGTCGGCGAGGCCCCGGAAGGCGCGCCGCTGGAGGAGCAGGGCCTCGGCTGGAAGTCCACCTTCCGCACCGGTGTGGGCACGGACGCGATCACCTCCGGGCTGGAGGGGATCTGGACCAACACCCCGACCACCTGGGACAACAGCTTCTTCGAGATCCTCTTCGGCTACGAGTGGGAGCTGTTCAAGTCCCCGGCCGGCGCGTTCCAGTACCGCCCGAAGGACGGCGCGGGCGCGGACTCCGTGCCGGACGCGTTCGACCCCGCCAAGCGGCACCAGCCGACCATGCTCACCACCGACCTCTCGCTGCGCCTCGACCCGATCTACGGGCCGATCTCGCGCCGCTTCATGGAGCACCCGGCCGAGTTCGCCGACGCCTTCGCCCGCGCCTGGTTCAAGCTGACCCACCGCGACATGGGCCCGATCGCCCGCTACCTCGGCCCGGAGGTCCCGGCCGAGCAGCTGCTGTGGCAGGACCCGATCCCGGCCGAGTCGCGCTCGCAGGTCGATCCGTCGGACCTCGCCAAGCTCAAGCAGCAGATCGCCGACGCGGGCCTGTCCGTCGCCCAGCTGGTGTCCACGGCGTGGGCCGCCGCGGCGTCCTTCCGCGGCAGCGACAAGCGCGGCGGCGCCAACGGCGCGCGCGTCCGGCTGGAGCCGCAGAACGGCTGGGAGGTCAACGACCCGGACCGTCTGGCGGTCGCGCTGCGCGCCCTCGAGGGCGTCCAGCAGGCGTTCAACTCCGAGCTGTCGGGCGGCAAGCAGGTCTCCCTCGCGGACGTGATCGTGCTCGCCGGCAATCTCGGCGTCGAGCAGGCGGCCAAGGCGGCGGGCGTCACCGTGGAGGTGCCGTTCACGCCGGGCCGCGGCGACGCGACGCAGGAGCTGACCGACGTCGAGTCCTTCGCTGCGCTGGAGCCGGCCGCGGACGGCTTCCGCAACTACCTCGGCAAGGGCACCACCCTGGCCGCCGAGTACCTGCTGCTCGACAAGGCGAACCTGCTGAACCTCTCCGCACCCGAGATGACCGTCCTGGTCGGCGGTCTGCGTGTGCTGGGTGCCAACCACCAGCAGTCCGCCCTGGGCGTGTTCACCGACCGGCCCGGCGCACTGACGAACGACTTCTTCGTCAACCTGCTGGACCTGGACACCACCTGGACGCCGGTGGCCGAGGACGCGAGCAGCTTCGAGGGCCGCGACGCCTCCGGCGCGGTGAAGTGGACCGGCAGCCGGGTCGACCTGGTCTTCGGCTCCAACTCCGAGCTGCGGGCCGTCGCCGAGGTCTACGGCAGCGACGACGCCCGGCAGAAGTTCGTCGCGGACTTCGTCGCCGCCTGGGCCAAGGTCATGGACCTGGACCGCTACGACGTGCGCTGACGGCTACGGACCGGTGGTGCCCGCGACGTCCGGGCCGGCCTGCGGGGCCGGTCCGGACGTCGTCGCGTGCAGTCCCTTGACCGCCCCGATCGCGCGGTCCGTGCGGCCGGCCGCCAGCTGCGTCAACAGCCGCTCGTGGCACGGATTCCGGCGCAGCACCGCGGCCGCGTCCGGCAGCGGACGCAGCAGGCTGAGCCGGCCGAGCAGGTCCGCCGCGACGGCCCGGACCGCCGGGCCGCCGAGGGTCTCGGCCAGGTCGAGGTGGAACCTGGTCTCCAGCTCCGGCAGCGCGTCCCGGTCCGCGTCGGCCTCCCCGATGCGGGCGACCAGGTCGCGCAGCCCCTTGAGCTGCTCCGCGCCCACCTCGCCTGAGGCGTGCGCGACCAGCCCGCATTCCAGCAGCAGCAGGAACGCGGCGACGGCGGCGGCCGCCGCCGGGTCGTGGCAGGCGGGCACGACGGCGTACCAGTCGGCCGAGACGAACGTGCCGCCGGTCCGGCCGCGCCGCCGGTCCAGCAGCCCGTCCTGGCACATGCCCTCCAGCGCGCGCCGCGCCGTCATCTCGCCGATGCCGAGCTGCTCGGCGAGATGCCCGGTGTCCGGCAGCCGTTCGCCCGGCCGCAGCGCACCGAGCCGCAGGTGCAGGGCGATCCGCGAGCGGACCAGGTCCGCGCCGGTCTGCGGGCCCGCCCCGGGAAAGGCGGGGAACGGACCCGCCTGGTTGTAGGGGCCGAACTTGCCCGCAGCGCTCACCACGCCGTCACCCTAACCTCCGGCTCGCGCCGCTTCCCTAGTGACTGTCCGCGACGATCGAGCCGACGCGGTCGCCCAGGGTCGGGTCGCGGCGCACCAGGACGGTGGCGTAGCCGAGCGCGGCGAGCAGGATGCCGAGGGCCAGGTAGGGGAACCAGTCGAACGGGTCCGGCTGGCCCGGCTTGACCAGGTAGTAGAGCGGCACCAGGATCGACGCCGCACCGAGGCCCGGCAGCAGCCCGTGCCGCAGCCAGTGGAACTCGCTGGGCCGGTAGCGCCGGTAGTAGAACGGCAGCGCCACGTTGGACGCGAGGTACACCAGCAGCACCAGGATCGTGCCCATGGTGGACGACTCGGAGAAGAAGACCATCGGGTCCATCGAGGCCGAGGCCGCGTGGCCGCCGAGCAGGTGCCCGAGCCCCCAGCCGCCGATGATCAGCAGCGAGATGGCCACGAAGGTCAGGATCGCCCGGGTCGGGGTGCGCCGGGTCGGGTGCACCGCGCCGATCGCGGCGGGCAGCAGTCCCTCGCGCCCCGCGTTGAAGACCAGCCGGGCCTGCGAGTTGGTGCCCGCGATCAGCGCGCCGAGGGTCGAGGTGAGCCCGGCGATGTAGGCGAAGAAGGCCAGCACGCCCAGCGTGCCCTGGGCGACGTCGATGAACGGGACGGCCGAGGCGCCGACCTTGGAGACGTCGTAGCCGAAGCCGGTCAGGGTGGCGTAGGAGAAGAGCAGGTAGCTGACGGACATGACGCCGATGGAGAGGAACACGGCCCGGCCCACGTTGCGGCGCGGGTCCTGGGTCTCCTCGGCGAGCGCGGCGGAGTTCTCCCAGCCGATGAAGAGGTAGACGGCGAGCGGGAAGCCCTCGGCCAGCCCCTGGAAACCGCCGCTGATCTTGCCCGGCATGAAGGGGGCGAGCGAGAGGTGCCCGGCGTGGTTGACGATGGCCGCGATCGAGACGACGACCAGCACCAGCATCTCGACACCGAAGAAGAACCCGGCCAGCTTGGTGGAGACGGCGATGCCGCGGATCATCAGCGCGACCGCGACGGCGGTGAGGATCAGCGTCCAGATGATCCAGGGCACGTTCCACTTGAGGTAGTGGTTGAGCGTCGTCTCCAGGAACCCCCCGGAGACCGCGATCACGGACGCCATCGCGATGATGTAGCCGAGGCCGGCCAGCAGCGCGGTGGTGACCGCGCTGGTCGGACCGAAGGTCTTGCCGACGAAGGTGATGAAGCTGCCGGCCGAGGGGTGCGCCCGGGAGAACTGGGCGAGCGTGTTCCCGAGCAGGGCGACGGCGATGCCGGCCGCGACGACGGTGAGCGGTGAGGCGACACCGGCGGTCGTGGCGAGGAACCCGAAGCCGAAAAAGAAGCTCATCGCGGGGCCGATGTTGGCCATGGTCGCCGCGGCGATGTCGACCATGCCCAGCACGCCGCCGTTCAGGCGCTGGGATCTGACGGGAGGTGAGTCGACGGTCTGCTCGGACACGGGCAAGCTCCTTCGCGCGGGCGGCGTGGCGGATGGCGTGCCGAGAAAATAGTTCAACCCGATCAGTTAAACAAGGGGTCGCACAGCAGGGCGGCCAGCAGGTCCGCCCGGTCCTCCAGCCGGGCCAGGCTCCGCCCCGTCAACTCCTCGATCCGGCGCACCCGGTAGTGCACCGTGTTGACGTGCACGTGCAGCACCCGGGCCGCCCGGGACCAGGAGCCGTCCAGCTCCAGGAAGACCGCCAGGGTCTCCAGCAGCGAGACCGGATTGACCTGGTCGTGCGCGTGCAGGGGGCCGAGCAGCCGCTCCCGGTACGCGTCCCGCACCCCCGCGGGCACGCCGCGCAGCAGGGCGGCGAGCGAGTCGAGTGTCTCGCTGCCGGCGACGCCGTCGGCGGGGAGGGAGTCGATCGTCCAGTCGGCCTGCGTGAGGGCCCGGCGCAGCGAGTCGAGCCCGGGCGCGGAGCAGGGTCCGACCGCGGCGGCGAACCCGGACTGCTGCGTGGAGATGCCGTCCTGCGCCGTCCGAGGGGCGGTCAGGGCCGTACGCAGCCCCGGCCAGGACTCCTCCAGCGCCCGCGTCACCAGGGCTTCGGGTGCGGCGCACAGGCCCGTCGCCCGGCCGGGCTCCGTCCCGTTCGGGTCCGGGGCGACGACGAACGGGGCGTCGATCTCCTGCAGCGCCTCGGCCAGTGCCACCGCGGCCCAGGCCGCGGGCCGGTGCGCGACGCGCGCGACCACGGGGGTCAGGGCCGCGTCGGCCGGAAGGCCGCAGGAGTGCAGCGCCTCGGCGAGCCCGGCGTCCGAGCGGTCCCCGCCCGCGTGGCCCCGCGCCGGCCCGCGCAGCAGGTCCACGACCCGTGCCCCGCCCTGCCGCTGGGCCGCGGAGGTCGAGTGGGCGTGCGCGGCGAGCGGCGCCAGCAACTCGGCCAGCCCGCGCAACACGGCGGCCGCCGCGGGCGCGGGCGCGCTGTGCGGACGCAGCAGCCACCCGTCGAACGGCGTCACCCCCGGCTCGCCGACGGCCAGCGCGGCCACCTCGGCGACGTCCTGCGGCACGTGGGACCCTCTGGGCGCGTCGGGTGCGCCGGCCTCGCCGAGTCCGGTTCGCCGGCCGGCCGAGCGCGCGGCGGATCCCGTGCGCGGTCGGCCGGGTCCGCTCCGGCGGTTCGGCTCAGCGGTCGTGCGCTGCACGCGCGTTCCGCTCGTGCTCGCCGCCGGGTCGGAGGTGCCGAGCAGCCGGCCCGCGCTCGTGAGGAGCGAGCAGTGGGGGAGGCCGAGGTCGGTGACCGCCCGTGTCAGCAGCTCCGACGGGGTGGCGCCGGAGTGGCGGAGGGTGAGCAGGTCGCGGCGCACCGCCGCGGGGACGGTGGCCGCGTCCTCGGCCTGGTGCTGGAGCTCGCCCCAGAGGCGCAGGTAGACGCGGTCGGTGACGGCCCGGAAGCTGGTCCCGGCGGGGACCGCGAGCAGCGGGATGTCGTGGCGTCGGCAGGCGTCCGCGAGTTCCGCGGGAACGGCGCCGTGCGTGCCCTCCCCGGCCAGCAGCCCGGCGGCCTCCGCACTGCGCAGTGCGGTCGCGAAGCGCCCGGCGGCCTGGGCGGCGGCGACCGGATCGGCGGCCAGCTCGTCGGGGCGCCACCAGACCAGGCCGGTCAGCACCAGCTCGCCGGGCCGCAGGTAGCGCGCCGGGTCCTGGAGATCGGTCGAGGTGACGCCGGTGACCTCGCGTGCCAGCTGGTCCGAGGTGGCCCAGGCCACCTCGATCCGAAGGTCCTCCAGGCTCAGCAGATCCCCGATGATCACGTCCCGTGCTCCTTGCGTTCCGCGCCGGTTCCAGACCTCGCGGAAGCGAGGAAGAAGTGCGCTCCAGCATGGTAGATGCGAGTGATTGTGGCCGCCATTGTTCGCATGTACGGTGATCGTGACTCGGAACTGGATGATGTGCCAAACGGCGGCGACGAAACGTGCCGGGGGTCCGGTCAGGGGATGATGGAGATCGTTCCCGGCCTGAGGATCGGAAGGAGTCGAAGATGCGTGCCGACATCGTGCCCGGCGGGGTCTTCCCGGACTACGAGCTGACCGACCACACCAGGACCCGCCGCAAACTGAGCGAACTGCAGGGCGGCGACCCGCTGGTGCTGATCCTGTCGCGCGGTCACTTCTGCCCCAAGGACCACCAGCAGCACCTGCAACTCGCGGCCCACTGGTCGGAGATCGCCGTCGCCTACACCCGGGTCGTGACGATCGCGACGGACAACCTCTTCGAACTCAACGAGTTCCGCGCCTCGGTGGGCGCACAGTGGACCTTCCTCTCGGACGTGGGCCGGAAGGTGCAGCAGGACCTGGAGATCCAGGAGTACACCGACCCGACCCACAATCCGATGGTGCCGCACACCCTGGTGCTGAAGCCGGGGCTGGTGATCCACAGCGTCTACAACGGTTACTGGTACTGGGGCCGCCCGTCCGTCGAGGACCTCCGCCGCGACCTGCGCGAGGTCACCCGGGAGATCCGCCCGGACTGGGACCCGTCCGCCCCGGAGCTGCGCGCGGCGTGGGAGGCGGGCGACCACTCCCGTCACTATCCGTACAAGTAGTCACACCGGGCTCCCCGGTGTTCGAGCCGGAGCTCACCGCCTGAGCGCGGCGTCGCAGTCGTGGCAGAGCCACGGGGTCAGGTTCGCCGGATACCAGTGCTCGCCCGGGGCCGTCGGGTGGTAGCTGTGCTTCTCCATCGCAGCGGTGTCCTGGCCGCACAACGTCCGCCCGGCCGGATCACCCGGCGCCTCGGGATCGGACGCCGCGGCGTGGACGGCCCGCAGGCCGCCGACCACCCAGCTCTTGCCGTCGAGGTCGGGGGTGTGCCCCGCCTGCGGTTCCACCAGCACGATGATGCCCACCCCTCCACGATCGCGCGGCCCGTGCGGGCGCGCATCACGAGAGGTGGAGGGCTTGAGCCTCGCCTCACCCCTCGCTGTCGGCCGCGCTGTCGCCGAGCGAGGCGAGGAGCGTGCGCAGCGTCTCGACCAGCGCCGACGTCTCCGCCGGGTCCAGGCCGGCGAGGAGACCGCGCTCGGTGTCCACGTGGGCGGGCAGCGCGCGGTCGATCAGGGCGTGACCGGCGCCGGTCAGGGCCACCTCGCGGCTGCGGCCGTCCACCTCGCTGAGGGAGCGGGTGACCAGGCCGCGCGCCTCCAGGCGGTCCAGGCGCTGGGTGATCGCACCGGAGGTGACCATCGCGGACTGCATCAGCGCGGTCGGCGTCAGCCGGTACGGCGCCCCGCTGCGGCGCAGCGTGGCGAGGACGTCGAAGGACGCCGCGTCGAGGTCGTACGCCGCGAAGTTCCGCTTCAGCTCGGCGTCGACCAGGCGACTCAGGCGCTTCAGCCGGCCGATCACCTCCATGGGGGAGACGTCGAGATCGGGGCGCTCCGCCGCCCACTGCCGCACCACCCGGTCCACATGATCTGCCACGGCTTCAGGGTAGGGGATCCATGGACGGATGTCTTAGCGCTGAGATATATTGGCTTAGTGCTAAGGAATCGACTCGCCCCGGTGCTCCTGACCGCGTTCGCCCCCGCGATCTGGGGGTCGACCTACCTCGTCACGACCGAGCTGCTGCCGCCCGGCCGTCCGCTCCTGGCCGGCGTGCTGCGCGCGCTGCCTGCCGGGCTACTGCTGATAGCCCTCACGCGTCGGCTGCCGCAGGGCAGTTGGTGGTGGCGCTCGCTGGTGCTGGGCGCGCTCAACATCGGCGCGTTCTTCGCTCTGCTGTTCGTCGCCGCCTACCGGCTGCCCGGTGGCGTCGCCGCCACCGTCGGTGCGGTGCAGCCGCTGGTCGCGGCCGGGCTCTCGGCCGCGTTGCTCGGGGATCGGCTGTCGCTGCGCACCGTGCTGTCCGGCGTAGCGGGCGTGGCGGGCGTGAGCCTGCTGGTGCTGCGCGCCGGCGCCCATCTCGACGGGCTCGGGCTGGCCGCCGCGCTCGGTGGTGCGGTGGTGATGGCCGGTGGCGTCGTGCTCGCGAAGCGCTGGACCTCCCCGGCGCCGCTGCTCGCGACGACGGGCTGGCAACTGACCGCCGGCGGGCTGCTGTTGCTGCCGGTCGCCCTGCTGGTCGAGGGGGCTCCGCCGGCGCACCTCTCGGTCGACAACCTGCTCGGCTACGCCTACCTCAGCATGGTCGGTGCGGCGCTCGCCTACGCGCTCTGGTTCCGCGGCATACGGGCGCTGCCCGCCACCTCGGTCACCTTCCTCGGGCTGCTGAGTCCGGTCGTGGCCACGGCCCTGGGCTGGCTCGTGCTCGGGCAGTCGCTCTCGCCCGTGCAGCTGCTCGGCGGATTCGTCGTGCTCGGCGCCCTGGTGGCGGCCCAGCTGCGCCGCCCGCGCCCGGCGGCTCCGGTCCTGGTCGCTGCCGTCCCGGGCGGCCGGGGCGATCGGAGCGCCCGGAGCGCGCGGAGTGAAAGTTTTCATTCACACTCTTGACATCTGCCTGACTCTATACAGGAAGATGAGGGCCACCCCCACGCCTCACCTAGCCCCAAGGTGGCCTCATGGAGCAGCGCGCCCTCGAGTTCGTGCCCGCAGACGAGAGATACGGCCGGCCGCGGTCGCTGTTCACCGTCTGGTTCGCCGCGAACATGCAGATCACGACGATCGTCACCGGCGCGCTGGGCGTGGTCCTCGGACTGCCGCTGCCGTGGGCGATCCTGGCCCTGGTCGTGGGCAACCTCTTCGGCGGCGTCTTCATGGCGCTGCACTCGGCCCAGGGGCCGAAGCTCGGCATCCCGCAGATGATCCAGAGCCGGGCGCAGTTCGGCGTGCTCGGCGCGGTGCTGCCGCTGCTGCTGGTCATCCTCATGTACATCGGCTTCTTCGCCAGCAGTTCCGTTCTCGGCGGCGCCGCGCTCGCTGCCTGGACGGGCCTGCCGCGCACGGCCTGCGTGATCGCCGTGGCCGCCGTCTGCGTCGTGCTGGCCCTCTACGGCTACCGGCTGATCCACCAGGTCGAGCGCTGGATCAGCCTCGTCTCCGCGCTCGGCTTCGTCTACCTGACCTACCGTCTGCTCTCGGCCCCGCACCCGGCCGGGCTCTGGCACGCCGGCTCGCTGGACGTCGGCACCTTCCTGCTCGTCGTCTCCATCGCCGCCACCTGGCAGATCACCTACGCCCCCTACGTCGCCGACTACTCCCGCTACCTGCCCGAGCGGACGAGCAGCGCCGCCGCCTTCCTGTGGACCTACGCGGGCTCGGTCGGCGCCAGCATCTGGATGATGGCCTTCGGCTGCGTCGCGGCCGCCGTCGCGCCCAAGGCGTTCGGCGCGGACTCGGTCGCCTATGTGGTGGGCCTCGCGCCCGGTTCGGTCTCGGGCGTGTTCTTCCTGGTGATCGTGCTCGGCGTGTTGGCCGTGAACGTGCTCAACCTCTACGGCGCCTTCATGTCCACCACGACCACGCTCGGCGCGGTGCTCCGCATTCGGGTCGGCCAGGGCCTGCGCGCCGGCTTCATCCTCGGCGCGGCGGCCGTCGGCACCGCGCTCGCCCTGCTCGCGCAGGCCGACTTCCTCAGCACCTTCGAGAACTTCATCCTGCTGCTGACGTACTTCCTGGTGCCGTGGACGGCCGTCAACCTCGTCGACTTCTACCTGATCCGGCACGAGCAGTACGACATCCCGGCCCTGTTCGACCCGAACGGCTGCTACGGCCGGGTCAACTGGCGCACCATGGCCGCCTACCTGATCGGTGTGGCCGTCGAGGTCCCGTTCGTCAGCACCAGCTTCTACACCGGCCCCATGGTCGCCAAGCTCGGCGGCGCGGACATCTCCTGGATCCTCGGCCTGCTGGTCTCCGCCGCGCTCTACTACGTGCTGATGCGCCCGTTCGCGATCCCGCGCCCGGCGCCCGAGGGCGCCCGCTCCGAGGACCGGCTCCAGTCCCGCGCCTGAGCGTGAGGGGCCCGGGGATCAGGGCTGCCCACCGTAGGGGACGGGGGTGGGCAGGTCGGAGCAGATGTTCTGGTCCCCGGACCGGCTCTCGGCGCTGATGCTCGGCCCCGGGGTCGCCGGGGTCGCCGGTGCGGGCGGCGAGGCAGATGCGGACGGTGACGCCGGGGCGGCAGGTGAGGTCGACACCGGGCGGGCGCTGGTGCCGAAGTCGGCCGCGGCGGGGGAGCCCGGCAGCGGCTGGTCGTGGCGCAGATCCGTCCACAGCTGGTCGAAACCCTGGCCCGGGATCACCCTGTTGACGTCCGCTGGGTCGAACTCGTAGGGCGCGGTGACGAATTGGATGTGGTGGCTGTGCAGGCCCCGCACGTCCTGGGCCAGGCCCACCAGGGCCGGTAGCGAGTCGAGGCCGGTGTCGACGGTGATGTTGCTGGTGACGGCCTTGGCCACCTGGTAGAGCGTGACCGGGTCGTCCAGCGTGCCGTTGCTCGTCACCTTCGCGAACAACGAGGAGACGAAGGCCTGTTGCATCTGGATCCGGCCGAGATCGGTGCCCGTCCCGATGCCGTGGCGGTCGCGGACGAACTCCAGTGCCTGCGCGCCCTGGATCGTGTGCAGGCCGGGGCCGAGGACGAGGCCGCTGTAGTTCGGGTCGTTGATCCCGGGCGGGGGCACACAGACGGTCACGCCGCCGACCGCCGTGGTCAGGTCCTGGAAGGCGTTGAAGGTGATCTCGACGAAGTGGTCGATCCGCAGGCCGGTCAGCTGCTCCACGGTCGCCACCGCGCAGAGCGGGCCGCCGAGGTTCATCGCTTCGTCGAACATGGCCTGGTCGGAGCCGGGGACGGTGACCTTCGGGTCGGTACGGCTCTGGCACTGCGGACGGGGCGCCATCAGGTCGCGTGGGATGGAGGCGACGACCGCCCAGCGCCGCTGGGCGTCGATGTGCACCAGCATCGTGGTGTCGGAGATGTCCGTGCCCAGCTTGCTGGCGTTGCCCAGGTTGACGCCGTGCTGGCCGTCGCGCGTCTGTGAGCCCAGCAGCAGGATGTTGAGCGGCGTGTGGCCCTGCGCGTCGGGCTTGGCCGGCGGGGCCTTGTGCACGGACGCGGGCAGGGAGATGGTCGCGATGTGTCCCATCAGCGACTGGTAGAGGTAGGCGGCCGTGCCGGCCGCCAGCAGCACCAGCACCGACAGCGTCCAGGCGGTGACCTTGAGTATCGTCCGGCGTCGTGACCTGGGCTTCGGATGAGCCCTCCGTGACGTGCACATACGACGACCGCCTCCCTGTCACAGGCTCCCCCGGTTCCGTGGACCACTTGGCTGTCAGACAGACGAACGTCAGTCCAGCGTACGCGCGTTCGTCAGGGCGGCCACTCGAATCGAGTGGCCGCCCTGTGCACCGTGCATGCCGTCAGCGGCCCGAGGCGGCCTTGCCGTAGCGGCGGTTGAACTGCTCGACGCGGCCGGCGGTGTCCAGGACGCGGGCGTTGCCGGTGTAGAAGGGGTGGCTCGCGGCGGAGATCTCCACGTCGAAGACGGGGTAGGTCCTGCCGTCCGTCCACTCGACCGTCTTGTCGGTGGTCAGCGTGGAGCGGGTGAGGAACGCGACGTCGCCCACGCGGTCGCGGAAGACGACGGGGCGGTACGCGGGGTGGATGCCGTGCTTCATCGGGTCCTGCCTCTCGGGTGGTGCGTGGGTGCTGCCTGGGCGGTGCTTCGGGCGGTGGTTCGGGGGCCGGCTCGGCGGTGGCTCAGCGCTCTTCGCGGAACTCGACGTGACGACCGGCCGCCGGGTCGTACTTGCGCAGCACCATGCGGTCCGGGTCGTTGCGACGGTTCTTGCGGGTCACGTACGTGTAGCCGGTTCCGGCGGTGGAGCGGAGCTTGACGATCGGGCGCAGTTCGCTGCGGGCCATGACGCCTCCTGTCGTGTCGCGGGCGACGACCAACTCTAAAGTGAAATGGAAGTCGTTTTCATTTAGTGTACCGTCAGAACGTCCGCCGGCCGCCGGGTATTCCCGGTGCCGGTCGGGCGCACCAAGCGCCGCTTCGACCCGAACATCCAGCACAAGCGCTACCGGCTGCTCAGCGAGGGCCAATACGTCCGGCTGACGCCCAGCGCCAAGGGGATAATCGTCGCCCGTTACGCGGAGCGCCGCGCTGAGTTGAAGCGCGTCGTCGCCTCGCCGTATTCCACGGACGAGGAGCGCGCCGCCGCGCAGCGCGTGCTGG
This sequence comes from Streptacidiphilus pinicola, assembly GCF_003258295.1. Lineage (GTDB taxonomy): Bacteria > Actinomycetota > Actinomycetes > Streptomycetales > Streptomycetaceae > Streptacidiphilus > Streptacidiphilus pinicola. The sequence continues at coordinate 65,153 of NZ_QKYN01000036.1, read as the reverse complement.
CGCGGCAGCCCGCGGGGAGGTCAGGGTGCCGTGCCGGCTGGACCGGGGCCTCGTCACCACACGTCGCCGTCGCGCCAGTCGCAGGTGAGCTCCGCGGTCGGGTCGAGTGCGGCCGTGCCCGCGTGCACGAAGACGGAGCCGTCCTCGTCCGGGGTGCGGATCACGCCGGCGGTCGGGGTGAGCGCGGACGTGGGGCCCTGCCAGGGGCGCCAGCCGCGGGCGGCGTAGAAGGCCAGTCCCTCGTCGGAGGAGCCGAGCGCGCCGAACTCGTAGGCGCGGTCGATGATGCGCTCCACCTCCGCCATCACCGCCCCGCCGTAGCCGCGGCGGCGGTGCGACGCCTCCACGGCGACGCCCTCGACGTAGCCGACCCGCCACGCGCGGCCGAGGTGCAGCAGCCGCCGCTGGACCACGGCCGCGTGCGCGACGACGAGGCCGCTGGGCTCGCGCAGCAGCGCGTGCACGCCGCCGAGGCAGTGCTCCCAGTCGTCCTCCGTCATGTCGTCGAAGGCCCGGTAGAGCAACGCCCGTGCGGCGGTGCGTTCGTCCGGTTCCAGATCCGCCGTGTGCGCGACGCGGAGGGTCGGCAGGTGTGCGCTCATGGACCAAGGATGCGGGTGGGGGCGGCCGTTGCCGGTGGGGCACGCCCGAGCGGGCACCGCCGGAGCCTGTCGGGGATCTGGTCGTGGCGGCGGCGGTCTGCTGCACTGATAAGCCGTCACGGCCCAGGCATGGTCGCGCCGATCGTGCCACGGGCCGTCGGCGGACGTGTCCCGGTCCTCGCAAGTCCCCTTCTGCCAAAGGAGACCAGCACGTGCAGGCACCTCGTACCGCCCTCAGGACGCTGATCGCCGGCGTCTGCGCCGGGTTCGCCGCCCTCGCCCTCGCGGCGGGCCCGGCGCAGGGCGCGCCGCGGACCTCCTCCTACACCGTCAGCCCGCCGGTGAACCTCTCGGCCTCCTGCGCGGGCCAGAACGCCGAGACCATCCAGGCCGCCGATCCCGCGGCGAACGCCGTCTACGACGCCTGGATGGGCTGCAAGGGCATCGGCTTCTCCGGCTCGCTGAACGGCGGCGCCGCCTTCGGCACCCCGTTGACGCTGCCGGGCAGCGTCGGGCAGAAGGGCCAGCGCAGCTGGGACCCCGCCGTCACCGTCGCGCCCGACGGCACGGTGTACGTGGCGTTCATGGTCTCCCGCTCCGGACTGAGCTACCCGGTGATCGACGTCAGCACCGACCACGGCGCGAGTTTCCGCACCGCCGGGGCGATCACCCCGCCCGACGCCGCGAACTGGGGCGACCGCGACTTCATCACCGTCGGCCCGGACGGCACGCTCTACCTGACCTGGGACTACGGGCCGAGCGCGGCGGCCGTGACGTTCCTGTGCGCGTCGAGCGGCAGCTGCTCGTTCGCCACCGGCGACGTCAACGCGGTGCTGCAGAAGTCCACCGACGGCGGTCGGACCTGGTCGGCGATGTCGCACATCAGCCCCGGCTACCCGAACAGCGGCGCCGACAGCGCGCCGATCATCGCCGAGTCGGACGGCTCGCTCGACGTCGTCTACCAGGGCTACACGGTCACGAACGTCCCGACCGACACCCTCACCGTCGCCTCCCTCTATGCGACGCGCTCCATGGACGGCGGCGCGAGCTGGTCCGCGCCGGTCGCGATCGGCGCGTCGGCCGGGACGATGAACACCGCCGAGTGGTGGATCGACGGCGCCGAGGCGCTCGGCCCGGACGGCACCCTCTACGCCACCTGGGACACCCAGGGCCAGTCCACCGACACCGGCTGGCTGTCCTACTCGCGCGACCACGGCGCCACCTGGTCCGCTCCGGTGCAGGCACCGGCGGACACCCTGCAGGTGCCGCACATCATCCAGGTCGTCGCCGGTCCGCCCGGCGTCGCCTACGTCGGCTGGCTCTCCAGCAGCGACCCGCACGGCTACGCGCAGTACCTGCGCACCTTCTCGACCGCGCAGGGCTGGCTCTCGGCGCCGGTGCGGGTCTCGCAGGGCTTCGGGGCGAGCGGGGTGTGGCCGGGCGACACCTTCGGGTTCTCCGCGCTCTCGCCCAGCCGTCTCGCCCTGGCCTGGGGGAGCGCGGTCGCGCCGACCGCGACGAAGGACGACATCTGGGCGGCGACCGTGGGCGTGTCGCTGCCCTGACACTGGTGTCCGTGGGGTGACGTGCAGCCGTCCTGGAGCGGAACTCTCGGGTCGCCGATGGCGGCCCGAGAGGTTCCTGCGCAGCTGGGAGCTCCGGAGGAGCTGTGGGGCGCTGCCGGGCAGGCTTGTCGCAGACCTTGCACTTGTCTGGACAAGATGATGCGATGGCCCAGCCCCACTCAGGAGTTGGATCATGGTCATCACCGATGCTCCCGGCCTGGTGGTCAGCCGTCCGCGACCGCGGAGCGCGCAGACCTCCGGCTCGGCCTCGGGCGCCGTCTGCGCGATGAGCGCGGTCCCGTCCGCAGTCCCCGCGCTGCGCCGCTTCGCCCGCGCCGCGGCGCGCCGCTGGGCGGTCCCGGCCGAGGGCATCGACACGCTGGCACTGGTCGTGTCAGAACTGGCCACCAACGTCGTGCTGCACAGCGGCAGCCCCGAGATCACGCTGCTGCTGAGGCACTCCGGGGCGGAGCTGACCGTCGAGGTCGCCGACGCCGGCCGCTGGCAGGACCGCTCGATGCCCCGCCTGTCCGCCGAGGACGCCGACGCCCCCTGCGGGCGCGGCCTCGACCTGGTGACGAGCCTGGCCGGCCGCTGGCTCGCCTCCCTCTCCCCGATCGGCACCCGCGTCGTGGTCTCCCTGCCGCTCACCGAAGCGACGGAGTGAGCCTGACTGACGCGCCTGGGTGAGCGTCAGGGGCCGCTCGCGGCTCCGGGGTGCGAACGGCGGTGTCAGCGGCAGGGGCGGCTCACCGGAGGAGCTTCCCCTGCGCGTCGCGAGGGCGGACGGGGTGGCGGCTGAGGATGGAGATCCTGTTGAAGGCGTTGATCGTGATCGCGATCCACTCCGCGCCCACGAAGGCGTCGTCGCCCAGGACGTGCCGGGCGCCGTCCAGGTCCGCCTCCGCTTCGTCGGTCAGCGGCAGGCGCGTAGCGGCCTCCGTGACCGCCAGGACGGCCTTCTCCCGCTCGGAGTAGAGGTCCGTCTCGCGCCACGCCGGCAGCAGGTCCAGCTTCTGCTGCGGCACGCCGACCTCGCGGGCCTCCCGGGCGTGCAGGTCCAGGCAGAACGCGCACCCGTTCAGCTGCGAGGCCCGGACCTTGATCAGCTCTCGTTCGGAGTCCGCGAGCCCCCGTTCGGCCGCCGCCTTGGTGACCGCCGCCGAGTAGGCTCGGGCCGCCTCCCAGACCTCCGGGGCGGCCTTGTCCACGAACGGGCGCATACGACTCCTCACGCGACAGGTCACTGCGGACTCCAGGCGCCCGACATCCAGCGGATGATCCGGACCCTAGCGCATGTCCGCGCCCGGGGCGACGGGACTTCTCCCGCTCTGACCTGTGGCGACGAACCGTCAGGCGACCCTGCGCCGCCCGCGCCTGAGCCGCCGCATCCGCAACAGGGCCGCCCGCTCGTCCTCGCTCATGCCGCCCCACACCCCGTAGGGCTCTCGGGCCTCCAGCGCGTAGGTGCGGCACTCGTCCAGAACCGGGCAGCCGGCGCAGACGCGCTTCGCGGCGTCCTCCCGGATCCCCACCCGGCTCCGCCCACGCGACCGGCCCCGACCGGCCCGGACAAGCCGCGACCGGACCCGCCGCCGCCACTCGGCGGCCCGTCGGATCGCAGGCGCGTTCAGATCGTGCCGGGATGCATCACGCCGTGCTCGGCCTCCCAGACAGCACTCGCCGCCGGCTCCCCTTCCGCCTCGCCCTCCCAGACCCGCACCTCCACGCGGTAGGGCATGGCCTGCACCTGCTGGGACCGCCAACGTCCCTGGAGCTCGGCGTAGAGGTGTTCGTCCGCGCACTCCTGCGCCGTCATCGGCAGGTCCTCCGCAGTGGCCGGGGCCAACACCCGCGCGGTGTCCCGCAGAGCGTCCTCGAAGACGCGCGTCTCGCTTCGGTAGGTCATCTCCCGACCTCCTGCCTGCTCGATACCGTGCGGTCCTCATGGGACCGCCTGGCGTCTGCCCGGCTCCGGCGGACGCACACCTCGCGGTCTTCTCAGCGTGGGCGCCTTCCGCTACGGATGCCTCGCGGAGGCGCGGGGACTGATCGTCGCCGCCGGCTGGCAGGCCGGGGACCCCTGCCGGTCTATCGCGGGATGATGTCCTGGTTCCCGGGTGAGTGACGACGAGCGAGCGCTGCGCCGGCGGCCTCGCTCCTCCTGATCATGAGTGCCTGAACCACGGCTCCAAGGACCAGGCCGACGACGGCAGGGCCGCCCAGGAGGATCACCAGGCCGGCCCCGATGTTGGCGCCGATGACCCCTGCGGTCAGGACGCGCTCCCCGAAGCCGATGACCGTGCCCGCCGCGACCAGCGGCAGAATGACCCACCACCAGCGCGAGTTGAAAGCCCCGCGCGGGGCCGAAAGCAACATGGCGCCGCATCCCAGCACGACCCCGAGTGCGGCCAGCCCCAGGGCGAGTTCCATGCCTGGCGGAATATCGAAGGGCTTGACGAAATAGTCCAGGCCGGACGGCGCGACTCCCTGTACGTCCAGTCGTCCCAGCAAGCCCCACGCAGCGACCGGAGCCGCTACAACCAAAGCTGCAGATGCCACCGCGTATGCCCATCTCACGCCCGCATTGTGGGGGTTACGTCGGCTTGCCGCTTGAGTACGGGTACTCAGAATCGCGTCACAGAAGGGTCGCATCGTCGGCCTCAAGTCGAGGACTGCATGACGACCTGCTCGCCCTCTCCCTTCGGTTCCTCGAAACTGGACAGGTAGCGGTTGAAGAGCGCCTTGTTCACCGTGACGGAGTTGGCGCCTTCTTCACTGCTGCGAGCTTCGAGGCGACGCTCCAGCGTCGTGCGATCGGCCTTGAGGTGGACCAGTTCCCAGCGGCAGCCGTGGTTCGTGATCAGCGCCTTGTAGTCATCGCGGGCGGCGCGACTCCAGAAGCTGTAGTCCACGACCACGTCGCGCCCCGCCAGCATCAGTTCGACCAACTCCTGCCGCTGTTCGCGGCGTACCTCTTCCTTGAGCCGGTCGAATGCCTCCGTCTCCAGGGCGAGGCCGGCGTCGCGTTGCCCGAGTCGTTGCCAGACCACCTCGTCGATCGAAAGGCGAACGTAACCGCGTTGGACCAGCTCCATCGCGTAGGTGGTCTTGCCCGCTCCCGGAAGGCCGCACATCAGCACCACCGTGCTCAATTGCTCTGTCACCGAACCAGGTTAGATCACCGGCTGACCGGCCGGGCAGAGCAGCGGCAGCAGGGGGCTGTCACCGCGGTGAGGCCAGCGCGGACTGACCGAGCCTCACCGACTGTTGGTCATGTCCTGACAGAAATCGCTCCCAGGCTCTTGACTGGTCTGGACCAATGACGCTTTGCTGCTGGGGTCTCCACTCACCCCCACTTCTGGAGTGGCACATGCGATCCACTTCTTCAAGGCCCCACCGCGGCAGGCGCATCGTGGCGCTGCTCGCCGTCCTGGCCGGAGTGCTCGGTCCGCTGAGCGTCCTCGGCGCCGCGGGCCCCGCGATGGCGGCGGACTGCGCCGCGGCCTGGAGCTCCAGCGCGGTCTACACCGGCGGGATGACCGCCTCCTACAACGGCGACAACTGGCAGGCCAAGTGGTGGACCCAGGGCGAGGCGCCCTCCACCGGCGGCTCCGGCGTCTGGGCTGACCAGGGCGCCTGCGGCGGTTCCGGCGGCGGAGGCACCGGCGGCGGTTCGGGCAGTTGCAACTATCCCGCCTGGGTGGCCGGGCAGTCCTATGCCACCGGCGCCATCGTGCAGTACACCGCGAACGGCCAGTACTACATCGCCACGCACGACAACCCCGGGTACGACCCGACCATCAGCACCTGGTACTGGTCCCCCTACTCCTGTGCCGGGGGCTCCGGTGGGGGCGGTACCGGCGGCTCGGGCGGATTCGTGGTCAGCGAAGCCCAGTTCGACCAGATGTTCCCGAACCGGAACTCCTTCTATACCTACAGCGGCCTGGTGGCCGCGCTGAGCGCCTACCCCGGCTTCGCCACCACCGGCAGCGCCACCGTGCAGAAGCAGGAGGCCGCGGCCTTCCTGGCCAACGTCGACCACGAGACCAGCGGGCTCGTCTACATCAACGAGGTCGACCAGTCAGGGAACTACTGCGCGAGCGAGTCCTACGGCTGCCCGGCCGGCACCTACTCCTACTACGGCCGCGGGCCGCTGCAGCTCAGCTGGAACTTCAACTACAAGGCGGCCGGTGACGCCCTCGGCATCGACCTGCTGGACAACCCCGGCCTGGTCGCGTCCGACGCGGCGACGTCCTGGAAGACCGGTCTCTGGTACTGGAACACCCAGACCGGTCCCGGCACGATGACCGCCCACGACGCCATGGTGAACGGCGCGGGCTTCGGGGAGACCATCCGCAGCATCAACGGCAGTATCGAGTGCAACGGCGGCAACACCGCCGAGATGCAGGATCGCGTCAACGACTACACGTCCTTCACGTCCATCCTCGGCGTGCCCGCAGGCTCCAATCTCACCTGCTGACAGCCCCCCGCTTCGGACTGACGTGCCACCGGCCGCCCAGGGAGCCACGGGCGGCCGGTGGAGGGACAGATCAGCGCGGGCCTTCGTGGTGACCTGACGCCAGGGCGGTCGTTGGGAAGGCATGAAGAACATCGTCGCGCTCGGCGCGCTCACCCTGACCGGTCTCGTCGCAGCCGTCCCCGCCCACGCCGACGACCACTCCGTCCTGGGTGCCGTCCCCCGGCCACCGCAGGGCCTCTGGCTGCTCTCGGAAACTGGCAGCCGAGCACCAGTGGCATCCACTACCAGCAGCTCGCCCATCTCACCCCCCAACAGGCCGGTGACGCCCACACCATGACCAACGACCTGGGCTCCCTCACCCCGCTGGGCTAGTACTCCGGTGAGCGCGGCCGCGGGCTGACTCAGCCGAGGGCGCGGTCGAGGTTGAATGCGGCGCTGATCAGCGAGAGATGCGTGAACGCCTGCGGGAAGTTCCCGAGTTGCTGTCCGGAGCGCCCGATCTCCTCGGCGTAGAGGCCCAGGTGGTTGCCGTAGGTGAGCATCTTCTCGAAGGCCAGCCGGGCCTCCTCCACGCGTCCGGCGCGGGTGAGCGCCTCGACGTACCAGAAGGAGCAGATCGAGAAGGTGCCCTCGGCGCCGCGCAGGCCGTCCGGGCTGGCCTCCGGGTCGTAGCGGTAGACCAGCGAGTCCGAGACCAGCTCCGTGGTGAGCGCGTCCAGGGTCGAGAGCCACTTGGGGTCGGTGGGGGAGATGAACTTGGCCATCGGCATCATCAGCACCGAGGCGTCGAGGACGTCGTCGTCGAGGGTCTGGACGAATGCCTTCCGGGTGTCCGACCATCCCTGCCGCATGATCTGGCGGTAGATCGCGTCGCGGTTCTGCCGCCAGCGGGGGAGATCGGCTGGCAGTCCGCGCCGGTTGGCCATCCGGATGGCCCGCTCGATCGCCACCCAGCACATCAGCCGCGAGTAGACGAAGTTCTTCCGGCCGCCCCGGGTCTCCCAGATGCCTTCGTCGGGCTGGTCCCAGTGGTCGCAGAGCCAGTCCACCATGGCGCCGACCTCGTCCCAACGGTCGCTGCTGATCGGCTGTCCCCACTTGTCGTAGAGGTAGACGGAGTCGATCAGCGCGCCGTAGATGTCCAGTTGGAGCTGCTCGGTGGCGGCGTTGCCCACCCGGACGGGAGCCGATCCCAGATGGCCCTCGAGCTGGCCCAGCTCGGTCTCGGGCAGCTCGCTGCGCCCGTCGATGCCGTACATGATCTGTAGCGGGCCGGTGGGGCCGGCTCCGCGCATGGTGCCGCGTTCGGACAGGAAGCCCATGAACGCCTCGGCCTCCGAGGTGAAGCCGAGCCGGAGCATGGCGTAGACGCAGAAGGCGGCGTCGCGGACCCACACGTAGCGGTAGTCCCAGTTGCGTTCGCCGCCGACCCGCTCGGGCAGGCTGGTGGTCGGCGCGGCCACGATCGCGCCGGTCGGCGCGTAGGTGAGCAGCTTCAGCGCCAACGCGGAGCGGTGCACCATCTCCCGCCATCGGCCGCGGTAGCGGGACTGCGCCAGCCAGCGGCACCAGAACAGGACCGTCGCCTCGAACTCCGCCTCCGCCTCGGCGGCCGGGCAGGCCCGGGGGTGGACGTCGTCGGTGATCCGGTCGAGGGCGAAGACGACGGACTCGCCTTCGAGGAGCTTGAAGTGCGACACCACGTCCAGGCCGTCGGATTCCAGCGGCGCGGTGGAGGTGAGCCCGAGGGTGAGCGAGGCGGACGCGAAGACGGCCTCATGGGCTTGTGCGTGCACGGTGTGCGGCTCGGCTCCGTAGCCGAAACGGGGCGCGATCCGTGCACGGAACGGCAGGCTGCCGCGCACGCAGACCACCCGCCGGATCAGCCGGTGCCGCCCCGCTTCGCGCGACTCGTCGAGGACCGGCATGAAGTCCTGGATCTCCGCCACCCCGTCGGCGCCGTAGAACCGGGTGATCAGCACGTTGGTGTCGGGGAAGTAGAACTGCCGGGTCCGTGCCGGCGCGTCGGCGGCAAGCTGGAACGACCCGCCCCGGTCGGCGTCGAGGATGGCCCCGAACACGCTCGGCGCGTCGAAGCGCGGGCAGCAGTACCAGTCGATGGTGCCGTCGGTGCCGACGAGCGCGGCGGTTCGAAGATCACCGATCAGGCCGTGCTCGGAGATCGGTATGTACCGCGGGTCGTCCACCCAGCCGGACACGCTTCCGATGGCCATGCGGCCTCCTCAAGAAGACCTCGACATCCATGGTAGATCCGGCCGCTCAGGGCGACCGCCCGAGTGAATCACCTCGATCCGGTGATGCCGGCTCACCCGACGGGCGACCATGCTGGCAGCGACAGACCTTCCGGACAGGAGAGCGACACATGAGCGAGCCGCAGGACTGGAATGCGAAGACCATCGCGGAGTTCCGAGCGAACCAGGGCAAGGTCGGCGGGCCGTTCGAGGGCGCTCCGTTGGTCCTGCTCCATCACCACGGCCGCAAGAGCGGCCGGGAGTACGTCACTCCGATGATGTACCTCGCGCACGAAACCGACCCGGACGTCGTCTACGTGTTCGCCTCCAAGTCCGGAGCGCCCACCCACCCGGACTGGTACCGAAACCTGACCGCCGCGGGTGGCGGCACCGTCGAACGCGGCACCGAGACGTACCAGGTGACCGTCCACGAGCTGACCGGTGCCGAACGCGACCGTGTCTTTGCCGAACAGGCACGGCGCTACCCGGGCTTCGCCGGCTACGCCGAGCAGACCGCCGGAGTCCGGACGATCCCCGTGCTCGAACTCCGACGGGCGTAGCCGAAGCCGGGGTCCCGCCCGGGCCGTCAGGCGGGACCGCGGGACGCGGCGGGACTTCGCTCAGCTCGTGCCGGCGGATGCGACCAGGCGACCTCCGACGAAGGTGTGCGTGGGCATGAGGTCGCGCAGGGCGTCTGCGGAAAGGTGCGCGGGGTCCCGGTCCCAGATGGTGAGGTCGGCGAGGCGGCCGGGGGTGAGGGTGCCGCGCCGGTGTTCCTCGCCGAGCAGCCGGGCGGCGTTGGCGGTGTGCAGGGTGAGGGCCTCGTCGTAGGTGATGGCGTGCTCGGGGCCCTTGACGCCGATGACGGTCTGCCGTGTCGTCATGCCCCAGACCGAGCGCATGGCGCCGAACTGGCCGACGGGGAAGTCGGAGCCGGCACTGACCTGGGCCCCGAGGTCGATCCATCCGCGGGCGGGGAAGAGGCGGGCGACGCGTTCGGGGCCCCAGAAGCCCTCCTCGACCTCGGCGGTGTCGTGCAGCAGCGGCTGCTGGATGGTGACCGGGATGCCCAGGGCGACGGCGCGGGTGCGCTGTTCGGGGCCGGCCAGGCCGCCGTGCTCCATGACCAGCGTTCCGGCGGGCAGACCCGGGTTGCGCTCCAGAACGCGCTCGTAGACGTCCAGGAGGGTGCGGACCGCCCGGTCGCCGTACGCGTGCGTGCCGACGCGCCAGCCGCGCCGGACCACCGCCTCGACGGCTTCGACCAGTGCGTCCGGCTCCCAGATCAGCATGCCGGAGTAGGAGTGGTCGCAGGCGTACGGCTCCTCGGTGGCGCCGGCCTCCAGGCCGCCGTCGAGACCGAACTTCACACCCCACACGGAGAGCTGGGGATCGGAGCTGTCACGCCACTCCTCCATGACGTCGAGCAGGTCCTCCACCTGGCCTGCGCTGGTGAAGCCCAGGGCGGAGATCAGCGCGCGGACGCGGGTGCTGAGCGCGCCGGCCTCGCGGGCGGCCAGGAGCACCGCGTAGTCCTCGGGGGTGACCGCGCAGTCGCGGACGGTGCCGATGCCCGTGGCGGCGTAGTGACGGCTCGCCAGGCGCAGTCCTTCAATGCGCTCGGTCCGGTCCGGGGCCGGGACCAGGTGCTCCACCAGGTGCAGGGCGTTGTCGATGAGACGACCGTTCAGCCTGCCGTCGGCGCCGCGGCCGATGGTGCCGCCCGGCGGCACGGGGGTGTCCTCGGTGATGCCCGCCAGGCGGAGTGCGTAGCTGTTGACGACGTCGTTGTGGCCGCCGCGCTTGACCAGGACCGGGTGCCGGTCGGTGGCCTGGTCGAGTTCGGCCGCGGTGGGCATGCGGCGCTCGGCGAGGTTGAGTTCCTGCCAGTTGGTGGTGGTGCGGATCCACTCGCCTGCGGGGGTGACGGCGGCTCGCTGCCGGATCAGCTCGAGGAACTCCGGGATGGTGCGGGCCTGGTGGACGGGGACGTCCCGCGCGCCGAGCGCCGCGAAGATCAGATGGGTGTGGGTGTCGTCGAAGGCGGGCAGCACGGTCGAGCCGGGCAGGTCGTGCACCTGGGTACCCGCGCTCACCAGGTGGTCGAGGCCCTTGGGATGGGCGGACACACCGACGATTCGGTCCCCACGCACAGCCAGGGCACGCTGCGGTGCCTGACCGGGCACCAGGGTGTGCACCGCGCCGGCGCGGATCAGCAGGTCGGCTCCGTGATCGGTCATCGTCTTCTCCCTCGTCTCGAAGGTGTCCCTTGGTGACGAGACCGTTGTAGGCGCCGCGCGGAGAAAGACCGCCAAAGGGAGGACGCTCACGCGGGAATCACGCCAAAGCATGCGCCTAGAATGCAGATCATGAGACAGGTGCTGGACGAGACCGACCGGCGGATCGCGGCCGCGCTGGTCGCCTCGCCGCGCGCCTCCTGGCGTGAGCTGGCCCGCTGTCTGGGGCTGTCCGAGCGGACCGTCGTCCGCCGGGTCGCCCTGCTCTACGCCGACAGCACGCTCCGCGCGACCGTCGTCCGCAACCCGGCGCTCTTCCCGCACCTGGTTCCCCTCGTCCTGCGGATCCGCTGCCGGCCCAGCAGGATCCGTCAGGTCGCCCAGGCTCTGGCCCGCCGCGGCGACACCGTCTGGGTGGACATCCTCGGCGGCGGCGACGAGATCTCCGCGGTCTTCTTCCTGGACGGCCCGGAGGCACGGAACAGCCTGCTGCTGCGCGACCTGCCCGCCACCGACGCCGTGGGCTCCTGGACCGCCCACACGCTGCTGCGCGTCTTCCCCACGGCGTTCCGCTGGACCGCCGGCCTCCTCTCGGCCGCCGAACTGGCCGAACTCGCCCCCGAAATGACGCCGCCTCCGACGACGGCGCCGTTGCTCGACCTCGACATCGCGTTGATCACCGCGCTCGCCGAGGACGGTCGGGCCACCTGGACGGACCTGGCCCGCCGCACCGGCACCACCGCGCTGACCGCGCGACGCCGCGTCGAGGCCCTCGTGGCCGGCCAGGTCGTACGCCTGGCCACCGAGATCGACCTCGCCCTGCTCGACGCGCAGACCGAGGCGTTGCTGTGGATCGCAGTCCGGCCGGGGGCGCTGCAGGAGACCGCGCAGACCCTGAGCGCCCACCCGCACGTCCGGTTCTGCGCGGCGACCACCGGCCCGGCGAATCTCGTCGTCGCCGTCGCCGCCGCGAACCTCGACGCCCTGTACGCCTTCCTCACCGACTCTGTCGGCCCGTTGGATTCGGTCACCGCCATCGACGTCACCCCGCTGCTCGCCACCGTGAAACGCACGGGCCTGATCCGCCGCTGAAGCCCCGGTCGCCCGCCGGACAGGCCCTAAGGCCGCTCCGCCGCGGCCGGCCACCAGGCCGGTGCGCAGGCGACGGCCGCCTCGACGAGGTCCTGCTTGGTGACGGACGGGTCGGCGAGCCAGGCCCGGATCGCTCCGGCGAAGCCGTGGGCCAGGAACTGCGCGACGACCGCGCGGCTCACGTCCGGCGCCGCCCCCTCGCCGGCACGGGCGAGGAAGCCCCGCGCGTAGGCGGCGAAGTGACGCACCAGCGCGTCGTAGACGCCTCCGTCGGCGGGTTCGGCCACGGCGTGCCGGTAGACGAGCGCGAACCGCTCGACGTGGTCGGCGACCTCGGCCGTGGCCAGACGCAGCAGCTCCGGGCCCGTAAGCCCCTCGGCCCGGCGTTGTTCCTCCAGGCGGTGGCCGGTCTCCAGATCGGCCTGGAGTGCCTCGATCAGCGGGTCGAGCGGCGTCGCATAGCGGTTGTAGAACGTGGCCCGAGTGACCCCGGCGCGCTCCGCCAGTTCGGCGACGGTGATCCGGGAGACGGGCCGCTGCGAGGCGAGCTCGACGACGGCCTCCCGCAGGGCGGTTGTGGTCCGGGTGACCCGCGGATCGGTCCTGCCGCCCACCGTGCTCACGCAGTGTCCCTCCGGACTCTCCCGTCCGGTTGCGGTGGCCCGCGCCCGGTGTTCTTATACAGGTGTCAAACAGTTTACGAGGCAGGACGGCGACCTTGCCCGCGGCGAGAGCTACTGCCTCGCCCACCACATCACGTTCGGGACGGACGCAGAACGCACGATCACGGTGGCCTCGATCCGCTATCTCGACGAATTCGTCAAGCAGGACGGCGAGTGGTTCTTCGCCGAGCGGCGGCTGATGGTCGACTGGACCGAGACCCTGCCCTGAACCGGGCAGCCCAGATCGAGGAGACCAGCAGATCGAGGGGACCAGCCGCATGCCCGACTCGGCCGCGCAGCCGCTGCTGCGGCGGCTGCGGCGCCAGCTCTGGCAGCCGCCGCGACCGCACGGGGACCAGCCGCGCGAGCGGGTCGTCGGGCCGTTGGAGCTGTTCTACGACCTGGTCGTGGTCGTCCTGGTCGCCCAGGCGGCGCACCACCTCGCCGGGCAGCTGACCTGGCGTGGGATCGGCGAGTACGGCGCGGTGTTCGGGCTGGTGTGGATCGCGTGGGTCAACGGCAGTCTGCACCACGAGCTGCACGGCCACGAGGACGCCCGGGCCCGGATCACCTTCCTGCTGCAGATCCTGGTCCTGGTCCCGCTCGGGGCGTTCATCCCGCAGGCGGGCGGCGCCCGGGGCGCGGCCTTCTCCGTCGCGGCAGGGGTGCTGTTCGCGGTGCTCGCCCTGCTCTGGGGACTGGCCTCACGCGGGGACGAGCCCGAGTACCGCCGCCCCAGCCGTCTCTTCGTCACCGGCACCGCCGTCTGCGCCGTCGTCCTCGCGGTCGGTTCCGTACTGCCGACCGGGGCCAGGGTGTGGACGTGGGGCGCACTGGACGTCGCCTACCTGGCCGGCTTCGTCGTCGTGATCCTCTGCGTCACACCGGTACGGGCCGTCACCCTCAGCGTCACCGACGCGCTGATCGAGCGGTTCGGGCTGCTCATCATCATCGTGTTGGGGGAGACCGTGACGGGTGTCGTCACCGGGCTCGCGGCGGAGCCGGTCAACGCGCTCACGATGGCCGTCGGCCTGGTCGCGGTCGTCGCGGGCTTCGGCGCCTGGTGGACGTACTTCGACTTCGCCGGCCACCGCGAGCCGCGGCAGTCGCCGGCTGCGACGGTCCAGTGGATGCTCGCCCACCTGCCGCTGACCGCGGCGGTGGCCGCGATGGGCGCGGCCATGGTCGACCTGGTCGAGCACGCCCACGAGGACCGCACCGGCGCCGCCACCGCGTGGGTGCTGTGCGGCGGCGCCGCGCTGGTCCTGGCGAGCACGATGCTGGTGGCCGGCAGTCTCGTGGTCTGGCGCACCAAGCGCGCGCTCTACCGCCCGCTCTCCCGCGTCTGCGCCGCTACCGCCCTGGCCTGCCTCGGCCTCGGCGCGGCGCGCCCGGCCCCGGTCGTGCTCGGCGTGATCCTGGTCCTGCTCCTCGGCGTTCCGTGGAGCGTCGCCGTGGCGTACCGGCTGCGCCAGGCGGAGCAGCCCGCCGCCGAGTGACGGATACGCCCCGCTTCAGCCTGCCCGGACCAGCGTGTACAGCTCGACGATGACGCCGTCCCTGCAGTGGGCGATGTCCATGCCCGAGACGACGGGAGGCTGCCCGGCGGGACCGTAGCGGAAGCCGAGGTGGCCGAGGTCGTCGGTGACGGAGACGGCACCGTCGGGCTCGAAGACCCAGTTCGGGAGCTGCGCGCGCAGCTCCTCGGCTCGCCGGGCGAGTGCCTCGCGCCCGCGGACAACGCGGTCGGGTTCGTGCCAGACGACGTCCTCGGCGTACGTCTCGGCGACAGCTCGGGAGCGGCGTTCGGGGTCCGGTTCGTTGAAGACGTCGAGCAGGTTGCGGCGCATCAGGTCGGTGACGGTGGCAGTCATGGGCGGTGCTCCTTCCGGGCGTTCATGCCGCCGCGTGCGGGGGCGGGAAGTGACTGGCCAGTTCGGCGCGGGCGGCGGGGTCGAGACGGACGGCGGCCGTGGCGAGGTTCTCGGTCAGGTGGGCGCGGGTGCGGGTGCCGGGAATGAGCAGGATGTTGGGGGCGAGGTCCAGCAGCCAGGCCAGGGCGATCTGGGCGGGGGTGGCTTGGAGTCGCGCGGCGAGGCCGGCCACGGCACCGCTGCTCAGAATTCCGTTCTGCACGCCGCGCGGCCACCCGAGCGGGCAGAACGGGACGAACGCGATCCCGCGCTCGGAGCATTCGCGCAGCACGTCGAAGGACGACTGGTCAGCGAGGTTGAACAGGTTCTGGACGCACACGATGTCGGTCTGGTCCAGGGCGCGCAGCAGATGGGCACGGGTGATGTTGCTGAGGCCGATGCCGTCGACCAGGCCCTCGTCGCGGGCCCGGACGAGCTCGGCCAACTGGGCGTCAAAGCGTGGACCGGGCGGGGCCGTTCGGTCGACCAGGCGCAGATTGACCGCGGCCAGGCGGTCGGTGCCGAGGGTGACGAGGTTCTCCTCGATGCCCTGGCGCAGTTGGTGCGGCTGGTCGAACGGCAGGATCGCGCCGTTCTCGTCGCGGCGGGCGGCGACCTTGCTGACGATGGCGAGGCCGGCCGGGTACGGATGGAGCGCCTCGCGGATCAACTCGTTGACGACGCCGGGCCCGTAGTACTGGGCGGTGTCGATGTGGTCGACGCCGCCGGCGACCGCGGCGCGCAGCACGCGCAGGGCCTCGTCGCGGTCGCGGGGCGGGCCGAAGACGTTGTCGCCGGCCAGTTGCATCGCGCCGTAGCCGATCCGGTGGACCCGTCTCGCGCCCAACGCGTAGGTGTCCGCGGGCGCGAGGTGAGAGGGCTGCTGGGGCATGGTGTCTCCCGACGGCTCAGACGCGCAGGGTCTTCATGGCGGTCGACCAGGCTTCGATCTCCTCGAACAGCTTCGTCGCCGAGGCGTCGTGGTGCGCGTCGGGCTTGAAGAGGGAGAGGTTCTCGAAGTCGGTGAACAGCGAGAAGGCCAACTGCTGGTGGACGTGCGCGAGCTGGACGGCGCTGGCGATGCCGCGCAGGTGCTCGGCGGCGCGGATTCCGCCGACCGTCCCGTAGGACACCACGGCGGCGGCCTTGTTGTTCCACTCCGCGTAGGCGGTGTCGATGGCGTTCTTCAACACGGCCGGGACGGAGTGGTTGTACTCCGGTGTGACGAAGACGTAGCCGTCGAACTCAGCGACCTTGGCCGCCCACGCCTTGGTGAGCGCGCCCTGGTACTGGCCCATCGAGGGCGGGATCGGCTCGTCCATGAAGGGCAGCGGCCAGTCGGCGAGGTCGACGAGTTCGTACTCGGCGCCGGTGCGGGCGCCCGCGCGGTCGACGACCCAGTCGGCGACGGCCTTGCCGTTGCGGCCGGGGCGCGTGCTGCCGAGGATCACGGCGATCTTGAGGGTGCTCATGTCGTTCACTCCTTCGGTCTGCCTGGCCTGCTCAGGCGGTGTGGCTGCCGTTGCCCCGCCGGGCGCGGACAGAGGCGGTCAGCTGGAGGTGGCGGGCGGCCATGCCCTTGAGCTTGGTGACGCCGTGGGCGTAGCGGTCGACGGTCGCTACCGCTTCCACGGCGATCTCGTCGCCGATGACCTCCGCCCTGGTCACGGTGAAGGTGACGGGTGCGTCGACGCCGTGCGCGGTCAGCCGGCCCTGAAGGGCCCAGGCTCCGCCCTGGTCCAGCTCGGCGCCGGCGGCGCTGAAGACGATGTCGGGGTAGTTCTCGGTGTCCAGCAGCGCCTTGGACAGCACCTGGCGGTCACGGTTCTTGTTGCCGGTGTCGAAGCTGGCCGCGTCGGCGACGGCGTCGACGCGGGTCGCGGTGAGCGGCTCGGCGAGGGAGACCGTGCCGCCGCGCAGCTGGAAGCTGCCGCGGACGGTGCCCAGACCGAACAGGTGCTTGGTGGTGAAGGTGATCTCCGAGCGGGGGACGTCGATGGCGTAGTGGCCCGGGGTCGGCGTCGGCGTTGCGGTGGTCATGATGAGCTCCTCGGTCGAGTTCTCATTGACTTGAGCCTTCAAGTGAAACCCTAGTCCTCTGAACTTGAAGGCTCAAGTGATAGCGCATCCGGCGAGTCGTTCATTCCCGCCCTGTTCGGGCGAGGCTGTCAACGGGCAGGCGAGTCGATCCGCTGCAGGATCCGCTCGGCGTCCTGGCCGAGGCGGCGCAGGCGCTCGCCGGAGAGGTTGTCCACGACCAGGCGGCGGACGTAGGCCACGTGCGCGGGGGCGGCGGACTCCAGCTTGGCCATGCCGGCCGGGAGCAGGATCGCGTTGGTGAAGCGCCCGTCGGCCGGATCCGCCTCGCGGCGGACGTAGCCGCGGCTCTCGAGCCGCTTGACCATGTGGGAGAGGCGCGACAGTGAGGTGCTGGTGTTCTCGGCGAGCGTGCTCATTCGCAGGGTCCATTCGGGGGCCTCGGACAGCATGGCCAGGGCCATGTACTCGACCATGCTCAGGTCGGCGTCGCGCTGGAGCTGGGTGTCGATGGCCCAAGGAAGCCGGGTCATCAGGCGGACCACCGACAGCCACGAGTCCAGCTCGCCGGAGGTCAGCCACAGGTCGGCGTGTTCGTCTGTCCCCGCCTGGGCGGCTGCTTCGTCCTGGGTGGTCATGAGGGGAGCGTAACAGCCGCACTCTGCGGATGACATGCTTGAACATTAAAGTCACGGCGACGTACCCTCAAGGTTGAATGTTGAACATGTAGCCCCACGAAGGAGGCCCCCATGCCTGGACTGCTCACCCCCACCGTCGAGGTGCGGCGCGCCGGTGAACGGCACGCCAGCCGGCTCTCCTGGCTCGACTCCAAGCACTCGTTCTCGCTCGGCACCGGCCGGCCCGACCCCGCCAATACCCACCACGGTCTGCTGCTCGTCCACAACGAGGATCTGGTGCAGCCCGGCGCCGGCTTCGAGACCCACCCGCACCAGGACATGGAGATCGTCACCTGGGTGCTCCAGGGCTCCCTGGTCCACCAGGACTCGACCGGCCACTCCGGCGTGATCTACCCAGGGCTCGCCCAGCGGATGAGCGCCGGCACGGGGATCCTGCATTCGGAGAAGAACGACACCTACCGAGCCGCGGACGTGCGCCCCACCACGCCCGTGCGCTTCGTCCAGATGTGGGTGCTGCCCGACGAGCCCGGTGTCACGCCCGGCTACGAGCAGCTCGAGATCGACGACGAGTTGCTCGGCGGTTCACTGGTCACCGTCGCCTCCGGCATGGACCGGCACCGGGACGCCAGCGCGATCCGGATCCGGAACCGCTACGCGGCTCTGCACGCCGCACGGCTGCGCCCCGGAGAGCAGGTCGCGCTACCCGAGGCGCCGTTCCTGCACCTCTTCGTCCCGCGCGGCTCGGTCGACGTCGAAGGCGTCGGCGCCCTCGACGAGGGCGATGCCGCCCGCTTCACCGCCACGGGCGGACAGCGGGTCTCGGCCGTCACCTCGGCCGAAGTCCTGGTCTGGGAGATGCACGCCACTGCCGCGCTCTGAACTCGGTTCCGGGTGGCGGACGGCGCGGCCTGCCGGCCCTTCCGGTAGCGCCCGGTCAGCAGCCCGCCGCCGAGCGGCGACCAGATCTATGACGCTGTGGTCAGTCCGTCGTTAGGCAGGCCGATCGGCCCGGTGGGCATCACGTCGGCCAGGTAGGCGTCGAGGTCCGGCTTCTCGGTGCCGAAGACGTGCCGCAGCCAGGCCGCGCGCTCGTGCACCAGGACGCCGAGTTCGTAGGTGCAGCCGATCAGCGGGATGGTGAGCTCGGCCATGTTCCGGGGGTCCTCGTCGGGACTGCCGATCAGCGGGACACCGCCGGTGGCGAACCGCGCCCAGACGCAGTTGTCCCAGTACCAGCTGTAGACGTTCAGGTGCGCGCCGGCCGCACTGCGGAACAGGATGGTGAACGCGGCGGGCGGGGTCGTCTCGTCGCGTGGGGCCAGGAACCCCGGAACGAGGTCGTAGGCGTTCTTCTCGATCTGCGGGTCGATCGGGGTCCGGTCGCGGCTGATGTGGTAGCGCTTGACGTGGCGCCCTGCGATGACGTCGGTGCCGGCGTGCCAGACCTGAGGTGTCGTGGATGTCATGCCGGTGAGGTTAGGACCCTTTCACTGACATCTTCTGTCAGGAGAACACGGCTGACGGGCGCGCGTTCAGCCGAGCCGGGTGACGGGTCGGTCGACCGGGCCGGGCCGGCTGACACGGTGCGGGGCGCCGTCAGGCCTCCTGGAAACCGGTGGAGGGGCCGGTGCAGGGGGCGAGGTGGATGGCTGTACCGCCGTTGACCTCGGCGGTGCACAGGCCGGCCTGGTGGGAGTAGATCCTGCCTTGGCGGAGCGAGAAGAGCTGGGCAGGGTTGCCGCTGCAGCGCGCCACCTGGACCATCGTTCCGGGGGTGGTGGCGCCCCAGGCCGCGTCCATGCACAGTCCCTGACTCTGGATCGTGCCGTTCGAGGCGACCTGCCAGCGCTGGTTGGCGTTGCCGTTGCAGGCGGTCAGGGCCAGTGGGGTTCCGTCGGTGCCGGCGCCGGCGCTGAGACACTCGCCGGTGGCCGGGTTCTTCAGCAGCGTGCCGGCAGGGCGAGGCGGTGGGGCTGCCGGTCCGGTCGAGGTGGCGGTGGGCTGGGTCACCGGCGGGACGGCCGGATGCGAGGCGGTCGTGCCGGGAGCGGCGGAGGCGCGGGCCACGGGAGTCGTGGGGGCGGATCCCAGCTGCGTGGCGGCCAGGACGGCGACCACGGCGGCCACCACCACGGCGGCCGAGGACGCGAGAAGGGCGCCGCGTCGGGGGAGGCGGCCCCGGCCGCCGGCCGTCGACGTCGGGTTCGCCGCGAGGTCGGGGTCTGGGTCGGAGTCGGAATCGTCGTCGGGGAAGACGAGTTCCGGCGCGTCCAGCGGCAGGTCGAGCCGGCGTGACACCGGGTGGACCAGGAACCCGGTGTCCACCATGCCGTCGGGGCCCAGGACCAGGCGCCAGCGCGGTTGCTCCATCCGTCCGACGACCACGACAGTCCAGCGTCCGGCCGGATCCGCGGCGGCCCTGTGCAGTACCTCGCGGTCCCGGCCGCCCGGTGGGGTGGCCAGGAGCAGTACGGCGCTGTCGTAGCCGGCCAGCGTGGAGGTGGCGTCACCGAGCGACCTGGCCTCGACCGTCTCCTCCGGATCCGCGGGGCTGGACTTGAAGCCGATCCGCACCAGGCGGACCTCGCGCGACCACGGGCTGCTGGTCAGCTCCCTGGTCCAGTCCTGGGCGAGCAGCCGGACCTGTCGGGCATCGCCCTCCAGGGCGATGATCCCGCCGGCGCGGCCGAGGTTGAGCAGGACGAAGCCCTCACGTGAGACGCCGAGGGAGACGAGCTGCGGAAAGGCGTCAGGCAGGGCGTCCGACACCCGGGCGCTCTGCAGTCCACGCAGCGGCGCGTGCCAGATCCGGCCGTCCTGCTCGGACTCCCAGTCCGGAGGCGGCTGTTCGTCGGCGGTGCTCAGGTAGAGCCGGACCCGGTCGGTGCCGATCACGACCGCATGGACGGCGGGAACCTCGCGGTGCTCGGCGTCGCACGAGGTGGCGAGGGCGCGGACCACCCGGTCCACGGTCCACAGCCCGTGGTCGGCACGGGCGGCAGCAGGTCGTGGCGTGCCGCGGCGCGGGCGAAGCCGGACGAGCCAGGAGCGGCGCTGGGCAGGGCTCTGGGCGGATCGGCTCGACAGAGTCACCTTCGTCTCCCTGGCACTCGGCGGTGTCCTCAGATCGTTCGCCGCGCGTCCGGAGGGTGTCAACGCTGTTCGGGCGTACAGCTGGTGGGCCTTGGGCCCAGGGGCCCAAGGCCGCTTCGGCAGGCCTGGACCGGCCTTCGAGGCCGTTCCTAGCATCGGCAGGACCGGGAAGCGACAAGAAGGGACACCCTGATGGCGAACGTGAACGTCACCTACCAGGAGATGCAGGACAGCGCGAACCGGATGCGCAACAACAAGAGCGACATCGACGCGAAGCTGACGGAGTGCAAGAACATCGTCGACAGCCTGACGAGTTCGGGCTTCGTCACCGACCAGGCGTCGGGCCGGTTCGACGAGGTGCACACCGAGTTCGTCACTTCCGCGAACCAGGCGATGGAGACGCTGGATCAGCTCTCCCAGTGGCTGGACAAGGCCGTCGACGCGATGCAGCAGATGGACAGCCAGCTGGCCGGGTCGCTCAACAAGTAGGCCCGGAAGCAGGCAGGAACAGGCCCGCCGGTCACGAGGGGTTGGGGAGCAGCAGGCTCATGATGATCACGATAGCGCGGTTCCCCGACTGGTCGGCCGACGTGGTCGTGGACGCCGAACCCACCACCAGCGTCCGCGACGTCGTCAAGGGACTGCTGGACAGCCCGGCCCTGACGGACGTGCCGACCGTCGACGCACCCGCGGCCGACCGGGTCTACCTGGGCCGCCGGCCGCTCGACCTCGACCAGCCCCTGGCGGAAAGCGGTATCAAGGACGGCGTCGTCCTCTGGCTCGACCGGCCCGGCCCGGTCACGGGACACCGGGGCGGGCCGGTCACCCTGCGCGCCGTGGCGGGTGTCGGCGCGGGCCAGGTGTGGTACCTGGACGCGGGCGAGCACCACATTGCCGTGGATCCCGCGTGCGGGCCGGTCGTGGACGGCGAGCAGCCGGACGCGGCGGTCGCCGTGGTCCGGGTCCCCCTGGACGCCCGGGTGCGGGTGCGTTCCGGTTCCGGGTCCGCCGTGCTGGACCGCACTCCGCTGCCCGACCACGAGGTGCGCTGGCCGGCGGGCGCCCAGCTGACCGTCGGTGGGACGGTGTTGGAAGTACAGGTGGTGCAGCGGCCGGACGCGGTGATCGCGTCCTCGGCCGACGGTGGCTACCTCGACTACAACAGGCCGCCGCGACTGCTGCCGCCCGCCCTGCGGACGGCGTTCAAGCTGCCGGGCCGGCCCAAGGCGCCGACGCAGAACGCGCTCCCGTGGCTGGCCACCGCCCTGCCCGCCGTCTTCGGCGGCGCGATGGCCATGTTCATGCACAACGTGATGTACCTGATGATGGCCGGGATGTCGCCGATGATGATGGTCGGCACCTGGTACTCGGGGCGTCGCCAGGGCAGGATCGGCCACCGGCGGCAGCTGGCCGAGTACCGGCAGCAGGTCGAGACGACCGAGGCCGCGATCGCGGCCGCGCTGGAACGCGAGCAGCGCGACCGCCGTGCCGGTTGCCCCGACCCGGCCGAGCTCCTGGTCGTCGCCACCGGGCCGCGGGCCCGACTGTGGGAGCGCCGTCGGACCGACCCGGACCATCTGCAGGTCCGCGTCGGCACGGCCGACCTGCCCACGACGATCGTGGTGGAGGAGGAAGCCGGGCGTGGGCGCGACCTGCGGGCCGCCGAGGACGTGCCGGCCGCCTTTTCCATCGCGCAGGCGGGCGTGGTCGGTGTCGCCGGACAGGGCGACTGGCCCCGGCGTACCGCCCGCTGGCTCGTCGGCCAGCTGGCCGTGCTGCAGAGCCCGCGCGACGTGCAGATCTACATCCTGACCGACCCGGCGGGCGAGGAGCTGTGGGAGTGGGCCACCTGGCTCCCGCACACCCGGCCGCTGCTCGGTCAGCAGGCGCTGGCGCTGGTCGGCGCGGACGCCGAGACGCTGGGGCACCGGGTCGCGGAGTTGGGCGAGCTGATCAAGGCGAGGCGGCAGGCCCGTCTCAACTCCGGTCCCGGGGCTGTCTCGGCGGACCCGGAGGTGATCGTGGTGATGGACGGTGCCCGACGACTGCGAGCCCTCCCCGGCGTGGTGACGGTTCTTCAGGAGGGTCCGGCGGTCGGCGTCATGAGCATCTGTGTGGACGCGGACGAGCGGACCCTGCCGGAGGAGTGCACCACCGTGGTCGCGGGCGGGACCGGTCAGCGGGCCCGGCTGCGGCGTCAGCGGGAGGCGGAGCTCGACGGCATCCGCGCCGACGAGGTGACCGACAGCTGGTTCGAGGCCGTGGGCCGCGGCCTGGCGCCGCTGCGCGACGTCAGCGAGGGTCAGGGCGATGCCGCGTTGCCGGGCTCGGCACGGCTGCTGGAGATCCTCGGCCTGGAGGAGCCGACCCCTACCGCGATCGCGTCCCACTGGCGCGCCTCGGGACGCAGCACCAAGGCCGTGGTCGGCTACTCGCTCGACGGGCCTTTCGCGCTGGACCTGGTCAACCACGGACCGCACGGTCTGGTGGCGGGCACCACGGGCTCGGGCAAGTCGGAGTTCCTGCAGACGCTGGTGGCCTCGCTGGCGGTGGCCAACCGCCCGGACGCGATGACCTTCGTCCTGGTCGACTACAAGGGCGGCGCCGCGTTCAAGGACTGTGTGGACCTGCCGCACACCGTCGGCCTGGTCACCGACCTGGACACCCACCTGGTGGAGCGCGCCCTGGTCTCGCTGAGCGCCGAACTGACGCACCGCGAGCACCTGCTGGCCAAGGCCGGGGCCAAGGACCTGGAGGACTACCTCGACTACGCCGAACGCCGGCCCGGGGAACTGGCACCCATTCCGCGCCTGTTGATCGTCATCGACGAGTTCGCCTCCATGGTCCGGGAGTTGCCCGACTTCGTGACCGGTCTGGTCAACGTCGCGCAGCGGGGCCGCTCGTTGGGCATCCACCTGATCCTGGCCACCCAGCGTCCCTCCGGTGTGGTCTCGGCGGAGATCCGGGCCAACACCAACCTCCGGGTGGCGCTGCGGGTGACGGACCCGGCGGAGAGCACCGACGTCATCGACGCCCGCGAGGCGGCGGGCATCTCGGCGGCGACCCCCGGGCGGGCCTACGCGCGGCTCGGGCACAGCTCGCTGATCCCCTTCCAGACCGGCCGGGTCGGCGGCCGGCGTCCGATCGGCGACCGGCGCTCGGTGGTCACCCCGCCCTTCCTCCAGCCGGTCTCCTGGCTGGACCTGGGCCGGCCGGCGCCGCAACGCCCGCGGGGCGCGGTCGAGACGGACACCGAGACGGACCTCGCCGCGCTGGTGCGGACGGTGGAGCAGGCCAACAGCATGCTGGGTATCGCCCCGCAGCGCCGCCCCTGGCTGCCGCCGTTGCCGCTCTCCTCGGTGGTCGAGCTGCCCGCCGAGCCGGTGCGCGGGAAGGGCGGTGAGCCGGTCTTCTCCTGGGCCGTGCAGGACCTGCCGACGCAGCAGCGCCAGGAGCCGGTCACCGTCGACCTGGCCACCTTCGGGCACCTGCACATCGTCGGCGCGCCCCGCTCGGGCCGCTCCACCGCGCTGCGCACTATCGCCGCCACCGCGGCCGCCTCCTCCTCGGTGACCGACCTGCACCTGTACGGACTGGACTGCGGCAACGGGGCGCTGCTGCCGCTCAGCCGGCTGCCGCACTGCGGCGCGGTGGTGCAGCGCTCGGAACCGGAGCGGGTGGCCCGGCTGCTCAGACGCCTGCACGCCGAGGTGCTGCACCGTCAGCGGGTACTCGGCGAGGGCGGTTTCGCCGACCTGGCCGAGCAGCGGGCCGCCGCGCCCGCGGCGGAGCGGCTGCCGCACGTGATCCTGCTGCTGGACCGCTGGGAGGGCTTCATGGGCACCCTCAGCGAGTACGACGGAGGAGCGCTCACCGAGCTGATCCACACGCTGCACCGCGAGGGCGGCAGCGCCGGGGTGCACCTGGTGATCGCGGGGGACCAGATGCTGCTGAGCGGCCGGATGGGCTCGCTCACCGAGGACAAGCTGGTGCTGCGGCTCTCCGACCGGACCGACGCCAGCCTTGCGGGGCTCAGCCCGCGGAAGCTCCCGGAGCACCTGCCGCCCGGCCGCGGCTACCGCGCGACCAGCGCGATCGAGACCCAGGTCGGGCTGGTGGCCGCCGATCCGGCGGGCCCGGCGCAGGTCGCCGCCCTGCACGCACTGGGCGCACGGCTCGCCGAACGCGAGACCGCGGTGCCCAAGTGGGCCCGGCCGAACCGGATCGCCGTGCTGCCCACCCAGCTCTCCTTCGAGCAGGCCTGGGAGCTGGTCGGGACGCCGGCCCCGATGTGGGCGCTGGTCGGCGTCGGCGGGGACGAGCTGGAGCCGCTCGGCGCGGACCTGCGCGGCGACCAGCCCACCTTCCTGGTGGCCGGGCCGTCCCGGTCCGGACGCAGCACCGCGCTCTGCGTGATGGCCGAGTCGCTGCTGCGCGGCGGCGCCGAACTGGTGCTCGGCGCCCCGATGAACTCGCCGCTGCGCGCGTTCGCGGGCCGCGCCGGTGTGCGCGGCGTCCTGACCGCGGAGGCCCCGACCGAGGCGGACTTCGCCGAGCTGCTCGACCCGGGCGACGGGCCGGTGGTGCTGCTCGTCGACGACGCCGAGGCCTGGAAGGACCTGTCCTGCCGGGACTGGCTGAAGGCCTTCGTGCGGCGGGCGGCGGGGTCGAACCGCGGGGTGGTCCTCGCGGGTGACGTCGCCTCGGTGGCGAGCGGCTTCTCCGGCTGGCAGGCCGAGGTCAAGCGCAACCGGCGCGGTGCGCTGCTGTCACCGGCCAACACCGGCGACGGCGATCTGGTGGGCACGCGCCTGTCCCGGTCCCAGCTCGCCACGCGCGTCGTCCCCGGCGCGGCGCTGGTGCACCTCGGCACCGGCAGCCTGACCACCGCACAGATCCCGTTGGCGGCAACGGCCCCGACCGAAGCCCCGACCGAAGCCCCGACCGAGCAGGAGCAGTGATGGCAGACCTCGTGGTCAAGGACCTGCAGGCCCTCGCCGGCCGACGAACTGATCGGCCAGTTCGAGGGCGCGCTGGACTTCCAGAACGATGACAAGGGCCTGTGGGGCCAGCACAACGCCAACCTCTCGATGGGCGACTTCGCCGCCAACTGGACCATCCACCGCGACGCGATGGTCAAGGACATGAAGGCACTGCGGGACAAGGTCAACAAGGTCGACCAGGCCTGGTCGCAGGGCGACACCCAGCTGGTCCAGTCGCTGCAGAACTGAGAGGAGAAGCGATGACCATCAGGAATCTCGGCGACTGGTCGGCCCTGGACCTGGACGGGGACCCGGTCTACGCCGATCCGGACGCGGTGCGCTCCGCGCAGCAGCGTTACCAGCACATCGCGACCACCATCGACGACGCCACCGCCAAGCTGCAGCAGATCGTCGGCACCAGCAGCGACAGCCTGGCCGGCCAGTACGTCCAGGGCCTGCAGTCGGCGGCGAGTTCGCTCAACGACCGGCTCACCAAGGCGGGGGTCCGCTACCACGACGTGGCCGACCAGATCACCACGTACGAGCCCGCGTTGGACGAGGGTCTCACCGAGACGGCCGCAGCGCTGGTCGAGGCCCGGATCGCGGTGGACGCGCAGACCAAGGCGAGCAGCATGCCGGACCCGCAGAAGGGTTCCGACGGCTCGGTGTCACCGGACGAGCAGGCCAAGGGCACGGCCAAGACCAAGGCCACCGACGACGCCAACGCACAGCTGACCGCGGCGAAGAACCGGCTCAACAGCGCGATGGACGCGCTCAACACGGCGGGCAAGCGTTTCGGCGACGCGGTCAACTCCAAGAACTACAAGGACGGTCTGACCGACACCCTGAAGGACAAGATCGACGCGGTGATGGCCAAGATCAGCCAGATCTTCGCCATCATCGGCATGATCCTGGGCGCCCTCGCCATCCTGATCCCCGGGGTGGACGTGTTGGTCCTGGCCGGGGTGGTGGCCGGCGCCATCACCCTGGTCGCCAACATCACCCTCTACGCGGACGGCAAGGGCAGTCTCGCGGACGTGATCCTCGGCGCGGTCGGCCTGGGCCTCGCGGGGCTGGGTGCGATCGTGGGGGTCGTCGGCAAGGGCATCTCCGGCATCGCCAAGGCCACCGCCATCGCCAACCGGGCCGGGGACGACGGTATCGAGCTGGTCCCGCTGCGGCCGCCCGGCAAGATCCCGAACTACTCCCGCCCGTTCGGCCCCGGCAACCCGCGTCCGGGCGGCCCGATCCCCAACTACTCCCGCCCGTTCGGCCCCGGCAACGTGCCCCGGACCGAGCCGCCGGCCCCGGCGCCGGCCCCGGCCGGAGCGCCGCCGCCCAACGCCGCGGCGGACTGGCAGAACCTGTCCGACTGGTACAACAACCCGGCCACCAACTGGCTGTTGGGCAAGTTCGGCGCCACCACGCCCGACGTCGGCTTCTGGGGTTCGGCGGGCAAGCAGCTGGGGGACGCCGGCGCGATGTGGAAGAACCTGGGCAGCAACCCGCTGCAGTTCGGCAAGGACATCGGCAGCATCATCGGCGGCGTCAAGGGCGCCCAGGGTCTCTCCGGCATCGTCGGGGCGGCGGGACTCGGCAGGATCTCGCCGCTCTGGTACGTCTGGGGCGGCCTCAACGGGGCGTTCGGCGTGGGCGCGGGCTTCGTCTACACCGGCGGCCGGCTGAAGGGCTGGATCCCCGCCCTCAACCCGCCCGGGTACGCCACCGCATGACCAGGGGAGAGAGCGTGAGCGAGGAGCTGACCGCCCTGACGCGGACACCGTGGCACTGGGAGTGGGTGCCGGGCGGTGGGCCGGACCGGGCGGAGCCGCAGGCCTGGACCGACCGGTTGGCGGCGCAGTTCGCCGAGTGGACGGCCGACGGACTGGCCACGGCCCGGGAGGGCTGGCCTGCCGACGAGGCGGGAACGCCGTTCCCGCTGACGGCCGAAGCCGTGGGCCGCGATGTCGCCGACTGGCTGCGGGAGCGGGCGGTGCAACTGCCGCCCTGGTCCCGGCTGGCCTGGGGCGCGGTGGCCGTGGACGGCCGGGTCCGATGGGCGCCGGTCCCGGTCGTCGTGGAGTTCCGGGCGCCCGAGGCGGAGGACCCCGAGTACCTGATGGAGCTGGTGGGTTCCGGCGGGTGGGAGGAGGACGCGCGGGAGCCCGTCGTCGACTACGTGACGACGCCGGGAGGTGACGGGCTGCGGGTCCTTGCCCTGTGCCGCAGCAGCGAGGGCGCGGCCTATGCCCGGCTGGACGCCGCGCTCCGCCTCGACCTGCCGCCGACCGGCGACGGGCCTGGCGTCAGCGCCGACGTCCTGCTCAGCACCCGCGTCGTCGAGATGGGGCTGATGGCCCTGATCGGACCGGGAGTCGAGCAGTTGATGCAGCAGATCGCCGAGGAGAGCGCCCCGACCGACGGCCGCCCGCCCCGGTTGGGTTTCGTCACCGCCAGCGCAGCCACGGGAGAGGAGCAGACGTGATCGACTTCGAGCTGGTCGTCCCGGACGGGTGGGTGCAGATCCCCACGACCGCCGACACCCCGGCGCTGCGCCGCCGCATCATCGAGGAGGTGATCCGGCATCACCTGCCCGAGTCGTTGCCCCGGGACAAGGCGGGCCCGTGGCGCCGGATGCTGCGCCGGGAGCTGACCGAGGCGACCGACGAGGCGTCCCGGCAGAACGCCCGCTCGGTGCTGCTGCCGCTGGCGGAGTTCAGCGGCGTCCGGCTGCCCGGATCGATGCTGGTGACCGTCCTTGAGTCGGAGGCGACCCGGGAGGAGGACGTCGAGGACCCGGAGCAGCTGCTGACGTCCCTGCTGGCCGATGCCGGGAGGGACGGCGTCCGGCTGGAGATCGGGGGCGGTCCCGCGGTCCGGGTGGCCTCCGTGGCGGAGAGCAGCCGGATCGGGCGCAAGGCGCCCTCGCGTCGGGTCTCCTACTACGTCGCGCACCCGGAGGAGCCGGGTGTGTGGGGGCTGCTGACCTTCACCGTGCTGTCCGACGGCGACGTCGAGGCGGCGCCGGTCCAGGCCGTCGTGCTGCTCTTCGACGCGATCGTCACGACGCTGCGCTGGGCGGACCGGATCGACGTGCCCACCGAGGAGGAGGTGCTGGCCGGACTCGCACCGCTTCCGGGGGAGAACGAGCCGGTCGCGGCGCTGGTGGGGTCTGAAGCGGACGTGAACCCGGCCTGAAGAACACGTGAAGCGGACTTCGTCACGCTGGACCCATGACGCCGACCACCCCGGCCGCGCCGCTCGGGCCCAGCTCCGGCCTGGTGCGGATCGCCATCACGAGCCCGGACATCCTCGCCCAGATCCGGCAGGTGTTCGCCAGCAGGAACCTGGACGTCGACATCGTGCGGATGCCCTACGTCGAGGTCGCGCTGCGCCCTGCCGCCGGTGCGGCGGCGGGGCCGGCGCCCCTGCCGGGTGTCCGCAGCCCGCGCAGGCTCTGTGCCGAGTACCGGCTCAACGTGGTCGGGATCGAGCCCGTTCCCGTGCCCGGTGCGGCCGTGCCCGGGGCGGCACCCGTTCCGCGCCCGGCCGTGGCGGCCGCCCCCGGGCCCGCCCGGGTCCTGTCGCGGCGTCAGCACGAGGTGATGGCGCTGGTCTCGCGCGGCGTGCGCAACACCGAGATCGCCGCGCAGTTGCAGCTGAGCGAGAAGACCGTGAAGAACCACATCAACCGCATCTTCCGCACCCTGGGGGCGGCGAACCGGATCGAGGCGGTGCTGATCTGGCAGAGCCGCCCGCACGACCGCGGCCCCGGCCCGCACGCCCGCGTGCCTAGCCCGCGCGGGCGTGACGGGCTTCGGCCGCCGAGCGCGGGACGTCCCGTGACCGTGGGAGCGGCGTGACCGCGGCGGACTCCGCCGGCGGCTCGTCCCGGTGGGAGAGTTCCTCGGCGTAGAGCCTGGTCAGTTCGCGCATGCGGAAGCCGCGGCCGGTGGTCTCCAGCAGGTGCTG
This sequence comes from Streptacidiphilus pinicola, assembly GCF_003258295.1. GTDB lineage: Bacteria > Actinomycetota > Actinomycetes > Streptomycetales > Streptomycetaceae > Streptacidiphilus > Streptacidiphilus pinicola. The sequence continues at coordinate 35,625 of NZ_QKYN01000036.1, read as the reverse complement.
GGCGGCCAGGTTCCGCAGTGCGGTGAGCGTGACGGGCAGCGGCAGGCCCAGTCGGGCGGCCGCCGCCTCCGGCCGGATGTCCGCGCCGGGCGCGAGGCCGAGGGTACGGAAGGCATGGGCGGTTGCGGCGTCGAGCCGGGCGTAGGAGCAGGAGAGCGCTCCTCGTACGGAGTGGAGTTCGTCATCGGGGATCTGCAGCACGTCGAGCCGGTGCCGCGGGTCCTCCAGATCGGCCACCAGATCGCAGAGCCGCGGCGAACTCCCGGCCGCCAGCTGCTCGGAGGCGATCCGCAGCGCCAGCGGCAGCCCGTCGCACAACTCGGCGATGCGGCGCGCGGCGGGTAACTCGGCCCGGACGCGGGCGGGTCCGAGCACGGCGGTCAGCAGGTCCAGCGACGCGCGCGGGCCGAAGGGGGAGAGCACCACCCGGCGGGCCGCGTAGCGCATGGTCAGCCCGCTCAGCCGGTTGCGGCTGGTCACGAGGGTGAACGAGGGTCCCGCGCCCGGCAGCAACCGCTCGACCTGCTCGGCGGATTCGGCGTTGTCCAGCACGATCAGCAAGCGCTTCTCCCGGACGACGCTGCGCCACAGGGCGGCCCGCTGCTCCTGGTCGGCCGGAATGTCCGCCACGTTCAGTGAGGCCAGCAGGTGGTGCAGTGCGTCCGCCGGGGAGCGGGGCGACTGCCTGGGGTCGAAGCCGCCGAGGTTCAGGTAGAGCTGGCCGTCCGGATAGGCGCCGGCCGACTGGTGGGCGCAGTGCACGGCCAGGGCGGTCTTGCCGACCCCGCCCGGCCCGACAACCGTCATGATGCCCGCGGTCGTCCGGCCTTCGCGGTCGGCCGGGACGCTCGCCGCCAGCACCCGGCGGACCTCGTCATCACGTCCCGTGAAGGCGCCGACGCTGCACGGCAGTTGGGCCGGGCAGACGGGTTCCGTCGCGACGGCGCGGAGGGCGCGGTCCGCGGTCGTCCGGATCCGTCCGTTCTCGGACAGGATCGAGGAGTTGAGCTCCCGCAGCTCGGCCGAGGGGTCGATGCCCAGGTCCTCGGCCAGCAGCCGCCGCAGGTCCTGGTACTGGGCCAGGGCGTCGGCGGTCCGGCCGCTCCGGTGCAGCGCCGTGATCAGCAGTGCGCGCAGCCGCTCGTCGTAGGGGTGCGCGGCGACATGCAGGCGCAGCTCGTCGGCGACGCCGTTCGGCCGGTCCAGTTCCAGCAGCAGCTCGGCGCGCTCCATCAGCAGGCGGAGCCGCAGATCCGCGGCCCAGGCACGGAACTCGACGGCGAACGGTCCCGGCAGGCCGCCCAGCACGGCGCCGGGACGCCAGCAGGCCAGAGCCTGTTCGCAGGCCGCGACCGCGGCGACGGGGTCGCCCTCGCGGGCGGAGCCCGCTCGCGCCGCCAACTGTTCGACCGCGCGGACGTCGAGCCGGTCCGGATCGAGGCGGAGCGCGTAGCCGGTCCCCGTACTGACCAGGGCGTCCCCGGCCGGCCCGGCCAGGGCCCGGCGCAGGCCGGAGACGTAGGTGTGGACGCTGCCGACCGCGGTGGCGGGCGGCGTCGGCCCCCACAGGTGGTCGACCAGTTCGTCCCGGGAGACCAGGCTGCCCTCGCTCAGCGCGAGCACGGCGAACACCGCCCGCTGCTTGGGCGGGCCGAGGGCGATCTCGGTCGGCCCGGCCCACGCGCGCAGCGGCCCGAGGGTCTCGACCCGCAGTCGATCCATGCCCGTCACCGTCCGTCCTCCCAGGAAACCGGTGGTGCAGTTGCGTTACGAGCTAAGCGCCGGCCGTCCGGCTCGGCGAGGGACCGCAGTTCGGCGGCGGTCGGCGGATCGGCGCCAGGACGGCCGCAGGTCACCGCGGCGGCCAGCGCGGCCAGCCGCAGGGCGGTGGGTACCCGGTCCGGCGTCTGCGCGGACCGGGTGGCCGCCCGCAGCGCGGCCCGGCCGGGAACCTGGTCCCGCGTGCCGTCGCCGCCGAGGAGCCCGGCGGCGAGCAACCCATGGAGGAGACCGGACATGAAGGCGTCACCGGCCCCCACGGTGTCCGCGACGTCCACCGGGACCGCCGGGACCTCGTAGCTCCCGTGCGGCCAGAAGGCGGTCGCGCCCGCGTCGCCACGGGTCAGCACCACCAGCGACGGCCCCCGTTGCGCCCAGTCCGCCGCGGCGCGCGCGGCGCCGAGGTCCGGGTAGAGCCAGTCCAGATCCTCCTCGCTGGCTTTCACGAGATCGGCCAGGTCCACCAGGGCTTCCACCCGCGGGCGTTCGACCTCCGGTCCGTCCAGCAGGGTGGGCCGCAGGTTCGGGTCGTAGGAGACGGTGGCCCACGGCCGCGCCGCCCGGACGGCGGCCAGCACCTGGGCCGCGCCCGGCGCCAAGGCGGTGGCCAACGAGCCTGTGTGCAGGTGGGCGTAGCCCGTTCCGCCGTGCAGCGCCGCCGTTGTGGCCGTCGAGAGCTGCCAGTGCAGCGCGAAGTCGTAGCGGGCGCTGCCGTTCTGTCGGAACGTCACCGTCGCAGTCGCGGTGGGGTTCGCGTCCGTCGCGCCGTCGACCAGCAGCACGCCGTCGCGGGTCAGGTGGTCGCGGACCAGCGCGCCGTAGGTGTCGTCCCCGGTCCGGGTGGCCAGCCGGACGGGCCGGCCCAGCCGGGCCAGCCCGAGGGCCACGTTGGCCGGGCTGCCTCCGGGGGTGGGTCGGAGCTCTCCCTGATCGCCCGTCAGCACGTCGACGAGGGCCTCGCCCATGACGAGGGTCGGCAGCCCGGTCACGGCGTCACCAGGATCTTGCGGCCCTTGCCCTCCTTGAACTGCTGAAGCGCCACCGGATAGTCGGCCAGATCGAACCGGTCGCTGACGAAGACCTGCGGATCGAGCACCCCGGCCGCGAACAGGTCCGCCGCACGTTCGTAGCTGTGCAGCACCGCCATCGAGCCGGTGATGGTGATCTCCTGGTTGTAGATGCGGTAGGGGTCGATGGTGGCCCGCGCCGCGTAGTCGGCCACGCCGAACTGCAGGTAGGTGCCGCCCTTGCCGACCCGCCCGAGCGCGTCCTGGATGGCCCGCTCGTTGCCGGTGGCGTCGACGACCACGTCCCAGCCGCGCGGCTGCTCCAGCTCGTCCGGCGAGGCCGCCGTCCGGGAGCAGCCGAGCAGGCGCGCGGTGGCGAGCCGGTCGGGGTTGATGTCGACCATGTCGACGCTGCTCGCGCCGGTCCGCTTGGCCAGCTCCAGCATCATCAGGCCCATGGTGCCGGAGCCGTAGATCAGCACCGAGCTGCCCAGCCGGCTGTTCAGCACGTCGTAGCCGCGCACGGCGCAGGAGAGCGGCTCGATCAGCGCGGCGTCCTCGGTGCGCACGTGCTCCGGCAGCCTGACGCAGTTGCCGGCCGGGGCGAGCGCGAACTCGGCGGCGGCGCCGGGCCGGGAGACCCCGATGGCGTTCCAACGCTCGCACAGGTTGCCACGGCCCTGACGGCAGTAGTGGCAGGCGTGGCAGTACAGCGAGGGGTCGACGGCGACCCGGTCGCCGACCGCCAGACCGACCACGCCGCCGCCCGCGGCCACGATCGTGCCGGCGAACTCGTGGCCGGGGACGATCGGCAGCGTGGGCGCGAACTCGCCCTGCAGGATGTGCAGATCGGTCCCGCACAGCCCGCAGGCGGCGACCTCGACGACGACGTCCTCGGGCCCGGGGGTGGGATCGTCCATGGTGGTGACGCTCACCACTCCGGGGGCACTGATGACGGCTGCCTTCACTTGACGGCTCCCAGCGAGAGGCCCTGGACCAGTTTGTCCTGGGCGGCGAATCCGGCGATCAGCACCGGGATCGAGATGCAGACGGCGGCGGCGCACACCTTGGCCAGGAACAGGCCCTGGCTGGTGACGAGGCCGGTCAGGAAGACGGGTGCGGTGCCGGCGACGACACCGGTCAGCACCCGGGCGAAGAGGAGTTCGTTCCAGCTGAAGATGAAGGAGATCAGGGCGGTGGCGGCGATGCCGGGGGCGGCCACCGGGGCCACGATCCGGGTCAGCGTGGTCAGCAGGCCCGCGCCGTCCAGGGACGCGGCCTCCAGGATCTCCTTGGGCACCTCGGCCAGGAAGGACCGCATCATCCACACCGCGATCGGCAGGTTCATCGAGGTGTAGAGGATGACAAGCAGCCAGATGTCGTCCAGCATCCCGGCGTTCTGCGCGATCAGGTAGATCGGCAGCAGCCCGGCCACGACCGGCAGCATCTTGGTGGACAGGAAGAAGAACATCACGTCGGTCCATTTGCGCACCGGCTTGATGGACAGCGCGTAGGCGGCCGGGATCGCGAGCGCCAGCACCAGCAGTGTGGACGCGACGCTCGCGGTCAGCGAGTTGATCAGCGGTGGCCAGGGGCTCACCCCGGTGCCGGCGCCGAAGAACTCCCGGTAGCCCTGGAGCGTCAGCGGGGCGCCGAGGCTGGGCGGGTTGGTCGCCGCGTTCTGCTCGCTGTGCAGCGAGGTGAGCACCATCCAGGCGAAGGGAAGGAAGAACAGCAGCCCGCACAGCCAGGCCGCGAGACCCAGCGCCGGTCCGCTGCGCCGGTTGCCGCGGGAACGGGCGGAGATCGAGGCGGTGGTCACAGGGACTCCTCCCGGAACAGCGACGAGACGGTCCGCAGCGCCAGGGTGGCGATCGCGATGGAGCAGAGCACGACGATCACGCCCTCGGCCGAGGCCTGGCCGTAGTCGTGGCCCTCGTAGAAGGTCTGGTAGACGGCGTAGGGCAGGTTGGCGGTGCCGAGGCCGCCGGAGGTGATGGTGAAGACGGCGTCGAAGTTCTGCACCACGTAGATGCTGCCGAGCAGCGCCGCCAGCTCCAGGTAGCGGCGCAGGTGCGGGAAGGTCAGGTAGCGGAACACCTGCCAGGTGCTCGCGCCGTCGACCCGGGCCGCCTCGACCACGTCCGACGGGCGGCTCTGCAGGCCGGCCAGCAGGATCAGCATCATGAACGGGGTCCACTGCCAGACCAGGGAGGCCTCGACCGAGATCAGCGGCACGTTCGACAGCCAGTCGGGCTGCGGCGCGTGGCTGCTGCCGAAGATGCTCCAGAGCCAGGTCAGGCCGCCGTTGAGCAGCCCGTAGGTGGCGTTGTAGATCGCGTGCTTCCACAGCAGCGCGGAGGCGACCGGGACCACCAGGAACGGCGTGATCAGCATGGTGCGGACCACGCCGCGGCCGAAGAACCTCCGGTCCAGCAGCAGGGCCAGCCCGAGACCGAGCAGCAGGCTGACCAGCACCACCGTGGCGGTCAGCAAGACAGTCGTCAGAATCGCCGAGCGCAGCGAGGGGTCGGTGATCGCGTTGCGGTAGTTGCTCAGGCCGCCGAAGCCGCGGTCGGCGGGGTCCAGCGCGTTCCAGCGCATGAAGGAGATCACCAGGGTGCCGACGAACGGCAGTTGGGTGACCACGATCATGAAGATCAGCGCGGGCAGCAGCGGCGCCCGGCGGGCCCAGGCGCCGCGCGCCGGGGGTGCCCCCGGCGTCCCGGACGCCGAGGCGCGGCGCAGGACGCCGGGAGAGCTACGGGTGGTGATCAGCGGGGTGCTCATGCGTCCCTCCCGGATCCGTCACTGGCCGGCGTGCTGGGCGGCGACCTTGGCGGCCAGCGACTGACTCGTGCTCAGCGCCTGCGAGACGCTGGTCTGGCCCGCGATCGCTGCGCTGATCTGCTGCGAGACCTGCGTGCCGAGGTCCTCGAACTCGGGGATGCCGACGAACTGGATGCCCGGCGCGGGCCGCGGCTGGACGCCCGGGTTCGCCGGGTCGGCCGAGGTCAGCGCCGTCAGCGTGGGCTGCGCGAAGGCCTGGGCGGCGGCGCTGTAGCCGGGGTTGGTGTAGGTGGAGGCGCGCTTGCCCGCGGGCACCTTGGACCAGCCCAGCGTGGTGCCGACCAGCTGCTCGTACTGCTTGCTGGAGGCCCAGGAGATGAACTTCCACGCGTCGCCCTGGTTGTGGCTGGCCTTCTGCAGCCCCCATGCCCAGGTGTAGAGCCAGCCGGAGCTCTTGGTCTGGTCGACCGGGGCGGGCACGTAGCCCATCTTCCCGGCCACCGGCGAGCCGCTGCCCTCCAGCGAGCCGGCCGCCGAGGTGGCGTCGTACCACATGGCCACCTTGCCCTGCTCCATGTCGTTCAGGCACTCGGTGAAGCCGGACTGGGCCGCGCCCGCCTCGCCGTGGGCCCGCACCAGGTTCACGTAGAAGTTCGTGGCCTGGGTGAAGGTGGAGCTGTCGAGCTGGGCCTTCCAGTCCTTGGTGAACCAGGTGCCGCCCATGGTGTTCACCACGGTCGTCAGCGGGGCGATCACCTCGCCCCAACCCGGCTGCCCGCGCAGGCAGATGCCCTTCATACCCGGCTGCGCGCCGTCCGCCTTCGCGGCCAGGTCGGCCACCTGTGCCCAGGTGGGCTGGGCGGGCATGGTGAGGTGCTTGGCCGCGAAGACGTCCTTGCGGTACATCAGGAACGAGGACTCGCCGTAGAACGGCTCGGCGTAGATCTGGCCGTTGACCGTCAGCGACTGCTGGATGCTGGGCAGGATGTCGCCCTGGTCGAACGAGGAGTCGCCCTGGGCGTCGGCCGACAGCGGGGCCAGCCAGCCGTTCTTGGCGAAGAAGGGTGTCTCGTAGTTGCTGATCGTCGCCACGTCGTACTGTCCGGACTGGCTGGAGAAGTCCTGAGTGATCTTGTCGCGGACGTCGTTCTCCGGCAGCACGGTGAAGTGCACGGTGATCCCCGTGGACTTGGTGAAGTACTTGGCGGTGAGCTGCTGCAGGTCCTCCATCTGCGGGTTGTTCACCATCAGCACGTTGATGGAGTGCGCGGAGGAGCCGACCGTGCCGCCGGCTCCTCCCGCTCCGCTGCACGCCGTCAGCAGCGCGGAACCGAGCAGCAGGGCGCAGAGCGGAGCGGAGCGGCGTACGAGCGTGCTTCTGCCGGTCATGTCGTCCTTCTTTCCGGTAGATGTCGGGCGGCGTCGAGGGTGGAAGAGCCGACCGTGGCCATGACAAAGTCGCGGGTGGGGAGGGGCGCGCGAGGGGAGTCGGGATGTTCCCGGTTCCGGCTCAGACCCTCATGACGGTGGGTCCGAGCAGGGAGTAGCGTCGCGCTTCGGCGACCGACAGCCCGGTGTCGGTGACGATCGCCTCGAACTGGTCGATCTCGGCGAAGCGGCAGAAGCTGCTGACGCCGAACTTGCTGTGGTCGCCCATGAAGACCCGGCGCCGGGAGACCTCGATGGCCTTCGCCTTGACGTCGGCCACCACGGGATCGGGCGTGGTCAGCCCGTGCTCGCGGGAGATGCCGTTGGAGCCGAGGAAGGCGAGGTCGATCACGAAACCGCCGAGCATCGAGCACGCCCACGAGCCCACCGTGGCCAGGGTCCTGGCGCGCACCCGGCCGCCGAGCAGCAGCACGGTGAGGTTGGCCGAGTCGGCGACCGCCGCCGCGGTGGCGAGCGAGGCGGTCACCATGGTGAGCGGGCGGTCGGTGGGCAGCGAGGCGGCCAGGATCTGCGGGGTGTAGCCCTCGTCGACGAAGACCGTTTCCGCGTCGCCGAGCAGCTTCACCGCCTCGGCGGCGATGCGCCGCTTGTTGTCCACGTGCAGGTTGACGCGTTCGGCCAGTCCCGTCTCGAAACCGGCGCTCTCGACCGGGTAGGCGCCGCCGTGGGTACGGCGGACCAGCCCGCGACGCTGCAGTTCGCTGAGGTCGCGGCGGATCGTCTCCGGTGCGACGTCGAACCTGGTCGCCGCGAGGGCCACGTCGATCCGGCCCTCCTGGCGGGCCAGCACGAGGATCCGGTGTTGCCGTTCCTCCGCTCGCATGGCCCACCTCCTCGTCGCTGTCGCCGCCGGGCCCGTTCGGGCATCGCACGCCCGTTTCTGCCCGCAAGAAGAGTTATACCGTCCTCCGTGTCGCTGGTCACTGCCTGTAACTGACGCAATCAAACCCGAAGCAGGCCCGTTTTGATCTAGCGATTCCCGCAGGTCGCGGTCGATTTCGGGCCGGTGCGGGCCAGGCCCGGATGCCCGAACGCCACCCTCTGGTGCCCGTTTCCGGTCGGGCGCATGTCAGCCGACGCCGAAGGGGCCGCCCGGCCCGTGGCCGGACAGCCCCTTTCGGCAGAACTCGTCGAACCGCCTCAGCCCTTGGCGACCGCGCCCGCCCAGTCGAGGTTCACGCCCATCTGGGCGTACATGTCGCTGTAGCCGACGTAGCAGTCGAACTTCTTGATCTTGCCGTCCTGCAGGTACCAGAAGTCGGCGGTGGGGACGTTGACCTTCGCCCCGTTCGGCTTCAGGGTGCCCGCCGGGGTCGGCAGCGGGCCCTCGAAGGTGCCCTGGATGGCGAGTTCGAGGCTGACCTCGTCGCCGTTCACGGTGATGCTCTTCAGGTCGCGGTGGACGTCAGGGAAGATCGCCGCCATGTTCGTGAGCACGTCGCCGAGTGCCTGACCCCGGTAGCTCTGGCCGGCGACCATGTCGTTGAAGACGCCGCCCTTGGTGAAGCTGCTGATGAACGCGTTGACGTCCAGGCTGTTGCCCTCCGCGTCGTGGTACGCACCGAGCACGACCGCGAGGTTGTCCATCTCGTGCCGGGTCAGGTGCCGGTTCGTCAGCGGCAGTGCCGCGAGCTGAGCGGGGCTCAGGGCCGCGGGCGCCGAGGTTTCGCTGACGACATGCACGTGTGCGCTACTGCTGACGCGGCTCGCGGCCTGCGACGGCGCGGCGGCGATGGCGAGGCTGCTCAGGCCCGCGACGGCGGTGGTGGCGACGATCGTCTTCCATCCGAGCTGCTTCATCTCGTGCTCCTACAGGTCGAGTTGGCGCCGTCGGCGCACAACTAATCAAGCGAATGATTGAACTGTAGGAACCGTGGCGAGCGACTGTCAAGCGATTGATTGATTAGATTGATGGCGGCCGCCGGGGGCTCGCTGCTTGACAGTAAAATCAAGCAACTGTTTGACTTCTGCCATGGCGACAGAACGCACAGACCAGCGCCGTGAGGCCGGCCGGCGGACGCGGGACCGGCTGATGGACGCTGCGCTGGAGTTGCTCGCGCAGCGTGGCCAGGAGGGGGTGACCCTCCGTGAGATCACCGATCGCGCCGAGGCCAACGTCGCCGCGGTGAGCTACCACTTCGGGTCACTGAAGGCGCTCTTCGACGCGGCGATAGAGCATGCGCTGGAGCGGTACCTGGACGCCCAGATGAACGCGGTCGCCTCGCTCGACCCGGCCGCGGGCATCGAAGATCTGGCGGCGGCGTTCGCCGGGCCGATGATGCGCGCCCTCGCGGCGGGCGGGCGCGAACTCGCGGTCATGCGCACGGTGGCGCGCGTCGGAATCGACCCGCCGCAGGGATGGGACCGCCTGGCCGCGAAGTTCCAGCAGTCGCGGCGGGACGTGGCCGAGGTGCTCTCGTCGAAGCTCCCCGGGGTCGACGAGCAGGAGTTGAACTTCCGCATCCGGTGCGCGGCGGGCCTGCTGAACTGGCTCGCGCTGGCGCCCATCGGCGCCGAACTGACTGCCGAGCCCGCCGAGCAGATCGAGCGGTGGCTGGTCCCCGTACTGGCCGGTGCACTCCACGGCTCTCCGGCCGCGACGTCGAGGGCGTCGGCGAGGCGCGACTCTCAGCGGCCGTAGCGCTCGCGCAGGGAGCGCCGGGAGGTCGCCGGTCCGCGGCCCACGATCGTCCTACTGGTTCCAGATCTGGAACTCGGAGATCTGGCCGGCGGGCCAGCCGGTGTTGGCGGTGATGTCGACCCGCCAGTAGCGTTGCGCGGTCGCCGGGAAGGTGAGGGTGACGGTGTTGTCGGCCGACGGGCTGAAGGTGTGGGTCGCCGATCCCACGACGGTGGTGAAGTTCGATCCGTCCGTCGAGCCGAGCAGGGAGAGCGTCTCGTCGCGCGCCCCCCAACCGGCGGGCAGTTGCAGCACCACGCGGTCGGCGGACCGGGCCGAGCCCAGGTCCACCTGGACCCACTGCGGGAACACGTTGTTGGTGCTCTCCCAGTAGGTGCTCTGGTTGCCGTCGGTGACGTTGGACGACGGGTACACGTCGGTGTGCGAGGACTCGGCAGTGGGTTGGCCGGCGGCCAGGTTCGTGGGGGTGACGGTGCCGGCGGAGGTGAACTGGAGGCTGTTGACGTTCCAGCCGCCGTTGTCCTGGTCCAGCGTCAGGGTCTGCTGTCCGGCGGGCAGGGTCACCTGGGTGGTGACGGTGGTCCAGTTCTGCCAGCCGCCGGTCGCCGGGATGTCGATGTTCCCGCTGAGGTTGGCACCGGAGGCGTCGGAGAGGTGCAGGGCGTCGGTGACGGCGCTGGGGGCGGCGAGCCGCAGGCTGACGGTGTAGGTGCCGGCTGCGGCGACGTCGACGGTGTACCGGAACCACTGGCCACCGCCGGTCCACCCCAGGTCGTAGCCGCCGCCGGTGTCCGTGGTGGTCTCCAGGTCGACGCCGTCGCTGCGGTAGCTGTCGGCGGTGCCGTTGACGGAGGAGACGTCGTAGGCGACGCCCTGGCCGCCGGTGTCGTAGTTCTCCGCCTGCACGGTGCCGGGGACGGCGACGGCGCTGCCGCCGAAGGGACCCTCCGGGGTGCCGCCGCCCTGCCAACTGTTGCCGCTCAGCGTGGCGGTGAAGCCGCTGGAGTTGTCGAGGTAGGGCGACGTCCCGGAGCCCAGCCCGGTGACGGTGTTGCCGGTGATGTTCGCGGAACCGGTGGGCGCGGGGTAGTACGGCGGGGCGATCACGATGCCGTTGCGCCAGGGCGAGGTGACGGTGTTGTTCTGCAGCAGCGTGTTGGTGGAGGTGGAGAAGCCGATGCCGTCGTAGAGGGCGTCGAGGACGGTGTTGTTCTCGGCGGTCACGTGGTCCACGACGCCGACGTTCTGGCCGTCGCCGCCGTTGCCGATCTGCAGGGCCGGCTGGCCCTGGCTGTAGCCGTTGCCGCCGGACCGGACGACGGTGTTGCCGTTGACGGTGGCGGTGAGCAGGTCGTTGCCGTTGACGCCGAACCGGCCGGCCCCCAGGCCGATGTAGCGGGCGGTGTCGGCGATGTAGTTGTTCTCGACGTCCTGGTTGCTGCCGCCGTAGATGCCGATGCCCTTGCCGCCCCAGGGCGCGATGACGGTGTTGTGCGTCATCGTGATGTGCGACATCGGCGTGTAATAGGTCTTGTTGCCGCTGGAGTCGGTGTTGTAGTTCACCGAGTTGATGGCCATGCTGTCGTCGCCGGTGCCGCGGACGAAGTTGTTCGTCGCGGTGAGGTTGTTGCCGACGGAGTTGCCCAAGGACACGTTGTTGAGGTTGATGCCGTCGGCCCAGACGGCGGTGACCCGGCAGTTCTCGACGGTGCCGCCGGTGCCGGAGGCCCAGAAGCCGGACTCGGTGTGCTGGGTCCAGATGTCGTCGGCGACCCAGTTGGTGCCGCTGGTGTCCATCGCACCCCCGCCGCCGTCGACCATCTCGCGGCTGGTGGCGTCGGAGTCGAGGTGGAAGTCCTGCACGGTGTCGGAGGTCAGGTCGAACAGCGCGGCCAGCGGGGTGTTGTTGGGCAGCGGCACGTCGCGGTAGATGGTGCTGTACCAGATTCCGGCGCCGGCGATGGTGATGCCCTGCGCGGTCAGGCCCTGGGTGCCCTTCAGGTAGAAGGTGCCCGGCGGGATCCAGAGGGTCTTGTTCTGGCTCTGGGCCTGGTTGATGCAGTTCTGGATGGCCGCGGTGCTGTCGACGGCGGCGCTGTCGGCGGAGCCGTTGGTGGGGGTGTTGTCGGCGGTCGCGCCGCAGTCGGTGATGGAGATCGAGTTCGCCGGCTGGGCGATCGGCGGGGGCGGGTTCTCCGCGTCCAGGACGTCGATGTAGTAGAAGGCGGCCGTGTTGGCGGCGTCCTTCCGCAGCATCAGGGTGCTGCCGGGGGCGATCGGCGCGCCGGAGATGAAGGTGTGCGACTCGTCGAAGTAGACCCGCGGGGTGCCGTCGGCGGGGTTCTGGTCGCTGCCGTTGTAGTTGCTGCTGTTCTCGTAGAACCAACTCTGCTTGGAGTTGAGGTTCAGCGCCTGCCGGAAGGTGCCGTCGACGTAGAGGTCGAGGGACGCGGTCGTGCCGCCGCCGGTGGGGGAGTCGGGGATGCTCTCACGCACATTGATCGCGCTGATCGGCGCGCCGGTGGTGTTGGTCCACTGCACGCTCTGGCCGGTGCCGGTGAGCTGCACGTAGGCGTGGCCGGAGGCCTCCACGGCGGCGCTGGAGTACTGCGTGGTGGGCGGCGAGCTCAGCGACACCACGCTCGCACCACCGGCGAGCGTGCCCGCCTCACCCTCCAGGCTGGTGAACGGCACGGTCGCCCCTGCCGGAGCGGCTGCCGAGACGGCCGGTGCGGCGCCGACGGCGGCAAGCCCGGCGCTGGTGAGTAGGGCGGCCACGGCCACGCCCGTCCAGCGGCGCCAGGCGTGGATTGCCGTTCGTGTCATGGGGGTTCCTCCCTGGGCGCGCACATGGCAAGGGAACTCGCTAGCGAGGAACGTAATCTGATGGACACTGAGATGCAAGATGCGAACTAAGACAAGAAAAATGGCGCCATGCACGTGACGGATCTGTGAGTTCGGTGGGGCGGAGTCTGGGTGGACTGGGGTAGTCCGCCGGCGGGGCTCGGCCGAGAAAATAGACAAGTAACTTTGCAAAGTTACTTGTCGAGTTTTACGGTGGCAGCATGAACAGAGACGTCAGCCAGGACCCGGGCCGCGGTCCCGGGGAGGCCGAGGTGGCGGCGGAGCGGCTGCAGCACGCGATGAAGCGCCTCCGGGCCAGGCTGCGCACCGAGTCCGGGCAGCACGCGGTCGGCTTTGCGCAGAGCCACCTGATGGTCCTGGGCACGATCGCGCAGGAGGGGCCGATCACGGCCGCCCGGCTCGCGGACCTGGAGCATGTCAGCCCCCAGTCGATCTCGCAGAGCCTGGCCGTGCTGAAGGCCGAGGGCCTGGTACGACAGGAGCCCGACCCCCAGGACGGGCGCAAGAAGCTGGTCAGCGCCGACCCGTCCGCCCTCGAGCTGATCGACCGGCTGATGAAGGGCCGTTCCTCGTTCCTGGCGCAGGCCATCGACCAGGTGGTGGCCCCGGACGAGCGGGCCGACCTGGACAAGGCCATCGAGCTGCTGGAGCGGATCGCCACCGCCGACCCGTGGCGGGCCCGGATATGAGCGCCGGACACGCCGTTGCCGGCGAGAGCGCGCCCGTGGCCGGACAGCAGGCGTTCCCATGGCGCTTCACCACCCCGCTCTACGTGGGGTCCAGCCTGAACCCGATCAACAGCGCCATCATCGCGACCGCTCTGGTGCCGATCGCCGACGGCCTGCACGTCTCCGTGGGCAGTACCGCGGTGCTGGTCACCTCGCTGTACCTGGCCAGCGCGATCGCGCAGCCCACCGCCGGCAAACTGGCGGAGGTGGTCGGGCCGCGCCGGGTCTTCCTGGGCGGCATCCTCCTGGTGCTGCTGGGCGGCCTGGTCGGCGGCTTCGGCGACAGCCTGGCGATGCTCACCGTGGCCAGGGTTCTGATCGGCATCGGAACCTCGGCCGGCTACCCCTCCGCGATGGTGCTGATCAGGCGCCGGGCGGCGCGGGCCGGTCTGGACGCGCCGCCGGGGTCGGTCCTCGGCGGGCTCGCCATCGCCGGGATGGCCACCGCCGCCGTCGGCCCGCCGCTGGGCGGACTGCTGGTCGGCGCGGCCGGCTGGCACTGGGCGTTCCTGATCAACATCCCCGTCACCGTCGCCGCCCTCCTGGTGACAGCGCGCTGGGTGCCGAAGGACCCCGCCCCCGAGCCCGGCGAGAGCTCGTCGGTGCCAGGTGGCTTCCGCGGCGTCGCCCGCAGGATCGACCTGGCCGGGATCGTCGGCTTCGCCGCCTCGACGACCGCCCTGATCATCTTTCTGATGAGCCTGCCGGCCGCCGACTGGACCGCCTTCGGAGTGTTCGTCGTCGCCGCGGTCCCGACGGTGTTGTGGGAGTTGCGCGCCCCTGAGCCGTTCTTCGACCTGCGGGGACTGGCCGCCAACGGCCCGCTCAGCCGCACTTACCTGCGCCAGGCGTTGACCCTGGTCGGCGTCTACACCGTGATGTACGGCGTGACGGAGTGGATGGAGGCGGCGCACGGCTACTCGTCCACCGTGGCCGGGCTGCTCCTCCTCCCGATGGCCGGCGTGTCCGCGCTCCTCGCACGGCCGCTGGCCACCCGCAACCTGGTGCGCGGACCGCTGGTCGTCTCCGCGGTCACCATGCTGGCCGGGTCCGCTGCGATCGTGCTGCTCACCTCGCGCAGTCCGGCGCTCGTGATCGTGCTGGTGACCCTGATCTTCGGGATCACCAGCGCCGCCACCACGGTCGGCAACCAGACCACCCTCTACCTGCAGGCCTTGCCGCAGCAGATCGGTACCGCCGCGGGCCTGTTCCGGACCTTCTCCTACCTCGGCACCATCGTCTCGTCCGTGATCACCGGCCTGGTCTTCCACCACGGCGTCACCGACCGCGCCCTGCACGGCCTCGGCCTCGTGCTGGTCGGCACCGGTCTCGCGGTCCTGCTGCTGACGGTCCTGGACCGGCGGCTCATGGGCCGCGCCGAATCCCGCACGCACCACACCGACTCCCGCACACCCCTACCGTAACCGAGGACAGCCTCGGACCACACCTCCGAAGGAGCGACACCGCAGTGAGCGCCACCACCCTCCCGTCTGTCGACCCCAAGCGCACCGTCCTGCTGGCGATGGACTTCCAGGGCGGCATCGTCGCCGCCGTTCCCGATTCCGACGCACTGGTCGAGCGGGTCGCGGACGTCATCACCCACGTCCGCGAGGCGGGCGGAGCCATCGGCTACGTCCGCGTCGCCTTCACCGAGGACGACTGGGACGCCGTCCCGGCGACCAACACCACCTTCAGTGGCGTCGCGGCCGCGAGGATGCTGCACCACGAGGATGCCTCCACCCGGATCGACGAGCGGATCGCCCCACAGGACGGCGACATCACCGTCCGCAAGACGCGCTTCGGCGGCATCTCCACCACCGACCTCCACCAGCAGCTCACCGACCGGGACATCGACACCCTCGTCCTCACCGGGATCAGCACCAGCGGTGTGGTCCTGTCCACGCTGAGCGACGCCGCCGACCGCGACTACCGCGTCCTGGTCCTCTCCGACGGCGTCGCCGACCCCGACCCCGAGGTCCACCAGCTCCTGCTGACCAAGGTCTTCCCCTCGCGCGGACACGTCGTCGACGTCGCGATGCTGAAGCGGCTCCTTGAGTCCACCTGACCCGAACTCCGAAGCACACCGCGGCCGAGGGCGCCGCTTCATCCGCCAACTCGGTTCGGGGTGAGCAGGGTCCGCCCCCGTCTCGCCACGTGGCGGGTGAGGCGAACCGTCCTCGGGCGGTGAACAGGCGGGTGTCCTGCCCGGCGGCCTAGCCTGGAAGGGGTAACGAGAGGAGATCCGCCATGGCTGTCGTCTTGTCGTTCAGTTGGCCGGGGGCCACGCCCGAGCAGTACGACGCGGTCCGCGACGTCGTCCACTGGGAGGAGGACACGCCCCACGGCGCGGTCCTCCACGTCGCCTGGTTCGACGCGGACGGCCTCCGTATCACCGACGTGTGGGACACCGAGGAGGACTTCACCCGGTTCATGCAGGAGAGACTGGCGCCCGCGGTCGAGAAGGTCGGCGTTCCGGGACAGCCGGAGGTCAGCTTCACCACGATGCATCGCCGGTTCGTGGCCCCGGGAGTCTCCGGAGCGTCCTCCTGAAACCCTCCGCGAGTCCCATGCCGTCCGCAGTGCTGCATCGGTGCCTGGGCGGCTGATGCTCGGCCGAGAGGAAATGACCGCGAAATCAGAGGTGGCAGGGAATGAGCACGACGCAGAGTAGGCCGATGTTCGACATCGAAATGCTGCGCCGCGGCATCGAGGACCGCGATGCCTCGGCCCTGAAGGGCCTGTACGCGCAGGACGCGCGGCTGACCGTCGTGGACCATCGCGACCAGCCGAGTCACCCGCACGAGATCACCGGCACCGCGGCGATCGGGGAGTTCCTCGACGACGTGTGCGGCCGGGAGATGGAGCACCACCTGGGGCAGGTCGTCGTCTCACCGGACGGCAGCCACGCGGCCTACCTGGAGGAGTGCCGATACCCGGATGGCACGAGGGTGCTGTCCACCTCGATGCTGGACCTGCGGGACGGGTTGGTCACCACGCAGACCAGCCTGCAGGCCTGGGACGAGGAGACCACGACGGAGGGGATGACGGCAGCGAAGGCGGCGACTCAGGCACAGCACCTGGACTTCAGCGCGCCCGCGGAGGTCCGCACCTTCCCGCACGGCCGCGTGGAGATCATCAACGCGGGCGGTGGGGTGGTCGGCCGCCTGGTCCTGGAACCGGGCTGGCGCTGGTCGCAGGACGTCAAGCCGCTGGCCGGCACGGAGTGGTGCGAGGCGCCGCACTTCCAGTACCACGTGTCCGGGACCATCCGCATCCGCATGGCCGACGGGACGGAGTTCGACGCGAAGGCGGGCGACATCACGGTGCTGCCCTCCGGCCACGACGCGTGGGTGATCGGCGACGAACCGGTCGTGGCCATCGACTGGCAGGGCGCGCTCCACTACGGCCAGAAGGCCGCATAGGGTCGAAGCGTGAGCGGTAGGGGTGCCGGCCCGCGGATGCGGCTGGCCGAGCTTGTCGCCGCGCTTTCCCTGGGCGTCGACCTCGGTTTCGGCCAGCCGATGGAACACGTCCTGCGCCAGTGCCTCATCGCCCTGCGCCTCTCCGAGCGGATCGGCCTGGGTGACCAGGAGCGCCTGGCCGTGTACTACACGGCGCTGCTGGTGAACGTGGGCTGCCATTCCGACGCGCATGAGCAGGCGAAGTGGTTCGGCGACGACATCGCCCTGAAGTCCGGCAAGTACCGGTACGAGCAACGGAGTCTTGCTGCGGCGGCGTCGGCCCTGCGCCTGATCGGCTCGGGGAACCCCCCACTGCACCGGTTCCGGGTCGGGCTGGAGTTCACCCTGGGCGGGTTCCGCGAGGTGGAGACGATGATCGCCGGACACGCGGCTCTGGCTGCCGATCTGGCTCGTCGGCTCAGCCTGCCAATGGACGTCCAGCAGGCGGTCGGGGCGGCCTACGAGCAGTGGGACGGGCGTGGCTGGCCCGGAGAGCTCAAAGGGAGGGAGGTTCCGATCCCCTCCCGCCTGGCTCAGTTGGCGGAGTTCACCGAGGTCGCACACCGTCTGGGCGGCGTGGACGCCGCGGTCGAGCTGGCCCGCCGACGCGCGGGCGGGCAGTTCGATCCGGGGCTCGCCGCGGTGCTGTGCGAGGACCCGGAGGCCGTGCTGGGTGGTCTGGACGCGGCGCGGACCTGGGAGGCGGTGATCGGCGCCGAGCCGGCGTTGGGCGTCCGGCTGAGCGAGGACCAGTTCGACGAGGCGCTGCTGGCGGTGGCCGACTTCGTCGATCTGAAGTCGCCGTTCACCCTGGGCCACGCCCGCGCGGTGGCCGCGTTGGTCGACGCCGCCGCCTCGCAGGTGGGCCTGACGCAGGACGAGCGGCAGGAGCTGCACCGGGCCGCCCTGGTGCACGGACTCGGACGCCTCGGCGTGTCGAACGCGATCTGGGACAAACCCGGCCCGCTCGGCACCGGAGAACGCGAACGGGTACGCCTCCAGCCCTATCTGACGGAACGGATACTCTGTCAGTCGGCGACGCTGGCGCCGCTCGGAGCCATCGCCGTGCAGCACCGGGAGCGGCTGGACGGCTCCGGCTACCCCCGCGGACTCACCGCCCCGGCGATCTCACCCAAGGCCCGGATCCTCGGTGCCGCGGACGCCTACCAGTCCATGATCGAACCGCGGCCCCACCGCCAGGCTCTGACGGCAGCTCAGGCCGCGGCGGAGTTGCGCGCCGAGGCGGCGGGCGGTCGGCTCGACGCAGAGGCGGTGGCGGCGGTGCTCACCGCGGCCGGGCACCGCGTCGCCCGCCACCGGCGCGGTCCTGCCGGTTTGACCGGCCGGGAGGTCGACGTGCTGCGGCTGCTCGCCCGGGGCTGCTCGAGCCGGGAGATCGCGGGCCGCCTGGTCATCTCGCCGAAGACCGCCCGGAACCATGTCGAGCACATCTACGCCAAGATCGGCGTGTCCACCCGGGCCGCCGCATGCCTGTTCGCGATGCAGAACGGACTGCTGCCGCCGGTGGACGACGCCGCAGCCTGACCCCGGACGGGAAGATGAGGCAACCGCCTCATGCGGCGATGTCCGCCACCGCCGTAGCGTCGACTTCGGCACCCGGGACGTGCTCCCGGGGGTGAGGAATCGAGGCAGCCATGAGCATCCATAAAGCGTTCTTCGCGCTGACCTACGACCGGCAGATGGCCAGGGCCGAGGCGGCGGGCCTGCGGGAGTCACGGCGTCGGCTGGTCGCCCAGGCCACGGGCGAGGTGCTGGAGATCGGTGCCGGGACCGGAGCCAACCTCGAACTCTACGGTCCGGGCGTGGCCGCCCTGACGGTCACCGAACCGGAGCCGGCCATGGTCCGCCGACTCGAACGCCAGGTCCGGGAGCGTGCGCCGCACGCCACCGTGCTGCGTGCGCCCGCCGAGGACCTGCCCTTCGACGACGACAGCTTCGATGTTGTCGTCTCCACTCTGGTGCTGTGCGGTGTCGCCGACCAGCAGCGGGCCCTGCGGCAGATCAGTCGCGTGCTGCGGCCCGGCGGCAGGCTGCTCTTCATGGAGCACGTGCGCTCCGCGGAGCCGAAGCTCGCCCGCACCCAGGACCGCCTCAACTGGTTGAACCGGCTGGTGGTCTGCTGCGAGTGCAACCGTCCGACGCTGGACTCGATCAAGGCAGCCGGCTTCGAGGTCGGACACGTCGAACACGGAGTGCTCCCCAAGGCACCCCCCTTCGTCCGCCCGATGATCCTGGGCACGGCGCGATGGCCGCAGAACGCGCGTACCGACGCCCCGGACCTTCCCACGGAGGTGGGGACCTGAGCCTGGTCGGCCGCCGGGGGTTCGCGAGATCGGCCGAATGCCCGGGTGGTCTCCGGCCTGCGCCGGGACGCGGAAGGTAGGCTGACCGGTCCTGGCGGTGTGCGAGGGGGAGGCGGTTGGGTTGGCGGTGCCGTTCCAAAGTCCTGGTCAGTCGTCGGCCGTGTGGGTGCTGCAGGCGATGCCCGGCCCGCTCACCGAGGTCTTGGGCAGGCGTGGCGGTGTGCCGCACACGGTGGTCCGGCTCGTCGAGCAGCAGCTGCTGTGCCGCACCGCGGACGAGCTGAGGGAGCGGATCGAGCGTCGCTGGTTCAAGCTGTTCTCCAACCTGAGCGGACCCGAGCTCGTCCGGCGCGGGGACCAGCTCGCCTGGGACCTGCTGGCACCGGGGGAGTGCCCGTCCCCGGCCTGCGAGGACGGTTGGCTGCGGGACGACTCCGGCTCGTGCCCGCGGTGCCGCAAGGCTTCCAGCGTGATCCACATGACGGACGTCGACCAGCGCGACGCCCCGCCTGCTTCGCCGCAGTACGCCGCGATGATGGCCGAGGGGATGCGCGACCAGCGCCGGCGCGAGCACGGGCTGCCCCGCGGCCAGCGCAGCCGGCACGTCGTCAAGCAGCATGTCGACTACACCCCCGAGCCCTACGAGCTGCGTGAGCCCGAGCCCGAGCTGCCGACCGAGGATCAGGTCGAGCGGGCCCGGGATGCCGAGCGGGCCCGCGAGGTGCAGCGGCTGGCGGCGGAGCGTGCCCGTGCCGAGAAGAAGACCCGAGCCCGGCAGACCCGACGAGAGGGACAGCCTTGATGCGCATCCATGTCGACGAGGTCCGGGAGGTGCAGCTTTCCGACGGCTGGCACGAGGTCGTGAACGGCACCTTCCGGCTCGGCCCGGTCCAGCTCACGACCGGAGACGATCCGCAGGAGCGGACGGCCGCGGTGGAGTGGCCCGTCGCTTTCAGCTTCGAGACCCCTGACGGTGAGGCGTTCGCGGGTCCCTTGTCCTCGCTGCTCGCGGTCAGCCATCTGCTGCCGGAGAAGCCGGAGCCGCCGGCCCACGAAGAACTCGCCCGCCGCCTCCAGGGCGAGCTGGTCACCGTCGACGGCGTCTCGACCGTGCGGTTCACCCACGCGGACCACGAGTTCGACGTCTGGCTCGGTGACTCCGGCACCTGGCGCTACGTCGAGTCCTCGCAGCGCACGACCGCCGACGCGGTGAACACCTACCTCCCCGAGTCGGATGTCCACGCGCTGGTGAGCCAGATGATGGCCGACCTCAAGAGCACCTGGGGACTTGGCCGCCCGCCCGGCGTGCCCGGCCCGCCCGGCCTGCGCGAGGGGCGTGATCCCGACGCCGGCCCACGTCCTGAGGCCTCCTCCGATGACGGGTGACGCCGGCTTCGCGGCACGGACCGGCCACGAGCCACCCGAGTCCGCGCCCGAAGCGCGCGTGCCGCAGGTGGCGCAGGCTTGGGAGTCGCTGCTGCAGATCCGGCGCCTCGTCCAAGCCGACCACCCGGACCTCCCCGCGCCGTGGGAGCGGGCGCAGCCAGTGCGCGCGATCGCGCTCGCACTGGAGGCGGCCGGTGTGCCGATCTGCGCCGTCGAGGGTGACCTCGTCGTCGCGAGCGGCGCCGTGGTGGAGCCGGCGGAGCCCGGCGGGGCCCGGGTGACCTGGCGCTACCAGCGCGGCCACCGTGCGGTCGACGCCGGCGAGGCCGACCTTGGTGCGGCCGTGGCGGCGCTGGGGAGTGCTGGATGGGATGCGCTGCTCTACCGGGCGGGGCGTGGACGGTACCTGCTCGTGGAGCCTGGACGGGCCCGTTGATCGGACGCCGGCCGATGGGTGATGTGGGATCAGTTCCGCCTGACGGTCGGCGACTGGTCGTGCCACAGGTCGTCACAGCTGCCAGCGGTGTGCCGAGCCGCTGCTGTGTGCCGGCCACGACTTCGCGGCACCGCGCCGCAGTAACCGGAAGGCGTGGTCGGTCGTCGCGGTGGTCCTGCGCGCCGGGCTGCGATACGAGGGCTTTGAGCCGTGCGGTTGCGGGCGGGAGCCGAAGTTCCGCCCCCGTACCCGCGCCCAGATGCGCGCCCGCCGCATCGTGGCTACCCGGACCGGCACGCCGCTCGCGGAACTCCTCGGCCAGGCTGACCCGCTGGACGCCCGCTGATCGTGGCAGGGCCCGACACGCGTTCACCCGCACCGCCCCGCGTCTGCGTCCGCCCAGCCCGGCCCGGCCCGGCTCTCGAGGGCGAACCGGGCCGGGCTGCTCACAACTCCAAACAGACCTAGGCGAGGTAGTCCCCGCGCAGGGTGTACCAAGTGCAGTGTCCGACGTTGCCGTTCACACCGCCGCAGATGCCGTCTGCTGACTGGAGCCACTCCACCGCGCGTGACGCCCGCGCGGCGCACTACGCCGAGGGCGCGTTCGACCCCGAGGCGACGAGGGCCGCGTTCGCGGGGCTCGAGATCCCGGTCCTGATCCTCGCCGGGGAGCTCGACTTCAGTCCCAGCCCGGTGCTCGCGACACAGCTCAGCGAGCTGTTCGCGGACGGCTGGGTGCAGCTCGTCGTGCAGCCCGGGGCAGGGCACTTCCCCTGGCTGGACGACGCCGCCTGGTTCGGCGGCGTCGTCACGCGCTGGCTCGCCGAGAGGACCAGCCCTCCGGCGGACCCCGGTCCGCTACCGTCCTACCCCTCGTCCAGCTCCGGCGGCTTGACGCCCTCGAACGCGTGCTCGCTGCAGAGGCCGAGCCGATGGTGGTCGCAGTCCCTCAAGAAGGTGCCCGTGCCGTGGGCGAGGCTCCTGGTGGCCACGGGGCTGTCATTCCTCCGTGTACGATGCTGACCTTTTGCTGTCCATTGAGGGTGCGACACGCCCCTGAGCAGGGAAGTAACGTCTGAGATGTGGTAAGCCCGACATATTGCCATCAAGGTCGGGAGCGACCATGATTCTACGCACGTAGATCCATAGATCCACGCTGAAGGCGAGGCGCCGCACATGTCGGAATCCGTCAGCAGGTCGATGCAGGGAGTGCCGCGCGTGGTGCGCGCAGCGCTCGTGCAGGCGAAGTGGACCGGGGACACCGAGTCCATGATCGAGGTGCACGAGCGGTACGCGCGGGACGCGGCCGCGCAGGGCGCGCAGGTGATCGGGTTTCAGGAGGTGTTCAACGCGCCGTACTTCTGCCAGGTGCAGGAGCCGGAGCACTACCGGTGGGCCGAGCCCGTGCCGGACGGGCCCACCGTGACGCGGATGCGCGCGCTCGCGCGCGAGCTGAACATGGTCATGGTCGTGCCCGTGTACGAGGTCGAGCAGTCCGGTTTCTACTACAACACCGCCGCCGTCATCGATGCCGACGGCAGCTACCTCGGCAAGTACCGCAAGCACCACATCCCGCAGGTCAAGGGGTTCTGGGAGAAGTACTACTTCCGCCCCGGCAACCTCGGCTGGCCGGTCTTCGACACCGCCGTGGGCCGGGTCGGGGTGTACATCTGCTACGACCGGCACTTCCCGGAGGGCTGGCGCGCGCTCGGGCTCGCCGGGGCGGAGCTGGTGTACAACCCCTCCGCGACCAGCCGCGGCCTGTCCGCGTACCTGTGGCAGCTGGAGCAGCCGGCCGCCGCGGTCGCCAACGAGTACTTCGTCGCCGCGATCAACCGCGTCGGCGTGGAGGAGTACGGCGACAACGACTTCTACGGCACCAGCTACTTCGTGGACCCGCGCGGCCAGTTCGTCGGCGAGCCCGCCTCCGACAAGGAGGAGGAGCTGATCGTGCGCGACCTCGACTTCGGGCTGATCGAGGAGGTCCGCAACCAGTGGGCCTTCTACCGGGACCGCCGCCCCGACGCCTACGGCCCGCTGACGGAGGCCTGAGCGCAGATGACGGACGATGGCACGACGGACGACATGACCGACGACACGACCCACGAGTCGAAGAGCCTGCTCGACCGGCACCGGGCGGTCACCCCGTCCTGGCTGGCGCTCTACTACCGCGAGCCGCTGGAGCTCACCCACGGTGAGGGCCGGCACGTCCACGGCTCCGACGGGCGCCGCTACCTGGACTTCTTCGGCGGCATTCTCACCACCATGACCGCGCACGCCCAGCCCGAGGTGACGCAGGCCGTCGCGGAGCAGGCCGGGCGGATCCTGCACAGCTCGACGCTCTACCTCTCCACGCCGATGGTCGAGCTCGCCGAGCAGATCGCGGAGCTGTCCGGGATCCCGGACGCGAAGGTCTTCTTCACCACCTCCGGCACCGAGGCGAACGACGCGGCCCTGCTGCTCGCCACCGGCTACCGGCGCTCCAACCAGGTGCTGGCGATGCGCAACAGCTACCACGGGCGCTCCTTCTCCACCGTGGGCATCACCGGCAACAGCTCCTGGTCGCCGACCAGTCTGTCGCCGCTGCAGACGCTCTACGTGCACGGCTCGGTCCGCACCCGCGGGCCGTTCGCGCACCTGGACGACGCGGCGTTCGTCGAGGCCTGCACGGCGGACCTGGAGGACATGCTCGGGCAGGTCGGCGGCCCGGTGGCCGCGCTGATCGCCGAGCCGATCCAGGGGGTGGGCGGGTTCACCTACGGGCCGGACGGGCTGTTCGCCGCGTTCAAGCGGGTGCTGGACCGGTACGGGATCCTGTGGATCAGCGACGAGGTGCAGACCGGGTGGGGGCGCACCGGCGAGCACTTCTGGGGCTGGCAGGCGCACGCCCAGGCGGGCCCGCCCGACGCGCTGACCTTCGCCAAGGGGCTGGGCAACGGCCTCTCCATCGGCGGCGTGGTCGCGCGCGCCGAGCTCATGGACTGCCTGGCGGCCAACTCCATCTCCACCTTCGGCGGCAGCCCGGTCACCACGGCCGGGGCGCTGGCCAACCTGCGGTACCTGCTGGAGCACGACCTGCAGGGCAACGCGCGCCGCGTCGGCGCGGTGCTGCGCGAGCGGATCGAGGCGGGCGCGCGGCAGCTGCCCGTCGTCCGCGAGGTCCGCGGCCGCGGACTGATGCTCGGCGTCGAGCTGGTCAACCGGGAGGGCGAACCGAGCGCCGCGGCGGCGGCCATGACGCTCGAACACGCCCGCGACCTCGGCCTGCTCATCGGCAAGGGCGGACCGCTCGGCAACACGCTCCGCATCGCCCCGCCGCTCTCCCTCACCGTGGACGAGGCCGAGCAGGGCGCGGAGCTGCTGGTCCAGGCGCTGGACCGGGCGCAGAAGGAACTGTGGGCGATCGAGGAGGCCCTGTGATCGAGCAGGCCGCTGTGCGGGAGGAGGCACTGTGACGCACGAACGGACGGTCGTCCGCGGCGGGTTGGTCATCACGGCGGCGGACGAGAGCCACGCCGACGTGCTGATCGAGGGCGAGCGCGTGGTCGCCCTCGCGGCGACCGGCAGTGACGTCGCGGCGGGCTGGCAGGCGGACCGGACCATCGACGCCACCGACTGCTACGTCATCCCCGGGGGCGTCGACGCGCACACGCACATGGAGCTGCCCTTCGGCGGCACCTCCGCCTCCGACACCTTCGAGACCGGCACCCGGGCCGCCGCCTTCGGCGGCACGACGACGATCGTGGACTTCGCCGTGCAGAGCGTCGGCCACAGTCTGCGCGAGGGCCTGGACGCCTGGCACGAGAAGGCGCAGGGCAACTGCGCGATCGACTACGCCTTCCACATGATCATGTCGGACGTCACCGAGCACTCGCTCAAGGAGATGGACCTCCTGGTCGAGGAGGGGGTGACCAGCTTCAAGCTGTTCATGGCCTACCCGGGGGTCTTCTACAGCGACGACGGCCGCATCCTGCGGGCCATGCAGCGCTCCGCCGCCAACGGCGGGCTGATCATGATGCACGCGGAGAACGGCATCGCCATCGACGTGCTGGTCGAGCAGGCACTCGCCGCCGGGCACACCGACCCGCGCTACCACGGCGAGGTCCGGCGTGAGCTGCTGGAGGCGGAGGCGACGCACCGGGCGATCCAGCTCGCGCGGGTGGCCGGTGCGCCGTTGTACGTCGTGCACGTCTCGGCGGAGCAGGCGGTCGCGGAGATCGCGCAGGCGCGCGACCTCGGGCTGAACGTCTTCGGCGAGACCTGCCCGCAGTACCTGTTCCTGTCGACGGACAACCTGGCGGAGCCGGACTTCGAGGGCGCCAAGTACGTGTGCTCGACGCCGCTGCGGCCCAAGGAGCACCAGGCCGCGCTCTGGCGCGGGCTGCGCACCAACGACCTCTCCGTCGTCTCCACCGACCACTGCCCGTTCTGCTTCGTCGGGCAGAAGGAGCTGGGCCGCGGGGACTTCTCGAAGATCCCCAACGGCCTTCCGGGCGTGGAGAACCGGATGGACCTGCTGCACCAGGCCGTCCTGGACGGGCACATCTCCCGGCGCCGCTGGATCGAGCTGGCCTGCGCGACCCCGGCGCGGATGTTCGGCCTCTACCCGCGCAAGGGGACGATCGCGCCGGGCGCGGACGCGGACGTCGTGATCTTCGACCCGCAGGAGCGCTACACCATGTCCGCGGCCACCCACCACATGAACGTCGACTACTCCGCGTACGAGGGCCGCGAGGTCACCGGCAGGGCGCGGACGGTGCTCTCGCGCGGTGCGGTGGTTGTCGACGGCGGCGAGTACCTCGGCCATGCCGGACACGGCACCTTCGTGCCGCGTGCCACCTCCCAGTACCTGCTCTGAAAGGCGCCCGTGATGGATATCGGCCTCGTCCTCCAGACCGACCCGCCGGCGAAGCTGCTGGTGGAACGGATGATCCGCGCCGAACGAGCCGGGTTCACCCACGGCTGGACGTTCGACTCCTGCGTGCTGTGGCAGGAGCCGTTCGTGATCTACAGCCAGATCCTCGCGAACACCGAACGGTTGACGGTCGGCCCGATGGTCACCAACCCGGTCACCCGCACCTGGGAGGTCACCGCCTCGCTGTTCGCCACGCTGAACGACATGTTCGGCAACCGCACCGTCTGCGGCATCGGCCGTGGCGACTCCGCCCAGCGGGTCGCCGGCCGCAAGCCGGCGACGCTGGAGCGGCTCTCGCACGCGATGCACGTCATCAAGGAGCTGGCGGAGGGGAGGGAGGCGGAGGTCGACGGCACGGTCATGCGGATCCCGTGGATCAGCGGTGACCCGAAACTGCCGATCTGGATGGGCGCGTACGGGCCGAAGGCCCTGGAGCTGACCGGCCGTCAGGCCGACGGCTTCATCCTCCAACTCGCCGACCCGTTCCTGACCGAGTGGATGGTCAAGGCGGTCCGCCGCGCCGCGGAGGAGGCCGGCCGCGATCCGGCGTCCGTCACCGTCTGCGTCGCCGCCCCGGCGTACGTCACCGACGGAAGCGCCGAGCAGCTCGCCCACGCTCGCGAGCAGTGCCGCTGGTTCGGCGGCATGGTCGGCAACCACGTCGCCGACCTCGTCTCCCGCTACGGCGAGCACAGCGGACTGGTCCCGGACGCGCTCACCGACTACATCAAGGAGCGCCAAGGCTACGACTACTCCCACCACGGCCGCGCCGGTAACCCGGACACCGCCTTCGTCCCCGACGAGATCGTCGACCGCTTCTGCCTGATCGGCACGCCGCAGCAGCACCTGGAGCAGCTGGAACACCTGCGGTCCCTCGGTGTGGACCAGTTCGCGATCTACGCCATGCACGACGCGGTGGAGGACGTCATCGACGCCTACGGGCGGGACGTGATCCCGGCGCTGGACTGAGCGGGCTTTGCGTGGTCGGCTTCCCGGGGCGGTCCCGGGAAGCCGACCGCGCTCACTCGTTGTAGTCATGCGGGGCGAATTATCACAAAAAGCGATGAATCTCACAAAAAGCCTTGACTCTGTGTGAGCGCGGTGGCGATGATGGGGCCCTGGCGCCGCGAATGCGCGGAGTACATTCGCCAGTTTGGTGGTCGACGCTTTGGCGTCCGAATCTTGACCGGTAGCTCGGGGGAACGGCTACCGAGGGGCCGGGGAACGGCGCGAACCGAGTGACCGCTCCGATCGTCCACTCGTGCGACCGCGCACGCGTATTCCCGGGGACCCCGTGAAACACGGCCTGTGCCGCCGCTGCGGCCTGCCGTCATTCCATGCGGAGAGGCATCCTCCGATGAGTACCACCCTGCCCCGAACCAACACGTCCCCGAACGGTGTGTCCCCAAACGGGGTGGAGATTCCGCAAGTCGCCCCGCAGCTGAAGAAGCGCCGCGCGAGCGACCTGCCACCGGTCCGACACACCGTCAGTCTGGTCGTGCCCGCGCACAACGAGGCCCGCAACATCCCCTGGGTCTTCGAGCAGATCCCGCGCTGCGTCGACGAGGTGCTGCTCGTGGACGGCTCCTCCAGCGACGCGACCGTGCGTATGGCGGCCCTGTGCCTGCCGACCGTGCGGATCGTGCAGCAGCAGGGACCCGGCAAGGGCAACGCGCTGCGCACCGGATTCCTGGCCGCCGCGGGCGACTACGTGGTGATGATGGACGCCGACGGCAGCATGTGGCCCGGCGAGATCCCGCACTACCTGCACTTCCTGGAGCACGGCTTCGACTTCGTCAAGGGCTCCCGGTTCGTCGCGGGCGGCGGGTCACTGGACCTGACCCGCTTCCGCTCGCTCGGCAACCACCTCCTGCTGGCGGTGGTGAACCGCCTCTACGACGCCTCGCTGACCGACCTCTGCTACGGCTTCTGCGCCTTCCGGCGCAGCCTCCTGGACGAACTGGACCTGTCCGCGCCGGGATTCGAGATCGAAGCCGAGATGATCGCGCACGCACTCCGCTCGGGGCTTCGGGTCGCCGAAGTGCCGAGCCTCGAACTGCCCCGCCGCAACGGGCGTTCGCACCTGCACGCCGTCTCCGACGGCCGCCGGGTGCTGCGTACCCTCGTCGCCGAGCGCCCCAGGGCCAGGCTCACGGCGGCCCCCGCGGTGGCGGGGTGGAAATGATGAACGGTGCCGACCGGTGCACCGATGCGGCCTGCCCCTGCCTTGCCGCCCGCGTATCGCCGTACACAGCCGTTCGCGCCTTGTCACGCGGACTTGGGTCGATCGCGTCGATCGCCCCGGACGGGCGCGTGTGGGCGTGGGTGCGGCCGTGCGGACACCCGCTCGGGCTGGTGGCCGCCATCGGCACGACCGGCGGGGTCGCCGGGCCGTGCCGGGTGCCGGCCGGCACCGCGCATCACCATGGTGCCCGTCGTCGAGACGGTGCCCCTCAATGCAAGCGTGGGGCAGGCATGCCGCACCGAACCGGGGAGCTGAGTCGACCATGTGTCCGTACGGAGGAGCCACCCCGGGAATCACGCCCGGGACCACGCCCGGGATCGCCCTGTCCGTGGTCATCTGCGCCTACACCATGGACCGTTGGGACGATTTGCTGGCCGCGATCGAGTCCGTCCAGACCCAGCGTGAGCCCGTCGACGAACTGCTGCTCGTCGTGGACCACTGCCCCGAGCTCGCCGCCCGGGCCCGCGTGGAGACCTGCGGGGTGCGCATCGTCGCGAACCGGGAACGCCGGGGACTGGCGGGGGCCCGCAACAGCGGGGTGGCCGCCGCCCGCGGCGACGTCGTCGCCTTCCTGGACGACGACGCGGCCGCCGCGCCGGACTGGTCGCGCCGGCTGGTCTCCAACTACCGCAACCCGCACGTGGTCGGCGTCGGAGGCCTGGTCCGGCCGTGGTGGGAGACCGGCCGACCCGGCTGGTTCCCGCCCGAGTTCGACTGGGTGGTCGGCTGCTCCTACCGCGGCCTGCCGCAACAGCGCTCCGCCGTACGGAACTTCATCGGCGCCAACATGTCCTTCCGCCGGTCCGAGCTGTTGGCCGTCGGCGGCTTCCGCACGGACCTGGGACGTGTCGGCAGCCGGCCGCTCGGCTGTGAGGAGACCGAACTGTGTCTGCGGATCAGCGCCCACGACCCCGAGGCCGTGCTCCTCTACGAGCCGGCCGCTGCCGTTCGCCACCATGTGCCGCCGGCCCGAGCCAGCTGGGCCTACTTCCGCTCACGCTGTTTCGCTGAGGGCCTGTCCAAGGCAGCCGTGGCACGCCATGCCGGCGCCGGACCGGCCCTCTCGAGCGAGCGCAGCTACCTGCGCTCGACCATTCCGCTGGCGCTCGTGCGTGGACTGCGCCCCCGCGCGGGCACGCGCCGCAGCACGGTGGTGGCCCTGGCGGCCGGCGTCGGGACCACCCTGCTCGGCTACGGCACCGGCCGGCTGCGCGGCTTCGCGCGCGCGGGCCCGACGGGCAGGGCCGCGCCATGAGCGCCGTACCGGTCTTCGTCTACCACTCCGTCACGGACGATCCGCCGACCTGGAGCGCCCCCTACACGGTGACGCCGCGTGCCTTCGTCGAGCAACTGGACCGGATCGCGGACGGCGGCCTGACCGTCGTCCCGTTGCGGCGCCTGGTCTCCGCGCAGCACGGCGGGCCGCCGCTGCCGCCGCGCGCCGCCGTGCTCACCTTCGACGACGGCTACGCGGACTTCTACTGGACCGTGGCCCCGCTGCTCTCCGGCCGCGAACTTCCCGCCACCCTCTACCTCACCACGGGGGCGATCCATCCCCCCGGCGGGAGCGCCACCGGCAGCCTGCTGCCGCCCGCCCGGATGCTGAACTGGCGCCAGGTCTCCGGCCTCGACGCCTACGGGATCGAGATCGGCGGCCACTCGCGGACCCATCCCCAGCTGGACACCCTGCCGGGGCGCCGGCTGTACGACGAGATCGTGGTCTGCAAGCGCGAGTTGGAGGACGCGGTCGGCCACGTGGTGGACTCCTTCGCCTATCCGCACGGCTACTCGAGCCAGGCGGTGCGCCGCAAGGTGCAGAAAGCCGGCTGGACTTCGGCCTGCGCCGTCGGCCGGGCGTTCAGCTCGCCGGAGGACCATCCGCTGCGGATCAGCCGGCTGATGGTCGGCGCCGACACCACACAAGAGCTGTTCCAGGCCTGGGTGGAGGGGCGCGGCGCGCCCGTGGCACCGGTGCCGGAGCGGCTGCGGACCAAAGGCTGGCGCGCCTACCGTCGCGTGCGCGCGGCCCTCGGCCGCCCGGTCGCCTGCTGAGGTGAGGAAGGGAGTGTGATCCGGGGTGTGTACAGCGGCAGGAGCGGTCTTCCTGGCCCGGCATCTGGGTGCGCGGGACGTCACCGGCCGTCGGGTGATCGAGGTCGGCTCCCGTGACGCGCGGGGCGCGGTCAGGTCCATCGTGACGCCGCTACGCCCGGCCGAGTACGTCGGCGTCGACATGGCCTCCGGCCCCGGCGTCGATCTCCTGTGTCCCGCCGAGGAGTTGATCGAGCGCTTCGGCGAGTCCTCGTTCGACGTGGTGATCAGCACCGAGGTGCTCGAACACGTGCAGGACTGGCGGGCGGTGGTCCACAACCTCAAGGGCGTGCTGCGCGACCGCGGACTGCTGATCATCACCACCCGCTCCCGCGGCTTCGAGTTCCACCCCTACCCCCTGGACTTCTGGCGCTTCGAGGTGGCCGACATGGCCGCCATCTTCGGGGACCTCGGCATCGAGGTGCTCCGGCCGGACGAGGAGTTCCCGGGCGTGTTCCTGCGCGCACGCCGCCACGACCCGATGGTGGAACGGGACCTGTCCGCCCACCGCGCCTACTCGATCGTCAGGCGGCAGCCCGCCCGCGGCATCACCGCGGTCGACGTCGCCGCGGCCCGGGTGCTGAGCGGAGGCAAGGCCGCCGTCGGCCGGATGTTCCCGCTCGTCGCCCGGACGGCGACGCGGCGGGTCATCAACCGCCTGGCCACCCGAGGGGAAGCGTCGACATGAGTGCGCCGGCCGGTCGGGCCTTCTACCGCGCCACCGCGGTGCGGCGCTCGCCCCTGGCCGTGGTGCGCGCCGCCGTCCGCGGCTACGACCCCCTGCTGCGCAACGGACACCTGCTGACCGTCAGCTCGATCCTGACCTCGGGCGTGGGAGCCGCCTACTGGGCGCTCGCCGCCCACCTGTTCGGCCCGGGCTCGGTCGGGCGCGGCTACGCCGCGGTGTCCGCGATGATGTTCCTCGGCGGGATCGGGCAGCTCAACCTGGTCAACACGATGATCCGGTTCGTCGCACCCGCGGGGAAGCGCACCGGGCGGCTGGTCGCCGTGGCCTACCTCGCCGCGGTGAGCTGCGGGCTGCTGCTCGGCGCCGGATTCGTCCTGCTCATCCCACGGCTGGCCTCGGGCCTGTCCTTCCTGCACGCCCCCCTCGTCGGCGCCGCGTTCACCGCCGCCGTCGCCGGCTACGCGGTCTTCGTGCTGCAGGACGGGGTGCTGACGGGGCTGCGCCGGGCGGACTGGGTGGTCGCCGAGAACGCCCTGTTCGCGACGGCGAAGGTGCTGCTGCTGGCCCTGTTCGCGGTCGCCGGACCGCTGAGCGCGATCCTCGGCTCCTGGGGAGTCGGCCTCGTCGTCTCGCTCGCCTTCACCAACACCTACCTCTTCGCCAGGGCGATACCCCGGCACGTGCGCCGGACCCCGACCGAGCCTTCCGCGCCCGCCGCGCCCACCTGGAGCTACCTGTCCGCCGACTGGATCGCCTCGATGTGCTGGCTCGCCGCCACCACCCTGCCGCCGATCATCGTGCTGGACCGCCTCGGCGCCGCCGCGAGCGCCTACTTCTCGATCGCCTGGCTGGTGGCGTACGCGCTCTACCAGTTCGCCATCAACATGTCCGCCTCTCTGATCGTCGAGACCGTCGGCGCCCCCGGCGAACTGCGGCGTCACTGCCTGCACGTGCTGCGCCACGCGGGCGCGCTGCTGGCCGTCGGCACCCTGCTGGTGGTGGTCGCGGCCCCCTGGCTGCTGACCGTCTTCGGCCCCGCCTACGCCCACAGCGGCGTGGTCGCGCTGCGACTCCTCGGCCTGTCCGCCCTGCCCAACCTCGTCGTCTGCGTCGCGGTCGCGGTCTGCCGGGTGCGCCGCCGGATGCGCGTCGTCGTGGCGTCCCTGGCCGGGCAGGCGGTACTGGTGCTCGGGCTGAGCGCGGTGCTGCTGCGGCCGATGGGCGTCGCCGGCGCCTCCGTCGCCTGGCTCGTGGCGCAGTGCGTGGTCGCGGGCGGGCTGGTGTGGCGGCGCTCGAGCTGGCTGCCGGAGGCCGCGGCGGCGCCGGCCCGGACGGGCACGACCGCCCATGCGGCCGGACCGGGCTGGACGCCCCTGCGCGGCCTGCTGCCGATCCGCCGCCCGGCGCTGTTCAGCCGGCCCGCCGCCCGGCTGACCGCCCGTCGGCTGGCCGGGCGCTGGACGACCCCGGGCGTCGACTCCGCCGAGGTGGCACGCCTGCGCCCCTCCCCGCAGGGCCACTCCGACGTGCTGGTCTTCCGGCTCGACTACGCCGGTGCGCCCTCACTCGCCGTCAAGCACCCGAGGAACCCGCGGGCCTCCGCGTCCCTGGCCCGCGAGTGGGACGTGCTGCGGCGGTTGGAGGCGGACCCGCGGCTGGGCGAGTGGCGGCGGCTGCTGCCGCTGCCCGTCGCCAGCCACCTGGACGAGCGGCCGCAGCTGGTCACCCAGAGCTGGCTGCCCGGCGTCCGGGCGGAGGACCACCTCACCCGGTTCCCCGCCCACACCCGGCGGGTGACCGCCACCTCGCTCACCGCCGTGCACGAACTGCACCGGGCGACGGGACGCACGCTGCGCGCCGACGGCTGCATCGACGAGTGGATCGGCGCACGCCGGACCCTGCTGTCCGAGCAGATCACCTGGTGCCGGGCGGGCCTGGGAGCCGCGGGCCTGGACGCGCTCAGCGCCCGGGTGCACGCCGAACTGGCGGGCCGGCCGCTGACGGTGGCCTGGATCCACGGCGACTACGCCCCCGGCAACGTCCTGCTGGCCGACGGCGGCGACCGGGTCTCCGGGGTGCTCGACTGGGCGGGCGCCGGCACGGACGCCCCCGCCGGGATCGACGCGCACACCTTCCTCCTCGCGCTGCACTCCCTGACGGCCGACCGCTGTTGGGGCAGCCTCGTCACCGCGGTCCTGCGCGACGGCTCGCTGCCCGCCGCGGATCTCGCGCTGCTCGACGCCGCGGGCGTCGACGACACCCTCGGCCGCACCGCGCTGCCGCTGCTCGCCTGGCTCTGGCACGTGGCCTCGAACCTGGACAAGTCGCCCCGCTACGGGCGCAGTCGTTGGTGGGTCGTGGCCAACGTCGTCCCCGTCCTCTCGGAGGCGGCGCGATGGCCGGAACGCTGAGGCCCCCCGCGACCCGGAACACGCCGGTGCCACCCGCGCCGGCCGAACCGGCGGACCCGCGCGGAGTGCGGACGAACCGCCGCGTGACGGTTCGGACGGTCGTGACCTGCGCCGTGCCGCCGGTGGCCCTGACCCTCTGGCTGCTCTCGCTGCGCCACGTGCACGTCGGGCGGATGGGCGACCTCGGCCTGCTCCAGGTGCTGCCGGTCCTGTTCTGGGTCGCGCTCGGCCTGCTCACCCTCGGCTTCGTGGTCACCCTGCACGCGGACCGCCTCAGCCGGGTCTGGCCGGCCGTCTACGTGGTCTCGCTGATCGCGATCATCCATGCGACCCCCAGCATCCTGTACCCCACCCTGCGCTACTCCTGGGCCTGGAAGCACGTCGACGTGGTCGACGCGCTGCTGCGCAACGGGGGAGCGGTGCCGCACCCCGGCTGGCTCGACATCTACAACCAGTGGCCGGGCTTCTTCGCGGCGAACGGCCTGGTGCTGCGGCTCACCGGGCTGCCCTCGGCGATGGGCTACGCGCACTGGGCCACGCCGGTCGTCAACGTGCTGATGATCGGTCCGCTGCTGTTGCTGTACCGCTCGCTCACCCGGCAGCGGAAGCTGATCTGGGGCGCCGTCTGGATCTTCTTCTCCTGCTCGTGGATCGGCCAGGACTACTTCGCCCCGCAGACCTTCGACTTCCTGCTCTACGTCACCCTGATCGGGCTGGTCGTCAAGCAGTTGACGTCCCCCGGACCGCCACGCTGGCGGCTGCCGCTGCTGGGCATGGTGGTGCTGATGGAGACCGTGCTGGTCTCCTCGCACCAGCTCACCCCGCTGATGCTGATCGTCACCCTGACCGCGCTCTCGGTCCCGCGCCGCAACCGGCGGACCGTGCTGCCGGTGCTGGCCTCCGCCGTGGTGCTCCAGGCCGTCTGGTTCGCCACCGCGGCGCGCCCCTACATCGCGGCCAACCTGGGCAGCTTCATCAAGGCGCTCACCTCGCCCGACTCGAACGCCCCCACCTGGCTGACCGGGCTCGGCACCCCCGCCGCGGGCCAGATCCTGCTGGCCTGGATCGATCGCGGCCTGTCGGCGGCGGTGCTGCTGCTGGCCGTCGTCGCCCTGGTCCGCCGCCGCTGGACCCGCCACACCGTGCTCCCGTGGTTGGCCCTCGCGCCGCTGCCGATGCCCGCGCTGAACAGCTACGGCGGCGAGATGATCTTCCGCGCCTTCATGTTCGCGCTGCCGGCCACCGCGATGCTGACCGCCACGCTCGTCGTCCGGGTCCGTCAGCCCGGTATGCCGCGCATCCGGCCGCCCGGATGGCTGAGAGTGGCGGCCACCTACGTGCTGCTGCTGGGCTTCCTCGGCGGCCTGGTGTTCGGCTACTACGGCAAGGAACAGATGGAGTACTTCACCGCCAAGGAAGCCTCGGCGACCTCCTATCTGGACCGCGTGGTGCCCACCGGTTCGACGATCGTCTCGGTCACCAACAACATCCCGAACATCGACAACCAGTACGAGCTGCACAGCCGCGTGGTCATCGCCTGGAACTCCGTCCAGAACCGACGCCTGCTCATCAGCAGTCCGCTGGCCGGTCTGGAGGAGGCCGTCGCGCTCGACGCGCCGCCGGGTCCGGTGTACCTCATCCTCAACCGCGGCCAGACGGCGGAGTGCTACATCACCGGCGTGCTGCCCGCCGACACCGTCAGCAGACTGGAGACGGCGGTCGACCACTCGCGCATCTTCGCCCCGGTCTACCGCAACTCCGACGCGGTGGTCTACGTGCTGGTGGACCGCAGCAACCCCGCGCTGCAACCACGGCCCGGACAGTCCAAGCCGTCGCAGCAGCAACCGCAGCAAGGAGGACGCTGATGTCGCATCTCGTCGCCAGGAACAGCGTCGCCCGGCACGGCCTCGCCCGGTACGGCCTGCTGCTGTCCGGATGGGTGGCCGTCGCCGCCACCCTGCTGCCGGCCGAGCTGACGCCGCTGCGGGTCGTGCTCGTGGTGCCCTTCCTGCTCGTCTGCCCCGGCGCCGCCGCCCTCCGGCTGACCCACCCCGCCCATCGCGGACACGGGCCGGACCGGCTCGAGTTCGCCGTGCTCAGCGTGGCGTTCAGCGTCGTGATCGACACGCTGGTGGCGGAGGCGTTCTTCTTCACCCACTCGATCACCACCCTGCGGGCCGTCGGCGTCCTCGCCGTACTGACCTCGCTGATGGCGCTCTACCCGCTGGGACGGCGGGAACGGAGGTCGGGACCATGAGGACGACGCACTCCCCTCGGGGTCGGCGCGCCCACCCGCGCCGGGGCCGGGCCTTCGGGGCCGGGCTGCTGTCGATGCTGGCCGTGGTCGCCGCCGTGGCCGGCTGCTCGTCCGGCGGCCCGGGACCGCAACCGGCCGCGGCCGGTCCCTGG
>NZ_QKYN01000228.1 GCF_003258295.1 Streptacidiphilus pinicola | reverse complement strand
GCGCTCGGCATCCGCGGCGACGCGGCGGGGGACGGGGCCCGCGCCCCGGAGGCCGTCGCCGCGGATGCCGAGCGCCGTCGCGGGGTTGCGCGAAGGCGGGCCGTGCTTCGCCGCGAGCGCGGCCTTGCCGACAGCGCGCGCCGCACGGCGCCGATCGCCGCACGCGGACGCCGCGGTCTCGTCCGCCCAGCGCTCGACGGTGTAGGCGACCGCCGTGCAGACCGGTCGCAACAGCGGGTTCGCCGCGGCGGCGAGGTGTGCGACGGCGACGAAGGCGTAATGGTGCGCCCGCAGATGCGTGCGCTCGTGCGCGATCAGCACCTCCCGCTCGTCCTCGTCGAGCGCGGCCAGCATGCCCGAGGAGACGACGATCCGGCCGGGACGGCCGGGGTGACCGGGCAGCGCGTAGGCCTCGGGGGCGGGGTCGTCGATCACGACGTAGTCCCCCGCGCCGGGCAGGCAGGCCGCCTCGAAACCGGCCTCGACCA
Organism: Streptacidiphilus pinicola; assembly: GCF_003258295.1. Taxonomy (GTDB): domain Bacteria; phylum Actinomycetota; class Actinomycetes; order Streptomycetales; family Streptomycetaceae; genus Streptacidiphilus; species Streptacidiphilus pinicola. Next base: position 13,466 of record NZ_QKYN01000228.1, on the reverse strand, counting down.
GCGCCCGGACCCGACGCCGCAGCAGCCGCGCCGCCGCCACGGCGACGACGGCGAGCAGCACGGCCGCCAGCGCCGCCTCGGCCTTGGAGACCGGGTCGGCCTGCTGGACCGAGCTCAGCGACCAGTGGCCGAGGAAGGCCAGCAGCGGCACCCGGATCAGGCCCGCCAGAACCAGCACGCCGAGCGCGACGGTGCTGCCGCCCGCCAGGACCACCGCGGAGCCGGCCAGCAACCAGGTCGCGGCGCGCGGCTCCAGCCGGTCGGCGAGCCGCGGTGCGGCCAGGCCGAGCAGACCGGGCAGGACCAGCGGGACGTAGAAGAAGAGGTGCAGGGCGTCCAGACCGGTCGCGAGCTGCTCCAGGTGCACCACGGTCGTCCGCCCCTCAGTCCTGCCGCGCCGGGAGCCGCGCCGGGAGCGTGTCCCGCAGCAGTCCGCGCAGGATCTCCTCGTCGCCGAGCGAGAGGTCGTCGACGAAGCGGGCGAGCACGGCCCGGCGGTCCGGGTCGGCGTCGAGGGCCGCGCGCATCCGCCGGGCGGTCATGCCGTGGCGGTCGGCGATCGGGCTGTAGGCGAAGGCGCGGCCCTGCTTGACGCGGCTGAGCAGCTCCTTGTCGTGCATCCGGGTCAGCACGGTGACGACGGTGCTGTAGGCGAGCGTGCCGCCGAGACGTTCGAGCACATGGCCGGGGGTGAGCGCCTCGGGCGCGGCGGACTGGAGCAGTTCCAGGATCTCCGCCTCCAGCGCGCCCATCTGCCGCCTCTCGTTCATCTTCCGGCCATCTTCCCTTCACCTGCTACGGTCCTGTAGAACTTCGTGCAGCCCGAGTCTGCCACGGCCCCACCACGAACACGAGAGATCCCGGCTTCATGCACTCATACCTGGCCTTCGACGGCTCCGGCATCGACGGCGGCCTCTTCAGCACCATCACCGGTCTGGCCCGGGACACGAAGTGGCTGAACACCCCGATCCACCTGTGGACCAACGCCGGCCTGGTGGTCTTCGCGGTGCTCATGGTCGTCGGGTTCCTGCGCGCCCGGCGCGGCGACACCGCGCGGATGACCCTGGCACTGGCCGCGCCCGTCGCCGTCGCCGTCGCCTTCGCCGTGGCGGAGGTCGCGAAGAAGCTCGTCGCCGAGGTGCGTCCGTGCTACTCGGTGCCGCACGCCTACTTCGTCGACGCCTGCCCGGTGCGCACCGACTACGCGTTCCCGAGCGGCCACACCACCACCGCCGCGGCGACGGTCGCGGCGCTGTGGCTGCTGGACCGCCAGCTGGCCTGGATCGCGACCGGCTTCGCCGTCTTCGAGGGCTTCACCCGCGTCTACCTCGGCGACCACTACCCGCACGACGTGCTCGGCGCGGCGGTGCTGGCACTGCCGGTGGCGTACCTGGTCAGCAAGCTGCTGCTGCGCTACGCCCAACCCATGGTCGCGCGGCTGCGCACGGGCGCGCTGGAGCAGGTGCTGACGGCTCCGCGCCGGGGCGCCCACGCCGCGCGCTGAGCGCCTGCCGGTCGCCCGCGGAGGATCTTCACCGGGCGTGGGGAACCATGGCAGGGGGTTCGCACGTATCCCCCACTGCCGGTTCCTTGCGGTTTCCTGACGGACCGGCGTGCAACGTTCGGCCTTGGGAGTTTCAGTGACCTGCTTCTTCGACCCCTCGCACGGCTACGGCGCGGTCAACGTGGTCTGGCAGCCGCAGTGGGGTGTGCCGCGCCCGGTGCAGACGTGCCAGCAGTGCGCCCAGCGCATCCAGACCACGCCTCCGCCGTTCTACACGCCTCCGCAGGCAGCCGGCTACCCGCAGCAGGGCTACGTCCAGGGCGGCTACCCCCAGCAGGGCGGTTACCCGCAACAGGGCTACCCGCAGGCCGGCTACCCGCAGCAGCCCCGCCAGGGCCACAGCACGGGCGCGGTGGTCGGCGCCGGCGTCGCCGGCCTGATCGGCGGCGCGCTCATCGGCGAGATGATGAGCGACGACGACGGCGACCGCGAGCGCCGCGAGGGCTTCGAGGAGGGCCGCGAGTACGAGGAGCGCCGCGACTTCGACAACGGCGGCGGCTACGACGGCGGCGGGTTCGACGGCGGCTACGACAACAACGGCGACGACGGCGGCTTCTTCTAATCGCGCGCGATCAACCGGGGCCGGGTCACCACGAGGTGACCCGGCCCCGGCCGTTCAGGCCCCAGCCGTTCAGGACGAGGCCGGCGGCCGCAGGCGCAGCGGGAGCGACTGGTGGCCGTTCGAGATCAGGGAGCCCAGTGGCCGCAACTCGGAGACGGGAACCGCGAGTTCGGCGTCAGGGAAGCGGTCGAACAGGATCCGCAGGACGGTCGTGACCTCCAGCCGGGCCAGTGGTGCGCCGAGGCAGAAGTGGACCCCGTAGCCGTAGGCCAGGTGCTCCTTGGAGACGCGGGTGACGTCGAAGGCGTCGGCGGTCGGTCCGTGCCAGTCGGGGTGGCGGTTGGCGGCGGCGTAGGAGGCGAGGATCGCCTCGCCCTTGGCGATGGTCCGCCCGTCGGGCAGGGGGATGTCAGCGACGGCGTAGCGCAGCGGCAGGTGCTTGACCGCGGGCTCCAGGCGCAGGGTCTCCTCGACGACGTCCTTCCAGTCCGCACGGCCGGTCCGGACGTGGTCGAGCTGCTCGGGGTGGGTCAGCAGCAGGGTGACCGCCTGGTCGATCAGGTTGACCGTGGTCTCGTACCCGGCGCTGATCATCAGCAGCAGGGTGTCCCGCAGCTCGGCGTCGGACAGGCCGCGTCCGTCGCCCTCGTCGTCGCGGGCGGCGATGAGCAGGGAGGTCATGTCGTCGCCGGGCTCGGCGCGCTTGGTGGCGATGAGCCGCTCCAGCGCCGCGTACACCGCCACGGTGTTGGCGGTCGCCTGTGCGACGTCGAGGGTGGTGTCGAAGACCGCGTCGACCATGCCGCGGAAGGCCGCGCGCTGGTCGTCCGGGATGCCCATGAGGTGGCCGATGACGGTGATCGGGAGCGGGTAGGCCAGGCGCTCGCGCAGGTCGACGACCTCGCCGGCGGGCAGGACCGCCAGGTCGTCCAGCAGCGCCGTGACCAGATCCGCCACGACCTCGGCGAGGGCGTCGACCCGGCGCGCGCTGAAGGCGGGCGCGATCATGCGCCGCAGCCGCCGGTGGTCGCCGCCGTAGGCGGTGAACATGTTCTCCACCCCCACCCACAGGGCCAGCGGCCAGCTCTGCACGACCTCGGCGAGGCGGGCCAGTGGGCCCGCGCGTCCTTGGAGACGTCGGCGCTGGTCAGCAGCTCCTTGAGGAGCCCGGGATCGGTGACCGACCAGGCGGTGACACCGAGGACGTCGACGCGGGCGACGGGGCCGGAGCCGCGCAGCAGCGCGTGCTCGGCGTGGTGGTCCGCCCCGGCGGGGTCGAGGACGATCGGCGCGGTGGGCTGGTGCGGCATACAGAGATCCCTTCAGGACGACTGACGCTCGATCACTGGTCGCGTTCCTGCTGCGGGCGCCCGCGACGACGGCGAAGTCCCTTGCCGAGGAGACGAGTTGATGTCCGGACGCGGAAAAGGGTCTCGCCCCGGTCCACCCTACGGGGGGCAGGCGGTCCGGGGCGAGAGTTCTGGGGTGGTCAGGCAGCGGTCCTCCTGCGCAGCGCGACAGCTGCCAGCAGCGCGCCGACGAGCACGACGGCACCCGCCGTCACCATGCCGGCGTGCAGGCCGCCCAGCGTCGCGGCGTGGCTGACCACGGAGGCGCCGCCGGACAGGGCCTTGGTGCGCGCCGCGGCGATGGCGCTCAGGCCGGCCACGCCGATCGCGGCGATGTACTGCGGGAGCTGCGAGAGCCCGCCGACGACGCCCTGGTCGGCCTCGGTGACGCCGCTGGTCATCACGGAGATGAAGGAGACCACGCTCAGCACGTGGCCGAGACCCATCACCGAGGAGGTGACCAGCAGCGCCGGCAGACCCGCGTGCTCGGGCAGGGTGAACATGAAGAGCGTGCCGAGGCCCTGGATCAGCAGGCCCGCGCTCAGCACCACCACGCCGGACAGGCGGGCGAGCAGCCGGCCGACCAGCAGACCGCCGATCACCGCGGCGGCGCCCTCACCGAGGTAGCTGAGGCCCGACTGCAGCGAGGAGTAGCCCAGCACGTCCTGCATGTAGAGGCTGAGCAGCACGGTCGTACCGGCGCACATCCCGAAGGTGATCACACCGAAGAGACCGGCCCACTTGACCGTCGGGCGGCCGAGCACGCCGAGCGGGATCAGCGGCTCGGGGTGGCGGCGCTCGACGAACAGGAAGGCCACCAGCAGCACCACACCGCCGATGATCGGGCCGAGCGCGCCCGGGCTGGTCCAGCCCTGGTCGCCGCCGGTGGAGATGCCGTAGACCAGGCCGAAGAGGCCGACCGTGGCGAGCAGGGCGCCGGGGACGTCCATCCGCTTGGCCGCGCCGCTCTCCTGCATGGCCGGCAGGGCGAGGGCCCCGACCACCGCGAGCGCGCCCATCAGGCAGAGCACCACCATGGTCCAGCGCCAGCTGAAGCCGCTGGTGATGACGCCGCCGCCGAGCGCGCCGAGAACGAAGCCGAGCGACATCACGGCGCCGTTCAGGCCCAGCGCGCGGGCCCGCTTCGGGCCCTCGGCGAAGAAGCCCGTCATCAGCGCGATGGCGGCCGGGGCGATCATCGCGGCGGCGGCGCCCTGGCCGACCCGGAAGGCGATCAGCACGCCGGGGTTGCCCGCGAGCGCGGCGCCCAGCGAGAAGACCGTGAACAGCGCGACGCCCAGCGTGAACAGCCGCTTGCGGCCGATCAGGTCGGAGACGCGGGCGAAGACCGGCAGCAGCGAGGCCGACGGCAGCAGGGAGGCGGTGGCGACCCACTGCAGCGTGCCGACCGAGGAGAAGCCGAGGTTCCGGCCGATCTCCGGCAGCGCCACGGTGACGATGGAGAAGTCCAGGCCGCACATGAAGGTGGCGCAGCACAGGGTGAGCAGCACCAGCCACTCGCGGCCGCTGAGTCGTGAGTCGACCGCTGCGGGAGCGGGCGCCCCGACGGCCCGGGCGGCACCGGCCGGGGGCGAGGATTCGGTGAGAGTCATCAGGCGTCCTTTCGATACTGTCGGGCCTTGACCAGCATCGATTCGGCGCATCCCCGCAACAAGAACGATCTGTGGAACGATTGATTCGCTGGGCTCATCGTTCGAGGTAAGGGGGCTGGACGCCGAAGATGGAGAGGCAGGAGATCGAGATCTTCCTCGCCCTGGCCGAGGAACTGCACTTCGGCAGAACGGCGGACCGGGTCGGGGTGTCGCAGAGCCGGGTCAGCCAGACCATCGCCAGACTCGAGCGCCGGATCGGCGCCAAGCTCTTCGAGCGTTCCAGCCGTCACGTGGCCCTGACCGCCATCGGTGAGCAACTGCGGGACGGCGTCGCGCCCGCGCAGCGCCGGATCGAGGAGGCCCTCGCGCAGGCGACGGCGGCCGGGCGGGGCATCACCGGCACGCTGCGGATCGGCTTCTCCGGGGCCTTCACCGGGCATCTGCTGCACCATGTCGCGGGCGTCTTCGGGCAGCGTCATCCGGGCGTGGAGGCGCAGATCCGGCAGGTACAGATCTCCGACCCCTACGGGCCGCTGCGGGCCGCGGAGATCGATCTGCAGGTGAGCGAACCGCCGGTGCAGGAGCCGGACCTGATCCTCGGTCCGCTGCTGCTGTCGCAGGAGCGGATGCTGCTGATGGCGCAGTCCCATCCGTTCGCCCGGCGCGGGTCGGTGAGCGTGGAGGATCTCGCGGACACCACGCTGCTGTCGGTGGCTCCGCCGGTGCCCGGCCACTGGCTGGACCACCACTTCCCGAGCCGGACGCCGTCGGGGCGGCCGATCCCGCACGGCCAGGCCATCACGCACTGGGAGGACGCGCTCTCCCTGGTCCTGGCCGGCAAGGGTGTCACGCCGGTCGCGGCCGCGGGCACGCAGTACTACGCGCGGCCGGGGCTGACGTTCCGTCCGTTCAGCGACGCGCCGCCGATCGAGTACGCGTTCATCTGGCCCACCGACCACGAGACCGCGCGGCTGCGCGCGTTCGTCGCCCTGGCCACGGAGGAGGTCCGGCGCATGGGCGGGCCGAGCAGGGCGCTGGACTCCCTCTGGGCGTCCGAGAGCGGCTGAACGGGGTGTCGCGTCACGGGGTGTCGCGTCAGCGCACGGCGCCGACGGCGGCCAGGTAGCGCTGGTCGGGCTGGTCCTGGAGCATCTCCCCATGCAGTGACCGGATGGACGGCGACGGGGCGATGCCCAGGTCGTCGGCCATCCGGCGGCGCAGCGACTGGTAGACCTCCAGGGCCGCCGCCCGTCGGCCCGACGCGTAGAGCGCGCGCATCAGTTGGGCGTGCAGGTTCTCGTGGTAGAGGTGCTCCTCGACCAGAGCCACGCACGCACCGACGGCCTCGCCGAAGCGACGCGAGAGCAGCAGCGCCTCGATCCGCACCTCGCAGGCGGTGAGATGGTGCTCGTTCAGCACCCGGGCGTGGGCGGCCAGTTGGCTGCCATGCTGGACGTTGCAGAAGGGCGCGCCGCGCCACAGGTCCAGGGCCCGGCCCAGCGCCTCGACGGCGCCGTCGAGCACCCCGCCGTCGAGCCGCTCGCGTCCCTCGGCCACCAGGTGCTCGAACCGGGGCCGGTCGTACTCGTCCTCCGTGAGCCGCAGCAGGTAGCCGTTGCCGTCGGTCACCAGGCGCCGTTCGGCCACCGAGCGGGCGGTGGTGCCCCCCGCCGCGGCCAGGGTCTTGCGGATCGACGCCACGTAGGTCTGCAACGCGGTGGTGGCGGTTCTGGGCGGTTCACCGTCCCAGATCTCGGCCACCAGGGTCGGCACCGACACCCTCCGGTTGGCCCGGGCCAGCAGCAGGGCCAGCACTTGGCGCTGCTTGGGAGCGGTCGGCGTGACGTCCCGCCCCTGCGCGTCCACTTCGATCGGGCCGAGTATGCGGAACTCCACAGCTCCCCCTCATAGCAGATGACTCTCTTTAAAATAGCGAATGTTCTTTATGTTTCCAAGGCCTGCTTCCGGCCGCCCGGAAGGGGTGTTTGACTACGTGTCATGAGAACTGACGTGCGAGACATCGGCGACCGCGTGGTGATGATCACCGGAGCCTCGACCGGCATCGGTGCCGCGGCGGCCCGCCTCTTCGCCGCGCACGGCGCCGCGGTGGTGCTGATGGCCCGGCGCGCGGCCCTGCTGGACGACCTGACCGCGGAGATCACCGCCGCGGGCGGCCGGGCCGCCGCCGCGGTGGGCGACGTCCGGGACGCCGCCGACGTCGCGCGCGCCGTGGCCACCGCCGTCGAGCGCTACGGCCGGCTCGACGCGGCCTTCAACAACGCCGGGCACGTCACCCTCGGCCAGGCGCTGCACGAGATGCCGGACAGCGACTTCGACGCGGTCATGGACGTCAACGTGCGCGGGGTGTGGAACTGCCTGCGGCACCAGATCCCGGCCATGCTGGAGGCCGGTGGCGGCGCGATCGTCAACACCGCGAGCGTGGCCGGGCTGGTGGCCACCGGGGTCGGCGCCCCGTACGTGGCCGCCAAGCACGCGGTGATCGGACTGACCAAGGCCGCGGCCGCCGAGTACGGCGACCGCGGGATCCGGGTCAACGCGCTGGCGGTGGGCAGCACACTGACCGAGATGATGGAGTCGGTGATCGAGGCCGCCCCCGGGGTGGAGCAGAAGTTCTTCGCCCGGGCCATCCAGCAGCGGCTGGCCGACCCGAGCGAGGTGGCTCAGGCGGCGCTGTGGCTGTGCAGCGACGCCTCGTCCTTCGTCACCGGGGCGACCGTCCCGGTGGACGGCGGCGTCATGGCCGTCTGACCGCCCCGACCGGCTCGCGACCGGCCGCCGCCTCGGCGTCCAGCTCGGCCAGCAGCGCGTCGTCGATCCCGTCGAGCGATCCGACGATGTGCCGCACGCCCGCCTGACGCATCAACTCCGCCTGATGGCAGTGCTCGTAGCGGCTGGGGTGCCCGACGAAGGGGGCGCCCAGCCGCGCGGCCTCCTCGGCCACCCGCGCCACGTCGTCGACGAAGAGCACCTCGCCGTGCCGCAGCCCGAAGTGCTCGGTGATCTCGCGCAGTCCCGGGCGGCAGTCGTCGGTGCACAGGTACCCGGGCTCGTCGAACAACTCGGCATACTGCCCGAGGTGTCGGTCGAAGTGCGGCTTGGCCAGGCCGCCGTAGCAGACGGTGCGCAGCCCCGCGGCGCGCAGCCGACGCAGCAGCGCCTCCGCGCCCGCGGTGACCTCCATCGGGTGCTCGGCCAGATAGGCGTCCCGCTCGACGAAGTACGCGTCCAGCGCCTGCTCCCCGGTCAGCTGCTGCGGCACCGCGTCGGCCAGCGCCTGCCCGGCCAGGGCGCGGCGCTGGGAGAAGATCCGGCGCTCCACCTCGGCCGAGTAGGTGCCGCCGCGGCCCACGATGAACCGGTGGATCAGCGGACTGAAGGTGTCCGCGAGCAGCACGCCGTCGATGTTGACGGCGGCCAGTTTCAGTACCCCGAGTCGCGCACTCATGACCTCTCCCCCTGCTTCATGTCCGACTACCCCTCATGTCCCGTTCCCCGTCCGGGCTCCGTCCCGTCCGCTCGCGTCAGCCGCCGCCCACAGCTCCGCCGCCCGTTGCTGGTCGGCCACCAGCCGCCCGGCGGCCTCGGCGGTGGCGATCCCGGGCAGCAGGACCCGCCACATGGCCACCGTGCGGCGCGGCAGGTCCTCGCGCGCGGAGACCACCTGGGCGTACTCCTGCATCCCGGTACAGGCGCCGACCAGGAACTCGGCCAGCTCCCCGGGCAGCACGTGCTCGCGCAACTCACCGCGCTCACGCGCGACTTCGAGGCACTGCTCGAAGCTGCCGGCCCAGACGGTGTACGGCGTCGCGTCGCTCAGGCCGAAGGTGGCCTGCTCCCCGGTCAGCCGCACACCGGCCCGCAGCATCGGGTCGGCCTGCAGCGAGTGCGACCAGATGAGCGTGATGTCCACCAGCCGCTGCAGCCCGATGGACGGCACATGCGGCTCGATCGTGGTGCGCTGGGCGTTCATCACCTCCACCGCGAGGTCCTGCTTGTTCTTGAAGTGGAAGTAGAGCGCCCCGGCGGTCACTCCGGCCCGCTGGAGGATCTTGTTGATCCCCGCACCGGCGTAGCCGTACTCGTCGAAGACCTCCGCGGCGGCCCTCAGGATCTGCTCACGGGTCTGAACTGCACGCTCCTGCTTCGGTGGTGCCACTGCACTGCCCCAGTCTCGACAAAAAAAAGAACGTCCTCTATGTTACTCGACAGATGGCCGCTCCGCCAGCAGGCGTCGACGGCCGCACAGACAGAAACATTCGCGAGCAGGGGGCACGCGCAATGGAACAGACTGTTTTTCGCACCGCCGTCCCGATCCGGGTCGGCAAGGATCTGGTGCACAAGCACGACGCCGAGCAGGTTCTGCTCACCGACCTGGAGCGGATCGGGGCCGACGAGTTCCTGATCCGGGCCGACTGGGGGGAAGCCGGCCGACTGATCCCGTCCGGCGACGGCGTCCAGGGCCACGCGGTCCTGCTCACCGAGACCATCCGGCAGACCTTCCCGCTGCTCTGCCACGCCGGCTACGACGTGCCGTTCGGCGACCGGCTGGTCTGGGACGAGTACCGCTGCGCCTTCGGCCTGGCGGCGCTGCGCAGCGGCGAGGGGCGACCCGAACTGCGGATCGCCTGCCACGACCTGATCCGTCGCCGGGACCGGCTGGCCGGGCTGTCGCTCGACATCACCGTGGAACGGGACGGCGAGCGCCTGGCGAACGCCCACACCCGCTTCACCGTCCAGGCTCCCGCCGTCTATCGGCGGCTGCGCGGACCGCACCGGGACGTGTCCGAGGCGATGGCCGCGGCGCGTCGCCTGCCGCTGCCGCCGCCGGTCTCGGGCGGCAGCGAGGAGTTCCGGGACGCGGTGCTCTCGCCCACCGACGACCCCAGCCGCTGGCAGCTGCGGATCGACCCCCACCACCCGGTCTACTTCGACCACCCGGCCGACCACGCCCCCGGCATCCTGCTGCTGGAGGCGGCCCAGCAGGCGGCCCGCATCCTGCGGCACCCGCGCGCGGGCGTCACCGAGACCATGGAGACCCGCTTCCACCGCTACATCGAGCTGGACTCGCCGTGCTGGGTGCAGGCCCGCCCGCTCCCGGACGACCAGCAGGGGCGCGCCCGCCTGCTGGTGACGATGGACCAGGACGGCGAGCTCTGCTTCACCGCCCTGGTCTCGGTGGCCGACGCGCAGGGGGACTGAACCGGCTCAAGCCGGTCGGCGCACACCGGGGAGCGAGCCGCCGCCCGTCCGGGCGACGTGCTCGGCCAGCACGGTGTCGTCGCCGACCGCCATCGGATGCCCCACCGCGTGCAGCAGGGGCAGGTCCGAGGCGTGGTCGGCGTACGCGAAGGCGTGTTCCCTCGCGACGCCGTACCGCAGCAGCATCTCGCTCGCCAGCCACCCCTTCTCCACACCGATGACCGGACGTTCCAGCTGCCCGGTGTAGTGCCCGGCGACGATCTCCGGCTCACTGCACAGGACCTCCTGGACCTCGAGCAGTTCCGCCAGCGGCTCCAGGGCGGGCCGGAACGATCCGGACACCAGCACCACCACCGCGCCCCGCGCCTGATGCCGGCGGAGCGCGGCCAGCACCGGCTGGTGCAGCAGCCGCCCGCCCGCCAGCTCCTCGGCGAACCAGGCACGGCCGTTGGCCAGCGTCTCGTCCACCGGGCGGCCGGCGAACAGCTGGTAGTACTCGCGGTTGGTCTGCTGCCGGGACACCCCGGCGGCAGACCGCCGGTGCAGGCGCTCCGCGGCCTGCCGGTAGGCCCGCGGGGCCAGGCCGCGGGCCTGGAAGTCGTACTCCAGGAAGCGGAACATGCTCTTGACGGTGATCAGGGTCTCGTCGACGTCGAACATCGCGAGCTCGGCCGCGGGCGCCTTGATGGGCGACACAGTGCCTCACCTTCCTTCGGGTTCTTCCGGTGACTTGGTTGAGGTGCTTGCCTCAGGGGACGTGGACTCAGGCCGGTGCCGGCACGGGCTCGACGGTCGCCACACCACGGGAGGCCAGGAAGGCGCGGACGCCCTTCCCGGCCGTCTTCCGACCGAGATGACGGTGCGTCACCAGCGCTTCGAGCAGCGGCACCGGGGCCGCGGCCCGCAGCTCCGGGTCGACGTGCAGCCGCCACTGGACCTCGCGCGCGACGTCCGCGCCGACGGTGTCGACCAGCCGGACCGGCCCCAGCGGGTGCCCGCCCAGCGACCTGACCGCCGTGTCCAGGGCCGACGGCGTCATGGCGCCCTGGTCCAGCAGGGCCAACGCCCGGTTCAGGTACGGGAAGAGCAGGGCGTTGACGACGAAGCCCGTCCGGTCCCCGCACTCGACCACGGTCTTGCCGAGCCGTTCCACCGCCCCCCGGGCGCGCGCCAGCGTGTGCGCGCTGGTGCCGCCGCTCGGGACCAGCTCCACCAGTGGCATCGCCGCCGCCGGGTTGAAGAAGTGCAGCCCGAGCACCTGTGCCGGACGGTCGGCGGTCTCGGTGCAGTGCCGGACCGAGAGGCTGGAGGTCGAGGTCGCCAGCACGGCGGTCGGGGCGCAGACCCGGCCGAGCTCCGCGAAGAGCCGCCGCTTGACGTCCGGCTCCTCCACCACCGCCTCGACCACCAGATCGGCGGCACCGAGGACCGCGCGGTCCGCCGTCGCGGTCCACCGCTCCAGCACCTGGCGCAGCTCGTCCTCCGCGACGCCGGCACGCTCCAACCCGAAGACCACGGTCTCGGCGGCGACCCGGGCCTTGTCCCGGGTCCGGGCGAGCAGCGCGGTGCGGAAGCCCGCCCGCAGGAAGCTCTCGGCGATGCCGGTGGCCATCGTCCCCGAGCCGACCACCACGACCGAGCAGCCCGGCGCCGCCGTCGGCTCGGTGGCCCGCGACGAGGCGCGGTGGTCCGGTCCGGGGTGGAAGCCGCGTCCTGCGGCGGCCAGCCGGCCCAGGATCGGGGCCGGAGCGAAGGAGTCGTCCTGCTCGGCGAGACGGGCCAGCAGGTCACGGGCGGTGGGCAGGCCGACGGCGTCCAGGACGGCCAACGGCCCCACGGGCCAGCCGCAGCCCAGCCGGACCGCGCTGTCCACCGCCTCGGCGGTGGCGTAGCCGTCGCCGACCATCCGGGCGGCCTCGTTCAGCAGGCCGAGCAGCAGCCCCGCGGCCAGCGGCCCGGCCCGGTCCGGCTCGGGCAGCGCGGCGGCGACGGGATACGCCGCGGCGAGCGGCACCAGATCGGGGTGGACGACGGGACGGGTGTCGGATGTGACGGGCTCGGACATGGATCTCCTCCTACTGGGTCAGTAGCGGCTTCCGGTGGCGGCCGGGGCGGCGTCCAACTCGGCCAGGTCCTGCTCGGTCAGCCGCAGCTCGGCGGCGGCGAGGTTCTCCACCAGGTAGCGGGGCTGCTTGGTGCCGGGGATCGGGATGACGTGGTCGCCCTGGGCCAGCGTCCAGGCCAGCGCGACCTGGGCGGCGGTGGCGCCGTGCCGGGCGGCGACGGCCTCCACCGTGCGGACGATGCGCAGGTTCGCGGCGAACGCCTCGGGCTGGAACCGCGGGTTGCCCGCCCGGAAGTCACCCGGCTCGAAGTCCTCGGTCCCGGCGTAACGGCCGGTCAGAAAGCCCCGGCCGAGCGGGGCGAACGGCACGAACGCGGCGCCGTGGTCCGCGCACCAACCCACGGTGCCGGTCTGCGGGTCGAGCGGCCCCCGGGTCCACAGCGAGAGCTCCGACTGGATCGCCGTCACCGGGTGGATCCGGTGCGCCTCGGTGGCCTCCTGCCGGCCGACCTCGCTCAGCCCGAGGTGGCGCACCTTGCCCTGCTGGACCAACTCGGCCAGCGCGCCCCAGGATTCGGCGAGCGGCACGGCATCGTCGACCCGGTGCAGGTAGTACAGGTCGATGGCGTCCACCCCGAGCCGGCGCAGCGAGGCGTCGGCCGAACGGCGGATGTGCTCGGGCGATCCGTTCCGGCTCAGGTCCCGGGTGGCCAGGTCGTCCACGACGATGCCGACCTTGGTGGCCACGAAGGCCTCCGAGCGGCGCCCGGCGAGGGCCCGGCCCACCAGGCTCTCGTTGTGGCCCGCGCCGTAGGCGTCCGCGGTGTCCAGCATGAGCGGGGCGGCGGCGGCCAGGGCCAGTTCGATGACCCGCACCGAGGTCTCCTCGTCCCGCAGGGACTCGGAGTAGCCCCAGCTCATACCCATGCAGCCGAGGCCGACGGGGGTGACCGCAGAGCCGGTCCTGCCGATGTGCCGGGTGTCCACGCGTGAGCTCCGATCGTTCGAGGGTCGTCGAGGGGGATTCGAGGGGGCGGGGTAGGGATGGTCTCTTATAAACATCTGACGCTGCCGACGAAGGGGGCAGGATAAA
>NZ_QKYN01000227.1 GCF_003258295.1 Streptacidiphilus pinicola | reverse complement strand
ACGACGTCGGCCGCCACCCTGCGGGCGCACCACTTCCGTCGGTGGAACCACCCGGCGGAACAGTTCCCACAATTCGTCAGGCACCAGACGCTCAGCAAGGCTCGCCATGTCCTCTGAACGAGCGCCACGACCAACAGAAACGATGTCTAAGGAGGAGGCCCTGCCCCTCTCCGCCTCTGAGCCGATGTCAGACTTCGGCACCCTGCCTAGCGTTCTGGCCATGAGCAGATCCCGCCGTACCGCAGGAGCAGCGGCCGCCGTGCTGGCGCTCAGCTTGGCGCTGCCGATCACCGTGGGGGGCGTGGCAGCCGCCGCCCCCAGGTCGTCCACCGCGGCGGCCGACCCCTCCTCTGGGGTGGCCGGCGCCCAGCTGGCACTGCCCCGGCCGACCGGCCCTCACGCCGTAGGGGCCGACGTCGTCCAGCTGGTCGACGCGGACCGACTGGACCCGTGGGTGCCCGCGGCCGGTCCGCGCCGATTGATGGTCTCGATCTACTACCCGGCCCGGCCCGGCACCGGCACGCCCGCCCCCTACATGACGACCGACGAGGCACGCCTGCTGCTGCAGCTGAAGGCACCGGGGGTGCCTCTTCCACCCGAGCGGCTGGCCGGTACCCGCACGTGGGCCTTTGCCGATGCCGCACCGGCGGGCGGCCGGTTCCCTCTGGTGCTGCTCTCCCCCGGCTTCACGATGCCACGCCAGACGCTGACCGGCCTGGCGGTAGAGCTGGCCAGCCACGGGTACGTGGTCGCTCTGGTCAACCACACCTACGAGGACTCCGGAACGGTGTTCCCCGACGGGCAGATCCGCAGCTGTGTCGTCTGCCAGAACATTCCCGGCGGCTTCGCGGCCCTGGAGGAAAGTCGGGCAGCGGATCTCTCCTTCGTCCTCGACCAGCTGACCGCGCACCCCAGCCACTGGCGGTACGCCAAGATGATCGACCACGGCCGGATCGGCATCGCCGGACACTCCGCAGGCGGCGCGAGCGCTGCCACCACGATGGCCGCCGACGCCCGCGTGCGCGCCGGAGTGGACCTGGACGGGCAGTTCGATGTGCAGCCCGCGGCCGGCGGCGTGGGCAGCCGCCCGTTCCTGCTCATGGGCTCCGAGACCCACACGCCCAGCGGACCCGACCCCTCCTGGGGCCACGCATGGACAGACCTGACCGGCTGGAAGCGCTGGCTCACCATCACCGGCGCCGCGCATGTCAGTTTCACCGATCTGGCCGACCTCGCCGCCCAGGCCGGCTACCCACTTCCCGGGATACTGATCGCCGCACCACGCGCGGAGCAACTCACACGGGAGTACGTCACCGCCTTCTTCGACCGGCAACTGAAGGAGCGGCCCGAACCGCTACTCGACGGTCCGTCGAGCGACAACCCCGAAGTTCGCTTCCAGCAACCACAGCCGTAGGCGCAATTCCCCACGAAGCAAATGAGGCATCACCAGGACCCGGCGACCTTCGGCCGCCGGGTTCGACCGTCCTGATCACCGCCACTCGTACTACGCGATCACGGTGACCGCGCTGCATCTCGCCGGCCTCGAACTACGCCCCGATGAACCGCTCCGGGCCGGGCCCTGGCTGACACCGACGACCGTCGGTCGGTGGGCGGCAGCCCGTCTATGCGACGGCGGGCCCGCGCGGGCCGGCACCGCTTGCGCTTCGCCGCCTTGGCGGGAAAGGAGTGTGGCCTTCCCCTTCAAGGGCGGTACTGGTGGCGTCAGCCGTCGGTGCCGACGCCTTCAATCTGAATGGCGAGGACCCCCAAGGCTTCCTTCTCGGGCCGTAGATCTTGCGGATGTTGGTGAGCTGTTTGCTCGGGCGCCAGGGTGAAGCGTTAGACATCGTTTCTGTTGGTCGTGGCGCTCGTTCAGAGGACATGGCGAGCCTTGCTGAGCGTCTGGTGCCTGACGAATTGTGGGAACTGTTCCGCCGGGTGGTTCCACCGACGGAAGTGGTGCGCCCGCAGGGTGGCGGCCGAGTTCTGACGGCGGCCCGCTGGCGAACGACGTCGACCCTCTCAGCGGCTAGCTGTCGCGG
>NZ_QKYN01000226.1:580-1245 GCF_003258295.1 Streptacidiphilus pinicola | reverse complement strand
GGCCGGGCAGGTGAAGGAGTAGAAGGTGCGTTCCTTGGTGCGCCCCAGGGCCAGGCGGAAGGCGCGCGCCTCCAGCTCGGCCGTGGCGCGGCAGTCCGGGCACGAGGCCCGGAACAGCGTCGGGGAGACGATCGGGCTCATCCGTCGTACCGGGCCAGTGCCGCGCCCGCGGCCGCGCGGGCCTGGTCGGCCAGAGAGGTCGGGGCGAGGACCCGGCCGTCGGGGCCGAGCCGCAGCACCAGACGGAGCAGGGAGGACGGGTCCGGCGTGCGCAGCACGATGCGCAGCCCGCCGTCGGGGAGCTCCTCCGCGGACTCGTGCGGGTAGTACTCGGCCACCCAGCGACCGCCGGGGGCGACCTCCAGGACGACCTGCGGGTCCTCGCTGGAGGGGTGGACCAAGCCCTCGGACAGGTCGCGCAGCTCCAGGCGGGGCGGGTCGGAGGGGGTGTCCAGGACCTTGATCTCGGCGATGCGGTCCAGCCGGAACATCCGCCGGTCCTCGGAGAGCCGGCACCAGGCCTCGAGGTAGGTGTGGCCCTCGGTGATCATGCGGATCGGGTCGACCTCGCGCTCGGTCAGCTCGCCGCGTCCGGAGGACCAGTAGTTCAGCCAGAGCCGCTTGCGCTCGGTGAACGCGCGGTCGATCTCGGCGAAGACGTCGCC
>NZ_QKYN01000226.1:0-328 GCF_003258295.1 Streptacidiphilus pinicola | reverse complement strand
CCGCCCGCAGCCGGGCGACGACATCCGCCCGCAGCTCCGCGGGCTCCAGCACCACCACGTTCGGGCCGTACTCCACCAGGTCCGACGCGAGCCCCAATCCGTAGGGGAGCTCCAGCTCGTCCCACTCGGCGTCGACCGGCAGGGCGGAGATCGCCTTGGCCCGCAGCGGGAAGCCCGCCTTGCGGCGAACCTGGACCCGTGCCCGCTCGGTCGCGCCCTCGCCGGCGAACCGGGCGACGGCCTGCCGCACGTCGACGTGGTCGGGAACCTCTCCGATGAAACGTCCGCCCTTGCTGCGAACCTTCCCGTCGTTTCCCTTTTCACACAT
>NZ_QKYN01000225.1 GCF_003258295.1 Streptacidiphilus pinicola | reverse complement strand
GCATCCCACGACTCCAGGCCCGACGGGGGGACGGGCCTGGAGTCGTGGGATGCCCGGGTGCGGTGAGGGGGTTGCCGTGCGGGCGCCGGGGGGATTGTTCCGCCCGCACGGCCGTTCTCCCTTTCCCGCGTCCAGGCCTGAGGGCCAGGTCAGGCCTGGAGTTCCTTGCGGTCGCTGCCGCCGCTGATCTGGATCTTGCGGGGCTTGGCGGTCTCGGCGACCGGGATGGTGAGGGTCAGCACGCCGGCCTCGTAGGCGGCGGAGATGTGTTCGGTGTCGAGGGTGTCGCCGAGGAACAGCTGCCGGGAGAACACCCCCAGCGGCCGCTCGGAGACCTGGACCTCGGCCCCGTCGCCGCGCTGCGTGGGGCGGAGTTCGGCCTTCACGGTCAGCACGTTCTGCTCCACATCCAGGTCGATCGCGTCCGCGCTGATGCCGGGCAGGTCGAACTGGACGTAGAACGTGTCGCCGGCGCGCCAGGCGTCCATCGGCATCGCGGACGGTCGCGACCAGGTCCCGGTCGTGCCGAACATCTGCTGGGTGATCCGGTCCAGCTCGCGGAAGGGGTCAGTGCGCATCAACATCGTCGAGCCTCCTCGTCGAATCCAGTTGCAACATCGACGCGCTCACACATCCGTGACAGCACGTCGTCCAGGAAGTGACAATTTCTTCGTGTCGCTTGATGGACGACACTTCAGGGATGGGTTACGCGTGGTGGGTGAACAGGTGATGGGTGCCGGTGGCCTTGAGCAGCCGGGCCACCGGCGGCGGGGTGCCGCGCAGCACCGGCCTGGGGCGGCCGAGCTCGGCGGCGAGATTGCGGGCGGCGACCAGCGCGCCCACAGCCCGGCAGTCGGCGAACGTCACGCCCGACAGCTCGACCACGATCCCGGCCGGATGGCGGCGGACCGCCTCCAGCAGCCGGGCGCAGGTCCGGCGCGGTGGCCAGGTCCACCTCGCCGCGCGCGGACACGACACCCGCCACGGCCGCTCCGCGCGGGCGCATCGCGGCACGCCGCCCAGGCGGCGGGCCGGCCCTGTGTCGGCGCGGGGCCTCGGTCAGGGTGCTCACGCCGCGGCGGGGGCCGCGGCGTCCTGCCTGGGGCGCGGCTGCGCGCCCGCGGAGCCCTGCACGGTGATCCTGCGGGGCTTCGCAACCTGCTTGACCGGCACGGTCAGGGTCAGGACGCCGTCGTCCAGAGCAGCCTGAAGGCGGCCCGGGTCGAGAGTGTCGGCCAGCTCGATCCGGCGGGCGAACACCCCGTGCCGGCGCTCACTCGCCTCGACGCGGGCCCCCTGGCCCAGTTGGGCGGGGCGGCGCTCGGCCCGCACCGTCACCAGCCGGCCGGTCACCTCCACGTCGACGGCCTCAGCCGGGACACCAGGCAGGTCGAGCGCGATCACGAACCGGTCGCCCTCGCGCCAGGCATCCACCGGGATCGGCGCCGGCCAGGACACGGAGCCCGGCCGAGTCGCCCGGGCCGTCGGGTCCACCTGGCGGGTCACCGCAGTGCGCATGAACATCGTCGGACACCTCCGGTCCACAGGGCCTTCTCCTTGCGTCGCACCGGTGTCGGTGCGACGGAAACCGTTGTAGCATGTCATCCAGACGATGACAAACACGCCGTCAGCGAAAGAGTGACCAGCATGGACGTGCACGACCACACCGGCGAGGCCGGACCGGTCTCCTTCCTGGCCGCCGCCGCCGCTTTGGGCATGATGGACGCCGCCGCCCGCACCGCCCGCCACGCACCCGCCGA
>NZ_QKYN01000224.1:17300-17779 GCF_003258295.1 Streptacidiphilus pinicola | reverse complement strand
CTGGACGCCCACGTCAACTGACGCCAGGAACGAGCGCCGATAGGTCAGGCCGCCTTGGTCGGGGTGCCGCCACCACCGCCCGCCGCAGCGGACTGGCTACCGCCGGCCGGCGTCGACGGCGTGGACGTGGCGCTCGGGCTGCTGCTGGTGGACTGCGACGGCGTGGGGGTCGGGGTGGGCGTGGGGGTCGGCGTCGGCGTCGGGGTGGGCGTCGGCGTGGGGGTCGGCGTCGGGGTCGGCGTCGGGGTGAAGTACGTCTGGCCCTGGGTCGGGGACTGCTGCTGCTGGGTGGGCGTGGACTGCTCGGTCGGGGTCGTCGACTGGGTGACCGAGGTGGACTCCGTCGGCGTGCCGGCGCCACCGCCACCGCTGCTGCTGGGCTGGAGCGCGAGGGCGACGCCGATGCCGATGGCCGCGATCACCACGAGCACCGCGATGACCGCGAAGAAGCCGCGGCGGTTGCCGCCCTCGCCCTCGTC
>NZ_QKYN01000224.1:0-16952 GCF_003258295.1 Streptacidiphilus pinicola | reverse complement strand
GGGAGAGGTACTGGGGGGTGCCCATGACCATGCCGGTCTGGGTCATGGTCGAGGTGACCCCGGTCAGCGCCCGCGCGATGCCGAAGTCCATCACCTTGACCGCGCCGCTGTTCGTGATGATCACGTTCGCGGGCTTGATGTCGCGGTGCACGATGCCGTGCTTGTGGCTGTAACCCAGCGCCTCCAGCACTCCGGCGGTGATGATCAGCGCCTGGTCGACCGGCGGCGGCTCCTGGCTCTGCAGCAGCTCCCGGACGGTGTGGCCCTCGACCAGCTCCATCACGATGTACGGAACGGTCTCGCCGGCGCGCGCCTCCTCGCCGGTGTCGTAGACCGCGACGACGGCGTGGTGGTTCAGCGAGGCGACCGAGTGTGCCTCGCGGGTGAACCGGGTGCGGGCGATGGAGTCCTCGGCGAGCTCGGGGCGCAGCACCTTGATCGCGACGGTGCGGCCGAGCCGCTGGTCCTGCGCGGCGAAGACCTCCGCCATACCGCCCCGACCGAGCCGGCTGACCAGCCGGTACCGGCCCTCACCGACGACGCTCAGCCCGCTGGTGGTGACGAAGGAGTCCGCGGCCGGACCTGCGACGGCCTCCGCGGCAGCGTCAGCCTCGAGTCGGGGGTCCCGGCCGTCCCGACCGTCCTCGTCCCGCGGGTGCTGCGTGTCTGCCATCGTTCTCCGCAATCGTTCCGCGCGTTCCGCGCGCCTTTACGTGCCGCGCCGCCGCGCCCGGCGCGCGAGCGCGCGCCCATCACCACCGTCCGCAATCCTTCGCGGAGGCTTCACCTCCTCCGCACGCTACCGGTTTCCGGCGACGGATGCGGAGCCTCTTACCCGCCGTTGCCCGTACGGCTGACGACGATTCCCGCCGAAGCGCCCATACCGCTCGACGAGGAGCTGGTCGAGTTGTTGATCATTACCGCCAGCACGATGATCAGCCCGACCAGCAGCACGCCGAGAACCAACGCGATCACCGCCAGACGCCCGCAGCCCTTCGCGGCCGTGGTCGGCGCCGCGCCGGGCTTGGTGGGGACGAACTGCGGCGGCGGGGTGGGCGCCGCGGGCCGCGCCGCGAACGGCGGCGGTGTGGGCGCACCCATCGGACGCGGCGTGGGCGGCGGGGTCGGCCGCGCCATCGGCGGCGGGGTGTTCGGCCGCTGCGCGTACGGCGGCGGCGTGTTGGGACGCTGGGCGTACGGCGGCGGCGTGGGCGCACCCATCGGACGCTGCGCGTACGGCGGGGGCGTCTGGCCCATCGACGGCTGGCCCATCGACGGCGGGCCCGGCATCGGCTGGCCCGGCATCGGCCGGCCCATCTGCTGCGGGTACGGAGCTGGCGTCTGCCCCATCTGCTGCGGATACGGCGGCGGCGTCTGCCCCATCTGCTGCTGCGGGTAGGCCGTGTTGAGGGGCCCCTGGGCCTGCGGGAAGACCGCGTTCTGGCCGGAGCCGCCGACGTTGCTGATCGGCTGGCCGCCGCCGGAGACCTGCGGCTGGTTGGCCACGCCCGTCGCGGCCTGGGCGACGCGCCTGCACTCCTCGCGCATCTCGTCGGCGTTCTGGAACCGGTGTGCCGGGTCCTTGCGCAGCGCCCGCGCCACCAGCGCGTCCACGGCCGGCGGCACCGCGGCGTTGATGCTGGACGGGGCCGGCGGCGTCTCCTGGACGTGCTGGTAGGCCATGCCGAGCGGCGACTCGGACTCGAACGGGAGGCGCCCGGTCAGCAGCTCGAAGAGCATGCAGCCCACGGAGTACAGGTCGGAGCGGGCGTCGACGGCCTTGCCGAGCGCCTGCTCCGGGGAGAGGTACTGGGGGGTGCCGACGACCATGCCGGTCTGCGTCATCGAGGTGACGCCGGACTGCATCGCGCGGGCGATGCCGAAGTCCATCACCTTGACCACGGCGCGCTTGGTCAGCATGACGTTGGCGGGCTTGATGTCGCGGTGGACCAGGCCCTGTTCGTGCGAGGCGGCGAGCGCGGCGAGCACGTCGCCGGTGATCTCCAGCGCCTTGTCGGTGGGCATCGCGCCGTGCTCGGCGATGTCCTTGCGGAGCACGGAGCTGAGCGAGGAGCCCTCGACGTACTCCATGACGATGAACGGCACCGGAGTGCCGTCCTGGTCGTCCTCACCGCTGTCGTAGACCGCGACGATGTTGGTGTGGTTGAGCCGCGCGACGGCCTGGGCCTCGCGGCGGAAGCGCTCGCGGAAGGACGGTTCGCGACTCATGTCGCCGAGCATCGTCTTGACGGCCACGGGCCGGTCGAGCACCGTGTCATCGCCGAGATGCACGGTCGCCATGCCACCTTGACCGAGCAACTCCCGCAGCACGTAACGGCCGTGGCCGACCGTCCGCCCCGTGTCGGCCGCGCCGGTGTGCTCGCTCATGCGCTCTCGCTCCCCCAACCGGGCGCCCTGCCTGGTACGCCGTCAGGGGCCAACGTTAGCGCGATGAGCAGGGCTCGAAACAGCCGGGTTCTCGCCCTGCTCATGCCTTCCCCATGCCCTCCACTTGCTTCGCGGACGTCCGGCTCGGGGACCGCGGAGGGGAGCTACAGGTAAGGGCCGGAACGGATGCCGCTGTGGCCCTCGTCGCCCTCCTCGTGACCGGGGGCGCCGGGCGGCAGCGCCCGCCGCATCTGCTCCAGTTGGGCACGCGCGGCCATCTGCTGGGCGAACAGCGCGGTCTGGATGCCGTGGAAGAGACCCTCCAGCCAACCGACCAACTGGGCCTGGGCGATCCGCAGCTCCGCCTCGGAGGGCACGGCCTCCTCGGTGAAGGGGAGCGAGAGCCGCTCCAACTCCTCGACCAGCTCGGGCGCGAGGCCCTGCTCCAGCTCCTTCACGGAGCTGGCGTGGATCTCCTTGAGCCGGACGCGGCTGGCCTCGTCGAGGGGCGCGACACGGACCTCCTCCAGCAGCTGCTTGATCATGCTGCCGATCCGCATGACCTTGGCGGGCTGCTCCACCATCTCCGTTATCGGCATCTCACGGGCGTCGCCGCCCTCCGCCGGCCTGCCACCACCGACGGGCAGGCCGTCGGGACCGACGATCAGGACGTGCGGGCTGTCTTCGGGCCGCTGGCTGGGGCTGTTCATGAACGTCATTCTGTCGTACGGGGGTGTCAAGAGGGCGTCATATTCGCCAGAACAAGTGTGCGCCCCCGGCGTTCAGAGCCGCCGGATCCGCCAGCCGAACAGGGCCGCACCCGTGCCGATCAGGGCCAGGCCCACGCCGAGGAGCCGGGCGCGGTGGCCGAGGCCGCCGACGGGGCTGCGGGCCGAGGCGATCTGCTCGTTCGTGGTGTCGGGATGCAGCACCGCCTGCGGGCCGAGCGGCGGCGGCACGGTGGAGGACGGCCGCGGCGGGTCCATGGCGCCGGGGACGACCGCGTCCGCGGCGTTCAGCGCGGGGTCGCCCCGGGGAGTCCGCGCCGCCGAGGCGGAGCCGCGCGGACCGGCCGCGCCGCGGCTGGGCCGCGCGGCAGGCGTACGGCCCGAGCCGGACGGCTTGGGCGAGGGGAAGAGCGAGCTGATCACCGGCACCGGCAGTTCGCTCGAGGGCGGCTCCGGGCTCGGCTGCGCCGAGGGCGTTCCGGAGGGGCTGCCCGAGGGAGCGCTGGGCGGGGCGCCGCTGCCGGGTCGCCCGGACGGGGGCCGGTGC
Organism: Streptacidiphilus pinicola; assembly: GCF_003258295.1. GTDB lineage: Bacteria > Actinomycetota > Actinomycetes > Streptomycetales > Streptomycetaceae > Streptacidiphilus > Streptacidiphilus pinicola. Next base: position 13,289 of record NZ_QKYN01000224.1, on the reverse strand, counting down.
GCCCCCGCGCCGGGCGCGGGGGCGTAGGAGAAGTGCAGCATCCGCCCGTCGGGCAGGCGCACGGTGAAGCCGCTCGACGTCCCGCCGGGCCTCGACTTGGCCGGCGCCGGGCCCGCCGACTCGCCCAGCCCCGCCGCCACGGCCTGCTGAGCGCCCACCGCCCCCACAGCCACGAGCAACCCCGCCACGAGTGCCGTCCCGGCGACCCTCGCAGCGCCTGTCCGCAGGGCTGACAAAGCGCTCATATGTGGCAATTAGGGCATCGCCTGCCGGCCTCGGCAAGCAGGGCTAGGCCACCTGGAGCAGGATCTTGCCGATATGGGTGCTGGACTCCATCAGACGGTGCGCCTCGGCCGCGTCGGCCAGCGGGAGAACCCGGTCGACGACCGGCCTGACCACGCCCGACTCGATCAGCGGCCAGACGTGCTCGCGGACCGAGGAGACCACCGCCGCCTTCTCCTCCGTCGGACGCGCCCGCAGCGAGGTCGCGGCGACCGCGGCGCGCTTGGACATCAGCTTGGCGATGTTGAGGTCGGCCTTCACTCCGCCCTGCATGCCGATGATGACGAGACGTCCGTTCAGGGCCAGGGCGTCGAGGTTGCGGTCGAGGTACTTGGCCCCGATGACGTCCAGGATCACGTCCGCGCCACCCGAGGCGGCCAACTCCGCGACGAAGTCCTGCTCGCGGTAGTTGATCAACACGTCCGCGCCCAGCTCCGCGCAGGCGGCCAGCTTCTCGGCCGAGCCCGCCGTCACGGCGACCCGCGCCCCGATGGCCTTGCCGAGCTGGATCGCCATCGTGCCGATGCCGCTCGAGCCACCGTGGACCAGCAGCGTCTCACCCGGGCGCAGGTGGCAGACCTGGAAGACGTTGGACCAGACGGTGCAGACGACCTCCGGCAGGCCGGCCGCCGTCACCGGGTCCACGCCCTTGGGCAGCGGCAGCAGTTGGCCGGCCGGGACCGCCACCTTCTCGGCGTAGCCGCCGCCGGCCAGCAGTGCGCAGACCTCGTCGCCGACGTTCCAGCCCACCACGCCCTCGCCGAGGGCGACGACGCGGCCGGAGCACTCCAGGCCCGGGTAACGGGACGCGCCCGGCGGCGGGTCGTAGAAGCCCTGCCGCTGCAGGACGTCGGCACGGTTCACCGCCGAGGCCGCCACCTCGACCAGGACCTCGCCCGGACCGGGAACCGGATCCGGGACCTCACGCAGCACCAACGCCTCGGGCCCGCCCGGTGTTTCGATCGTGATCGCTCGCATGCCGCCGACGCTACCCTCCCGGACCCGCCCGGGCCGTCAGACAGTCGGGGTGTCCGCGCGGCCGAACATGACGGTGGGTATACGTCTCATCTCGGTGAGCCAGCTGAGCCGGTCACAGAGAACAGGCGTACGCTTGCGGAATTGCGCAACCTTTGAATTCTGCACCGACGGGGGACACCGACACATGCGGGACGAGCAGGCCGAGACGGAGGGCTCGCAGGAGCCGCACGAACGCAAGCCGCGCTCACGCGCCCGCCGCGTTCTGAAGATCCTCGCCCTGACAATGTCCGTCCTGGTGCTGATCGTCGCGGGCCTGGGCACCTGGCTGTACAACCGCTTCAGCGGCAACCTGCACACCGTCCACCTCGGTGGCGACACCCGCCACTCGCTCGGCCAGGAGAAGGCCGACGCCTTCGGCCGCACCCCGATCGACATCCTGGTCATCGGCACCGACGCGCGGAACACGCAGCAGGACTGCAACCTGGGCGGCGACTGCAACATGGGCGGCGGCTACGGCAACGCCGACGTGGAGATGCTGGTCCACGTCTCCGCCGACCGGTCCAACGCGACGGTGATGAGCATCCCCCGCGACACCATCGTCGACGTCCCCGCCTGCACCGACCCGGCCAACAGCGCCAACCGCACGGGCGGCTACCGCGGCATGATCAACAGCGCCCTCAACTACGGCGCGCAGTGCCAGATGGAGACCATCCACCAGCTGACCGGCATCCCGATCAGCCACTTCATGATGATGACGTTCTCCGGTGTGGTCAGCATGTCCGACGCCGTGGGCGGCGTGAACGTGTGCGTCGACGACAACGTCTACGACACCTACTCGCACCTCAAGCTCGCCAAGGGCACGCACAACCTCAAGGGCGTCGCCGCGCTGGAGTTCGTCCGCTCCCGGCACGCCTTCGGCGACGGCGGCGACCTCGGCCGGCTCGCGGCCCAGCACATGTACCTGAGCGCGATGATGCGCTCCATGCGCGGCGCCGGGACGCTGACCGACCCGGCCAGGCTCTTCGATCTCGCCGACTCCGCGACCAAGGCGCTGACGGTCGACAGCGGCCTTGGCAGCGTGACCTCACTGCTCGGCCTGGCCAACGACGTCGCCAAGGTGCCGACCGACCGGATCACCTTCACCACCATGCAGACCGAGACCGATCCGGCCAACGCGGACCGGCTGATCGTCGGCCCGGACGCGTCCGCGCTGTTCGCGGCGATCGCCAACGACCAGTCGCTGACCTCCCCCGGCGGCGGCACGGTCTCCCCCTCGGCGTCCCCCGGCGCGGTCGCCGCGGGCTCCGCGTCGCCGTCCGCGTCCGCGTCCCCTTCCGCCACCGCTACCGGTTCGGGCTCGGACGCGGTCGCGGCCGGTCGGATCGACGTGCGGGTCGAGAACGCCAGCGGCACACAGGGCCGGGCCACCGAGCTCGCCGACGCGCTGACCGCGAAGGGCTTCGGCACCGGCACCACCGCGGTCACCTCCCCGACGACCACGCAGACCACCCAGCTGCGCTACGCGCCCGGCGACCAGACCGCCGCCCACGCCGTCGCCACCGCCCTGGGACTGCCGGACAGCACGCTGAGCGAGTCCTCCTCCGTCTCCGGCGTGACTCTGGTGATCGGCGCGGACTGGCCCTCCGGCACGTTCTTCCCGGGCGCGTCCGGCAAGCCGAGCCCGGCCGACACCCAGCAGGCCCTCAACGGTGCGGGCGCCCGCACCGCCAACGACACCACCGGCTGCGCCCCGGTCAGCACATACCAGACCGTGGAACTCAACGGCGTCCCCATGACCCCGAGCCAGGCCTACGCCGCCGCCCCCACCACCCCGGACTCCGCCCCATGAGCCGCGAGCCCGCCGGCCGCGGGCCGATCCCTCCCCGCACGTGCCGCTGCCACCTGGCCGGGGAGGCGCGGCTGCGGCAGGGCCTAGTCTTGGTGGCGCGCGGGCAGGGTTCCGGGGAGGGCAAGGGCGAAGGAGAGCGCGGATGACGACTGGCGCAGAGGTCCAGGCGGCCATCGGTGCCGTGATCGGCGCTGCCGCCGCGACCGCGCCGGACGGCATGCCCGGTCCCGAGGTCATGGACGCGGCCGCCGCCGCGTTCGGCATGCTCGCCTCGCCCACCCGGCTGCAGATCGTGTGGATCCTCGCCGCAGGCGAGTGCGACGTCACCGGCCTCGCCGAACAGGTCGGCGGCACGCTGCCGGCCGTCAGCCAGCATCTGGCCAAACTGCGGCTGGCCGGGCTGGTCCGCTCCCGGCGCGAGGGCCGCCGGCAGGTCTACCTCGTCGACGACCCGTACCTCGCCGCGGTCGTGCGGATCATGGTCAGTCAGCTCTCCGCGCAGGACCTCCCGGAGGATTCCGGCGCGGCCGACCTCAGCGCGGTCGGTGGTTCGCGTCTCGGCAGAGGGCTCGCGCGTGGCCGGATCGTCTGACACGCGGACCTCCGTCCCCGCGCCGCAGGCATCCGGAACTCCGCTCACCGATCCTCGTCCGCTGCGCCTGCGCGGGGCGAGCCTGCTGAGGCGCGCGCTGCCCGCGCTCGGGCTGTTCGCCGCGGTGCGGGCCCTCGGCCTGGCCGTGCTGGCGGTCTGGGCCGGCGCGGAGGGACGCAGCCCGCACCAACTGCTGTCGGGCCGCTGGGACTCGCTCTGGTACACCGACATCGCGGCCCACGGCTACCACTGGGCCGGCTACCAGGCCACCACCCACACCCGCGGCGCCGGCGCCCACTCCCACCTGGCCTTCTTCCCGCTGCTCCCCTGGCTGGAGCGCGGCCTGAACACCCTCACCGGCCTCTCCTACGCCGACGCGGGCCTGCTCGTCAGCGCCCTCGCCTCGCTGTTCGCCACGCTCGGCGTCTTCGCCGTGGGCGAGCGGATCGCGGGACGCCGCGCGGCGACGCTGCTGGTACTGCTCTGGGCCGCACTGCCCATCGGCGTGCTGGAGTCGATGGCCTACACCGAGTCGCTCTTCACCGCGCTCGCGGCCTGGTGCCTCTTCGCGGTGCTGCGGCGCGGCTGGCTCACGGCCGGGCTGCTCGCCGCGCTCGCGGGCCTGACCCGCCCGAGCGCGGCGGCGGTGATCGCCGCCGTCTGGGTCGGCGTCGCGGTGACCCTGTGGCGCCGCGAGGACCGCCGCGTCCGCGCGGTCCTCGGCGCACTCCTGGCACCGGTCGGCCTGCTCGCCTACGCCGGCTGGGTCGGCGGCCTGTCCGCGTACCTTGACGTGCAGAGCCGTTGGGGCAACGGCTTCGACTTCGGCGCGGCGTACGCGCGGTTCGTCGGGCACGAGCTGACCACCAACCCGGGCGCGGGCGTCGGACTGCTCGCCTTCGTCGCCGTGGTGGTCTGGGCGCTGGTCGCCTTCGTCCGGCAGCGCCAGCCGCTGCCCGTCCTCGCCTACGCGGCGGTGGTCGTCGCACTGTCCCTGGGCGCGCAGGCCTACTTCAACTCCAAGCCCCGCCTGCTGCTGCCCGGTTTCCCCCTGCTGCTGCCGCTCGCCGCGTGGCTGGCAACGGTCCGCGTCCGACGGGTCGCCGTCGCGATGGCCCTGGTGGTGGTCGCCTCAGCAGCCTACGGCGCGATCTGGCTGCTGGGCCCTGGCCCGCCGTAGGCCTGGGGGCGCGCAGCTAGGGCCTGTCCGGCGGATCTTCCCGGGCCCGGTCCGCCTGGCACGGCCTCCCCCAGCCTCCGGCCGGGGGTACCCCCAGGCTGCGTTGTCGCATCGCCCAAGTACGGCCCAGTACGAGGGCGATCCTCCGCCTTGCAGCTGACCGCGCCAGACGGCCCGGGCTGATCCGAGAAGATCGACCGGACAGGCCCTAGCTGCTGCGGTGGATCGCGATGATCCGGTCCTCCGGCTGCAGCACCGCCGCCTCCGGATCGCCGAAGGCGATACGGCGTCGGCCGCGGACCACCGCGACCACGAGGTCGCCGCACTCGCGCGGGGAGTGGCCCACCTCGGCGCGGGTGACCGGGCGGTCGACCACGTCGAGGCCGTGACCGGCCGTCAGCAGGTCGTCCAGGACCGCGCCGGTGTTGGGGCTCAGGGTGGAGACGCCGAGCAGCCGGCCCACCGAGCTGGCGCTGGTGACGACCACGGTCGCACCGCTCTGCCGCAGCAGCGGCGCGTTCTCGTCCTCCCGGACGGCCACGACCACCACCGCGCCCTTGTTGAGCTGCCGCACCGTCAGGGTGACCAGCACCGCCGTGTCGTCCCGCTGCGGCGCCACGACGACCTGCGCCGCGCGCTCGACCCCGGCCCGGCGCAGCACCTCGGTGCGGGTGCCGTCGCCGACGACGCCGGCCACGCCCTCGTCGTTGGCCGCCGCCTCGATCGCGCGCCGTTGCGGGTCGACGATCACGATGGACGTCTTCGGCGTCCCCTTCTGCAGCAGCGTCTCGACCGCGTTCCGGCCCTTGGTGCCGTAGCCGACGACGACGATGTGCTGGTCCAACTCCTGCCTCCAGCGGTTGATGCGCCACAGTCGGCGGCCGCGCGTGGTGAGGACCTCCAGCGTGGTGCCGACCAGGACGATCAGGAACAGCACGCGCAGCGGGGTGATCACCAGGATGTTCATCAGCCGGGCGCCGTCGCTGACCGGCGTGATGTCGCCGTAGCCGGTGGTGGAGAGGCTCACCGTGGCGTAGTAGAAGGCGCCGAGCAGGTCGAGGTGGTCGTGGGCGCCGTCGCGATAGCCGTCGCGGCCGACCCAGACCAGCAGCGCGGTGACCACCAGCACGACCAGCGCCACCACCAACCGCCGCCCGACCTGCCACAGCGGCCCGTTCGCGCGCTCCGGATCGGGCAGCACGATCTGCCGCAACTCGACCGCCGAGTCGTCCAGCGAGCCGTCCGCGCGCAAGCGCCCCGGATGCCGGTCGACCGAGTCGGAGTCCCCGGGACGGGGACGTGCCGGACTCAGCCGCACGGCACGTCCAGCACCGCGACCGGCCGCCCGGCCGCGACGCCGTCCGGCGGCACCACGGCCAGGCCTTCCGCGAGGGCAAGGCCGCGCAGCATGGCGGGACCGTCGTAGCGCAGCGGCACCGCGCCGCGCTCGGGCAGGGCGACGGGGACGAGCCGTGTGTGCCCGGGCTGGCCGGGGAAGTCTGCCCCGGCCGTGACCCGGTACGGCTCAGCCGCCGGGCAGCCGCCCAGACCCCGCAGCAGCGGCTCGCCGAGCGTCGCCGCACCGACGGCGGCGGCGAACGGGTTGCCGGGCAGGCCGAGCAGGTGACGCCGGGGACCGTCCCCGGTCCCGGGCAGCCGGGCCAGCAGCATCGGGTGGCCGGGCCGGACGCGGACGCCGTCGACCAGCAGCGTCGCGCCGATCTCGGCGAGCGCCGGGTGCAGGAAGTCCACCGGTCCGGAGGCCGTCGCGCCGGTGCTGACCACGACGTCGGCACGGGAGCCGCGCAGCGCGGCCACGAGTGCGGCGCGGTCGTCGCCGATCCGCCGCACGCCCGTCAGCTCCGCGCCGTAGGCGGCGAGCCAGCCGGGCAGCATCGGGCCGAGCGCGTCCCGGATCCGCCCGTCCCGGGGCGGGCCCTCGGTCAGCAGCTCGTCGCCGATCACCAGCAGCTCGACGGTGGGGCGGCGGTGCACGGTGAGCCGGTCGACCCCGGCGGCCGCGGTCAGGCCCAGCACCGCCGGGGTCACCAGCGTCCCTGCGGGCAGCAGCGCCTCGCCGCTGCGGCACTCCTGGCCGCGCGGACGGATGTCCCGGCCCAGCGGCGGCGACGCCGTGCCGGGACGGCAGGCCAGTCCGGCGCCGTCGGCACGCACCACCCCGTCCTCGCGGCGCAGCACGGCGGTGGTACCGCCGGGCACGGGCGCGCCGGTCGCGATCCGGACGGCCTCGCCGTCCTCCAGCCCGGCGGCGGCGGGACGCCCGGCCAGCCCCTCTCCCTCGTCCGGCGTCCGCAGCCGCCACGGTCCCGGCCCGGAGACGGCCCAGCCGTCCATGGCGGAGGTGTCGAAGGCGGGCAGGTGCGTGGCGGCGGCCAACGGTGCGGCGAGCACGGCGCCCAGCGCGTCGGCCGCGTCCCGCTCCACCGTGCCCAGCGGCCTCGCCCCGGCACGCGCCGCGACCGCGCGGGCCTCGGGCCACCCGAGTTCGCCGGTGTGCGTCGCGGGCGGAGGAGCGGCGGCGTCGGAGGTTTCAAGATCACCAAATGCGCCACGTGTGGCATTTCGTGATCTTGAAACCTCCGCCGGCCCGCCGACCAGGCCGAAGGCGTCGTCCAGCACCCGGTCGAACGACTGGTCCGGGCGCGGACCGCGGGTGACCGCGGGCTCCCGCTCCTCGTCGGCCGCCTCGTAGTCGAACGGCCGGTCCGGCTCCGGTGGGGACGGCGGGGTCGACGCCTGCGGCAGCAGATACGGATACGCGGCCAGCAGGTCCGTCTCGACCTCGCGGCCCGTCATTCCGGGTGCTCCTCGGCCCGGTCCGCCGCCCAGCGCAGCGCGAGCTGAGCAGCCTTCCGATTGGCCTCCGCGACCGCCTCCGGCCCACCGCCGGCCGCGGCCGCCGCGTACCCCACCAGGAACGCGGTCAGCGGCGCGGCGGGCCGCGCCACTCCGTGCGCGACCTCGCGGGTCATGTCGAGCAGCCCGTGGACATCGACCTCCAGGTCGATCCCGAGCTCGGTCTTGGCAGCGGCGATCCAGTCATCCAGCACGCCTCCATCGTCCCCGATGGGCGCGTCCCCGGCGCGCATCAGGGTGGTGTCACCTGCGTGTCCGCGTCGTTCCCGGTGCGTTTCCGCACGCGCTCACGGGCCCGTTCGACGTCGTCCCAGGTGTCGCAGTCGACCGCGGCACCCGCCGTGTCGGCCAGCCGGCGCGTCCGCAGCGCGCCCGTCACCGCCCGCAGCCGCGCGCCGTCGGGCTCCCCGACCGCCGCGAGCGCGGTACGCAGCGGCGCGGTGCGGTAGGCGGCGGTCAGCAGTTGGTCGCGGCCGTCCGCGTCCACGAGCACGGCGGCGTCGACGTCGGGATCGTCCAGCGCGTCCAGGAGGCGGTGCACGGTCGCGGCGTCGAGGAACGGCAGGTCCGCGGCCAGCAGCAGGATCCGCTCCGCGCGGACCCCGGCCAACCCCGCCGCCAGTCCGGCCACGGGCCCACCCCCGGCCGGCTCCTCCCGCACCCACCGCACCGCGCGCACGGTCGCGCGCTCGGGCCCGACCACGACGGTCACCCTCGCATCGCCGCACGCCCCGAGCACGCGGTCAAGCAGCGGGACCCCACCGACGACCAACCCCGGCTTGTCCTCCCCACCCAACCGCCTGGCGGCTCCACCGGCGAGGACAACGGCGTCGTATGCATAGCGCTCCATGGTGCGACCCATGCAACCACGTCCGGAGGGCAGCTCCCCTGTAAACCCTGCCTACGGCAGCGGGTGCTCCGCGAGCAGGTCGCCCAGCTCCTGCTCGAACGCCGCCGCGGGTCCGAGCGTCAGCTCGAGGTGCTTGGCCCAGGCGTGGTAGCGGTGCAGGGGGTAGTCGAGGTCGGCGCCGATACCGCCGTGGAGGTGCTGGGCCGTCTGCGCCACCGCGCGGACCCCCTCCGCGGACCAGATCTTCGCCGTCGCCAGGTCCGCGTCCAACGGCAGCCGGTCCACGAGGTCGACGCCGTGGCCGACGCGCCACGCGGCCTGCCAGAGGGTGACCTCCATCGACCGCAGGTCGATGTAGCGGTCGGCGGACTGCATCGCCACCGCCTGGAACGTGGCGATCGGGTGCCCGAACTGCTCGCGCTTGGCCGCGTACGTCGAGGTCAGCCGCAGCGCGGCCTCGCCGAGGCCGAGGCACAGGGCGGCCACGCCCACGATCAGCCAGGCCCGCACCGCGCGCCAGTTGGAGCCGTCCGGCGTGACCGGACCCAGCTGCCAGGAGGACTCCACCACCGCGCCGTCGAGGACCAGGCGCCCTGCCAGCTCGCCGTTGGTCGAGACCTGGCGCTCCAGAGTGACGCCTGCCCCGCGCGGGTCGACGAGCAACAGCACCGTGCCCTCGGGGGCGCGCGCCGGGACCAGGACGAGATCCATCACGGGCGCCCAGGCGACGCCGGTCTGCGCTCCGGTCAGCGACCAGCCGGTCGCCACCGGCTCCGCTGTCACCGCCTCGTCGGCGGGCTCGTGGCCGGTGCGTCCGTGGGCGGCGACGCCGAGCAGCAGGCGCCCGGCGGCGATCTCCGGCAGCAGCCGGCGCTTCAGCTCGTCCGGGCCGAAGGCCTGGACGGCGAAAGCCGCCGCGCCGGTCTCCAGCAGCGGGACACGGGCCAGCACCCGCGCCGACTCGCGCAGCACCAGGCACCAGGCGATCTCGTCCAGCCCGGCGCCGCCGTGGGCCTCGTCGAGCGCGATGCCCAGCAGGTCGGACTTGGCCAGCCGCTGCCACAGCTCGCGGTCGATGTCCGACGCGACCGGCTCGACGCCGAGGGCGGGACTGGGCACGCCGCCCTCCGGCGCGACGTCCGCGAAGACGGCGCGCGCGGCCTCGGCGGCGGCCTGCTGCGCGTCGGTGAAGGTGAAGTCCACGGGGCGCCCCTTCCGATCAGTTGCTGACGCGACGTCAGATTAGAACAAGTTCTAGATACACGGAAGGGTCGCGCACAGGCGGCTGACATCAGTACCGTGCTCAGGAATCAAACGGAGCGGCGAGGCGGGTAGAAGTGGCAGACGAGCCTGACGGCGCAACCGCGCAGGAGCCCATACCCGACGCCGCCGCGTACGAGGCCGCAGCCGAGACAGAGAGCGGGACCAGCGAGACCGGCGAGACGTCGCGCCGCTGGTCGCTCCCCTCCGTCGCGGTCCTCGGCGCGGCCGGGATCGCCCTCGCGCTCGCCGCCGTCTACCACCTGGGCGCCGTCTTCCTCTCCATCGCGCCCAGCAACCCGATCTCGCAGGGCAACGCCGGCACGATCGCCTCGCACGTGATGCCCGAGTTCGAGCAGAACTGGCAGTTGTTCGCACCCAACCCGCTGCAGCAGAACGTCGCGATCGAGGTGCGGGTGCAGACAGTCGACTCCGGCGGCAACCGGGTCGAGTCCCCGTGGGTCGACCTGACCGCCCAGGATGTCGCCGCGATCCGCGACAACCCGTTCCCGAGCCACATCAACCAGAACCTGCTGCGCCGGGCCTGGGACTACTACACGGCCTGGCACGACCAGAACGAGAAGTCGACGGGCTTCGGCGGACCGCTCTCGGTGGAGTACCTCAAGCGCATCGGCCTGCAGCGGATGGGCCGGGACTGGCAGGGGCAGCCCGTCATCCAGATCCAGTTCCGCTCCGCGACCACCGACGTCACCGGCCCCGCCTGGACCGGCGCGCCCGCGACCGCCACCCCGTCCTACCGTCAGCTGCCCTGGTGGCCCGCCACCCCGGACGACTACCGCGGACTGGGAGTCTCCTGATGCGCACCCTCCTCGACCGTGCCGCCGACGCGGCCTACACGGGCTGGACCACCGTCACCGGCAGCACACTGGCCCGCTACCAGGCCGCGGTCGTCCGCATCGGCGTCGCACTGACCTTCGGCGCGTTCCTGCTGCGCGAGTGGCCGCACCGCCGCGTGCTCTACGGCGACCTGGCGCCGTGGAGCGGGGACCTGGCCCGGCAGATGCTCGCCTCGAACCACGCCTTCACCGTGCTGGCCTGGTCGGACGCGAGCTGGTGGTTCGAGCTCGTCTACGTCGCCTCGATCGTGGTCAGCGTGCTGATGCTGCTGGGCTGGCGCACCCGGGCGACGTCGCTGGTCTTCATGGTCCTGGTGCTGTCGCTGCAGAACCGCGCGGTCCTGGTCGGCGACGGCGGCGACAACGTCGTCCACCTGATGGCGATCTACCTGGTCTTCACGCGCTGCGGTGAGGTCTGGTCCCTGGACGCGCGTGCCTCGCGGCGGGGGGCGCGCGGCAACGGGGATCCGGTCGGGGTCGCGATCTGGCTGCTGTTGGGGCTGGCGCTGGCGTTCAGCCAGCTCAGCGGCTTCGCCAAGCTCGGCATGCTGGACCTGGGGCTCTACACCTGGGGCACCTTCTTCTGGCTCTGCTGGCTGCTGGCCGGCCTGCACGGCGCGCTGGCCCGGCGGGCGCCCTCGAGCGAGGGCGCGGCGCTGCTGGACGCGCTGACGTCACTGCTGCACAACGCCGCGATGCTGGTGATCGCGGGCGAGGTCTGCTTCATCTACGCCACGGCCGGCTGGTACAAGATCCAGGGCTCGCTGTGGCAGGGCGGCACCGCCCTCTGGTACCCGCTCCACCTGCACTACTTCGAGCCCTGGCCGGCGCTGAACGGTGTGCTGGGCGGCAACAGCACGCTGGTCACGCTGATCACCTACGGCACGGTGATGGCCCAGGTGGGCTTCCCTTTCCTGGTCTTCAACCGGCGGATCAAGAACGTGATGCTGGCGATGATGATCACCGAGCACCTCGCGATCGCGGTCGTCCTCGGGCTGCCCTTCTTCTCCCTGGCGATGATCACCGCTGACGCGGTCTTCCTCCCCACCGGCTTCCTCATCCGGGCCGGTCAGGGGGTGGCTAAGGGGGTGGCGCGACTGGCCGCCACGCCAGTCGTGCGCCAGACGATCATGCGCGCCCCCCGCGCCACCGAGCGCGATCCTGAGGCCGTGTCAGTCATCCGATAACCCGCGTTGTGCAGGGCGCTCTGTCACCCACCCGAAAGGGCGCGTCATGCACACGCAAATGCTCCACGCGGAGTTCCCCGCCACGGGGCAACCCATCCGCGTCATCCTGCTCGAAAACGAGCCGTGGTTCGCCACGATGGATGTCTGCCGCATCCTCGGCCGCGGCAACCCGAGCATGGCCGTGAAGAACCTCCACAGCGACGAGACCCGCACTGTGGATATGCGGACCGTATGCCTCAGTCAGAGTGAGGCATACGACGAAACCGCAGGCCGGAATGCCTACGGCCGCGGCAACCAAACCCTCAACCTGGTGAACGAGAGCGGGCTCTACAAGCTCGTCCTCCGCTCCGACAAGCCCACCGCCCGCCCCTTCCAGGACTGGGTCACCCGCGAGCTCCTCCCCTCCATCCGCCGGGGCGACGCCGACCTCGGCGCCGCGCGCGAGCGCATGGCCGAGACCTTCGCCGAAGCGCTGAACCTTGAACCACCCGAGGTCGGCCCCCGCCGCCTGGACGTCGACGACCAGCCCTTCGAGGTCCGCAACGACGGCTCGGTCCACTGCCCGCACGGGCGAATGCGGCTCATCGCCCCCGTCACGGAGGACGAACTCGAGCCGCCCTTCGGGCCCTACCTCCTCTGCTCGGAGGTCGAGCGCGTCGGGATTCGCCGCCACAAGGGCCACCGCCCCTGCCAGCGACTGCTCGTCACGTCCGTGGTGCGGCACCTGCGGCATCAGTCGAAGCCGCCGTTGCCAGAGGCCGACGTCGTCGTGCAGCTCGGCTCCGCTCAACTGCGCGGCAAGCCCGCCCACATCGCGGAAGTTCTCCACAGGCTGGGGATGACGGCTCCCGGCTACTGACGGGACGAGCGGCCCTGCCAGTGGAAGAGCGCCATGCCCACGGACGTGGCGAGGTTGAAGCTGGAGACGTGAGGACGCATGGGGATGGCCACAGTAGAGGTGGCCATCCCCATCACATCATCCGTCACCCCGTGGCGCTCCGAGCCGAAAACCAGCAGAGCGTCATCCGGGAAGGTGACGTCGTGGATGGAGACTCCCTCCGGGTCCAGGGCGAAGATCGGGCCCGGGGGCAGCGTGGTCAGGGACGTGTGGGCGACCGAGGTGGCGAAGTGGAGGCCCGCCGCGCCGCGGACGGCGGTGGGGTGCCAGGGGTCGGCGTCCCCCGTCGTCAGGACGCCCGCCGCGCCGAAGCCCGCCGCCAGGCGGACCACCGCGCCGATGTTGCCGAGGTTGCGCGGGTTCTCCAGGACCACGAAGGGTGTGGTCCGCGTGGCGTTGTCCACAGGCTGTGGACGAAGGGCGAGGGCGGCGACGCCCGTCGGGTGGGGGCGGGGGACGAGGCGGCGCAGGACCTCCGG
>NZ_QKYN01000223.1 GCF_003258295.1 Streptacidiphilus pinicola | reverse complement strand
CCCCCGGCCCCTCCGCCAGCACCGCCCTGACCGCCGACGCGGACACCTCCCGCTCCAGCAGACGCCGCACCGAGCCCCGCAACTCCCGGTGCTCCTCGCTGATGCCGACGGCCATGAACGCCCCCTCCTGAAGCTGACGTCGCGTCAGATTAGAACGTGTTCCAGTAATTGGGAAGCCTGACGCCGGAATCCACTTCCTGCCCCAGCCCTTGATCGGGCATGATCTGCCGCCATGACCACGCCCACGACGAGCACGGACACCGAGTGCCCGGAATGCTCGGGTTCGCTGACCAGCGACCCCAGATTCACCGTCTGGTGCCCTTCGTGCCATTGGAACGCGTTGCCGGAGAGCTCCCGAAAGAGCGCGGTGACGAGCGGAAGCGGTGGCGTGCGACGCCGTCTCGACCAGACGTTGGAGCAGCGGCTGTTCGACGAGGCGAGTTCGGGCAGGGAACTGCGGCCGCGCCGCGGCGCCGGTCACCTCGCGGCCGTCCTGCTGGCGCTGCCGGTGCACCTGGTCACCGTGGCCGCGCTCGTCGGCGCCGTCCTGCTGATGCGCTTCGGCGCCTGGACGGCCGACCTGGCCGCCGTCGCGCTGCTGGGCGTGGCCTACCTGGGCCGGCCTCGACTCGGCGACCTCGCACGCACACGGAAGTCCGGGCACCCGCTCTCCCGCAAGGCCGCACCGCAGCTGTGGGCGCTCGCCGACTCCGTCGCGGAGCAGCTCGGCACCCGTGCGCCGGGCCTGATCCTGGTCGACGCCCGGTACAACGCCTCCTACGCACGCGTCGGTTGGCGGCGGCGCGTGGTGCTGCGGCTCGGCCTGCCGTTGTGGCTGTCGCTCACCGAGCAGGAGCGGGTGGCGCTGCTGGCCCACGAGTTCGGACACGGCGTCAACGGCGACAGCCGACGCGGGGTCTGGCTCGGCGCGGCGCTCGGCAGTCTGAGCGAGTGGGTGAGGCTGCTCCGGCCGGCCCGCGGCGGCGTCCGGGTCCGCGGCGGCATGGAGGCACTGGCCGCCCTGCTGGCGCGGGGGCTGATGTCGTTCCTCTCCGCGCTGGTGGAGCTGTACCTGCGACTGCTGGACCGGGCCACCCGCCTCGACTCCCGCCGGGCCGAGTACCTGGCCGACTCCTACACCGTGCGCCTGGCGGGCGGCGCGGGCGCGGCCGGACTGCTGGAGGCGCTGCACCTCCGCACGGCCTTCGAGACGGTGACGCATCAGGCACGCATGGCCGCGCGTCAGGCGCGGGCGCAGGCCCGGGGTCGCGCCGGGGGTGAGGCGCGGGGTCAGGCCGACGGGCCGCAGCAGCCGGACCTGTGGGTGGGGCTGACCGCCTACGTCCGCTCCATTCCCGCCGAGGAGCGCGCCCGGCGCGTGATCGCGGCGGAGCTGACCCACGACGACTTCGACACCACCCACCCGCCGACCCACCTGCGGCTGGCCTTCGTCCGGGGACTGCCCGCGAGTGAGCCGGCCGTGGTACTGGACGTGGCGGCTTCGGCCGCGATCGACGCCGAGCTGCGCCCGGTCGGCCGGAGCCTGGAGGCCGCGCTGCTCGACCGGTGACGTGCCGGGGGACGTGCGCCCGGCGCGCAAGTGACCGGCCGGTAGGGTGGCGCGCTATGGACGCGACGCGAGAGATCAGCCCCGCCCGGCCGCAGGCGGCGGTGCTGGCCGCCTTCGAGGCGGCGACGGGTTTCATGCCCGTGGACGAGGGCCTCGCCCTGTACGCGGCGGCCGCCGAGGCCGCGACGCGCACGGGCCTGCCGGTGCTGGAGATCGGCACCTACTGCGGCCGCTCCACGATCCTGCTCGCCGAGGCAGCGCGCCTGGCCGGGACGGTCGCGATCACGGTCGACCACCACCGCGGCTCGGAGGAGCAGCAGCCCGGCTGGGAGTACCACGACACGTCTCTGGTCGACCCCGAGGTCGGCCTGATGGACACCCTCCCGCGCTTCCGCCGCACCCTGCACGCGGCCGGGCTGGAGCCGCACGTCGTCGCCCTCGTCGGCCGTTCCCCGCAGCTGGCCGCGCTCTGGGGCACCGAGGTCGGCCTGGTCTTCATCGACGGCGGCCACACCGACGAGCACGCCACCGGCGACTACGAGGGCTGGGTCCCGCACCTCGCCCAGGACGGCCTGCTGGTCGTGCACGACGTCTTCCCCGACCCGGCGGACGGCGGCCAGGCCCCCTACCGGGTCTACCGGCGCGCGCTGGACGAGGGCTTCCGGGAGATCTCGGTCACCGGCTCGCTGCGGGTGCTGCGCCGCGAGGGCTGAGCCGCGGGGCCCGAGCCGCGGGGATCATGATCGAGCAAAGCTGCCTGTCGGCAGCAGGGGTTCGATACGGTGGCGCCCATCGGTTTCGGGGTACCTGCGGTACGCGGCGAGGTGGGCATGAGCGATCGGGACGGCACGACCCCCGCGGTGTGGGATCCCACAGCCAACGGCGGCGCCGGCGGCTGGGTCCGCCGCGGCGCGCCGAGCACGCCCAGTGCGCCCCCGCCGAGCGACGCGGAGGAGACGGCAGTCCTCCCGCCGATCCCCCCCCCCCCTCCCCGCCCCCCCGTCCCGCCCCTCTCTGACCCGCCCGCTCTCCGCC
>NZ_QKYN01000035.1 GCF_003258295.1 Streptacidiphilus pinicola | reverse complement strand
GGCGTTCCGGCGTCGACGCCGGAACGCCTGAAGATCCCCGCCATCGGTGTGGACACCTCGGTACAGCGCCTGGGGCTGGCCGCGGACGGGACCGTCCAGGTCCCGCCGATCGCGGCGAACTCCCCGGCCGGCTGGTACGACGGCTCCGTCACCCCCGGCCAGCGCGGCTCCTCCGTGATCCTCGGCCACGTCACCGTCGGCCAGTACGGCAACGGCGTGTTCCTCCAGCTCGGCCGGCTGCACCCCGGGGACCGCATCGAGGTCACCCGCGCGGACGGCAGCACCGCCGACTTCACGGTCACCCGCGCGGACTCCTACCCGAAGTCGTCCTTCCCCGACCAGCAGGTCTACGGCCCCGACCCCCAGCCGGTGCTGCGCCTGGTCACCTGCGCGGGTACGCCGGATCCGGCCACCCACACCTATCCCGACAACCTCGTCGTCACCGCCGTGCTGACCGGCTCCACCAGCCACGGCGCCTGATCCGCCCGACCGGAGACCTCTGCCATGCGCCACCACCCGATCCGCCCCTGCGGCACCCTCGGCCCGCGCCGCCGCGCCTTCCGGGCCCGCGGCTGCCAGAACCGGCTGCAGCGCCTCGCCTGCTGCCACGTCCTGCACCTGACCGGGGAGCTGGACCTGGCGGCCACGCCGTCCCTGCTCGTCGCGGTCGGCCGCACACTCGACCTGCCCCCGGGCCGCGACGGCCCGCGGGGCCTGGTCCTGGACCTCGGCGCGCTCAGCTTCTGTGACGCCGCCGGACTCACCGGCCTGCTGCGGGCCGGCCGCCTGGCCGACGCCGCCGCAGTGCCCGTCTCGCTGACGGAGCCGCCCGGCCCGGTCGCCCGCATCCTCGTCCTCGGCGGTCTGCACTTGGCGTTCCCGCTGCACCCCACGGCGTGAGGCCTGCTCGCCGCGCCAGGGTTCATCCGGAGCAGGCGCCGCGCTGGGCCTGCTGCCACTCGCACCGCGGGCACAGCACCGCCCCCGGTGCGTCGGCCCGGAAGCGGGTGGGCTCGTCGCACTGCGTGCAGGCGGCGACGGCGTCGCCCGGCGCCGCCTGCCACCGCTCCTGCGGTGGCAGGGCCGCGACGTCGGGGCTCTCGCAGTACTCCTCGGATGCCATGCGCGGCTCCCCACGGTGACGACGGATCAGCTGAGACGGCCTGCCCCGGCTTCCTACCCGTCAGCGGTCGGGCGACGCCGAGCAGGACGCGGAGTCAGTCCTGGAAGCCACCCGCAGCGAGGGCCTTGTCGATGCGGGCGCGGTGCTCCGCCGCCCAGTCGTCGAGGGACTGCGCCTCCTCCCGCTCCTGCTTGGCCCGGGCATCGCGCAGCAGCTCCTGTTGCCGGGCGGCGGGGAGCACCACGACGCCCTCCCCGTCCGCCACCACGAGGTCGCCGGGGTTCACCAGCACGCCGCCGCAGCGCACCGGCTCGCCCAGGGGCGTGACGACCTTCTTGCCGCCCGGGATCGGCATGGTGCCACGGGCGTACACCGGGAAGCCCGCCGCCCGCACCTCCGCCAGGTCGCGGATCACCCCGTCCAGGACGAACGCCGCGATCCCGCGGAGCTGGGCGACGGCGCAGACGTTGCCTCCGGCGAGCGCGTAGTCGAGGTCGCCGGACTCGACGACGACCACGGAGCCGGGCTCGGCCCGGTGGATGGCAGCGTGCAGCATCAGGTTGTCGCCGGGTGGGCACCGTACGGTGAAGGCTGGACCGGCGACGTGCGGGGCCGGCGTCCACAGCGACCGCACGCCCAGGTCCATGACCTGCTCCCGGCCCAGGAAGTCGCAGAGCGCGGTGGTCGGGACGGCGGACTTCTCAGCCATGGACACTCCTCCGTGGGGTCGGTCGTCCGAGGAGCGGTCTGCTCCGGGCGGCGTTCGTAAGCGTCTCATCGGTCAGCGTCGCAGACAGCCTCCGGGAAAAGCCGTTGGACGGTGCTGCCTTCCTCGGGAATGATCCACGCCGTGGAGATCTACCTGGAGACCGAGCGTCTTGTCCTGCGCCGTTTCACGGCCGACGACGCGGACCTGCTGATCGAGCTGGACAGCGACCCGGCGGTGATGCGCTACCTGTCCGGCGGCGAGGCGACCGCCCCGGAGGTGGTCCGCGACCGCCACCTGCCGTACATCATCGCCGGCTACGAGAAGCACCCGGGCCTCGGCCTGTTCGCCGCACACGAGCGGGACGGCGGAGCGTTCGTGGGCTGGTTCCATCTGCGTCCCGAGCCGGACGGACCGCTCGACGAGGCCGAGCTCGGTTACCGGCTGCGCCAGGCGTCCTGGGGCAAGGGTTATGCCACCGAGGGCTCACAGGCCCTGCTGCAGAAGGGGTTCGCCGAGCTCGGACTGTGTGCGATCTGGGCCGCGACGATGGCCATGAACAGCGGGTCGCGTCGTGTCATGGAGAAGCTGTCCATGAGTCTCACAGGCACTCTCCCCACCCCTGACGACATGATGACGGTCGAAGGCGCCGAGCACGGCGGTGTGCGGTACGAGATCACCAAGGAGCGGTGGGAGCAGCGTTGACCCCACGGGACGCCGTCAATACGTTCAGACGGCGTGGAGCCCTTCGGCGGCGAAGATCGCGCGGGCTGTCGCGACCTGCTCCCTCGTGGGGGTGGGGGTGTCGGTGAGCTCGAAGCGCTCGCCGAGGGCCTCGTACTTCGCCGCGCCGAGCTTGTGGAACGGCAGGACGTCCACGCGCGAGACGTTGCCCAGCGAGGCGGCGAACGACGCGACCCCGGCCACGTTCTCCTCGCCGTCGGTCAGTCCCGGGACCAGGACGAAGCGCACCCACACGTCCTTGCCCAGGTCGGCCAGGTGGCGGGCGAAGTCGAGGGTGGGCTGGAGCGGACGGCCCGTCACGCGCTGGTAGACCTCCCGGTCCCAGGACTTGATGTCGAGGAGGACCAGGTAGATGTCGTAAGCGTGCTCCGGCGCGTGGGGCCGGGACCGCGGCGTTGGGCCCCACTTGCCGGGACCAAGGTCCTGTCGGCGGAGTGCCCGCGGGCCGTCCCACGGGCCGTCCGCGGAGTGCCCGGTTCCCGTCGTATCGCGCCCCGCGCGGACGGGCATACGACAGGGGGGAGCCTGCTGCGGAGAAGGGGAGACTGTGGTGACGCTCGCGGTGACAGGACACCGGGACCTGACAGATCAGACCGCCGAGCTGGTCCGGGCGGAGCTGCGCAAACTCATCGCCGCACGTGCGGTGGAGGGACCGCTGGTCGGTCTCAGCTGCCTGGCGGCGGGGGCGGACACGATCTTCGCGGAGGAGCTGGTGGAGGCGGGCGGGGAGCTCGTCGTGGTCTTCCCGGCGCGCGGCTACCGACACGAGCGTGTCCACACCGAGCGCGCGCCCACCTTCGAGCGTCTGGTCCGGGCCGCCGTCGAGGTGCACGAGCTGCAGTTCAGCGAGGTCTCGCAGGAGGCCTACCAGGCCGCGAACGAGGTGCTGTTGGCGCGCGCGGACGTGGTCGTCGCGGTCTGGGACGGCCGGCCGCCGGCCGGGCCGGGCGGCACCGGCGAGCTGGTGCAGCGCAGTCGCGACGCGGGCGTCGAGGTGGTGCGGGTCTGGCCGGAGGGCGCGGCCCGCACGGGAGAATAGCGGCCATTCGGGCGACTCGCCGTCAGAAGCGGAATAGCCTGTGGCAGATCGCCGGATCTGGGAGGCTGCTACGCGGCAACCAAGCCCTCATCCAAGCCCTCGCCGCAACGTCCCGAGGAATCACCGTGCGCCGTTCTGCCCTGGCCCGCCCCGTCCTGGCCCTGGCCTCCGTGCTGCTCGCCGCCGCCGTCGCGGGCTGCTCCCACTCCACCGGATCCCACTCCTCCTCCGGCGACCGCGCCTCCGCCGGTGCCTCCGCCGGCAGTTCGCAGCCGGCCGGCGACGCCGCCGGTCCGCTCGCCGAGGGCCCCGGCCCGCAGTCCCACTACGCCGTCGCCGCGCAACCGGCGGCAGACAGCTGCCACTACCGGAGCGACAGCGGTCAGCCGCTGCCGGACGCCACGTGCACCCCTGGCGCGCTCTCGCCCGCGGTGACGCAGGCGAACCTCGCGTCCACGATCTGCCGCAAGGGCGGCTACACCGGCGGGATCCGGCCGCCGGCGTCGGTGACGGACGCCGAGAAGCGCAAGAACGCCGCCTCCTACGGCTATACCGGCCAGCTCCACGATGCCGAGTACGACCACCTGGTGAGCCTGGAGCTGGGCGGCGACCCGAACGACCCGCGCAACCTCTGGGTCGAGCCGCCGTCCCCGGGGCACGCGGCGGGCGCCGGACCGAACAACCCCAAGGACGCCGTCGAGACCCGTCTCCACACGGCCGTCTGCGGCGGCCAGGTGACCCTGGCCCAGGCCCAGGAGGCCATCGCCACGGACTGGTTCACGGCCGAATCGCGGCTCGGGCTCAAGTAGCGCGGCTCTCGCGGGGCGCGGGCGTCAACCAGCCAGTGCCCCCGCGAGGACCTTGCCCTCCGTGGACAGGATCCCGTTGGTGTAGTCGAAGCGCGGGGTGTGGGAGAAGATCAGCCACAGGTACTTGAGGTTCTCCGCGAACCAGTAACCCGGCGTCAGATCGCCCAGCCGCACGGACGAGGAGCCCACCTCGTCGGCGACGGTGTAGCCGCCGCCGACGCGCTGGTGGGTGCGCATGTTCTGGAACCAGCGCCAGGCACCGCTCTTGTAGGTGGTGTGGCCGGTGAGGCGCCACAGGTCGAACGCCGAGTTGGCGTACTCGGGCCGCAGTTGGCTGCCCTGGTCGACGATGGAGAAGTCGCTGTAGTCGATGGTCTCGGGCAGTACCGGGTACCGGTCCAGGACCGCGCTCCACGAGCGGAAGTAGGAGGCCGCGCGGCCGAGGTCGCCGCCCTTGCCGAGCAGGCCCGCGTAGAAGGCGGCGAGTTCGGACTGGTGGGTGGGGCCGGTGCGGCGGCCCGTCGCGTGGTCGACGTTGTGGAACCAGAGGCGGCCGTGACGCTCGTCGGTCTGGTGCGCCACGATCGCATTGGTCAACTGGTGGTACCAGCTCGTCAGTTGAGCGTTGCCGAGGAGCCGGCCGCCGCCCCACAGGTACTCGTAGAAGGAGTCGACCGGCGGGTTGGGCGCGGTCGAGCTGTGGTCGACCCAGCGGCCGGACTCGACGTTGATGCGGGTGCCCAGCAGGTCCAGCGAGCTGCGCCGGGCGAGCACTGCCGAGTAGCAGCCCATCGCGGCGTCGTAGTAGCGCGAGTCGCCCACGAGCTGGGACAGGACGCCGAACTCCATCACGTTGGTGCCGGCCTCCGCGAGGGCGACCTCGTGTCCGGACACCTGACCGGTGCGCAGGTTGACGTGGGTGTAGGGAATGCCGGTGGGCGAGGAGGTGAAGGCGGGCAGCAGCCTGTCGGCGACGTTCTGTGCCAGGGAGAGCAACGCGGCGCTGCCCGTCGTCAGGTGACCGGCGATCAGGCCGCCGACGAGGCGGATGATCGCCTCGAAGACGTGCATGTCGACGTCCTGGGTCGGGTCGAAGTTGTTCTCGACCCAGTCCCGGGCCTGCGTCAACTCGTTGTCGCAGCCCATCAGGTAGAGCGTGTCCAGGGCCTCGACGATGGACAGGCCGAAGCTGTGGCCGGAGGCGAAGAAGTCGTTGTGTCCGCCGCTGAGCGGGCGCACCTCGTCATAGCCCCAGGCCTTCGCGGTGTAGCCGTACCAGCCGTGCAGGAACTCGGCACGGATCGCGGCGGCGGCGTCGGCGTCGCTCGGAAGCCGCCGGCCCTCGGCGTCGTCCGCCGCGTACGCGGGATTCACGGCAGCCGCGGCCGGCCGCGTTCCTGAGACGGCGGCGGCCGTCGTCAGCAGGGCCGAGCCGGCGGCGGAGCCGAGGACCAGACGGCGGGAGGGGCGGGGCAGCTGGGGCGACGCGGGGTGTTCGAGCATGCACGCAAAGCTAGGGCCGCCGCCTCCGCCTCAATCCGCAGGATCATCGTGTCGTCGTGAATACCACACGGAGGGGTGACACGCCTGGCGAGTGCATGCCAGAATCAACGCGCCCCGGGCGGCGCCGGTCGCAACCCGCCGCCCAGGGCGTCAGATATCGCTATCCAGGGGACTACTGGTGCCGCGCGTGCAGGGCGGCGGTGTGCTGCTTGATCTGCTCCTTCGTCAGGTACGAGTCCGTGTACTCGAAGTCGCGCAGCCGGGCCGGGCGGCGGGCCTGGAATCCGGTGCGCACGTAGTCGTCCCCGGCCACGGCGTTCAGCAGCCAGTTGGTCATCACCCGGACCTTGGCGACGTTGGTGCGCAGCGCCATCAGGTGGTAGCCGCGGGCCACGCCCTGCGCGGCGAGGCCGTGCAGTTCCACGCCCATCGGCTTGGAGACGGCGTCAGCGCCGCCGAGGTCGACGACCAGGCCGAGGTCCTTGTGGAAGTACGGCTTCAGCTGCCGGCCCCGGAGCGAGGCGATGACGTTGTCGGCCACCGCCTTGCCCTGCCGCTGCGCGTGCTGCGCGGTGGGCGGGCAGACCGCGCCGTCGCCACTGGCCAGGTCCGGTACAGCGGCCGCGTCGCCGAGCGCGAAGACGCCCTCGCACTGCGGGACGCGCATCTCCGACGTCACCGCGAGGCGACCGCGCACCGTCTCCGCGTCCAGGGTGTTGACCAGCGGGCTGGCGGCCACGCCGGCCGTCCAGATCAGGGTCCGCGCGGGGATCAGCCGGCCGTCGGTCAGCTTGACCGACTCCTCGCTCGCCTCGGCCACGGAGACGCCCAGCGAGATGTCGATGCCGCGCTTGCGCAGCAGGTCCATGGCCGTGGTGCCGAGCACGTCGCCCAGTTCCGGCATCAGCTTCGGGGCGATGTCGACCAGGTGCCACTTGATCAGGTTCGGGTTCAGCCGCGGGTAGCGGCGCACCGCGTTGGCGGTGACACGCTGCAGGCAGGCCGCCGTCTCGGTGCCGGCGTAGCCGCCGCCGACGACGACGAAGCCGAGGCGGGAGATCCGCTCCTGCTGGGTGGTGGCCGCGTCGGCGAGGTCGAGCTGCGCCAGCACGTGGTCGCGCACGTAGGCGGCCTCGGCCAGCGTCTTCATACCGCGCCCGTAGTCGGCCAGGCCGGGGATGTCGAAGGTGCGGGTCACGCTGCCCGGGGCGAGCACCAGGTAGTCGTACGGCTCGGCGATCAGCTCGTCGGTGATCTTGCGGGCGATCACCATCTTCGCCTTGGCGTCGATGCCGATCGCCCCGCCCGGGACGATCCGGGTCCGGCGGAGCATCCGGCGCAGCGAGACGGCGACCGACTGCGGCGTCAGCACGCCGGCCGCGACCTGCGGCAGCAGCGGGAGGTAGAGCTCGTAGCTGAACGGCGCGATCATCGCGATCTCTGCCTCGCTCGGCGCGAGCTCGCGTTCCAGCCGCCGCGCGCACTCGACGCCGGCGAAGCCTCCGCCGACCACCAGGATCCGGGGTCGTTCCATCGTGCCCATCCCTCACGGTCGTGGTCACTGTCATGCGTGGTCTCAGGAGACCGGCGAGCACCAGGAAGCACCAGGTGTCACCACTCCTCGCCACACTGGCACGCTCCCGGATCCCCCGCCACCGCGCAAGACCGTCCGACGGACCGGACGGCCCCGCCGCGTGTCGCGGGCGGTACTCCGTCGGATCGGCCACGGCACTAGATCCGCTCCGGGGACTCGATGCCGAGCAGCGAGAGGCCGAGCGTCAGCACGCGCGAGGTGAGCGCGGCCAGGGCCAGCCGCGAGTCGCGCAGCTCGGGCGTGGCCGCGGTCAGGACGGGGCAGGTCGCATAGAAGGAGGAGAAGGCGCTCGCCGTCTCGTAGAGGTAGGTGCAGAGCTTGTGCGGCGCGTACGCCCGGGTCGCCGCCGCGCAGGCCTCGGGGAAGCGCAGGATCCGGACCAGCAGCTCCCGCTCGCGCGGGTCCGCGAGCAGCACCGGGGCCTCGGTGGCCGCTTCCTCGGTCACGCCCGCGCGGCGCAGCACCGAGCGGATCCGGCAGTGGGCGTACTGGAGGTAGGCGGCGGTGTTGCCGGTCATCGCCAGCATCCGGTCCCAGTCGAAGACGTAGTCCTTGCGGCGGTCGTGGGCGAGGTCCGCGTACTTGACCGCGCCGATGCCCACCGCGCGCGCCACCGTCCCCCACTGCTCCTCCGGCAGCTCGCCCCGCTGTTCGGCGATGGTCGCGGCCCGGTCGATCGCCTCGACCAGCAGGTCGACGAGCTTGACCGAGCCGCCCGCGCGGGTGCGGATGGTCCGGCCGTCGGAGCCGAGGATGGAGCCGAAGCCGATGTGCTCGGCGTGGTGGTCGTCGGTGAGCCAGCCGGCCTCGCGCAGCACCGCGAAGACGACGGCGAAGTGCTGTGCCTGCGGGCTGCCGACGACGTAGAGCAGGTCGTCGGCGCCGCGGTCCTCGATCCAGTACCGGGCGGTGGCCAGATCGGTGGAGGCGTAGCCGTAGCCGCCGCCCTTCTTGCGGACGATGACGGCCAGCGGCTCGCCCTCGCGGTTGGTGAAGCCCTCGGGGAAGGCGCAGATCGCGCCGCCGCTGACCTTGACCAGCCGCTTGGCGCTGAGTTGCTTGACGACGTCGGCCAGGAACGGGTTGTAGAAGCTCTCGCCGTAGACGTCGGCGGGGGTGAGCTGGATCCCTAGCAGCTGGTAGACCTGCTCGAAGTGCGTGGCCGACTCCTCGACGAGCTGCTGCCACAGCTCCCGCGTCTCCTGGTGGCCGCCCTGCAGCAGCACCACGCGGCGGCGCGCGCGGTTGGCGAAGTCCGGCTCGGTGTCGAACTTCTTGCGGGCCTCCTGGTAGAAGCCGTTGAGGTCGCCGAGTGAGAGGCCGCCCCGCGAGGAGGCCGCCGCGGGGCCGGTCAGGCCCTCGTCCACCAGGTGCTCGATGAGCATGCCGAAGGGCGTGCCCCAGTCGCCGATGTGGTTGTGCGGTACGACCTCGTGTCCGGCGAACCGCAGCAGCCTGCTGATCGCGTCGCCGAGCACCGTCGAGCGCAGGTGGCCGACGTGCATCTCCTTGGCGACGTTGGGGCTGGAGTAGTCGATGGCGATCCGTCGGGATCCCTCGACCTGCGGGAAGCCGAGCCGCTCGTCGGCCGCCAGGGCGCGCGCCCGCTGGGCGAGGCAGGCGGGGGTGAGCACCAGGTCGATGAACCCGGCGCGGGCGATCCGTGGCGGCTCGACCAGGTCGGCGGCGTCCAGGTGGGCCACGATGTCCGCGGCGACCTCGCGTGGGTCGCGGCCGGCGCGGGCGGCCAGGCCCATCGCGACGTTGCTCTGGTAGTCCACGCCGGGCTGCCGGGACGGCCGGATCACCGCCTCGGCCGGGGTGATCGGGAGATCCAGCGCGGCCTGCACCGCCGTGGCCACCCGCTGTCCCAGCTCGACGCTCAGGTTACCGTGCACCACTGGTCATGACCTCCTGGTCTGGGTCGAACTCGGTCGGTCCGCCGGTGCGGGTGCGGGGCCGGGCGCGCAGTACGAGCAGTGCGGCCGCGGCCGCCGCCAGGGCCACGGCGGCGCAGGTGAGCGTGGCGATGTGGACGCCGGCGACGAAGGACCGCCGCGCGGCCGCGAGCGCGGTGGATGTGGATCCCGTCAGGGCGTCGCCCAACGACTCGCGCAGCCGGGCGGCCTGGTCGCCCGTCAGCCCGGCGGGCAGGGTGAGCCGGGCCCGGTAGACGGCGGCCTGCAGGGTGCCGATCAACGCGATGCCGAGCGCGGCGCCGACCTCGAAGGCGGTCTCGGACACCGCGGCGGCCGCCCCCGCGCGGTCCGGCGGAAAGGCCTCGACCACGGTGTGGTTGGTGACCGCGACGCTCAGCCCGGCGCCCGCGCCGAAGACGGCCATCGGCAGCAGCACCAGCGGGTAGTCGGCCGCCGTGCCCACCGGCAGGTAGAGCAGGCAGCCCAGCCCCATCAGCGCCAGGCCGAGGGGGACGACCCGGCGACGGCCCCACGCCGCGACCGCGGGCGCCGCCGCGCCCCCGCCCAGCACCGCCGTCAGCGCGCCCGGCAGCCCGGCCAGTCCGGAACGCAACTGCGACCAGCCCAGCACGAGTTGGAAGTACTGGGCGAAGAGCAGCGACAGCGCGGCCGTCACGAACATGGCGACCAGTGCCGCGGCCACCGACACGCCGTACGCGCGGCGCCGGAACAGCCGCAGGTCGATCAGCGGCTCGGCCAGTCGCCGCTGCCGCCGCACGAACGCGGTGAGGGCGCCGATCCCGAGCAGCGCCGTGACCGCGACACCGGGGTGCAGCGGGCCACTGCGGGCGGCCTCCTTGACGGCGTAGACGGCCGTCACCATGCCGACCACCGACAGTGCCGCGCTCGGCGCGTCCAGCCGTCCCGGTTGGGGGGCGCGGGACTCGGGCAGCACCAGCAGGCCGGCCGCCAGCACCAGGGCGCAGACCGGGACGTTGACCAGGAAGACCGAGCCCCACCAGAAGTGACCGAGCAGCAGTCCGCCGAGGACCGGTCCGAGGGCGAAGCCCGCCACCGAGGTGCTGCTCCACAGGCTGATCGCCCAGGTCCGTTCGCGGGGGTCGGTGAACACGCCGCGCAGGATCGACAGCGTCGACGGCATGATGGTGGCCCCGGCCGCCCCCAGCGCCGCGCGGGCGGCGATCAGCAGCGCGGGGCTCGGCGCGAAGGCCGTCGCGGCGGAGGCGAGACCGAAGAGGGCCACGCCGAGCAGCAGCAGGCGCCTGCGGCCGATCCGGTCGCCCAGGTTGCCCATGGTCACCAGCAGCCCGCCGAGCACGAAGCCGTAGACGTCGGCGATCCACAGGATCTGGTTGGCCGACGGCCGCAGCGCCCGGGTCAGCGCCGGGACGGCCAACGTGACCACCGTGGCGTCGATCGCCAGCAGCAGCGCGGCCAGGCAGCAGACGGCCAGCGTCGCCCAACGGCGGTCTGTCGCGGGCCGGTTCACGTGTCGTCCGCGCGGACGACCAGGGTGGACCACTCCGTCAGCACCGTGGCGCCCGTGGCGTCCAGCACCTCGGTACGCAGGGTCAGCGACAGGTTGCCGGCCAGGGACTTGGCCTCCTCGATCAGCACCACGCAGGAGAGCCGGTCACCCGCGAGTATCGGCCGCTGGTAGACGAAGCGCTGGCCGCTGTGCACCACGCGGGCGAAGTCGATGCCCAACTCCGGGTCGCCGGTGACCTGTTCGGCGGCCTGCTGGGTGAAGACCACGGGGAAGGTCGGCGGCGCGAGCACGTCGGCGTGGCCCAACGCCCGTGCCATCGCGGCGTCGCGGTAGATCGGCGAGTCGTCGCCGATGGCGCGGGCGAAGGCGCGGATGTGCTCCCGGCCGATCTCGTAGGGCTCCGTGGGCGGGTAGACCCGGCCGACCGCGTCCAGGACCGCGGGCCGTCTCATCGCTCCGTCCCCTCGGCGACCGCCGTGCGGGCGGCGATGTGGACCGGGCACGTCCAACTGTCGTCGGGGACACGGCCCGAGTACATCACCGTCTCCGGGTGGTCGCCGTCGAAGAACTCCAGCGCCGGGTTGACGTAGCCCTGCAGCTTGCGGTCGCGGGTGCGGATGGTCTGCGTGATGCGGGGCATCAGCCCGTTCTCGCGCAGGATGTTGAACTGCTCGTGCGCGTTGAACACCATCGTCGGCCGGCCCGGCCGCCGCGCGAGGCGGGAGGACGCCGGGTGCATGCCGACGATGAAGAACGGCCGCCCGGCGAAGCTGAAGGAGAAGCCCTTGGTGTTGGGGTCGGCGCCGACGATCGGGTTCCAGTGGTGGTGCTCGCGGTCCAAGTCGTGCAGCAACTGCAGCTGCTGCCAAAGCAGTTCCTCGAACTGCCGCTCGTCCGCGCAGTCGGGACCGGCGTAGCAGGCGACGAAGGAGGCGAAGGTCTCCTGCCGGATCGGGAAGTCCTGGATGAACTGCCACAGGTCCGCCGCCACCGCCCGCGCGCTCGCGGGCGTGCCGAGTTCCGGGTAGGCGCCGAACCGGTAGTCGCCGCGGCGCAGCAGGCCCCGGCCGACCACGCAGGGGTAGGGGTCGTCCATCACCATGGCGCGGAACGACTCGTGCGCGACCTCCGCCTCCGGATCCGCGGGCGCCGCCTCGGGCGCCAGCTTGACCAGGCGGTTGTCGAGAAATCCGTGATACGAGCGCGCGACCTCGGCCGAGGCGGGCGCGAAGGGGTTGTGCCCTGCTGCGTTCACCACAGTTCCTTCCACACACCGGTCCGGGTCAGACCGCGGCGGCGAGCACGCCCTGGATGCTGCGGACCAGGTCGCCGACGGTGCTGCCCTCCTTGAGGTCGTCCTCGGAGATGCTCACCTCGAACCGCTCCTCGGCGGCCACGACGACCTCGACCATCAGCAGCGAGTCGACGTCGAGGTCGTTGACAAAGGACTTGTCCATCTCGACCTCGGCCGGGTCGGTACCGGCGACCTCCTGGAGGATGGCGGCCAGGCCCTCGCGGATCTCTTCGTCGTTCATGGCGGTTCCCTTCGGTTGGGTGTGTGTCTTTCGGCTGGCTTCGGAAAGAGCGGGGGTCACGGCTTCCACGCGCGCAGGATCGCGACGGCGTTGTGGCCGGCGAAGCCGAAGGAGTTGCTCATCGCGACGTCGACCTTGTGCTCCTGCGCGGTGTGGGGCACGTAGTTGACCTCGGTGTCCTCCGGGTCGAAGCAGTTGACGGTCGGTGGGACGACGCCGTCGCGGATCGTGTGCAGGGCCACGATGGCCTCGACCGCGCCGGCCGCGCCGATCATGTGGCCGGTCATCGACTTGGTGGAGCTGATCGGCACCCGCAGCGCGTGTGCGCCCAGGACCTGACGGATCGCCAGGGTCTCGATCCGGTCGTTCAGCTTGGTGCTGGTGCCGTGGGCGTTGATGTAGTCCACCTCGGACGCGTCGATCCGGGCGTCCGTGAGCGCGCCGCGCATCGCCTGCTGGGCGCCGGCGCCCTCCGGGTGCGGGGCGGTGGGGTGGTAGGCGTCGGTGCTCGCCCCGTAGCCGACCAGTTCGGCGAGGATCGGCGCGCCGCGGCGCATCGCCCGCTCCGCCTCCTCCAGCACCAGCACGCCGGCGCCGGAGGCCATGATGAAGCCGTCGCGCTCGTTGTCGAACGGGCGGCAGGCGTGCTCCGGGTCGTCGTTGCGGCGCGACAGCGCGCGCGCCGAGCAGGCCGAGGCGATGTCCGAGCGGGTCACCGACTGGTCCGCGCCGCCGGCCAGCACCACGTCGCAGGCGCCGTACTGGATCCAGCGCATCGCCTCGCCGATCGCGGAGGTGCCGCTGGCGCAGGCGGTGCTGATCGCGCCGGAGGGGCCCTTGGCGCCGAAGCGGATCGCGATCTCGCCCGCCGCGTTGTCGATGGCCGAGGCCGCCGAGGTGAACGGGCCGATGCTGCGCGCGCCCTTCTCCTGCAGGCCGAGGGTCACCTGGGACTGGATCGTGCTGGGGCCGTAGCCGGAGCCGATCTGCACGCCGACCCGCGGCGCCAGCTCCTCGTCGATCTCGATCTTGGCCATGTCGACCGCCTCGACGGCGGCGGCCAGCGCGTACTGCGCGAACGGGTCGATCCGCCGCCACACCTTGCGCGGCATGTACTGCTCCGGGTCGAAGCCCTTGACCTGGGCCGCGATCTGGGTCGGCAGGTCGGAGACGTCGAAGTCCTCGATCCGGGCGATGCCGCTGCGGCCCGCGAGCAGCGAGTCCCAGAACGCCGCGGAGCTCAGGCCGATCGGCGAGATGACCCCGCAGCCGGTGATGACCACCCGGCGGCGCGGTGCGTGCTCACTGCTCATCAGTGGGTCTCTCCTCTTCGTTCTTGCTGACGTTCTTGGAGGCGGGGTTCGGGGCGGAGTCGGTGGCGGCGCCGGGGAAGTCGCCGTCGAGCTCGGTGATCCCGGGCGGGGCGTCGGCGATGGTCACCGGGATTTCGAGGACGGCGACGCGGCCCTTGGAGCTGTTCAGCAGCGCCTCGCCGAGCAGGTCGGCCAGCGCGGACTTGTCGCGCACCACCGCGTGCCAGGCGGCGGGGTGGACCGGGAGGGTGCTCCCCATCTCCTCGCCCAAGAAGGCGAAGCGCGTCGACTCGGCGCCGTGTTGGTCGAGTTGGCACTGCAGCCAGCCGTAGCCGCTGTTGCGCAGCACCACGTAGGTGACGCCGACGCCCTCGCGGGCCAGCGTCGCGATGTCGTTCGCGACCATCGCGAACGCGCCGTCGCCGACGAAGGCGATCACCGGCCGGTCCCCGGCGGCGAGCTTGACGCCGCCCGCGGCGGCGGTGCCGAAGCCCAGCGTGGTCTGCTCGGAGGGGACCACCGAGCCCGCCTCGGCGCCGACGGTCCAGTGCGGGAAGAAGTAGGACCACATGTCCTGCAGGCCGTTCTCCTGCACCAGGATCCGGTCGGCGGGCGCGAGCCGGTCCAGCGCGGCGAGGACCTCCGCGACGTGCAGGGTGTCGCCCGCGGCCATCTCGGCCAGCCGGGCGGCGACGGCGGCGTGGGCGGCGGCGCGGCACTCGGTCACGGTGTCCGGCCAGGTGGCGTCAGCCTCGGCCTCCGTGGGGTGGGGGCCGAGCTCGCGCAGCCAGTGCGCGACGACCGCCGCGCCCTCGCCCAGCAGGCCGAGGCCCGGGAACTCCGTGGACAGCCCGGCCGGGTCGAGGTTGACCTGCAGCACCGGTACCCCGGGGCCGACGAAGCCGTTGAAGGTCGCGGTCTCCTCCAGCCGGCTGCCGAGCGTGATCAGCAGGTCGGCCTCGGACCAGACCGGCGCCAGCTCGGCCGGGGAGTACAGACCGGCCAGGCCGGCGAAGTGCGGGTGCGTCTCGTCGACGACGCCGCGCCCGGAGGCGGTGGCGAAGACCGCCGCGCCGAGCCGGTCCGCGAGGGCCTCGATGCGGCGCTCCCCGTTACGGCCGCGCATGCCGCCGCCGACCAGCAGCACCGGTCGCCGCGCGGCCCGGACCAGCGCCAGGGCCCGCGAGTCGACGCCGTCCGCGGTGACCGCGGTCGCGACCTCCGGGGCGTCCGCCCACGGGCGGGTGCGGACGATCTCCAGGTCCAGCAGGTCGTCCGGCAGCTCGACGTAGACGGGGCCGGGCGCGCCCGACGCGGCGAGCAGGAACGCCTTGTCCAGCGCCGGAACCAGCCGGTCCGGGTGGTCGATCCGCGCGGCCCACTTCACCAGCGGGCGGACCAGGGCGAGTTGGTCGACCTCCTGGAAGGCGCCGGAGTCGCGGCGCTTGGTCGCGGTGCCGCCCGCCAGCACGACCAGCGGCACGCCGGAGGTGTGCGCCTCCAGCAGCCCGGTGACCGCGTTGGCCACGGCCGGGCCCTTGCCGACGACGCAGACGGCGGTGCGCCCGGACTGCAGCGCGTGGCCGGTGGCCAGGAACAGCGCGCTGCGCTGGTCACGGCAGAGCAGCATCCGCACCGGCGCGTCCTCCAGCGCGTGCAGCGCGCCGAGGTCGTCACCGGGCAGACCGAACACCGTGTCGACCCCGTGGTGGACGAGCGCGTCCACCACGGCGTGCCACGGACTGGGGTAGGTGGTCTCCGCCATCAGCTCTCAGACTCCGATTCCGTACTGGGCAACGGACTTGGACAGCAGCAGCGGCTCGGCGGTGCGCCTGCCCCGGTAGGCGGCGTAGTTGGCCATGACGCCACGGCCGCCGAAGGGGTGGTTGCCGTTGTCGACGTCCAGCAGGGTGCGGTTGACGCCGACGGTGTGCCGCTCGCGCAGCTTCTCGACCAGGGCGTCCTCGGTGCCGTAGACCATCGCGCCCATCGACCGCTCGGCGAAGTAGGGCGAGAAGAGCACCTTCTCCAGCCGCTCCGGGTCGTCGTAGACCACGACGTTGAAGATCGGCGAGAAGAACTCGCTGATGTCCAGCTGGTCTTCGATGTTCCGCACCAGCACCGTCGGGCGGACCAGGCCGGTGCGGAAGTCGACCTCGCCGCCGTGCACCACGTGCTCCCGGTTGCGCAGCAGGAACTCGGTGGTGGCACGGATCGCGGAGTCGTAGTAGACCGCGCCGTAGTCCGCGTCCGGGTCGGTGTAGGCGCCGTGGCGCTGTTCGGCGAGGCGCTTGGTGAGGCCCCCGACGAAACGATCCTGCAGGGAGGCGTGGACGAAGAACACGTCCGGCCCGAAGCAGTCCTGGCCGGAGTTGTGCAGCCGGATCCGGATCGCGTCCTCGACCGCCCGCTCGCCGTCCGCGTCCGGGCCCACCACGAACGGGTTGATGCCCTGGCCGAAGAAGACCATCAGCTGGTCGCGGCGCAGCTTGCCGCGCAGTTCCTCGGCGTTGTTGTAGGCGCCGGTGAAGACCACCACGTCCGCCTCGGCGGCCGGGCCGGAGACGAACTGACGCTGGTTCAGCGTCGACATCTCGATCGGCAGGCCGTGCACCGGGGCGAACAGCTCGTGCAGCCGGCGTGTCTGCGCGGCCACCTGGCTGGAGGGCCGCATCGAGATCCGCTCGACGAACAGCGAGGGCAGCACCGCGTGCAGCACGTAGGAGTAGAGCACCACGTTCGAGGACATGAAGCCGGCCAGCCGGGAGACCCGCCCGGGCCGGTAGCGGTCGATCTCCTCGACGGCGCCCTCCAGGGTGACGATCGAGTCCTCGATCTCCTCGTCGACCGCCCGGCGCACCGAGATCTCGGTGAGGATCTCCGCGATCTGCTCCGGCTGCTCGCGCAGGAAGGCGACCATGTCGTGCACCGCGTGCAGGCGGTCGGGCAGCGGCACGTTGGCCGAGGCCAGCGCGGCGACCGGCACCACCGGGCGGGCCGCCCGGTCGCCGATGGCGTCCTGCGCCTGCCGCCGCAGCTCCACCATGTCCGGCTTGCCGTTGGCGTTCAGCGGGAACTGCTCGACCACGATCACCCGGTTCGGCTGCTCGTAGGAGGGCAGCAGCGCGTCGATCTCGCGGCGCCACAGCTGGGCGCTCGACCCGTCCGGGTCGGCCACCACGAACACCAGCTGGCAGCCGCGCCGTTCGTCGTCCAGCGCGACGATCTTGACCGGGCGCCCGCAGGCCTCCGCGCGCCGCTCGATCGACTCCGGGTAGAGGGTGTGGCCCAGGCGGTGCACCGCGTACTTGCGGCCCACCACGTACAGGTTGCCGTGGGTGTCCCAGTAGCCGAGGTCCTGCGTGTGGTAAGCCTCGGACCCGAGCGGGGCGACCTCGCCGGCCTCGTCCAGGTAACCGACCATCATGGCCGGGCTGCGCACGATGATCTCGCCGGTGCTGCCGATCGGCACCGGGCTGCCGTCGGCGTCGACGATGGTGACCTCGACGCCGTCCAGCGGACGGCCGCAGCCCTCCGGGTTGTCCACGCTCGCCAGCGCGATGTTGCCGGCCTCGTTGCTGCCGTAGCCGTCGAGCACCGGCACCCCGAAGGTGGCGGCGAACCGCGCGGCGAAGGTGCTGCTCATCGGCGCGCCGCCGACGCACCACATCCGCACCGTGGCCAGCTCCACCAGCAGCTGCGGGCGACGCTCGGTCAGGTTCAGGATGCTGTGCAGCGTCGACGGGGTGGCGTCCACCACCGTCGCGCCCGCCTCCGAGCCCACCTTGAGCGCCTGGTCGAGGCGGTTGGTCGGGGTGACGATCAGGGTGCAGCCGAGCCGCCACCAGATCAGCACCAGGGTCAGGCCGTAGAAGTGCGAGAACGGCACCAGCGGCAGCAGCACGTCGCTCGCCTGGTAGCCCATCCGTTCGCGGGAGCGCTCCAGGTCGTCCAGGAGTGCCCGGCCGGAGCGGACGATGCCCTTGGGCAGTCCGGTCGAACCGGAGGACCAGGTGATCAGTGCGTCCTCGCGCCGCTCCCACGCGGAGAAGTCCAGCTCGGCGTCGAGCTCGGTCTCGGCCGGCTCGGCCTCGACGGCGTCGAGCGGGATGGTCCGCACGTGCGGGGCGATCTCCTCGCCCCGGTGCGAGACCGCCCACGGGGCCTTCGTCAGCGTGGCCGCCCGGGTGCACTCCTGGTCGGTCTGCCGGTCGTCGAGCAGCACGACGGAGACGTCGAGGTGCATCAGGGCCAGCAGCGCCGTCACCATCGAGGGTGAGTTGTCGGCCTTGAGCAGCACCCGCTCACCGGTTCTCACGCCGGTCCGGCGCAGCACCGCCGCCAGTCTCAGCGCCGCACCGGCGATGTCCTGCGCCGTACGGGTGCCGGACCCGGTGACCAGGGTCGCCTGGGGAAGTTCCACGATCTCTCCTCAGTCGTCGTTGTGAGGCCGTGTCAGTGCTCGCCCACGGCGCCGGATATCCGGCCGGTGAGGCGCTTCATCGGGGCCGGCGCCCACCAGGCGGCGGCACCGAAGATCTTGAGGAAGGCGGGCACCAGCACGCCGCGCACCAGCACCGCGTCGAGGATCACCGCGAGCCCGGTGCCGATGCCGAAGAGCTTGGCCAGCGACACCCCGGAGATCGCCGTCGAGAAGAAGGAGACGGCCAGGATCGCCGCCGCCGCGGTGATGATCGGGCCGGAGCCGCCGAGCCCCTCGCGCACCGCGCCGATCGGGTCGCCGGACTTCGTGTAGCGCTCCTTGATCCGCGAGAGCACGAACATCTCGTAGTCCATCGAGAGCGCGTAGGCGATGCAGAGCAGCAGGACCGGCATGGTGACCGCGATCGGCGCGGGGGTGACGTCGAGCAGGCCGGCCAGGTGCCCGTCCTGGAAGATCCAGATCATCGCGCCGAGCACCGCGCCCAGGCCGAGCGCGTTGAACAGCACCGCCTTGAGCGGCAGCAGCACACTGCCGGTCGCCAGGCTCAGCAGCACCAGGGTGAGCAGTGTGGCCAGCCCGATCGCGAGCGGCAGTCGCGCGCCGATCGACGCCGTCACGTCCACGTACTGGGCGGCGAGGCCGCCGACGTACACCCGGTGCCCGCCGGGCACGGGGACCGCCCGCACGCTCGTCACCAGCTGCTCGCCCGCGGGGGAGTAGGGCACCACGTCGTCGGCGACCTGCAGCACCGTCGCCGCGCCCGCGGTGAGGCCGGGGACCGGCCCGCCGACCGGCCGGCCCTGCTGGAACCGTCCGGCGGCGCTGGTCACCGAGGTCACGTGCGGCAGGGCGGACAGGCGCTGCGCGTAGGCGGCCAGATCGGTGGGCGAGCCGTCCGGCCAGTCCTGGCCGACCAGCGACAGGGCGTTCTCGTCGTCGCCGCTGAACTGGGTGCGGGCGAGGTCGGCCACCACCCGGCTCTCGGTGCCCTTGGGCAGCGCCCGCTCGTCCGGGACGCCGAACTGGGCTCCCGTCAGCGGCGCGGCCACCACCACCAGCAACCCGGCCACCAGCAGCCCGGCCACCAGCGGGCGGCGCATCACGCCACCGGCGATCCGGCCCCAGAGCCGGTCCTGCGGAGCCTTCGCCTCGGCCGCCGTCCCGGCGGCGCGCTTGCGCCGGACGGCGCGGGAGTCGATCCGGTCGCCCACCAGCAGCAGCGCGGCGGGCAGCGGCAGCAGCGCGCACAGCACCGTGATGGCGACGACCGCGACCCCGGCGTAGGCGAAGGAGCTGAGGAAGTACTGTTTGAACACCACCAGCGTGCTGAGCACCGCGGCAACGATCGCTCCGCTGAAGACCACCGTGCGTCCGGCCGTCCGCAGCGTGGCCGCCAGGGCCGGGCGCGCCTCCAGGCCGCCCGCGCGTTCCTCCCGGTAGCGGGAGACGATCAGCAGGCTGTAGTCGACGGCCAGTCCCAGGCCCAGCGCGGTGGTCAGGTTGACCGCGAACACCGACACCGAGGTGGCCTGGCCCAGCCCGTAGAGGACCGCCAGCGAGCCGGAGATCGACAGGACCCCGATGAACAGCGGCAGCAGCGCGGCGACCACCCCCCGGAAGACGAAGAACAGCAGGATCAGCGTCAGCGGCAGCGCGATGCCCTCGGAGGTCGCCAGGTCGTTGTTGGTCTGGTCGGTCAGGTCGTTGGTGACCTGCGCGATGCCGCCGAACCGCACGGCGACCGGCCCGGAGGCCCGGGCCAGCTCGTCGTGCAGCTTCGTCGTGGTGCGCGCCACCGCGTCCTCGTCGCCGCTGACGTTCACCGTGGTCAGCGCGCTGTGCCCGTCGCGGGAGCGCAGCCCGGGGTCGCCCGTGGCGAAGTAGCTGTCCACGACGTGGACCCCGGGTGTCGACGTCAGCGTGGCCAGCAGCCGCTTGCCGGTCGCGGTGGCCTGCGGCGCGTCCACGCCCGCGTGGCTCTGCACCAGCAGCACCAGGTTCGCCTGGCTCGCCGGGAACTTGGCCGCGAGCAGCTGCGTCGCCTGCGAGGAGTCCGACGCCGGGTCGTCGAACCCGCCGTTCTTCATCGCCGCCGACGCGCCGCCCGCCAGCACCCCGGTCAGCACCAGGAACAGCACGCTGATCCAGAGCACCCAGCGCGGCCGGCGCAGCGCGAGCGGCAGCCGGCGGGCGTGCTCGGCCGTACCTGGGCCGGGGGGCGCCGGGGCGGCGACCGGCGACGTGGGCATGGAGGACACGGGAACCAGCTCCTGGGGTCGAGCGGACGGTCGAGCGGCGGGGGTTCGGGGTGGTGTCAGGCGCCGGCGCGCAGCAGCCGGAGTTCCTCGGCCACGGTGGCGACGGAGGCGCGGATCTGCTTCTCGGTGTGCTCCGAGGTGATGAAGAAGCGCAGCCGGGCCTCGGCCTCCGGTACCGCCGGGTACATGATCGGGTTGACGCTGATGCCGCGGTCGAACAGCACCTCGGCGAGCTTGAGCGTCATCGCGGAGTCGCCGACGATGCAGGGCACCACGGGGGAGTCGGAGCTCGGCCCGGTGTCCAGACCGGCCTTGCGGGCCTCGGCGAGGAACAGCTCCGCGTTGCCGCGCAGCCGCTCCAGGCGCTCCGGCTCGTCGCGCATCGCCCGGATCGCGGCCAGCGCGGCGGCGGTGTTCGGCGGCGTCATGCCGACGCTGTAGACGAAGCCCGGCACGCTGTACTTGAGGTAGCGCACCACGTCCGCCGAACCGCCGACGTAACCGCCGCAGCTGGACAGCGACTTGGACAGGGTCCCGGCCCACAGGTCGATCCGGGAGCGGTCCACGCCG
Source organism: Streptacidiphilus pinicola (assembly GCF_003258295.1). Classification (GTDB taxonomy): domain Bacteria; phylum Actinomycetota; class Actinomycetes; order Streptomycetales; family Streptomycetaceae; genus Streptacidiphilus; species Streptacidiphilus pinicola. The sequence continues at coordinate 28,103 of NZ_QKYN01000035.1, read as the reverse complement.
AAGTGGTCGCCGACGCCGCCGCCGTTCTTGCCGATGGTGCCGATGCTGTGCGCCTCGTCGACCAGCACGATCGCGCCGTGCTTCTCCTTGACCTCGATCAGCCTGGGCAGGTCCACCAGGTCGCCGTCCATGCTGTAGACGCCCTCGACCACGATCAGGCAGCGGCGGTAGCGCGGCCGAGCCCGGGTCAGCAGCTCGTCGAGCGCGGTCATGTCGTTGTGCGGGAACGGCAGTCGCCGGGCGCCGGAGAGCTTGCAGCCCTGCAGGATGCTGTCGTGCGCGAGTTCGTCGTGAACGACGAGGTCCTCCGCGCCGAGCAGGTGCCCGATCACCGACACGTTGGTCGCGTGGCCGCTGACCATGACGATGGCGTCCTCGGTGCCCAGCAGCGTGGAGAGTTCGGCCTCCAGCTCCCGGTGCACCGGCCGGTCGCCGGAGAGGAAGCGGCTGGCCGAGACGGAGCTGCCGTAGGTGTCCAGCGCCTCGCCGACGGCCTGCTTGATCGCCGGGTGGCCGGACAGGCCGAGGTAGTTGTAGCTGGAGAAGCAGACCAGCTCGCGGCCCTCGATCCGGGAGGTGTCGGTCGCGGTGCCCTCGTGCAGCAGGAAGTACGGGTTGCGGGTGCCGGGTTCGTCGATCTGCGCCGCGAGCGCCAGCGCTTCGGGGAAGTCCTCGATCCTGCGCTCCTGCGCGACGGCGTCGGCCGGTTCGTCGGGGACGGCGGGTGCGGTGGCCTGCGGTGCGGCCGCCGCCGCCGGGACACCGAGCAGGCCGGCGACGGCGTCGACGATCTCACGGATGGTCGGCCGGGTCGCGATGACTCCGCCCGCGAGCTGCTCGGCCAGGTGCGGCCAGGTGTTGCGCACCGAGGCCATCAGCTCGGTCAGCATCAGTGAGTCGAAGCCGAGCTCCTGGACCACCAGGTGGTCGTCGTGCAGCTGGTCGGCCGGGAAGGCGCTGATCCGGGAGATGTGCCCGACGACCGTGCCGCGCACCGCAAGCCGCTCGGCGGCGCCCGCCGTCGCGGTGGGCGCGGGCCGTGCCGCCGGGGGGAGCGCGGCCGGAGTCCGCACCACGGCCTCCGCCGTCACCACCGTCGTCGGCGCGGGGGCGAACTCGGCGAGTTCGGCGACGCCGAGACTGCGCAACGTCGCGAGCTGCTCGCGCAGCAGGGACACGACCTCGTTCACGGGATGCTCCTTCACGGGGGGTTGGGGCAGCACGGCCCTCGCGGCGATGGCGGGCGGTTCGGCCGGGGCGGTCGCTTCGGCCGTGCCGGCCGTCGCCGCCGGGACCGGCCGGGGCGCCAGGAAGGCGGAGGTGTCCCGCGGCTTCTGTGCGTCGACCCAGTAGCGCCGGGTGCGCAGCGGCGACGGCGGCAGTGAGAGCAGCCGGGGCGTGCCCTCGAACAGTGGGGTGAGGCCGACGGGCAGTCCGAGGACGGCCAGTTGGCCGAGCCCGGCGAGGAAGGTGCGCGCGTCGTCCGGCTTCTCGCCGGTCAGCGCGACGTAGTGGAGCCCCTCCTCCTCGCGGAGGTTCTGCCGGACGGTGGACAGCAGGCCTCTGCCGCCCGCGAGTTGCACGAAGATCCGGGCGTCCGCGTCGTGCGCGGCTCTCGCGGCGTCGGCGAAGCGGACCGGGGCGAGCGCGTGCTCGGCCCACAGCACCCGCAGCCGCTCCGGGGCGGCGCAGGCCGCGCCGCTCACCGAGGAGACGAAGGTCAGCCCCGGCGCGCCGATCGGTGCGTCGGCGAGGTCGCTCTCGATGCCCTCGCGCGCGCCGGCGAGCAGCGGGGAGTGGAAGGCGTTGGACACCTCCAGCCGCACCGCCGGGAGGCCCTCGGCGGCGCAGCGCCGCCCGGTCTCGGCGAGCCCGGCCTCGGTGCCGCTCACCACGGTCTGGCCGGGGTGGTTGTAGCAGCTCGGCCAGGCCCCGTCGACGCCGTGCAGCAGGGCCTCGACGCGCTCGGCGTCGCCGCGGACCGCAAGCATCCCGCCGCGGACCTCGGCCTCGGCGTCCCGCATCCGGCGGCCCCGGGTCGCGAGCAGTCCCAGGGCGGCCTCGTCGGTCATCGCTCCGGCGATCGCCGCGGCCGGGAACTCGCCCACGCTGTGTCCGAGCGTGAGGTCGGCCCGCACCCCGCACTCCGCGAGCAGGCGGGCCATGGACAGCCCGAGCAGGCCGAGCGCGGGCTGGCAGACGTCGGTGCCCGTCAGTCGGGCGCGGCCCGCGTCGCTCGCGGCTTCCGGACCGTAGAGCGCGTCGAGCGCGGAGAACCCGGCCTGCTCCCGCAGACCCGCGTCCAGCGCCTCGGCCCGTCCGCGCAGCGCCCCGAAGCGTTCGACCAGGTCGCCCAGCATGCCGGGGCGCTGACTGCCCTGGCCGGGGAAGAGGAAGGCGACCTGGCGCTTCTTGGCCGGCAGTGGCGTCCTGCCCGCGAACCCGGCGTCGCCCAGCACGCCCAGCCTGCCGTCGGCCAGCTGTTGTTGAGCCTGCGTCAGTTTCTCGCGCAGCTCGGCGAGGTCGCTCGCGACGACGGCCAGGCGGGCGGGCAGCGGGGTGCGCTGGGCCAGCGTCCAGGCCAACTCGCGTGCGGTGGCGTGGGGCTGTGTGGCGAGCTCGTCGAGCACCGCGCCGATGTGGTCGGCCAGCAGGGCCGGGGTCCCGGCCGACAGCAGGAACAGCTCGGGGCGCTCGGGCTCGTCCGGGGCGGGCGTGGTGGCCGGGTTGTCCGGCGCGTCCTGGAGCACCACGTGGACGTTGGTGCCGCCGAACCCGAAGCCGTTGACCCCGACGCGGCGCGGCGCGTCCTCGGCGGGCCACGGCACAGGGGCGTCGGCGATCCGCAGGCCCGCCTCGGCCATGCCGACCGCCGGGTCCACCTCGGTCTCCGGCTGCGGCACGACCGTGCCGTGGTGCAGCACCAGGGCGGCCTTGATCACGCTGGCCATGCCGGCCGCGCTGAGGCCGTGCCCGATCAGGCTCTTGACGGAGGAGAGGTAGGCGCCGCGGTCCGGTCTGCCCATCAGGTCGGCGGTCCGCACCGCCTTGATGGCGTCCAGCTCGGTCCGGTCGCCGACGACGGTCGCGGTGCCGTGCGCCTCGATGAAGCCGACGGAGTCCATGGTGCACTCCGCGTCGGCGTAGGCCCGGCGCAGCGCGACCTCCTGTCCCTCCTGACGCGGCGTCATCGGACCGTCCGTGACACCGTCGTTGGAGGAGCCGACGCCGCGCACCACGGCGTAGACCCGGTCGCCGGCGGCGAGGGCCTCGTCCAGCGGCCGCAGGACGACGGCGCCGATGCCCTCGCCGAGCACGAAGCCGTCCGCGCGCCGGTCGAACGGGCGGCAGACCCCCGCCTGGGACAGCGCGCCGACCTTCGCGAAGCCGACCAGGCCGTTCGGCGCCAGCGCCAGGTAGGCGCCGCCGACCACGGCCTCGCGGCAGTGCCCGGCGCGCAGGTGGGTGACCGCCTCGTAGAGCGCCACCAGGCTGGAGGAACACGCGGCGTCGACGGTGAAGCTGGGCCCGCCGAGGTCGTAGTACTGGCTGACGGTGGCGGCGGCCATGTTCAGCAGCACACCGGGCACGGTGAACGGCTGGATCTGCTTGACGTCGGGGCTGTACTCGGCGTACTCCGAGCTGCTCAGCCCGAAGAAGACACCGGTCGTGGCCCGGTCGAACGGGCGGCGCTCCCAGCCGGCGTCCTGCAGGGCCTCGCGGGAGACCTGGAGCAGCAGTCGGTGCTGCGGGTCCATGTTCTGCACGCGGCGCGGCGACATCCGGAAGTGCGCGGCGTCGAACTGGTCGACCTCGTCGATCACCGCGATCTTGTCGGTGTAGGAGGCCTTGGAGCCGCGCTTGTCGGTCGGGTCGAAGTACTCCGCGTGGTCCCAGCGCTCCGCGGGGACCGAGCGGAACTGCCGCTGCCCGCCGAGCAGCAGACGCCAGTACTCCTGCAGGTTCCGTGCCCCTGGGAAGCGGCAGCTCATTCCAACGATCGCGATGTCGCGCACCAGGTACCTCGCCGTCAGATCGGTGGTCCAAGACTGGCTTGCGGCCAGCCGTCGCGAACGCTGTCATGTGTTCGAGGCAGGAGTCAACATCTGTGACAGCTCTGAGTGCTGTCATTTCACCTGGTCAGAGCGGCCGTTGGGGCAGTGGCCAGCGACTGGCCCACCACTGTTGGCCGTAACGTTTTATGACAGCAATGCCGTGGACTTCGCGCGTCGACCGACGTTCACCGTAAGGTTCTGTGACATTCGACGGGTCGGATGCATGCCGGGCGCGAAAACGGGGCAGGGCCGGCACCGTGAGCGGTGCCGGCCCTGCCGGTTCTCCGGTGACATTCTCCGGTCAACGGTGGAGCCGCGCCTGAGTCCGGGTCAGGGCGACCAGGACGCAGGACGGATTGCCCGCGGGCAGCGCGAGCAGGTCGCCGATGGCGTCGACGAACCCGGCGACCACGGTGCCCGTCAGCCCCAGTGCGCCCGCGGACCGGACCGCCCGGTACGCGGACTTCACCGGGCCGAGCCCGTCCGTGGCGGCGCGCGGCAGCGCATGCCGTGGCGGACCGCCCCGTGCGGCACCCGCCGCGAAGCCCAGCACCGCGTCCGCCGCGAGCAGTGCAGCCGGCTCGGCGGCGCAGCTCGCGAGCCGCCGCGCGGACTGGGCCGCCTCGACCGGGGCCAGTGCGTTCGTCCGCGGCCGGTAGCGGTAGATCCCGGAGGCCAGCCCGGTGATCCGGTTCGCCACCACGTACAGCCCCAGCGCGCCGGGGCAGGCCCGGTCCGCGGCACCGAGATGCGCCACCGCGGCCAGCAGCGTGGCGAGTTGGGCCGCCTCGACCGGAGCGCCGAGCCGTGCGTCAGGAGACGGCAACGGCTCACCGGGCCGCCCCGGCGGGGGCAACGGCACGTGCGGTCGCTGTCGCGGCGGTCTTTCGTACTCCGATTCCGTGCGGCAGCCGTGGTCCGGCTCACCGCAACGCGTGCATGACTGATCTGACATGAGCGAGACGCCCCCGTACACGCGTGCTTCGTGTTGTGGTCGAGCTCGGTCGGCCGGGTCCGGTCCCGGCGGGGTTCCGCCGGGACCGCCGTGCTTGTCAGTCACCCATGGCGTGGAAGCCGCCGTCGGCGTGGACGATCTCGCCCGTGGTCGCCGGGAACCAGTCCGAGAGCAGGCCCACCGCCGCGCGCGCGGCCGGCTCGATGTCGTCGGCCTTCCAGCCCAGCGGCGAGCGCGCGTCCCAGGTGGACTCGAACTCCTCGAAGCCGGGGATGTTCTTGGCCGCGATGGTGCGCAGCGGGCCGGCCGCGACCAGGTTCACCCGGATCCCCTTCGGGCCCAGGTGCCGGGCCAGGTAGCGGGAGCAGGACTCCAGACCGGCCTTGGCGACGCCCATCCAGTCGTAGGAGGACCAGGCGACCGTGGCGTCGAAGTCCAGGCCGACGATGGAGCCGCCGTCGTGCATCAGCGGCAGGGTGGCGGTGGCGAGCGCCTTGAGCGAGTAGGTGGAGACCTGCAGCGCCGTCGAGACGTCCGACCAGCCGGTGTTGAGGAAGTTGCCGCCCAGCGCCTCGGCGGGGGCGAAGCCGATCGCGTGCACCACGCCGTCGAGCCCGTCCACGTGCTCGCGCACCCGGTCGGCCAGTGAGGCGAGCTGGTCGTCGTCGGTCACGTCCAGCTCCAGCACCGGCGCCGGCGTGGGCAGCCGCTTGGCGATCCGCTCGACCAGGCTCAGCCGCCCGAAGCCGGTGAGCACCACCTGCGCGCCTTCCTCCTGCGCCAGCCGAGCCACGTGGAAGGCGATGGAATCACTGGTCAACACGCCCGTGACCAGGATGCGCTTGCCGGCCAGAATGCCCATGGAAACCCCAATTCTGTGCGAGAACGCGCTCTCCGGCGCCCGCGAATTCGGTATTGAATTACTCCCCGGGACGGGGTGGACCGCTACCGATTTTCGGCCGCCCGTGGATCAGGTGCGGGAACGCGTGGTGAATCGGCAGAAAATGCCTCGCGGGAAGAACGTGCCAAGCGTTCATGGATCGGCAATCACCGGCGTGTAACGCGACTTGCCCTCTGGTTCGGGGCAGTTCCCGTGCGACCTGGGCGGTCGCGTGCCGATCCCAACTCGGTTGCGAAGCTAGCAGCATGATCGAGCATCGGGCAAGGGTCCACCGCCCTGTCCGCTTTCTCCGCATCCAAAGGTCCGAAGGCGTACGCCGCCCCGCAGTGGTACGACGACGGGACGAACGAGCTGTGAACACCACAACAAGATCGGCGCCCGGAGGCGACCGCCACGGGCCTTGTCGATTAAATGGTGAGGCGCTGCGTGCGCCCACTGAATTGGAGCGCTCTCCATTACCTGGGGGACGGATGACCACGGACTCTGTGCGAACGCGTGACCTCGAACTCCTGCACTCTTTGGAATCGGTGGTCGAGACCAATCTCGAACGCCATCTGGCGGCCGCCAAGGAGTGGATGCCGCACGACTACGTGCCGTGGAGCGAGGGGCGCGACTTCGCCTTCCTCGGCGGCGAGGACTGGCGGCCGGAGGACTCCCGCCTCGATCCGGTGGCCAAGGCCGCGATGATCATCAACCTGCTGACCGAGGACAACCTGCCCTCCTACCACCGGGAGGTGGCCGTCGCCTTCGGCCGCGGCGGCGCGTGGGGCGAGTGGGTCAACCGCTGGACCGCGGAGGAGGCCCGTCACAGCATCGCGCTGCGCGACTACCTGGTGGTCACCCGCGGCGTCGACCCGGTCGAGCTGGAAAGGCGCCGGATGGCGCACATGCAGACCGGCTACGCCGGCACGACGGACTCGGTCGTCCGCGACCTCGCCTACGTCTCCTTCCAGGAGCTCGCCACCCGCGTCTCGCACCGCAACACCGGCCGCGCCACCGGCTGCCCGGTCGCGGACCGCCTGCTGACCCGGATCTCCACCGACGAGAACCTGCACATGGTCTTCTACCGCAACCTGCTCCAGGCCGCGTTGGAGATCCAGCCGAACGAGACCCTGCAGGCGATCCGGGACGAGGTGATCGGATTCGAGATGCCCGGCAGCGCGGAACCCGACTTCGCGCGCAGCTCGGTGGCCATCGCCAAGGCCGGCATCTACGACCTGAGGCTCCATCACGACGAGGTCGTCACACCGGTGCTGCGCTTCTGGCGGGTCTTCGAACTGGCCAGCCTCTCCGCCGAGGGCGAGCGGGCCCGCGAGGAACTCGCTGAGTTCCTTGCCCTGTTGGACCACAAGGCCGACCGCTTCGTCGAACAGCGCGACCGTCTGCTCGCCCGCCAGGCCGCTCAGCGGGAGCGGCTCGCGGGCTGAACGGGACCGCGTTCCGCGTGGTCAGCGCTCGCCGCGTTCGGCCACGAGGCCGACCAGGGTCCGCCAGGCGCGCGCGGCCCTGCGGTGGGTGCCGGTCTCGTCGAAGAGTTCGGCGGCGCGGCGGCAGGACTTCTCGCCGTCCGCGGCGCGTCCACCCGCCATCTGGACCTCCGCGGCGGCCAGCAGGCTCTCGGCCAGCTCGTGCGGGGGCAGCCCGGGGGCCGGGCGGACGTCGTCGGCGCGGGACAGGGCCTCCTCGAACAGCCCCTTGCGGGCCAGCACCGTCGCCTCCACCGCGGCCAGTTGGACCCGGTCCGCCTCGGTACCCACCATCGAGAACGCGTGCCGGGTCCAGCCCAGCCGCTCGTCGACCGCGTCCGCCGGTCGGTCGGTGGCCAGCCAGACCCGCACCGTCGTCAGCGCGAGCCGCGCCGACTGCCGCAGGTCGGTGCGCGGCGGCAGCAGCTCCGCGGCGCGCTCCAGCAGTGGGACGGCGTCGGCGGGGTGGCCGGTGGCGACGTGCAGGTCGGCGGCGGCCCAGCAGGCCAGGCCGCGCAGCCGGTCGGTGGGCAGCTCGTCCAGCCGGTCCAGGATGTCGTGCAGCGCGTCGCCCGCCCGGTCCAGGTCGTCGCAGGCCGTGTACGCGGCGATCAGCGCCAGCCTGGCGCGGCACCACTCGAGCGCGCTGGCGTCGAGCTCGGCCGCCGCGGCGACCGCCTGCTCCGCCGCGCGCACCGCCTCCGGCAGTCGCCCGCGGCTCTGCGCCAGCTCCGCGATCGCGGCCGCGACCCGCGCGCGCAGCCGGATCGAGCTGTTGGTGAGCGGGTCGTCGAGCAGGCGTCGCAGCACCGCGTCCCGGTCCACCGGCTGGTCCAGGTCGCCGTAGGTCTCGGCCAGCTCCCAGGAGGCCTCCCAGGCGACGTCGTCCTCGCCCAGCGAGTCCGCTTCGTCGACCAGCGTCACCAGCTCCTCGGCCGCGAACGCGGAACCGCCCTCGGCGCGGGCGCTGCGCGCGACCACCAGCCGGCGCACCAGATCCGCGCGCTCGTCGGCGTTCGCCTGCGCGGGCGGGACGACGCCGAACTCGCTCAGCGGTACACCGAGGCGTTCGGCGATGGCCTGGGCGATCTCCTCGCTCGGCATGCGGCGGCCGGACTCGATCAGCGAGATATAGCTCGGCGACACCTCGCCGCCGGCCAATTCCGACTGGGACATCTCGCGTTGACGACGCAGATTCCGAAGGCGACGTCCGAACGCAGGCTGGTCGAGCAACCCTGCTCCAAACCTTCACGCGGGCGAACGCGGCCGCCGAGGACACGGGAGAATTATCCTACCCGACGGTAAGAGATGAGACGCGGACGTCCGGTATCCGGTCACCGCCGCGCCCCCTGAAAGACCCCCGAGGGACGCGTCCAGTACCCGCCCCGGATGCCTTGATCGCGGAGTATGCACGGGAATTCCGCAAGGCTTCGTGGAAGAGGGGTCACGGTATGTCCCGGTCCGTTCTGGTCACCGGCGGAAACAAAGGGATAGGACTCGCGATCGCCCGTCGCTTCGCCAAGGCGGGCGACCGGGTCGCGGTCACCTATCGCAGCGACCCGCCCGAGGGCCTGCTCGCCGTACGCTGCGACGTCGCCGACCCCGAGCAGGTCGAGCAGGCCTTCAAGGAGGTCGAGCAGGCGCACGGCCCGGTCCAGATCCTGGTCGCGAACGCGGGCGTGACGCGCGACCAGTTGCTGCTGCGGATGACCGAGGAGGACTTCACCACGGTCGTCGACACGAATCTCACCGGCGTCTTCCGCGTCGTCAAGCGCGCGGCCCGGGGGATGATCCGCGCGCGGGCCGGACGAATCGTGATCATCTCTTCGGCGGTCGCACTTCGTGGGGAGACGGGACAGGCCAACTACGCCGCGTCCAAAGCGGGCCTGATCGGCTTCTCGCGTTCGCTCGCCCGCGAGCTCGGCCCGCGCTCCATCACCGTGAACGTCGTTTCCCCCGGCCTCACCGAAACGGCGATGACAGCCGTTCTCAGTGACGAACTCAAGGAGAAGATGGCCGGCGAGACGCCGCTGCGCCGACTAGCCCAACCCGAGGAGGTCGCCGCCGCGGTCGAGTTTCTGGCCTCCCCGGAGGCGGCCTTCATCACCGGCGCCGTGCTGCCGGTGGACGGCGGCGCGGCGATGGGGCACTAGCCCGGCACTAGCATGCCGGGGTGGCCTACCAGATGGTGATCTTCGACAACGACGGGACGCTCGTCGACAGCGAGACCACGGCGCACCGCGTGCTCTCCGGCTTTCTGACCGAACTGGGCTATCCCACCACGCTGGAGGAGTCCTTCCACTACTTCCTCGGCAACGCGGGACGCAACGTGCACACGGTCGTCGCCGACCGCTACGGCGGCACGCTGCCCGAGGACTTCACCGCGCGCTGCCACGATCGCGTCTTCGCCGCGTTCGACCGGGGCGTCGTGGCCGCGCCGGGGGCGGCCGAGGTGCTGGCCGAGCTGGGACGACGCGAGGTGCGCTACTGCCTCGCGTCCTCCTCCGACCACGCCTGGATCGACCTCACCCTGGACCGCTCCGGCCTGCGCGAGCACCTGCCCGCCTCGGTGGTCTTCAGCGCCGAGGACGTCGCCGGCGTCGGCAAGCCCGCCCCGGACCTCTTCCTGCACGCGGCCCGCGCGATGGGCGTGGCGCCCGCGGACTGCCTCGTCGTCGAGGACAGCCCCAACGGCGTCCTCGCCGCGCGGGCCGCGGGCATGGACGTGCTCGGCTACACCGCGCTCATGCCGGCCGAACGCCTCGCCGCCGTCGGGGCGACCGCGCTGATCGGCACGCTGCGGCAGGTCCTCGACCACGTGGCCTGAGCCGACCCCACGGCAGGCATCCGGCGGCCGACCTCCGGCCCGCCACCGCGGACTGACGCGCCGTAACGGAGGCGGAGCCGACGGCGCGGGCTCCGGGGTGGCGGTCAGGTCAACTCGACCACGCTCCGGCCGCAGCGCAGGAACACCCGGCTCCCCGTCCCGCCCGGCGCGGCCGGGTGCGCGGTGAGCAGCGCGCCCACGCTGCGGTCGGCGTCGGCGGACGTCAGCGTCGTCACCCGCTGTCCGCCCGCCGCGTCCTCCACGACCAGGCGGAGACCGCCCGCCTCGGCCACCCTGCGCACCTGCTTGAGGCCCGCCACCACGCCCACCACCCGGGCCAGCAACTCGCCGACCGTCGTCGTGGCGTGCTCGGCGGCGTCGACGACGGGCAGGCCGGGCGCCTCGGAGAAGCGCCGCGCGGAGAACCGGGCCCGGAAGCCGGCGCGCGCCGCCGCGGCGGCGTCGAGGCCGTGGATCGTGGCCGTCACGTCCGAGGCGAGCAGCGTCTTGACGCCCAGCGGATGGACGGTCCGGTCCGCGACCGCGGCCAGCAGCAGCTCGACCTCAGGCTCCAGCAGTTCCGTGAGCGCGCGCAGGTAGTCCGGCAGCAGCCGGTCCGCGGCGGACATCAGCCTGCCGAAGACGTCGTCGGGACCCGCGCCGAGCGCGACGTAGTTGCCTTGGCTCTTGCTCATCTTCGCTCCGCTGCCGTCGGTGCCCTCGATCAGCCCGGTGGCGACGACGACCTCGGGCTCCTGCCCGGCGTTCTCCATCACCCGCCGGCACATCTGCAGGTTGAGCAACTGGTCCAGGCCGCCGAGTTCGACATCGGCCGCGACCTCGACCGAGTCGAGCGCCATCACGACCGAGTACACCAGCTCCGCCAGCGTCAGCCCGCCGCCCGCGGCCAGGCGCGTGCGGAAGTCCTCGCGCTGCAGCGCCGCCGAGACCGGCAGCCGTTGCAGCACGCCGAGGAACTCCGGGAGCGGCAGCGTCGCCAACCACTCGCTGTTGAACCGGAAGTCGGCCCGGTCGAAGTCGAAGAACGGCGCCACCTGCCGCCGGTAGCCGGCGAGGTTGCGCCGCACGTCCTCCTCCGTGAGGGCCGGCCGGTCCGCGCTGCGCCCGGACGGATCCCCGATCCGCGCGGTCACGTCGCCCACGATGAACACCACCCGGTGGCCCATCCGCTGGAACCGGCTCGCCAGGATCATCGGCACGGCGTGACCGAGATGCACGTCGGCCGCGGTCGGGTCGATGCCGAACTTGACCGTCAGCGGCCGGTTCGCGGCACGGGCGGACTCCAGCAGTTCGGCGAGCCGGCCGGCGCCGGGCAGCAGCCGCACCGCGCGGGCGTGGACGAGCTCGGCCTGGCGGGCGGGGGCGAGGTCGGTCAGGTCCATCGTGCGACGCTCGGCGAGCAGCCGCAGCACCGCGTCGAGCGCCGGGCCCTCCCGTAGGTCCGGCTGGGTTCGCAGCACCGTCAGCAGGGCGTCGGCGGAGGCGTCGAGGGTCGTCGAAGGCGGGGTGTGGGGCATGGCGAGGGGAGTCCCGTCGGGTCGAAGGCGAAGCGGAAGCAGAGGCGGCCGTCCCCCGGAGGAGTCCGGCCGTGCCACGGAGGTCACGCGGGCCCGGCCGCGCGGACTACCGCGGATATCGCTTCGCTGCTGCCTCGGCCATCGACGGGATCATGTCGGGGAGCGTAGCTCCGTGGGCCGCGGCCGGGACACCGAATTAGGGCCTCCGCAGAGCGGCCGGACCCGGCCCGCGGACCGAGGTCATCTAGGGTGGGGCGCATGTTGCACGAGGTGACGGCGGACCGGTACGTGACGCCGCTGCGGGAGGGCGGCTCCCTGCCCGGTCTGGTGGAGACGGGCCGGGGCGGGCTGTGGGTCGCCAAGTTCGTCGGCGCCGCCCAGGGCCGCAAGGCGCTGGTGGCCGAGGTGGTGAGCGGGGAGCTGGCCCGGCGGCTCGGCTTCCGCGTCCCGGAGCTGACCCGGCTGGAGGTCGACCCGCGGATCGCCGTCGGCGAGCCCGACCAGCAGGTGCAGGACCTGGTCAAGGCGTCCGGCGGCACCAACCTCGGCATGGCCTACCTCAGCGGCGCGCTCGGCTTCGACCCGCTCGCCTTTCCGGTGGACCCGGAGCTGGCCGGACGCGTCGTCTGGTTCGACGCCCTCATCGGCAATGTCGACCGCTCCTGGCGCAACCCCAACCTGCTGGTCCACGACGGCGAGCTGTGGCTGATCGACCACGGCGCCAGCCTGATCTTCCATCACAACTGGCCCCGCGCCGCCGCGTCGGCGCGCAAGCCCTTCGACTCCTCCGACCACGTGCTGCTGCGCTTCGCCCCCGACGTCGCGACGGCGGACGCGGAACTCGGCCCTCGGGTGACGGAGGCGCTGCTGCGCGAGGTCCTCGCGCTCGTCCCCGACGTCTGGCTCGCCGACGAGCCCGGCTTCGACGATCCGGACGCGGTGCGCGCCGCGTACGTGGCCCAGCTGGCGGCGCGCGCCGCCGGCCCGAGGGAGTGGGTGTCGCTGTGAGCAGCGTTCCGGCCGCGGAGAAGCTGGTCTACGAGTACGCGCTCGTGCGCGTCGTCCCGCGGGTGGAGCGGGGCGAGCAGATCAACGCGGGCGTGCTGGTCTACAGCCGCCAGGCGGGCGTACTGCGCGCGGCGATCCACCTGGACGAGGCGCGTCTGCTGGCCCTGGACCCCGCGGTCGACCTGCCCGGTGTCCGCGCCGCGCTCCGCGCCGTCGCCGACGTCTGCACCGGCGGCGAGACCGCGGGCCAGGCCCGCGACGAGGAGCCGGGCCGTCGCTTCCGCTGGCTCACCGCGCCGCGCAGCACCGTCGTCCAACCCGGCCCGGTCCACTGCGGGCTCTCCGTCGACCCCTCGGCGGAGGCGGACCGGCTGCTGGACCTGCTCGTGCGCTGAGCCGGCGGAAGCGGCGGCACGGCGGAGGCGACCCCGCCGCGGGGGAGTCGGTTATGTTCGGCGGCATGGAATCCAAGATCACTGATGCTCACCGGGCCCTCGTCCGGCGCGCGTTCGCGGAGCCCGGGGAGTTCGCGACCTCACCGCTGTACCAGGCGTTGAGCCGCACCGTCGCCGCCGACGACGCGCTGCTGGAGCTCGCCGCGGCGGGGCGGCCGGGACAGTACCCGACGTTCCTGTTCTTCGGCGCGGTCCAGCAGGTGCTGCTGACCGGTGCCGGTGACGACCCGCTCGCCGCGTACTACCCGTCGCTGCTCCCCGACGGCGTGGCGGCCCGGCCCGCGGAGGAGGCCGGGCCCGCGCTCGTCGCCTTCTGCGCCCGGCACGCGGACGCACTGCGCGCGGTCATCGGCTCGCGGCTGGTGCAGACGAACCAGGTGCAGCGCTCGCTCGGCCTGCGGTTCGCGCTGGCGGCGATCGCCGACGAGATCGGGGACCGGCCGGTCCACCTGATCGAGGTGGGCGCGAGCGCCGGCCTGAACCTCAGGTTCGACCGGTACGGCTACCGGCTCGGCGGGCGGCGCTTCGGCGAACCGGACTCGCCGGTCCAGCTCGTCGCCGAGCTGCACGGCGACGGTGAGCTGCCGGACCTGGACGCGCTGCCCGCCCTGGCGAGCGTGCGGGGTGTGGACCTGAACCCCGTCGACGTGCTCGACCCCGACGACCGGCAGTGGCTGCGCGCGCTGGTCTGGCCGGAGCACCACGACCAGCGGATCCTGCTCACCGCCGCGCTGGACCTGGTCGCGGGCGACCCGCCGCCGATCGTGCGCGGGGACGCGATCGACGTGCTGCCCGGCCTCGCCGCCGGCCTGCCCGACGGCGAACCGCGCGTCGTCTTCCACTCCGCGACGCGCATGCACGTCCCGGCGGAGCGGCGGGCCGCGTTCGACGGCGCGATCGCCTCGCTGGGTGAGACCGGCCCGCTGTGGTGGCTCTCGGTCGAGGACGTACCCGACCCGGACCCGCGCACCGACCGCTCGCGCGGCGGCGCCGGGCTGCAGCTGCGCGGACCGGACGGCGAGGCGCGCGTCCTGGCCGTCGTCGAGGGCCATCTGCGCTGGGTGGAGACCCTGCCGGGGGTCTGACGGGCGGCCAGCGGGCGCCTGAGAATCGTGCACGGAAAAACCGGTGGCGGTCACCCGGCTTGTCCTTCTACAGTGTACAAGCCTTATACGCCGTACAAGGGGGACCCCGTGACCGCCACCACCGTGCCCGCGACCACACCGGTCGAACGGAGACCGGACCGCTGGCTGATCCTCGCCGTGATCTGTCTCGTCCAGCTCGTCGTGATCCTCGACAACACCGTGCTCAACGTGGCGGTGCCCTCGCTCACGAAGGAGCTCGGAGCCACCACCGCGCAGACGCAGTGGGTCATCGGCGCGTACTCCCTCGCGCAGGCGGGCATGCTGATCGCCGCCGGCGGGCTCGCCGACCGCTACGGGCGCAAGCTCGTCCAGATGCTCGGCCTCGGCCTGTTCGGCGTCGGCTCCCTCGGCGGCGCGCTCTCCTCCACGCCGGGCGAACTGATCGCCGCCCGCTTCGGGATGGGCGTGGGCGGCAGCCTGCTGCTCGCCACCACCATCGCGCTGGTCGTCCGCACCTTCGACGCGGAGGAGCAGCCGAAGGCGCTCGGCGCCGCGATGGGCGTCGGCTCGCTCGGCTTCGCCCTCGGGCCGATCATCGGCGGCGCGCTGCTGGCGCACTTCTGGTGGGGCTCGGTCTTCATCGTCAACCTGCCCGTGTGCGTGCTGGGCCTGCTGGCCGTGGCCAGGTTCGTCCCCGAGTCCAAGGACCCGCAGGGCGAGCGCCCCGACCTGCTCGGCGCGCTGCTGTCGATCGTCGGCCTGGTGGCCGTGGTCTACGCGATCATCCAGGGCCCCGGCTACGGCTGGACCTCGGGCCGCACGCTCGCGCCCGGCGCGATCGGCGTCGTCTTCGTCGTGCTGTTCGTGCTCTGGGAGCGCCGCACCCCGCACCCGCTGCTGGACATGTCGTTCTTCCACAACGCCCGCTTCCGCGGCGCGGTCTCCGGCGGCGTGCTGGTCTCCTTCGGCATGGGCGGCTCCCTCTTCCTGCTCACCCAGCACCTGCAGTTCGTCCTCGGCTACGGCCCGCTGGAGGCCGGCCTGCGCACAGCGCCGATGGCGCTGACGATCGTGCTGCTGAACCTCACCGGTACCGGCATGCGGATCACCTCCAAGCTGCCCGCGCCGGTCGCCATCGCAGGCGGCCTCAGCCTGATGGCCGGCGGCCTCGCCGCGATCGCGGTGCTCGGCCGGCACGGCGACTACCTGGGCATCCTCCTCGGCCTGGTGCTGATGGGCGCGGGCGTCGCCTGCGCGCAGCCCGCCATGGCCGGCTCCGTCATGAGCTCGATCCCGCCGGAGAAGGCCGGCGTCGGCTCGGGCCTGATGGGCACCCTCAGCGAGCTCGGCAACTCCCTGGGCGTCGCCGTCCTCGGCGCCGTGCTGACCGCAGGCTTCGCGGCCTCACTGCCGGCCGGCGTGCCGCAGGACGCCGCGCGCTCCCTGCCCAAGGCGCTGGCCACGGCCGGACCCGGCCGCGCCCACCAGGTCGCGAACGCCTTCGCGGACAGCCTGACCAGCGCTCAGCTGATCGGCGCCGTAGCGGTCCTGGTCGGCGGCCTGCTGGCCGCCTGGCTGATCGGCCGCGCCGTCGCCGGGACGCCCGCGGGCGGCGGCCCCGTCGTCGAGCCCGAGCCCGCCACGGCGGCCTGACCGGCGGGCGACCCAGGTGAGCGCCGACGGGCGGCACTACGATCGCCGCATGGCCCCGCAGAAGTCCTCGCCGCCGAACCCCGCCGCAGCGCCGCAGGTCAGCGTCTGGGTTCGGCCCCCGAAGGAACGCAAGCGGGGCACCGCGCCCGGCGGGCTCTCCCGCCAGCGCATCGTGCAGGCCGCCGTCGAGCTGCTGGACGCCGAGGGCGACCAGGGCTTCTCGATGCGCCGCCTGGCCGCGGAGCTCGGGGTCACCCCCATGTCGGTCTATTGGTATGTCGACAACAAGGGCGAGCTCCTCGAGCTCGCCCTCGACGAGGCCCTCGGCGAGATGCGCATCCCGCCTCTCGCCGAGGACGGCGACTGGCGCGACCACCTGCGCGTCATGGCCCACGAGTACCGCGACTTCTACCGCCGCCACCTCTGGGCCACCCGCGTCGCCGGTGAGGTCCTGCCGCTGGGCCCGAACGCGCTCTTCTTCTCCAGCAGCGCCATCGCCGCCGCCGAGCGCACCGGCCTCCCACCCGAACAGTGCGGCGGCGCGCTCGGCCTGCTCTTCCAGTTCGTCTACGGCTTCGCCACCTCCGAAGCCCAGCAGCTGATCCGTGTCCGCGAATCCGGTCTCACCGAGGAGGCCTACCACGAGGCCGTCATGGGCCTCGCCTCCGACATCGACCCCCGCCACCTCACCAACGCCGAACGCGTCATGCCCCACAAGGAGGGCACAACCCTCTCCACCCAGCGCGACGACACCTTCGCGGCCAGCCTGGAGATCGCCCTGGACGGCATCGAAGCCCGCGTCCGGCGGGTGCGCGCCGTCTGAGGAGTGCGTCGTGTGAGGTGTCAGCCGCCCTTGAGCTTCGGCGCGGTCGCGGGCAGCTCCGTCGGCAGGTCAGGACCGGGCAGGCGACGACAGTACGGGGTCGCAGGACGGCTTTGGCTCCGAGAGCGGCGCGCCGGCCATCGACCTGAATGCGGCGCGTGTCCGCACGCTCGACGACATCGAACACGGCGAGCCCGCTCGCCCCGACGGGGACCCGATACGGTTCGCCACCACGACCGGCTCCGGCAGCATGAGCTCCCGCCGGAGGCTGAACAGCCCGGACCGCCGCCGCCGTGAGGGCCAGCACCGCCCTGCCTGTGGCCCGCTTGCCCTGCCAGTCTTGCTCACAGGTCGTCAGCTCGACTGTTGGAGGGAGCCTTCCGAACCGCGAGTGGATTCGGGAACCATGGAGGTGTGATCGGAGTGCTCCATACATTGGATATTCCATGCCAGTTGGGATCTTGGGAGTTCGCGTGCAGCCTGGAGACGTTCTTGCCGACAGGTACGAGCTGGGGGCGCACCTGGGCAAGGGCGGCATGGGAGAGGTCTGGCAGTCCAACGACCTGACGCTTCGCCGCGCGGTCGCGGTGAAAGTCCTGCTTGAGTCCGGCATCGATCAGGAGATGATGGAGCGGTTCCGGCGTGAGGCCCGGGTCGGTGCGCGCTTGCAGCACCCTGGGATCACCGTCGTGCACGATTTCGGGCAGTACGAGGGCCAGCACTTCATGGTGATGGAACTGCTCGAAGGCACCGACCTGGCGCGCCACCTCAAGCGGCACCGCGAAGGGCTCCCGGCAGACAAGGTCAAAGGCCTGCCCGTAGCCGAAGCTCTCGACCTGGTCGGGCAGGCTGCCGAGGCGCTGGCTGCGGCCCACGAGCAGCAGGTAGTGCACCGCGACCTCAAGCCCGCGAACCTGTTCCTGCTCCGCACTGGGCGGATCAAGATCTGCGACTTCGGCGTCGCTCGCACTGTCCAGGCCACCGGGCCTCTGACCGCTTCCGGTGCTTTGATCGGTACTCCGCCCTTCATGGCTCCCGAGCAATGGCGCGGCAGCAAAGACGTCGGCAGGCCCACGGACATCTACGCTCTCGGCTGCGTCCTGTACGCCCTGCTCACCGGCAACCCACCGTTCCTGCCTGAGAAGGAGTCATTGCCCGCCCTTATGGTGGCCCATCTGGAGGAGACACCACCGCCACTGCGATCTGTCCGAGACGACGTTCCTCCGCACGTCGAGCAACTCGTTGCAGCCATGCTCGCCAAAGAACCGGCAATGCGGCCCGACGCCGAAACCGTCGCGGAGCGACTGCACTCCCCTGTCACCGTTGCACCGCCCGTCAAGACGCCACCCCCAAGCCACCCCGTGAACAAGTCACAGGAGCCGCAGCCTCCTGGGAGTGGCGGTTCCTTCGAGCTGGCCTGGACCGGAAGGGAGCCCCTGCACGGCTTCGCGGAGGAGGTACCCGCGGGCACTTCGTCAGACGTGGCAGAGTTGATTCCCGCTCTCTGGCTGATATCCCTTGGACTCGTCATTGTCGGCGTGGTTGAACTGCTCTCCAACGCCCTTCCCGAAATTAGTACCTCCCATTCGCAACTCGGCCTAGGCCTCCTGGGAGGGGGCGGCCTTTTCGCCGTTCTTGCGATCTGCTGCCACTTGGCAGCCGTCTACAGCCGGCGACTGGGCCAAGTGCCCTCAGCACGACCGGGCTGGGCCCTGTATGTAGGCCCGGACTACATCATGACCACCAGCTCAACCGGACGCCGCGAGTTCACCTGGGACAACATCAAGGAGGTCACTATCCGAGACCTCCAAGACGCAGTCCCGTACCGGTTCACCGCACTGTTCGTGAAGCCGGTGAGAAGAGACTCGGCGGTCACTCAAGCGCCCGCTGGATGGCCAGTTCCGAAGGTCTGGCGCGCCAACGACATCGGACACCCGGTGTGTGTCCTCGGACCGATGACACACGAACAACGAACGCAGCTCTCACAAGCCCTCGCCAACCACGGGGGAGCCCGCTGGTCCAGAGACTGAATTCCACGATCCGCAGCACGGCGTTGCTTGGTGGCAATCGCCCCACCCCGCCTTGACGCCCCCTTCCGCGGGCGGGGGTGCGTTCCTCGGGTTCGGGTTCGGTGGCGGGCGGACCCGGCCCGTGCCCGTCTGGATTACTCGCACGGGCTCGGCGCTTTTTGCTGCTCCGCCCCTCTCCTGCTGTCGTGCCGGCGCCTGCTGCTGCCCCGCAGGGCTGCCCGGCCATGCCGCGCCCTGGCACCCGCCGCCTGCCCGGCCAGCGTCTGCCGCCCCGGGTGGGTCTTGGGTACTGATCGTGCGATAGCTGGGCCTGTGCCGGTCGGGCCGGGTCCAGCGCTCTGGCGCGCTCCGCATGCCTGGCCGCGGCCTCGCAGCTCGATGGCTCCCCGGTCCAGGCTCTTCAGCCCAGGTCCCTCCGAGCGGCCGTCTCCGGTCGCCCCGCGGGACGACGCCCGCCCTGGCTGTGGTGGTGCCGGGCCAGCCTGCTGGCCCGGCTCGTTCTGGTGGGGTGCTCGTCTGTGTCGGGGGCTGGCCTGGTCGGGTGTGGGGTTGTGGCAGCCGCGGCCGCGCCAGCCACAACCATCGCCCCGTCCCGGCGGCTGCCTGGGCTCCTGTGCGGGCGGCCGCGGGTGCGGAGCGTGTGCCTGCCGGCGGCCGGGCCACCGCGTCCGCCGGCGCCTGTGGCTGCGCCTGAGCGTGGTCGGAACTCGGTCGGCACGCCGCGCCCGACGGAGTCCGCCGGTCACACACAGCGCGAGGGCGGCGTCGGCGCGGCCGCAGGCCCGCAGCACACGGGATGTCCGGGCCGGTGCCGGTGATGGATCCGAGGGCTGGCACCGTCTCGTCCCCGCATTGCGTCGGCATGCCGGCCAGGCTGATTCCGACGGTCACGTCGGGATTCGTCGTGGCCGGAGGCCATCCCTTGGCGGAGCCCCGGTGAGCTGCACGTTAGAATTGCCCAGCGTGAGCGCCAAGCCCTTCATCCCCGATGTCCTGGCCGCCCGCTACGCCTCCGGCGAGCTGGCGCGGCTGTGGTCCCCCGAGCACAAGGTCGTCCTCGAACGGCAGCTGTGGCTCGCCGTTCTGAAGGCTCAGGCCGACCTGGGGATCGAGGTGCCCGCGGGCGCCGTCGCCGACTACGAGCGGGTGGTCGACAACGTCGACCTCGCCTCGATCGCTGAGCGTGAGCGGGTCACCCGCCATGACGTGAAGGCCCGGATCGAGGAGTTCAACGCCCTCGCCGGCCACGAGCAGGTCCACAAGGGCATGACGTCCCGCGACCTGACCGAGAACGTCGAGCAGCTGCAGCTCAAGCAGTCCCTGGAGCACGTCCGCGACCGCACGGTCGCGCTGCTGGCCCGCCTCGCCCAGCTTGCCGCCGAGCACGGCGAGCTCGTGATGGCCGGCCGGTCCCACAACGTGGCCGCGCAGGCGACGACGCTGGGCAAGCGGTTCGCCACCGCAGCCGACGAGCTGCTGGTCGCCTTCACCCGGCTGGAGGAGCTGATCGCCCGTTACCCGCTGCGCGGGATCAAGGGCCCGGTCGGCACCAGCCAGGACATGCTGGACCTGCTCGGCGGCGACGCCGCCAAGCTCGCCGACCTGGAGCAGCGCGTCGCCGGTCACCTCGGCTTCCAGCACGGCTTCACCAGCGTCGGCCAGGTCTACCCGCGCTCGCTCGACTACGACGTGCTGACCGCCCTGGTCCAGCTGGCCGGCGCGCCCGGCTCCCTCGCCAAGACGATCCGGCTGATGGCCGGCATCGAGCTGGTGACGGAGGGCTTCAAGGAGGGCCAGGTCGGCTCCTCCGCGATGCCCCACAAGATGAACACCCGCTCCTGCGAGCGCGTCAACGGCCTCGCGGTGATCCTGCGCGGCTACGCCTCCATGGTCTCCGAGCTCTCCGGCGACCAGTGGAACGAGGGCGACGTCTCCTGCTCTGTCGTGCGCCGCGTCGCGCTGCCGGACGCGTTCTTCGCCTTCGACGGGCTGGTCGAGACCTTCCTGACCGTGCTCGACGAGTTCGGCGCCTTCCCGGCCGTCATCGCCGCCGAGCTGGACCGCTACCTGCCGTTCCTCGGCACCACCAAGGTGCTGATGGCCGCGGTGCGCGCCGGTGTCGGCCGCGAGACCGCGCACGAGGCGATCAAGGAGCACGCGGTCGGCTCCGCGCTGGCCATGCGTCAGGGCGTGCGCGAGAACCAGCTGCTCGACCGCCTCGCGGCGGACGAGCGCATCCCGCTGGACCGTGACGCGCTGGACGCGCTGCTCGCCGACAAGCTCTCCTTCACCGGCGCCGCCGCCGCGCAGGTCGGCGAGGTCGTCGCGCGCGTGGAGGAGGTCACCGCGCGCTACCCGGAGGCGGCCAAGTACCGTCCGGGCGCCATCCTCTGAGCCCGGACATCCGCTCCGCACGAAGCGAAGGCCGCCGACCCCTCCGGTCGGCGGCCTTCGCCGTCCGCGGTGACGCGCGCGGCGTCAGACCATGACGTGCTTCGCCTGCGTGTACTCCAGCAGTCCCGTCATCGACAGGTCGCTGCCGTAGCCGGACTGGCCGCGACCGCCGTGCGGCATCTCGGAGACCGTGGTGCCGTGGGTGTTGACCCAGACGATGCCGGTCCGCAGCGCGCGCGTCGCCCGCATGGCCCGGTCGACGTCGCGGGTCCAGACGCTCGCGGCCAGGCCGAAGCGGACGCCGTTCGCCAGGCGCAGCGCCTCCGCCTCGTCCGCGAAGGGCTGGACGGTGACGACCGGGCCGAAGACCTCCTCCTGGACGATCTCGTCCTCCTGGCGGACCGAGGCGACCACGGTCGGCTCGTGGAAGTACCCCGCTCCGGCCATCGCGCTCCCGCCCGTCACGAGCCGCGCGTGGGCCGGGAGGCGGTCCAGCAGGCCCTGGACCCGGGCCAGTTGGGCGGAGCTGTTCAATGGGCCGAAGGCGGCGTCGGGTTCGTCGGGCGCACCTGGACGCAGCTTGGCCGCGTGGTCGGCGAAGGCGGCGAGGAAGGCGTCGTGGACGCCCTGGTGCACCAGCAGACGCGTGGCGGCGGTGCAGTCCTGGCCGGCGTTGTAGAAGGCGACCTCCGCCAGCGCCGCAGCCGTCGCCTCGACGTCCACGTCGTCGTGGACCAGGACCGGTGCGTTGCCGCCGAGTTCGAGGTGCAGGCGCTTGAGGTCGGCGGCGCAGGCCGCCGCGATCTCGCGTCCAGCCCGGACGCTGCCGGTGACCGCGACCAGCGCGGGCGCCGGGTGGGCGACCAGCGCCGCGCCCGTGGTCCGGTCGCCGCAGACGACGTTGAGCACCCCCGGCGGCAGCTGCTCGGCCGCGAGCCGGGCGAGCAGCACCGTGGACGACGGGGTGGTGTCGGCCGGCTTGAGGACGACGGTGTTGCCCGCCGCCAGCGCCGGCGCGAGTTTCCACACCGCCATCATCAGCGGGTAGTTCCACGGCGTGATCTGCGCGCAGACGCCGAGCGGTTCGCGGCGCAGCAGCGAGGTGCGGTCCTCGGTGTACTCGGCCGCCACGCTGCCCGGCAGCGCGCGGGCCGCGCCCGCGAAGAACCGCAAGGTGTCGATGACGGCGAGCAGTTCGTCGGTGAGGAAGGCGAGGCGCGGCTTGCCCGTGTCGGCGGTCTCGGCCTCGGCGAACGCGTCGGCGTGACGCTCCACGGTGTCGGCGAGGCGCAGCAGCGCGCGCTGCCGCTCGGCGGGAGTGGTGCGCGACCAGCGCTCGAACGCCGCCTCGGCGGCGACACAGGCCGCGGCGACGTCCGCCGCGTCGGAGCAGGCGGCGCGGGCGTGGGGGCGTCCGGTGGCCGGATCGAGCAGGAGGGTCTCCCGGCCCGAGGTCGCGGGACGGTCGTGGCCGCCGATGTGGTTGCGTACGAGGGGAAGTGATGACGAGTCAGCCACGGCGCAGGGCCTCCTCGGCGGCGACGCGGCCGGTGCGGACCGCGCCCTCCATGTAGCCGGCCACCCACTGGTCGGAGCCGCAGACGTAGAACGGCGGCTCGTGGGTGCCGTGGAGCGGACCGACCCGCCGCACGTCGCCCGGCACCCACTGGGTGACGTAGCCCTGCGTCCAGGGGTCCGTACCCCACAGGCGCAGCCACGCCGAGAGCGGCTCCTCGGCCTCGGGGCCGTACAACTCGCCGATCTGCGCGAGCAGTTCGCGCTCGCGCAGCTGGGCGGGCACGCCGAGCAGCACGCCGAGGCGTTCCGGTGGGACGAGCGCGGAGAGCACGGCGGTGCTCTGCGGCCAGGTGCTGCCCAGCACCCCCTCGCACTCCGAGAGCCCGCTGAACCCGCGGTCTCGCCAGAATGGTTGACGGTAGGCGGCCACGAACTTCGCCGCCAACGCGTGGCGTTGCGCGTGCAGGGACGCCAACCGCGCGTCGGAGACGCCCGTGACGACGACGTCCCGCAGCGGCCCGATCGGGAGCGCGCTGACCACCGCCGACGCCGTCAGGGTCTCGCCGCCGCGCAGGCGCACCGTGCAGCGTTCGGGCCGCACGTCGAGCGCGGTCACCGGCGCGCCCAGCCGGATCCGGGGGCCGAGCTCCTCGGCCATCCGCAGCGCCACCGTCGCTGAGCCCTCGGCGACGCGCAGACCCTCCCAGTCCTCGTAGTCGTAGTGGCCCGCGCTCGGCACGGCGGCCTGCTTGCGCAAGGCGGCCAGCAGCGAGGTGCGCTCGACCGAGCCGTCGGCGAGTCCGAGCGCCCCGATCTCCCACAGTCGCACCACGGCGCCGGGCGCCTTGCGGGAGCGCAGCCAGGCCCCGACCGACAGGTCGTCGAGCGCCGCCGCGTCGGGGTGCGACCACGGGTCGTCCGGGTCGACCGTCCCCGCCAGGGAGACGAACTCGGCGGTGACCTCCCGGTGTTCGGTCTCGTCGTCGGGGCCGAACCAGTGCGGGGGATCGCCCGCGGACACCCCCTCGGGCGTGGCGCGGGCGATCAGCCCCGGTTCGGCGACGTAGCTGGGGATCAGCGTCAGGCCCAGCTCGGCGACCAGGCCGAGGTAGGCGGTGTGGGCGCGGCCGACGACCTCCCCGCCGAGCTGGACGAGACGCCCGTCGGGCAGTTGCTGCTGTTCGACCCGGCCGCCGACGCGGTCGCGGGCCTCGACGACGAGGACGTCGACGCCGGCGGCGGCGAGATCGCGGGCGGCGCTGAGGCCCGCCAGGCCGGCGCCGAGCACGATGACGTCGTGGTTCATGTGGTTGCCTCCCCTTGGTGGCCCGGCGGCGTCAGTGGCTCAGGACCAGGCAGTGCTCGGGGTCGTAGCCGAGCTCGACGGTCTCGCCGCCCGCCCAGCGGTCCTCCATCCGCGCACGGGCGGTGTTCTGTTCCAGCGCAGCGACGGTGACGCCTGGGGCGAGCTCGATCAGGTAGGTCGTGGTGGGCCCGGAGTAGACCGTTTCCCGGATGACGCCGTTGACGACGGGCATGCCGGGCTCGAAGTCGGAGAGCCAGATCTTCTCGGGCCGGATCGACACGTCGACTTGGCTGCCTTCGCCGATCTCCGGCCGTCGGCCCACGGGCAGCGCCGGGCCGCCCTCGAGCTGCACCGTGCCGTCGCGGTAGACGCCGCCGACGAGGTTGGAGGTGCCCATGAACGCGGCCACGAACCGGCTCTCGGGTCGCTCGTAGACGTCCTCCGGGGTGCCGCACTGCTCCACCCGGCCGCCGTTCATCACGGCGACGCGGTCGGACATGGTGAGCGCCTCGTCCTGGTCGTGGGTGACGAAGACGAAGGTGATGCCGACCTCCCGCTGGATCTGCTTGAGCTCGACCTGCATCTGCCGACGCAGCTTCAGGTCGAGCGCGGCCAACGGCTCGTCCAGCAGCAGCACGGCGGGCCGGTTGACCAACGCCCGCGCCAGCGCGACACGCTGGCGCTGGCCTCCGGAGAGCGTCCGCGGCTTGCGCTCGGCCATGCCGCCCAGCTGCACCAGGTCGATCATCGCGCCGACCCGCTCGCGGATCTCCGGCTTCGGGACGCCCTTGCGCTTGAGGCCGAAGCCGATGTTGTCGGCGACGCTGAGATGGTCGAAGAGCGCGTAGCTCTGGAAGACGGTGTTGACGTTGCGCTTGTTCGGCGGCAGTGCGGTGACGTCCTCGCCGGAGAGCAGCACGGCGCCCTCGGTCGGGTCGGCGAAGCCGCCGATCATGCGCAGCGTGGTCGTCTTGCCGCAGCCGGAGGGGCCGAGCAGGGAGAAGAACTCGCCGGCGGCGATGTCCAGCTCGAGGTCCCGCACCGCGTGGGAGCCGTTGAACTCCTTGCTGACGTGGTCGAGTCGGACGGCGGGGGTCGCAGCGGTCGGCGTCATGGGTGTCACTCCCCGGAGATGAGGTCGAGGCCGCCGCGGCGGCCGAAGAGGCGCGGGATGGCCAGGGCGAGGCCGATGAGGGTGATCGAGCCGGCGAGCATCAGGGTTCCGACCGCGTTGATCGTCGGCTCGACGCCGAAGCGGATCGCGGAGTAGATGCGCACGGCGAGCGGCTGGGGGTCGACGCCGGTGGTGAAGTAGGCGAGCACGAAGTCGTCGAAGACGAGCGCGAAGATCAGCACGGCGCTGGCGAGGATCGCGGGCAGCAGCGCGGGCAGGGTGACCAGGCGCAGCGCCTGCCAGCGCGTCGCGCCGAGGTCCATCGCCGCCTCCTCGACCTCCGGGTTCAGCGCGGCGACGCGGGAGCGCAGGATGACGGTGACGTAGGAGATGGAGAAGGTGATCTCGGCGATCATCACCGTGCCGCTGTCGAGGGTGACGCCGAGGCCCTTGAAGAGCAGCAGCGAGGCGACGCCGGTGACGATCTCGGGGGTGATCAGCGGGACCATCATGATCAGCCCGGCGTAGCCGCCGAGCCGGCCCTTGTGGCGCACCAGGCCGAGTGCGAGGGCCACGCCCAGCACGACCGAGCCGATCATGGCGACGAGCGAGACCTCGAGGCTCATCCCGAGCGAGCCGAGCAGCACGTTGTCGTGGAAGAACGCCTCGTACCAGCGCAGTGAGAAGCCCTTGAAGATGGTCAGCGACTTCTGTGCGTTGAAGGAGAAGAGCACGACCATGGCGATCGGCAGGTAGAGCAGGACGAAGAAGACGACTGTGACGGCGATCGCGAACACCGGCTTGCGGCGCGGGCCACGGCGTCTGCGGGCGCGCGGGGGGAGGGAGGCCGGCAGGTTCATCGGGTGGCCTCCGCCTCGTCCTTGCGGGCGCGCCGCAGGTAGCCGAACATCGCGATCAGCAGCACGGCCATCAGCGCCATCGTCAGCGCGGAGCCGAGGGGCCAGTCCTGGCCCTCGAAGAACTTGTCCTGGATCAGGTTGCCGATCATGATCTGGTTCGGTCCGCCCATGAACTGCGCGCTGACGAAGTCGCCCATGGCCGGGAGGAAGACCAGCACCACGCCGGCCCCGGCGCCCTGCCGGGTGGCGGGGACGGTGACGAACCAGAAGGTGCGCAGGGGCCCGCCGTACAGGTCGCGTCCTGCCTCGATCAGCGAGGTGTCCATGCGTTCCATGGCGGCGTAGAGCGGGATGATCATGAAGACCACGAAGCCGTAGACCAGGCCGGCGATGACGCCGAAGCCGGTGTTGAGGATCTTCGTGTGTGCGTCCGCGAGCCCGACCGCCCGCAGCAGCCGCAGCACCGGCCCGTCGTCGGAGAGCAGCACGGACCACCCGTACATTCGCACCAGGTAGTTGGCGAAGAAGGGCACCACGATCGCGGCGATCAGCGCGTTCTTGAAGCGGCCCGCGTGCAGCGCCACCGCGTAGGCGACGGGATAGGCGATCAGCAGGCAGATCACCGAGGTGAGCAGCGCGAAGCCGAGCGAGCGGAGCATGACGTCGCGGTAGGCGGGGTCGGTGAGCGCCTGGAGGTTGCCGAGGTTGGTGCCGAACCGCGGGTCGCCGAGCTGGTCGGTGGTGCCGAAGGAGATCGCCGCGACCAGCAGCAGCGAGGCGATGAAGAAGACCGACATCCAGACGGTGCCGGGCAGGGTGAGCCAGGTCCAGATCCGCGCCCCGGCGGCGGACGGTCTGGGCCGCCGGTCCCGCCGGGCGGTTCTGCCTCCGCGCGGGGCCTCGGTGCGGACGGGTGTGCGCAGTGCCATCTCAGCCCGCCTTCACGTCGGTCCAGGCCGTGTCGCGCGCCTGGGCGCCGGCGCCGGACGGATTGCGGAAGTAGAGCGAGGGCTTGAGGTCGCCGGGCTCGATCATGCACTGCGGCAGCTGTTTGACCAGGGCCGCGTACGTCGACTCCGTGCCGTGGACCGGCATCGGGTAGCCGAGGTACTGGATGGTCTTGATGGCGTTCTCGGGTCGCAGCAGATAGTCGATGAACAGCATCGCGGTGCCCGGATGCTCGGCGTTGGCGGGTATCGCGAAGCAGTCGGAGTTGATCGGCGATCCCTCCTTGGCGACCTCGAAGCCGTACAGGGTCGCGTCCTTGGCCTGGTTGAGCACGCTGACCATGTCGCCGCTCCATGCCTGGGTCATGGTGGCGGTGCCGTTCAGCAGGTTGTTGTAGTCGTCGCTGGAGAAGCCGCGCAGGTTCGGACGGAGGGTGTGCAGCAGTGCGGTCATCCGGTCCAGGTCGCCCTGCGCGGTGGTGTTCGGGTCCAGGCCGAGCTTGAAGGCCGCCATACCGAGCACCTCGTCCTCGTCGTCGAGGAGGAAGGTGGTGCCGCTGGACTGCGCGTCCCACAGGTCCTGCCAGGAGCCGGTCAGGTTCCCGAGCTTGTCGCGGCGCCAGCCGATGCCCGTCTTGTACATCGTGAACGGCACGGTGTGCGCGGACTTCGGGTCGTACCAGGGGTCGTCGAAGTAGGAGTAGCTGCCGAAGACCAGCTCGGCGTTGCGCAGCTTCGCGTGGTCGATCGTGTGCAGGCGTCCCGCCTGGGCAAGGCGCTGGGCGTACTTGGCCGAGGGGAAGATGATGTCGTACTTGTTCCCGGCGTCCAGCTTGGCGACCATGCTCGGCATCGAGTCGAAGTTGGACTGGATGATCTTGACGCCGTACTCCTTCTGGAAGCCGGCGAAGACGGAGGGGTCGATGTAGTCGGCCCAGTTGAAGTAGACCAGCGGGCCGTCGACCTTCATGTCGATTGGCTTGTCGGTCTGGGCCGCGGCCACGGTCGTGGGCTGGCTGAAGCCGCAGCCGGCGAGGCCGAGGCCGAGCGCGCCGAGACCGCCGGCGCGGAGCAGGGATCTGCGGGAGAGCTGGGGGAGTTGGTCGGGCATCTGCGTCCTCCGGGTGGGTGGACCGGCGGGGGCGAGCCGGTCCACCCACCCGGAGGA
>NZ_QKYN01000222.1 GCF_003258295.1 Streptacidiphilus pinicola | reverse complement strand
CTCAAGGAACGGACGCTTCCTTTGGTTCCCTTTTTATCGGGGCCCTCCGGGCGCTTCCTTCGTTATCCACTCTATCAGAGCTTTTCAGTTCCGATTTCCAGTGGATTTCGTCTTCCCGTTCCGTCCGCAGAGGGCCGGTCACCGGGGCAACTCGATCGAGAGTACGCGACCCCCGACGCAGATCCAAATCAGCGCCCGGCGAGGACGTCCAACGCCTTGCGGTCCAGTCCGGCGGCCTGCTCGACCTCGGTCGCGTCGACCGCGCCGCAGTCGAGACCGCGCAGCAGGTAGCCACTGAGGGCCTTGGCCGTGGCGGGCTCGTCCATCACGTCGCCGCCGGCGCGGGCGACGTACGCGGCGAGGCGGGCGGCAGCGGTCGCGAGGCCCTCGCGGTAGAACGCGTAGACCGCGGCGTAGCGCGTGGGCAGGTGGCCCGGGTGCATGTCCCAGCCCTGGTAGTACGCGCGCTCCAGCGAGCGGCGGACCAGGCGGTGGTGCAGTTGCCACGCGGCGTGGACCTGCTCGGTCGGGCCGGTCGGGATGACGTTGGTCGAACCGTCGGAGAGGCGGACGCCCGTGCCCGCCGCCGCGACCTGCATGACGGCCTTGGCGTGGTCGGCGACGGGGTGCTCCATGCTCTGGTAGGCCGCGCTGACGCCACACGACGCGCTGTAGTCGAAGGTGCCGTAGTGCAGGCTGGTCGCCCGGCCGCCGGCGGCCTCGATCATGCGGGCCACGGTCGCGCGGCCGTCGGCGCCGAGGATGGACTGGGTGGTCTCGATCTGGATCTCGAAGCCGATCCGGCCGTCCGGGAGGCCGGCGGCCTGCTCGAAGCCAGCGAGCAGGCGGGCCATCGCGGTGACCTGCTCGGGATAGGTCACCTTGGGCAGGGTCAGCACCAGCTGCTCCGGCAGCGCGCCGTTGCCCGCGTCCAGCAGGCCGGTGAGGAAGAGGTCGAGGGTGCGGATGCCGCGGGCCCGGACCGCCGACTCCATGCACTTCATCCGGATGCCGACGAACGGGGGCGCCGTGCCGTCCGCGACGGCCTCGGCGACCAGACGGGCCGCGCGCTCGGCGGCCGCGTCCTCCTCGGCGTCGGGGCGCGGGCCGTAGCCGTCCTCGAAGTCGATGCGCAGGTCCTCGACGGGCTCGCGCTCCAGCTTGGCGCGGACGCGGTCGTAGACGTCGGCGGCGAGCGCCGCGTCGGACTGGCCGACGACGGCGGCGAGCGACGCGCCGTCGGGGGCGTGACGGTCCAGCAGGTCGAGGGCCTGGCGGCCCCAGTCGCCGACCAGCTCGCCGACGCCGCGCTCGGCGAGCGCGTCGGCGGGGACGTAGACGGTGTGCACCGGCTGCCGGGTGCCCGGGTCGCCCGGGTAGCGCGTGGCGAGGTCGGCGTCGACCCCGGCGAGGTCGGCTTCGATGCCCTCCCGCAGCGTGCTGGAGAACGTGGTTCGCGCGGCCATGACTTCCCCTTTGCCCGACCTCGGGTCCGGTCCGGTATCAACAGTTTGTTGACGTGACGCTATCCGCGCGCCACACCCGCGTCAACACTTTGTTGCACAAGTACAGCTCGTGGGTGCCGACGAAAAGACGTTGCTGTGCGATCACCCACACGGTAGGGATTGCCCAATGCGAACAGCCCTGGCTCCCTTCCGCCATCGCCCGTTCCGACTACTCGTCGCAGGTCGCGCCACGAACATGATCGGCAACGGCGTCGCTCCCATCGCCCTGGCCTTCGCCGTCCTCGGCATCACCGGGTCGGTCACCCAGCTCGGGCTCGTGGTCGCGGTGCGGACGCTCTTCAACGTCGTCTTCCTGCTCTTCGGCGGCGTACTGGCGGACCGCCTGCCGCGCAGCCTGGTGCTGGTCGGGTCCAGCGCGCTCAGCGCGCTGAGCCAGGGAGCCGCGGCCACCCTCGTGCTGACCCACCAGGCGACCATCCCGCGCCTGCTCGTCCTGTCCGCCCTGAACGGGACCTTCGCCGCCTTCGCGCTGCCGGCCTCCTCCGCCCTGCTCCCCCAGACCATCCCCGCCGACGAGCGGCAGCAGGGCAACGCGCTGAACCGCATGGCCGCCAACACCGCGATGATCGCGGGCGGGGCGCTGGGCGGCCTGGTCGTCGCCGGCGTCGGCCCCGGCTGGGGGCTCGCGATCGACGCGACCACCTTCGCACTCGCCGGCGTGCTGTTCGCATGTGTCCGGGTCGCCTCGTCCGCCGGCGCGCCGACGGCACGGACGACGCCGGCCGGGGGAAAGCCCGGGCTGCTGCACGAACTGCGGGAGGGCTGGCAGGAGTTCGCCTCGCGGCGCTGGGTCTGGTCGATCGTGCTGGGCTTCGGCTTCCTCAACGCCGCCTTCAGCGGCGCCATCCAGGTCCTGGGCCCGTCGATCGCCAAGGCGTCCTTCGGGAGCGGCGGTTGGGGACTCGTTCTGTCGAGCGAGACGGTCGGGTTGGTCGTCGGTGGGGTGATCGGCCTGCGGCTGCGCCCGCGCCGTCTGCTGCTGGTCGGCACGGCGTGCATGGCCGCCGACATGCTGCTGCCCTCCGCGCTGGCGTTCGGCATGCCGCTCCCCGTGCTCATCGGGTGCGGCCTGCTGGCCGGTGCCTGTGTCGAGCAGTTCGCCATCGCCTGGGAGACCTCGCTCCAGCAGGAGATCCCCGAGGACCGCCTGGCCCGGGTCTACTCCTACGACGCGCTCGGCTCCTTCGCGATCATCCCGGTGGCGCAGGCCGCCGTGGGTCCGCTCAGTTCCGCCCTGGGCGTGCGGGCGACGCTGCTGTGCGCCGCGGGCACAGCACTGGTCTGCACCGCGGGCATGGTCGCCGTCCCGGAGGTCCGCGCGCTGCGCGTACGGAGGCCGGAGGAGACCGCGACCGAGACGGAGTCCGTCACCGCTGTCACGGCCTGAGCCGGCGGATGCTCACACCCGCTCAGGTCCGCGGCCGGTTCTCCTTGCGCCAGACGAAGGCGAGACCGGACCAGTCCTCGCCGACCGCCGCGACCTTCACGTCGACGACGCCCAGCGGCAGCATCGTCGCGCGCAGCTCCCCGTCCGTCAGGTCGCTGACGTGTCCGGCCGCGCGGCGCGGCCAGAGCAGCCACAGGCAGCTCTCCGGCCGCAGCGCGGCGACGAGCCCCTTGGCGTCGGCACGGAGCTCGGCCGCGGCGCGGTAGAAGGCGAGCACGACGTCCGCCTCCTCGGGCGCGGCGTCGAGACGCACACCGTCGGGAACGGCGGGCAGCGACCAGTCGGCGGGCGCGTGCCGGAGCGCGACGCGGTGGCCGGGCTTGATGCGCAGCTTCTTCGCCAGCGGGGTGGCCGAGTAACCGGAGTCCGTCATGCTCCCGATCCTCGCACTCACCGCGTCGCGTCGCCCCCTCCTGCCGCTCGGGTGTTCACGCCGGGACCGGCCGTGCGCGCCCGCTCCCGGGCGCGCGTCGCCCGGCACGCACGGACGCTACGCGTCCAGGTGCGCCAGCACCTCCGCCACGAACGCCTTCGGCTCCTCGTGCCAGATCCGGTGACCGGCTTCGGGGAGGACGACGAGCCGGCTGCCCGGCAGCAGTTCGGCGATCCGGCGGGCGGGGGCGGTCCCGATGACGCCGTCGCGTCCACCGCCCAGCACCAGCGGGCGCGCGCCGGATCCGGCGAGCCGGGCGAGGCGGGCGGGCCTCGCGTCCGGCGCGGGCGCGCCGGAGTAGAAGACGGCGCGGTACCAGTCGGGCGCGTCCTGCGTCGGCTCGTGGTAGAGCTCGAGGTACTCCTCACGCCAGCGGCCCCACACGAACGGCACCGTACGCAGCGTCAACTCCTCCTCCCGCGCCGGATCCACGCCGCCCGCCGCCAGCTCGCGCTCGGCGGCGACGGCCACCGCGTACCAGGGCTCCCCGGCCCGGTCGGCGCGGATCGCGGCGACCTCCCGTTCGTCGGGTTCACGTCCGAGCAGCCCCGCCGGGGTGACCAGCACCAGGCGCCGGACGCGCTCCGGGTGGGCCGCGGCGTACTCCAGGGCCGTCAGGCAGCCCGCCGAGTGAGCGAGGAGGTCGATCGTCTCCAGGCCGAGGTGGCGGCGGAGCGCC
Organism: Streptacidiphilus pinicola; assembly: GCF_003258295.1. Classification (GTDB taxonomy): domain Bacteria; phylum Actinomycetota; class Actinomycetes; order Streptomycetales; family Streptomycetaceae; genus Streptacidiphilus; species Streptacidiphilus pinicola. Next base: position 943 of record NZ_QKYN01000222.1, on the reverse strand, counting down.
TCCAGGTCCTCGGCCTGCGCGGTGTAGACGCAGCGAGACCGGTCCTGCGGAACGGGGGAGCGTCCCGTCGCGCGCTGGTCGACGAGGACGAGCGAGCGATGTTCGTCGAGCCCGCCGAGCCCGGCGAGATATCGCACGTCGGCGCCGGGGCCGCCCGGCACGCAGATCAGCGGGTCCGCGGCTGCTTGTCCGGGTCCACGCCGGAGATAACCCAGCTCGGCTCCGTCGTCGGCGGTGTAGCGGTGTTCGGTGATCGCAGGTGGCATCTCCGCATCCTGACACGACGTCATCGCATGTGTCCTGCAGCGGCACGGGGCGCCGAAACGCGTTGCGGCCGGCGTCGGAGGCGACTTTAGGGTGGCCTGGTGACGACTCAGGTGATCGTGCTCAACGGCGGCTCCAGCTCCGGCAAGTCCAGCATCGTCCGCGCGCTGCAGGCCGTCCTGCCGGACCCGTGGCTCGCCGTCGCCGTCGACGACTTCGTCGGGATGCTGCCGCCGTCGCTGCAGGAGTCCGGGGCGGGGATCGAGATCGGTGCGGACGGCGGCGTCAGCATCGGTCCGGCCTTCCGGCGGCTGGAGGCGGCGTGGATAGCGGGGGTCGCCGCGATGGTCCGCGCGGGCGCACGGGTGGTGATCGACGACGTCTTCCTCGGTGGCGCGGCGTCACAAGAGCGCTGGCGGCAGGCCCTCGCGGGGCTGGACGTGCTGTGGGTCGCGGTCCGGTGCGACGGCGCCGTCGCGGCGCGGCGCGAGGCGGCGCGCGGCGACCGTGCAGCCGGGATGGCCGCGCTGCAGGCCGAGGTGGTCCACCGGGGCGTCGCCTACGACGTGGAGGTGGACACCACCCACGCCGATCCGCAGACCTGCGCCCGCGGCATCGCCGCGTGGGTCGGCTGATCCGGCGGGACGGTCGGCGGGTCGCGGGCGCAGGTCTGCGGATC
>NZ_QKYN01000221.1 GCF_003258295.1 Streptacidiphilus pinicola | reverse complement strand
ACCCTCATGAGCACCACCCCCACCCCGGCCTCCCTCGGCTGGTCCATGCCCGCCGAGTGGGCCGCGCACGATCGCACCTGGATGGCCTTCCCGACCTCCAACGAGACCTTCGCCGGCGACGAGCTCCACCTCGCCCGCCAGGCGTGGGCGAACGTGGCCAACACGATCGTGCGCTACGAGCCGGTCACCCTGGTCGTCAACACCGGCGAGGCGGAGGCGGCCCGGGGCTACGTCGCGCCCGAGGTCGAGATCGTCGAGCGTCCGCTGGACGACGCGTGGATGCGCGACATCGGCCCGACCTTCCTCACCGACGGCAAGGGCGGCCTGGCCGCCGCCGACTGGATCTTCAATGGCTGGGGCGCGCAGGAGTGGGCCAGCTGGGAGAACGACCAGCACATCGCCGAGCACATCGTCGAGCTGACGGGTGTTCAGCGGTTCGCCTCCCGGCTGATCAACGAGGGCGGCGGCATCCACGTCGACGGCGAGGGCACCGTCCTGCTGACGGACACCGTCCAGTTGGGCGAGGGCCGCAACAGCGAGTGGACCCGCGAGGAGGTCGAGGCCGAGATCCACGCCTTCCTCGGCACCACCAAGGCGATCTGGGTCCCGCGCGGCCTCACCCGCGACTACCAGCGCTTCGGCACCCGCGGCCACATCGACATCGTCGCGGCGTTCCTGCGCCCCGGCACCGTCGTGGTCCACAGCCAGCCGGACCCGAAGCACCCGGACCACGAGGTCACCAAGGAGATCGCGGCCCTGCTGCGCGCCTCCACCGACGCCAAGGGCCGCACGCTGGAGGTCATCGAACTCCAGGCCCCCACCGTTCTCTTCGAGGAGGACGGCGAGCCGGTCGACTACTCCTACATCAACCACTACCTGTGCAACGGCGCGGTCGTCCTCTGCGCCTTCGACGACGAGCGCGACCAGGCCGCGGCCGAGGTCTTCGCCCGGATCTTCCCCGACCGCAAGGTCGAACTCGTCGACGCCCGCGAGATCTTCGCCAACGGCGGCGGCATCCACTGCATCACGCAGCAGCAGCCGAGGCCCTGACGGCCCCGGGGCGCGGCCGCCCGAGCCCCACCGATCGCCACGCCGGCGTTCGCTGGGGCTCGGGCGGTCAGTCGGTCCCTGCCACGTCCAGATGCTGGTCGAGGTAGTCCTGTACCGGCTGGAACAACCCCGTGGGCACATGGGCGGGCAGCTCCGCCAGCGTCACCCACGCGACCTCCGCGAGTTCCTCCTCGTCGCCGACGCGCGCCTCGCCCCCGATGAGGCGGCACACCACGTACGAGATGTGCCGACCCGTCACCGGATGGACCCGCTCGCCCAGGAGCAGCGTGCCGTCGACGTCCAGGCCGGTCTCCTCGAACGTCTCGCGAGCCGAGGCCGCGAGCGGATCCTCGCCCGCCTCGATGCCGCCGGCGGGGAACTGCCAGTCGAGCTCCCCCTCCGCGACCCGGCGGCGCACCATCAGCACCCGCCCGTTGTCGACGACCACGGCCACGGCGATACCCGGCTGCTGCACAGACTGCTCGCTCACGCCTGTTTCCCCTCGCTCGCGTTCAGGCCAACTTCCTCTGAGTACCCGCGTTCTGACGTCTGCCACCATGGTCGTCCGTGACCGACTCAGACCTCGCCCGCCGCATCCACGCCGCCGCCCACCTCACCGGGGAGTTCACCCTCCGGTCGGGACGGACGGCCACCGAGTACTTCGACAAGTACCGCTTCGAGGCCGACCCCGTCCTGCTGGACGAGATCGCCGCGCGCATGGCGCCGCTCGTGCCGGACGGCACGGAGGTGCTCGCCGGGCTGGAGATGGGCGGGATCCCCGTGGTGACCGCGCTCGGCCGGCACACCGGACTGCCCTGCGCGTTCGTCCGCAAGGAGGCCAAGGCCTACGGGACCTGCCGCCTCGCCGAGGGCTCGGACGTCACCGGCCGCCGCGTCCTGGTCGTCGAGGACGTCGTCACCAGCGGCGGCCAGATCGTCCTGTCGACCGCCGACCTGCGCGCCCTCGGCGCCGTCGTGACGGAGGCCCTCTGCGTCATCGACCGCGAACAGGGCGGCGCCGAGGCACTCGCGGCGCAGGACATCCACCTGCTCTCGCTGCTCACCGCCGAGGACCTCAGGACCGCCACCAGCGGGCGATAGTGCCGCGCGCCGGGAGGGTCGGGCGAACCGACCGCCCAGGTGCCGTCAGAGGTTCCCGTCCACACCTGGAACCTGGCCGGCTCCCGCGTGGGCCACGCGCCCTCGGGCACGGGCAACCGGCACACCTTCGGCGGGTTGACGGACCACGCGTTCCGGCTGATCCCGCTGCTGGAGAACGGTGCACGCGCGGTCTGGCCGTGGGAGGCGCCCGCGTCGGGGTGACGGGTGGGTCCGTCGCCCCGACGGGCCGGTGGGGCCGGGTGGTTGGGCGGGGCTCAGCTGGGCAGGCCGCTCGGGAAGTCGCCGGTGGGCAGGGACGAGGGCAGGTCGCCGGTCGGGAGGCCGGAGGGCATGCTCGTGGGGAGGCTGGGGAGGTCCGTCGGGATCGAGGTCGGCAGGCCGGACGGAATCAGGCTGCCCAGGGCGTCCTTGACCGCCTGCGAGAGGAGCTTGCTGTAGGTGGCGACGTCGATCCCGTCGCACGCCGACGGCCTGGCCACCGAGGGCGTCGCACCCGCGCCGGGATTGCCGGCGGACTTGAACAGGCCGACCAGCGCGGTCTCGCAGGATGCGGTGCTGCCCGCGGACGGGGAGCCGCCGCTGTTGGACGAGCAGGCGGCGAGGCCGAGAACGGCGGCCGCGGCAGCCGCGGCGGCGAGGGTGGTGGTGACAGCGCGCATGTGGGGTCCCCCTGGTGGTGCCTGGTGATCGTGACGATCCGGCGTGCCGGATGAATCGAGCATGCCACGGTAGCGGATCGGGACCCGCGAGACCGCGTCAGTCGATACGCTGAAACGGACCAGGCACGCTCAACTGTGGTGCTGGAGGGGACAGTCATGGCCGCGACGGGGATCGACATCGCCTGGGACCGGCCGACGATCGCGCAGATCAGGGCGACCGGGGCGACCTGGGTGGCCCGTTACTTCTCCGAGGACCCGACCAAGAACCTGACGGCGAGCGAGGTCACCGACTACCACGCGGCAGGGCTCGGCATCGTGACCGTGTGGGAGAGCACGGCCACCCGCGCGCTGGAGGGACACGACGCCGGCGTGAACGACGCGCACACGGCGTGGGCGCAGCGCGCGGGCGTCGGGCTGCCGGACACGACGGTGGTCCACTTCGCCGTCGACACGGACACCGACTGGGCCTCGGTGGCGCCCTACTTCCAGGGCGTGCAGTCGGTCCTGGGCAGCGCGCGGACCGGCGTCTACGGCGGGCTGCGCGTGATCCAGGGCGCCCACGCGGCGGGGCTGCGCTACCTGTGGCAGACGGTCGCCTGGTCCGGCGGCACCTGGGCCTCCTTCGCGACCATCCGTCAGCCCGGCGGCACCACCCTGAGCGGCGGCGCCGACTACGACACCGCCGAGGCCGCCGACTTCGGCCAGTACCCGCGGCCCGTTCCGCCGCCGCGGCCCGTTCCCGCCCCCAGCTACCTGGAGGAAGAAGTGCTCGCCTACCTGCCGCCGCTCGCGCCCAACGCCGATGCCGACATCCCCGTGGAGCCCGCAGGCACCCTCGCCGCGCCGCAGGGCGGCTCCCGCAACGGGCCGCTCTGGCTCTGCCTCGCCGCCCAGGGCGCGGACGGAACGGTCGCCGTCTCGATGCGCACCACCGCGGGCTGGTCCGCGCCGGTCGAGCATCCGGTCACGGTCGCGGGCGGCAAGCTGGTGCTCACCCTGCCGGAGGACGGCTCCGTCGACGTCGTGCGGGTCAACCCCACCGTGCCGCTGATCGGCTACGTCACCGGGAGGCAGGTCGCCTGAGGCCGTCCCCTCTCCCTCCGGGTGCTTTACTGGTCCTCGGCGGTTTGAACAGCATTCGAAGCGCCGCCGAGGATCCGGAGCGAGTGGGCGAGAGGGGCTGAGCGGGAGTGGTCCGAGCGTCCGCGCGCCGGCCGGCCCGGCCGCGCGAGGAGGTCTTCGCCACGGCCATGGCCGCCATCGCCCGGCACGGGCTGGCCGGGGTCACCATGGCCGCCCTGGGTCGCGAGCTCGGGATGAGCGGCGGGCACCTGCTCTACTACTTCGGCAGCAAGGACCAACTGCTGCTGGAGACGCTGCGCTGGAGCGAGTCCCAGCTCGGCGAACGACGCCGCGAGCTGCTCACCGGCGACGCCCCGGCCACCGAACGGCTGCGCGCCTTCGCCGCCCTCTACCTGCCGACCGGCCCCGGTGACCCGCGCTGGACCCTCTGGGTCGAGGTGTGGGGACGCTCGCAGGCCAGCGAGGAGATCCGGGCGGGCCAGGTCGAGATCGAGGCCGTCTGGCGCGAGGACCTGGTCACCCTGCTGCACGAGGGCGTCGCCTCGGGCGAGTTCCGGGCCGTCGAGCCGGAGCGCTTCGCGGTGCGGCTCGGCGCGCTGCTGGACGGTTTCGGCACCCCCATCGTGGTCGGCCTGCCGGGCGCGGGTCCCGAGGTCGCGCTCGGGCACGTCGAGGACTACCTGTACGAAGCCCTGCTCGCGCGCTGACCTGCACCGTCCGTACACGGACGCTGTGATGGAACGCATGGACGGGGCTCCGTGGCATCGCATACCATCGGCCGCCAGCCGCGCGGCGAGGAGCGCGGAACCAGCCAAGGGGATCTCCCGTGCTCTGCCCGTCCTGTTCCGCCGCGTCGCTCGACGCGTACGGCCGCTGCCAGCACTGCGGCTACTCGGCGGCGCCGCCCGCCCAGCCCTACGCGGCGTACTACCCGCAGCCGCGGCTGATCACGCCGACCGCGCCGGCCGGTGTCGGCCTGGCGACGCAGATCCTGATGGCGATAGCCGGCCTGACCGCCCTGATCGGCTTCGGCGCGAACATCTGGGCGTACGGCGTCGCCAGGACCGCCTACCGCACCTCCGGCGCGAACGTGGACGCGATCAACGCGGCCGCGGGCGTCGCCGGGATCCTCTTGCTGCTCAGCCTGGTACTCGCCCTCGCCACCGGCATCGTCTTCATCGTCTGGTTCTACAAGTCCGCGAACCTGTCGGAGATCCTCTCCCCCGGCCGGCAGGCGCTCAGCCCCGGCTGGGCCATCGGCGGCTGGTTCATCCCGCTGGGCTCCCTCGTGCTGCCCCGCATCGTCGCGGGCGGCGTCTGGCGCGCCGCGATCCCGCTCGCGGCACAGCCGGTGCTCCGCAAGCCGCGTACCTACCTGGTGACCTGGTGGTGGCTCAGCTTCATCGTCGGCCAGACCCTGCTGTTCGTGGCGGTCAGCCCCGTCCGCGGTGACCAGTCGAGCTCCTTGGGTGCGGTCACGGTGGCCTTCGGCTTCAGCGGCATCGCCGACCTCTGCCGGCTCACCTCGGCCGTGCTGGGCATCCTGATGATCCGCAAGGTGACGCAGATGCAGCAGATCCGCATCCTGCAGGGCCCCGGCTCCGGACACCCCTTCGCCGGCCCGCTCGTCGCCACCGCCCCCTACGCGGCGTACGCCGAGCCGGTCCAGGCCCCCTTCGGCATGCCCGCTCCGCTGCCCCACCTGCCGCATCTGCCCCACCAGGCCGCTCCCTACGGCCCGCCGACGGGCACCCCCTACGCCCCGGCCCAGCCCGCACCGGTGTCCCAGCCGGCGCCGGTGCGGCCCGAGCCGGTCGCGGAGAACCCGCCGGTGGAGCTGCCGTCCCAGTCGCCCGCGCCCGCGGTGGAGCAGCTGCCCGCGACGCTGGTCGAGCCGTCCGAGGCGGCGACCGAAGTCGGTCTGACGGACGCCGTCCCGTCCGAAGCGCTGCCGTCCGACGCGGTGCCCGAGGACGCCGTCCCGGCGGACAAGCCCACCGCCGTGCTCCCGCGCCCACAGACGCCGGACGACCGCGGCACGGTGGTGCTGAAGGCCGTGAGCAACGACGCCCCGACCGACGACGCGCAGGACCCGGCCCCGGCTCCCGCGGAGCCGCGCGACGCCTGAGCGGCGTCCCGCGCGCCGGGGTCACTCCTCCCAGATCGCCGCGGCCGTCCGGTCCCCCGAGTGGCCGGACGCCCGCGCCTGGATCTGCCGCAGGAAGTCCACGCCCGCCGGGGCGTGCGGCTGGCACCAGTGCGCGGCCAGCAGCGCCGCGACCGCGGGCTCCGCGCGCAGCGGCGTCGCCAGCCCCTCCGTGCAGAGCAGCAGCACGTCACCGGGCTCCGGCACGACGGCACGGAAGCGGAACTGTCCCGCCTGCGGCGCGACCGCGTCCGCCGCACTCTCCGGCTCGTTGGTGAGCCGGCGCCCCGCGTAGGCGTCGTACCAGGCGTCGTCGCCGAGCAGCAGCAGCGCGCCCACGCCGGTGCCGAAGCCGGCGCGCAGCCGGTTGGTGGGGTCGAGCGGCGCGAGCAGCGCGTGGATCGCGCCCGCCGGGCCCAGCCCGCGCGCGGCGCGGGCGGTGAGCCGCTGCAGGCCGAAGCGGAGCTGCTCCTGCGCGCCGTGCCGCAGGTCGGCGAGCAGCCCGGTCCTGCTGCGGCCGACCGACGCGGCCAGCATCCGGACCGCTTCGGTGGCGCCGGGGCCCGAGGCGACGGCGGTCACCAGCAGACCGTCGGGGCCGTCCCCGAACCTGGCCACGATCATCCGGTCCCCACGCGGCGCGCCGAGTGCCCGCGCGTCCTCGCCCCGGGCGCTGGCGGCGCGCAGCGTCATGCTGCCGTGCCGGGCCAGTTCCAGCACGGTGTCCGGCACCAGGCCGCCGAGGTCCTCCGGGTCCGCCTCCGGCAGCGCGTCCGGCTCCGGCAACGACCCCCCGGTCGCCGGCCGGCTCCTCCCCCACCGCAGCCCGGCCCCGTCCGGCAACGTCGGCGTCGGCACGTGCGGCGGCTGCGCGACGGATTGCCCGGCGGACTCGGCCGGCGACCGGGGGGTCGT
>NZ_QKYN01000220.1 GCF_003258295.1 Streptacidiphilus pinicola | reverse complement strand
CGCCTGCTCGCCCCGCTCGCCGAAGCCCGCCCCCACCTGGTCGAGGCCGGCCACCCCAAGATCGCCGACCGGCTCGACCAGCTCACCGCCCGCACCGACCAGCTGCGCGCCGACAACACCCGGCAGCGCCGCACCCCCACCCCATGACCACCAGCGGCATTCCGGTCAGCGTCAGCCAGGATCCGTTCACCGCCGGCAGCCTGGCCAAGCTGACCTGGTTCCTGCGCGACCGCATCCGCGACGCGATCGCCGCCGGCCACCCCCATGCCCAGCAACTGCACGACAGCGTGGAGGACGCGGTGCGCGGGATCCTCGACTACATCGACCAGGCCGCCCACACCGCGGACCCACTCACCCTCGCGCCCGCCCGCGCACGGGCCCACGCCCTGTGGACCGCCCTGCAGACCGCCGCCGACTTCTGGCACGACCACCCAGGCCACCTCAGGCACCGTGCCGACGCGGCCGCCGACGATCCGCGACGCGTCTACGCCGCCGCCAGCTGACACCCGCCCGTTCCGCCTCAGTGCGCCGACACTGGAACCCCGTGCAGGAGGCAGCCAATGCCGCTCACCCGGCCGCTGGGCTCCGCCCTCCGCCGCCGCCCGGCCCCGTCCAAGCCACAGCCAGGACAGACGCTCACGGTGCGCGGGGAGATCGACTTCCACACCGTCGGCCAACTGTGCCGGCAGATCGAGGAGCAGATGCCGCAGGCCGGGCACCTCACCCTCGACCTGTCCGGCGCCACGTTCTACGGCCAGGCCGCGATCGACGCCCTGGCCGAAGTACAGGCCCGCGCCACCCGAGCCGGCCACCGCCTCACCGTCACCTGCTCCCCCACTGTGCCGCGGTCGCGCACCACACCGGCCCTGACCCCCGCATAGCGGGAAACCGTTCCCGCCGCCGAACCCTTCGACCCCTTTCCCGATGACCTATGACGCCTTCCGAACTCCAACAGCTGCTGATCGAGCGCACCCCCGCGATCCCCGGCATCGCCGACGCCGCCAAACGCGATGACGACAGCCCCTACGGACTGACCGTCACCCTCACCGATGGCGGCCGGGTGTGGTGGAGCATCACCGGCGCCAGCGGGCCGGCACCGGCCTCCGCCACCACAGCCGACAGCGGCGACATCGACGCCACTGCCGTGGAGGTGCCCGACCTGACCGGCACATCGGTCCCAGTGGCCCACGTCGAACAGGCCCTGGTCGCCACCGCCACCGGCGCGGACGACCCCTCCAGCGGCGTCGTGCGGGCCGACAGGTACAGCCTGCGCCCCAACCCGCCCGCCGTCCGCTACGGCGCCACCCTGGAATGCCGCGACGGCTGGAAGCTCTTCCTGTCCTGCTACGGCACCGCCCGCCCCGGCCGCACCAAACCCGAACAGCCCTACCAGCCGCTCAGCCACGTCTAAGACCCCGTGTCCGGGCAGAGCCACCCCGCCCGGGGCGCCCCGAACCTGACCGACCTTTCCCCCGCACCAACTTCCACCACATCAAGGAGACGCTTCCGTGGCCAGCACGACCGAGACGCTCGAGTTCCAGGCAGAGACCCGCCAACTGCTACAGCTGGTGATCCACTCGATCTACTCGAACAAGGACATCTTCCTGCGCGAGCTGATCTCCAACGCCTCCGACGCCCTCGACAAGCTCCGCCTGGAATCCCTCACCCACCCCGACCTCGACGCCGACACCTCCGACCTCCACATCACCCTGGAAACCGACAGCGAAGCCCGCACCCTGACCGTGCGGGACAACGGCATCGGCATGACCCGCGACGACGTCGTCGACCTGATCGGCACCATCGCCAAGTCCGGCACCGCCGGGCTGCTGGCCAAGATCAAGGAAGCCAAGGAGAACAAGGACACGGACGCCGACGCGGCCAGCCTGATCGGGCAGTTCGGCGTCGGCTTCTACTCCGCGTTCATGGTCGCCGACAAGGTCACCCTCCACACCCGCCGCGCCGGCACCGACCAGGGCACCGTGTGGGAGTCCGACGGCGAGGGCACCTACACCATCGCCGACGCCGACGACCTGCCCGTCGGCACCACGGTCACCCTGCACCTCAAGGCGGAGGACAGCGAGGACGGGCTCGGCGACTACCTGGCCGCCTGGAAGATCCGCCAGATCGTCAAGCAGTACTCCGACTTCATCCGCTGGCCCATCCGCATGGCCACCCAGGCCACCAGCACCGGCACCGGCACCGGCACCGGCACCGAAGATGATGCCGACGGCGAAACCGCAGGCACGCTGGAGACCCTGAACTCGATGAAGGCCCTGTGGGCCCGCCCCCGCGCGGAGGTCAGCGAGACGGAGTACCACGAGTTCTACCGGCAGATCAGCCACGACTGGCAGGACCCCGCGCAGACCATCCACATGCGCGCCGAGGGCACCTTCGAGTACGAGGCGCTGCTGTTCCTCCCCGCCCACGCCCCGTTCGACCTGTTCTCCCGCGACACCAAGCGCGGCGTGCAGCTGTACGTCAAGCGGGTGTTCATCATGGACGACTGCGACGCCCTCATGCCGAACTACCTGCGCTTCGTCAAGGGCGTCGTCGACGCCCACGACCTGTCCCTGAACGTCTCCCGCGAGATCCTCCAGCACGACCGCCAGATCACCGCCGTGCGCCGACGCCTCGTCAAGAAGGTCCTCGCCGCGATCAAGGACCTGCAAGCCACCAACACCGACAGCTACCTCGCGGTGTGGGAGCAGTTCGGCCGGGTGATCAAGGAAGGCCTGATCGAGGACCGCGACAACACCGACACCCTGCTGGAGCTGGTCTCCGCGGCGTCCACGCACGATCCGGAGAAGACGACCACGCTGCGCCAGTACCTCTCCCGCATGAAGGACGGCCAGAACACCATCTACTACCTGACCGGCGAGAACCGCGCCATGGTGGAGAACTCCCCGCACATGGAGGCCTTCACGGCCAAGGGCTACGAGGTCCTCATCCTCACCGACCCCGTCGACGAGGTCTGGACCGACCAGGTCCCCACCTTCGACGGCCACCGCTTCCAGTCCATCGCCAAGGGCCAGGTCGACCTCGACGAGACCGATGAGAACAGTGACGAGGCGAAGACCGACAAGGCCCAGCAGGAGCAGGACTTCGCCGCCCTGCTCGCCTGGCTGCAGACCGCCCTGGACGAGCACGTCAAGCAGGTCCGCCTGTCCACTCGGCTCACCACCTCCCCGGCCTGCCTCGTCGGCGACGCCCACGACCTGACCCCCACCCTGGAGAAGATGTACCGGGCCATGGGCCAGGAACTCCCCGCAGTTAAGCGGATCCTCGAACTCAACCCCACCCACCCCCTGATCACCGCCCTGCGCGAGGCCCATGCGGCCAACCCCGACGACCCGGCGCTCGCGCAGACCGCCGAACTCGTCCACGGCGCGGCCCTGCTCGCCGAAGGCGGCGACCTGCCCGACCCCGCGCGCTTCACCCGCCTCCTGACCGACCGCCTCGCCAAGGCCCTGTAGCCCAACCCCGGGGTGTGCCGACGACCCAGCCTGTCCGGTCGGCCGCACACCCCGCTCCCCGAGCCCGAAACAAGACCACGACGGCCCGGACGCCGTGCGCGCAGGGCGTCCGGCCCGTCGACCCCGACCTTCCGGCAATCAGAACGGAACCGGCCGCTGCCGACGGCCACCCGACCGACCACGGAGACCTCAAGCGTGTACGAGTACACCGACCGCAAGAACCGCACTTTGGCCGACCGCATCGACGACGCTGCCCAGCGTCGCCCCGCCAAGGGCGGCGGCACCGAGCACGACAGGGACACCGCGACGGCCCTGCTCGCCGACATGCTCCAGGCCGCGGCGAACCACGGCATCGACCTCGACGCCCTCGACCTGGTCACCGACCTGCCCGGCGGCTGCTACCGCGCCGTCACCAGGCACTGCGACCTGGCCGACCGCGTCAGCACCGCCGCCGAACGCCGTCCCGCCCACCCGCGCACCGAGCAGGACAAGACCGCCGCGACAGCACTCCTCGCCGACATGCTCCAGGCCGCCGCGAACCACGGCATCACCCTGGACACCTTCGACTGGGTCACCGACCTGCCCAGCGCGTGCTACCGCGCCGTGGCCCGGCACCGCGAACTGGCCGACCGCATCAACGACGTCTCCGAACGCCGCACCACCCCCGGCACCGAGGAGGAGAAGGCCGCCGCGACAGCCCTGCTCGCCGACATGCTCCAGGCCGCCGCCCAACACGGCGTCAACCTCGACGCCTTCGACTGGGTCACCGACCTGCCCGGCGGCTGCCTCGCCGCCGTCGCCGCCAAGCTCCGGCTGCGGGCCTCCCAATGGGTGACGGCGAGCTGAGCAGGATCTGCTTCGCACCGGGGCCCGGGCACAGCACGGCAGCCGTCGAACGCACCTTGCGGCCTCGACGGCTGCCGCCGCTCACGCCCGGGGCACGAACGGCAGGGCATGGACGCGCACCTGGCGGCGCGCCCGGCTCGGAGGCCCGGCGACCAGGCTGGGGCCGCCGGGCACGGACAGGCTGGGCGGGGTGACGCCCCGGTCCGGCCCGTCCGTTCTCTGCTAAAGGTCGAGCTGACGCTGGTGTGTCGTGTGCGTGGGTGTGTAGCCGAGATCGTCGTTGATCCGTCGCATGTGCGCGTTGCTGTCGGCGGTGTCGGTCAGGAGGCCATCGAGGTCCGGATAGTCCCTGTGGGCTTGTCGGATCGACTCGGCCTTCATCCATCGGCCGAGGCCGTGACCACGGTGCTGGGGCAGCACGCCCGTGCCGTAGTGCTGGCCGTCACCTGCGCCGTTGCCGGGGATGACGAGTTCGGTGAACCCGGCGATCGAGCGGTTGGAGGCGTCGATGGCGACGACGGTGTGCAGGTGGTCGCCGCGCTGTTCGACGGCCTTCGCCGCGGCCCGCACGCGGTCCACGTCCCAGGCCACGGTGCCGTACTCGGCGTCGTCCATGGGCATGTCGTCCATGGCGCGGCGTGAGGCGGCGAACGTCCGGGCGAGGTCGTCGGGGACGGTTCCCTGCCATGACGTCAGCCGGTAGCCGGGGTGCGGACGCTCGACGATTCCGGCGAGGACGATGGTGTCCACGTCGGCCATCGCCAGGCGGGTGTACCTGAAGGTGAGGACCTTCCGGAAGCCGCGTGCCGCCAGGAAGTGGTCGCCGGGCGATCCGGCTTCGGCCTGCGCGACGACGCGGCGTCGGGCGTTGTCCCGGGCGGTGGCCACGGCGGTGTTGAGGAGCCGGGAGCCGACGCCCTTGCGGCGCTCCGCGGGATGAACGCGGAGGTCGAGCTCGGCGAGGTGCTCTTGTCCGCCGTCGAGCAGGCGCAAGAAGGCGGTCCCGGCAGGGATGGAGTCCGCGTCCGAGGCCAGCCAGGCGAGACGCCGGCCGTGCGGCCCGTGAGCGGGGTCGGTCAGTGGGGTGATGCGAAGGGACAAGGTGTCTCCGTCGAGAGGAGGTGGCAAGGATCAGTACGCGAGCTCAACTCCTGGGCACTCGTGCGCATGTGCTCCACACCTCCTGGTCGACAGCGCCGGCCTGCACCGATGCGGGCGGCTGGGCGAACCTAGCTGGCCGCCGGACCCCTGGGCAACGGATTAACGAAAGGCGGTGCGGGTTTGTGGTCACAGCCACTCGTTGATGGCCGCGACAAGGACGGTCGCCTCATAGCGGACCGCGAGCTTGTCGTATCTCGGGTTGCGTCCTGGCGCGATGCCTTTTGAGGCGATTGATGCGATATTCGACCGCATGCCGAGCCTTGTAGTCCTCGGCGTCGAACTTGGGCGGCTGGCCGCCGCGAGCGCCGAGTCTCTTGCGGTTGCGAGCCTGGTCGGCTTTGTCCGGGATGGTGCAGCGAATGCCACGTCGGCGCAGGTAGGCGCCGAGGTGGAGTTGTTGGCGACCTCGGCAGGGGCCGTCGACGTCTGGACTGTATGCCGCGCCTCGAGCGCTTCGACAAGAGCGATGCCTGCACGGCCCCTGCCGCTTCCAACTCGATCGCCGAGTGATCCAGAACCAGTTTTGACCCGTCGCCGAGAAGGTGACCAATTCCTCGGCGGATCCGGCATGTCAGGGGATTTGGGCGTCGATGTGGGCGAGGTGGGTGGCGAGGATCTCCTCGAATGCGGCGCGGCGATCTGCTCCGAGGGGGCGAATGTCGCGGGCGAAGTGGGCCAGGGCGGGAAAGCGATCGGGGTCGGCGCCGAGCACCGCGACGCGGAACTGCTCCATGCCCTGTTCGTACTCCTTGGCGGTGATGGTGCTGATGCCGGCCTCGGAGGCGATCAGGGAGGCCAGGAGGATCACGATGCGGTGGTAGCGCACCGGGACCTCCTCGTCGGGCAGGCCGGACGCGCGCAGGGCCTGCAGCAACTCCTCCATGACCATGCGGGATCCGGTGCCACCGGAGCCGTAGCGTCCCCACACCGCGGCAAGTTGGGGTTGCTCGCCAAATGCCTCGCGGAGGTGCACGGCCAGGGCGGTGACGCGTTGCTTCCAGTCGCCTTCGGGGCGATACCCGTTCATGGCGGCCAGCAGGATCCGGTCGGCGACCGCGCGCAGCAGCTCGGTCTTGTTGCGGAAGTGCCGGTAGAGGCTGGAGGAGTCAGTCCCGAGCGATGCGGCGAGTTTGCGCACGCTGAACGACTCGGCGTCGCTCGTGCGCAGCAGGTCCGCCGCGGTGTCCAGGATCTCCTCGGTCGACCATCGCCTTCGGCCAGTCATCTCGCCCCTCTCGTCGGAACCCAGCCTAACCTATGCACTTGGCTGTGCACGCGGTGCGTGCATAATGATGGCAAAGCGCTGCCCGATCACGACGACACTCCCGGCGCCCCGGCCGGGAGGAGAGAAGGACGCATGAGCGAGACCACTACCGCGACACGGCCCCCGGAACCGGACTTCTCGGCGATCACGACCGAGGAACTGCGCGCCTACCGCGACGCGGAGAACCGGTGGCGGGCCTCCAGCGCGGCGCGGACGATCCTCGGAGAGCCGGACCCCGGCGCCACGATCGTCTGGCGGGAGATCGCGCTGCCCGGCCGTGACCTCCTAGTCCGGGTTTACCGGCCGGCCCCGACGGAACATGACGAAGCCGCAGCCCGAACCGACCTGCCACTCGTGATCCATGTCCACGGAGGCAGTTTCGTCGGCACGGCGGCGCAGTGCGACTGGACCAACAGTCACCTCGCCGCGCGGCTGCCTGCTCTCGTCGTCTCCGTCGAGCACCGCCTCCTCGCCCCTGGCAGCCCGCTCGCGAACGCCGCAGACGACGGCTGGGACGTGCTTCGGCACGTCGTGAGGCATGCCGCGCAGTGGGGCGCTGACCCGGCGCGCGCAGTCGTCTTCGGCGAGAGCTGCGGCGCGCTGATCAGCGCGCTGACGGCCATTCGGGCCAGGGAGGCGGGCTTGGAGCTCAAGGCGCAGGTGCTGGTCAACCCCGCGGTCGACGTGACCGAGACGATGTTCGACTACCCCTCGACCGCCGAGTACGCCTGCACTCCGACGCGGGCCATGCCGCAACTGCGTCTCTTCCAGCGGCTCGCCGTCCCACCTGGGGCCGACGCCCGCCCGGTCTCGCCGCTGTACGCGGACGACCTGAGCGGGCTCGCCCCGGCGCTCGTAGTGGTGCCCACCAGGGACGCGGTCGCCGACCATGGCCGCTGCTACGCCGAGCGGCTGCGCGAGGCGGGGACCCCCGTGCGGCTTTCCGAATACCCGGGCGCAAAGCACGCGTTTCTCACCCTGCCCGGCGTGGAACCACAGGCCGAGGCCGCCCAGGCGGAGATCCTCGCGTTCCTCCGCGCGGCCCTTGCGAATTGATGGAGGAACGTTGCACCCCACCCTTGGACCCAACAGCCCGGCGGCCTCCCGACTCGGCCTCGGCTGCATGAGCATGACCGGCACCTACGGCCCCATCGATACGCAAGAGGCCGCGGCCACGCTGCTGGAAGCCCTCGATTCGGGCGTCACCATGTTCGACACCGGCGACTTCTACGGCGACGGAGCAAACGAGGAACTCCTCGGCCAGACCCTCGCACCGCACCGCGACCGCGCCGTTCTGGCCACCAAGACCGGAGTCCGCCGTACCGCCGAGGGACTGGTCCCCGCCGGCTCGCCCGACGATCTGCGTCGTGCCTGCGAAGCGTCACTGCGCCGACTGCGCACCGATCACATCGACCTGTACTACCTGGCCCGCATCGATCCTGCCGTCCCCGTCGAGGAGTCCGTCGGCGCCCTGGCCGACCTGGTCGCCGAGGGCAAGGTGGGCCACATCGGCCTGTCCGAAGTCTCGGCCACCACCCTCCGCCGCGCGCACGCCATCCATCCGATCAGCGCCGTCCAGACCGAGTACTCGCTGTGGGAACGCCATGTCGAGAACGACATCCTGCCCACGATCCGCAGTCTCGGCGCCACCCTGATCGCCTACAGCCCTCTCGGCCGCGGCCTGCTCACAGGGTCCGTCCGCGCCGGCACGCGCTACGCACCTGGCGACTTCCGCGCCACCGCGCCCCGGTACCACGGCGACGACCTCAAGGCCAACTTGGCCATCATCGACGCCATCTCCCGCATCGCCGCAGCCAAGAGCACCAGCCCCGCCCAGATCGCCCTCGCCTGGCTCCTCAACCGGGGCAGCGACGTCATCCCCATCCCCGGCAGCTCCCGCCGTCCCCACCTGCGTGACAACCTGGCCGCCCTCGACCTGCACCTGACCGCCACCGACCTTCGCGACATCGACGCCGCCCTCCCCGACACCAGGGCCCAGGGGGCGCGGTACAGCGACCACGGGATCGCCCTGATCGACCAGTGAAGACAAACGAAGAGAACCGGGTGTGAAGAGAACTGACGAGAGGAGCACCCAGATGACGCAACCACCCCATGAGCGAGGGCCGCTCGCAGCAATGTACGCGGGCCTTGCACTCACTGTCCTCGCGATGATCGCGCCGTATATCGACGGCGGCACCACCCATCTGCTGGCCGATCACATCCGGGCCGGCTATCCCGACTACTCCCAGGCGCGGGTCGACTCGGCCGTCACCACCTACTTGGTCCTATCGTCCGTCGTCGGAGCGCTCGGCGTCCTTGCCTGGCTGACGGCGGCCTGGGCGTTCAAGGAAGGCAAGCGTTGGGCCCGCCCCGTCGCGACCGTGATGTTCGTGCTCGGCACCAGCGTCGGACTCGCCGGGCTGCTGACCAAGGACACCTCCGGCGCGACCGGGTTGCCGCCGGAGCTGGGTTGGGTCGGGATGATTCCCTGTCTGGCGGGCGTCCCCGCGGTCACATCGCTGTGGAGAAGAAGGCGACCGACGTGACCTCAGCTCCGTTCGGCTCCGCACGCAACCGTCGCGACGCGACTGAACAGACCGCACCAACACGAGCCACGACCACCACACGCCATGGAGGGAGACCCAGTGCTGCGCATCGGCATCATCGGAGTGGGCGAGATCGGCAAGGCCGTTGTCGAGGGCCTGCGCAGCGAGGGCGGGGCGTCGCCGGAGGTCTTCCTCTCTCCGCGGGGGGCTCGCACCGCCGCCGAATTGTCCGCGCGCTTCGAGGGCGTCCAGGTGTGCGGAGCCAACCAGGAGGTGCTGGACCGTTCCGAGGTGGTGATCATCGCCGTGCGCCGCCAGGACCACCACGAGGCGCTCGCAGGGCTGAAGGTGCACGACGACAAGATCGTGGTCAACGTGATGGCCGGCGTCGCTACCGACAACCTGCGCCGAACCCTCGCCACCGGCGCCCCGATCGTCCGCGCCATCCCGCTGCCCGCCGTGCGCGAGCGGCGCTCCGTCACCGTGACCTGCCCCTCGCACCCGGTGGTGGACACTCTCTTCGAACAGCTGGGCGGGGCGCTCCCCGTTGCGGACGAGGACGTCTTCAACGCCTTCTCCGCGCTGACCGGGACCCTCACCACCCACTACGCCTACCTCGCCACGCTCACCTCGTGGGCAACCGGACACGGCATCGCTCCCGACGCCGCCGACCGGTATGTACGCGGCCTTTTCGAGAACGTCGGTCGCTCATTGAATGACAAGACCCGCCCTCTGCATCAGCTCGCTGCCGACCATGAGACACCGAAAGGGAACAACGAGCGGATCCGAACGGCGTGGTTCGATGCGGCCAACGCCGCAGCCCTCAAGGAGGCCCTGGACGGCCTCCTCTCCGATCTGAAGTGACAGTCTCCAGGCCGGGACTGGCGTCCCCGGCTTCGTTCGGAAGAGCCACACGGAGAAAGGACTGTCCCGTATGTTGCGCTGCCGGATCCGCGCGGCCACCGGCTCCGGGAAGAGCCTGACGGCGGTTGACATCGCTTCCAAACTCCACGCGGAGCGGGTCCTCGTCCTGGGCGCGGCCGAACGCGGGCCCCGGGACGCGCAACACCGAGCAGAATCACTGCGGTTCACTCGGGCGTGCGGACAAGCGTGCTGGTGCACGAGGGCGGCAGGGCCGCGGTTGTAATGTGGTCGCGCGCCCGGCGACAAGGCCGAAAGCCCGGCGCTACTGCGGTAGGCCGGTCAGGTCGGCTGCAAGCCGGCTGGGCGAGGGGTCGGGTCCCAGCCACTCGCAGAGCAGCACGGTGGCGTCGTCCTGGAGGTGCCCGTCGTGGTGGTCCAGGACCGCGTGGATGACACGCCGCAGCGTCTCGGGCGCGGCTAGTCCGCCCGCGTGGTAGCGGTTGAGCAGTTCGACGAAGCGCCCGATCCCGAACTCCGGGCCGCCGGCGCGTCGAGCCTCCGTGATGCCGTCGGTGAACATGACGAGGCGGTCCCCCGGTTCGAGGTGCTCGCGGCAGAGGGTGACGGGCAGCTGTAGGTCCGTTCCCATCGGGTGGGCCGGTGGGCAGCTCAAGCGTGAGGTCCAACGGCCGCCGCGGATCAGCAGCGGGAGATGGTGGCCTCGGTTGACGTAGGTGAGCAGCCCCCGGGAGGTGTCCAGCTCCGCGAGTATCCCGGTCGCGTAGCGCTGCCGATCGAACTGCTCGATGAGGACCGCCTCAATCCTTTCGCTGGACTCCACAAGCCCCATCCCCTGTTGTCGGGAGCTGCGGCATGTGGCTATGGCCAGATGGGCGGTCAGTCCGGCGGCGGTGTCGTGGCCCATCGCATCGAAGATCGACAGGTGCACGGACGGGCCGGCCGTGGCGTAGTCATAGGCGTCGCCACTCGTCTCATAGGCCGGTTCGAGGGCTGCGGCGATCACGACCCTGCCGTCGGCGTACGTGCGTGGCGGCATCAGGTCCCACTGCATTTCGGCGGCGACGGACATCGCCCGAGTTCGGGTGAGCCTGCCGTAGGAGTCGCTGCGTTCTCGCTTGCTCGCGACGATCAGAGCGGTGAGGGCGGCCAACGCCTCGGCGTCGCCCATGAGGTCATCGTCTTCGCGGCGGCTGGTCAGTTTGAGCACGCCCAAACGCTCGGTGCCGTTCAGCATCGGCACCCACCACGTAGCCGTGCCCGTCTGTGGCGAGGCCGGGAGGACCTCGCCGATCTGGTAGGCACGGCCGGCAACGGTCCCGTCGATGCGCAGATCCGTGGGGTCCTGCCCCGCACCCTGCCCTGCGTCCGGCCCCTTGCCCGTCAGCAGGCGCAGCCCGCGCAGTTCCAGGTCGGCCAGGTAGATCAGGACTGCATCGAAGCCGGCAAACCGGGCACATCGCGAGACCGTCTCAGGGAGGATCTCCAAGGGCATCAGGTGACTCGCCGCGAGCAGATCGGCAAGCATCCGGCGCGTCTGGCTGTTCCACTGCGTCATCGCCACCACCGCAGCACGCATCCGCGGGCATCCGGTTCCAGTTTCGCGGTATGCCAAGTCACGCGCATCCGGACGGCAGCCCGATCCGACTCGGCCGGGCCAGGTCGCGCAGGGAGCGATCCGCTGGCCCTTGTCCTGCCGGAGGCGTCCGCCAAGGCGCCCGCGCGGACCGCCGACAGCACCGCTTCGGCGGTCCGCGCACTCGCAGGATCCGAGGCAGCGGTGGCAGCCGCGGTGTCGGTGTTGGCTCGGGCCGCACCGCCGCGCGAACGAACGCACTGCTGCGGGCGTCTCAGGCTGCCCGGCGCGCCAGGTTGCGGCGGCGCAGAAGGCGGACCCGCTCGTCCTCGCTCAGCCCGCCCCACACCCCGTAGGGCTCGCGCGCGGCCAGAGCGTACTCGCGACAGGGTCCCAGTACCGGGCAGGCGGCGCAGACCCGCTTCGCGGCCCGCTCCCGCTCTTCGAAGCTCTCCCCGCGCTCGCCGGCCGGATGGAAGAACAGTCGGGTGCCGAAGCGGGCGCACGCGGCCCGGTCCTGCCACGCCCAGGCCCACTCCACCGCGCCCGGAAGGTCTGGCTTGCGTCCCATCGAGCAGCTCTCTCTCGCTATCAGACTCGGCGCGGCTCACGGCGTGGCGCGGCCCCCGGGACGCGGGGACGATCGGTCCCCGGGACCGCCAGATCCGGGAGCCGCTCGCCCTCGGACAGCAGGCGCCTGACCCGCCCGTGGATTGGCAAACCGTCAGGCCTGGCCTACGGCCCAGCCCAACCCAGGTAGAGCCACTGACACGGGAGTTGCAGGGGTGCCAGTGGCTCTGGCCCGGTGTCACTCACCGGAGGTTCCGTCCTGGCAGTTCGCGCTGCTCAGCGACCGCTTTGTGCTACTGACTCTCGAGTTGCTCCCTTAGACATCGTTTCTGTTGGTCGTGGCGCTCGTTCAGAGGACATGGCGAGCCTTGCTGAGCGTCTGGTGCCTGACGAATTGTGGGAACTGTTCCGCCGGGTGGTTCCACCGACGGAAGTGGGTCGGGCCCTCCGGTGGTGCGGCCGCGCGGCGTGCGGGGGAC
>NZ_QKYN01000034.1 GCF_003258295.1 Streptacidiphilus pinicola | reverse complement strand
GAGATGTGTATACGAGGCCGGTTCCTGGCCGAGCAGGGCGCCACGGAGTAGAGATTTCGCTCCCGCAGTCAGTCGCAACACCTCAGGGGCGCGAGGAACTGCGCGACAGTTCCCCGCGCCCCTGAGGTGTTGCGACTGACTGCGGGAGCGAAATCTCTACTCCGTGTCGCCCTGCTCGGCCAGGAACTCCTCGAAAGCGCGGCCTAGTTCGTCCGCGGAGGGGAGGTCGACCGGTTCGGCGAGGAGGTTCTCGCGGTCGGCCGCCCCCGCCACCGCGTCGTACTGCTGCTCCAGGCCCCGGATCGCCGTCCGCAGGTCCTCGTCGCCCTCGGCGATCTGGCGGTCGATGTCCTCGCGGACCTCGTCCATCCGGTCCCGCAGCCCCGTGCCCGGCAGCACCAGCCCGGTCGCGGACTGGATCGCCTCCAGCACGGCCACCGCGGCGTGCGGGTAGGGCGTGCGCGCCAGATAGTGCGGCACGTGCGCGGCGAAGCCCAGGACGTCGTGGCCGGCCTCGTCGAGGCGGAACTCCAGCATGCCGCCGGCACTGCCCGGCACCTGCACCTGCTCGAACCAGCGGGGGTGCTGACCGATCAGGTCCTTGCGGTTGCCGTGCGGGGTCAGCCCGACCGGGCGGGTGTGCGGGACGCCCATCGGCACCCCGTGGAAGGTCACCGCGAGCCGCACGCCCAGGCGCTCGACGACCTGCCGCACGGCCGCCGCGAACCGCTCCCACTCCACGTCCGGCTCCGGGCCGGACAGCAGCAGGAAGGGGGCACCGACGGCGTCGTGCACGAGGTACAGGTCGAGCGTCGGGGCCTCGTACGTGGCCCAGTGGTCGCGGTCGAACAGCATCGTGGGGCGACGAGCGCGGTAGTCGACCAGCCGGTCGGCGTCGAAGCGGGCGACCAGCCGGCGGTCCGGGTCCTCCAGCAACTCCGCGACGATCTGCTCGCCGGTCTCCCCGGCGTCCATGAAGCCGTCGAAGAAGTGCAGCAGGATCGAGGCGTCCGCGGCCAGCTCCTCGGCGTCCGGCTCGAACGCGTACAGCCCCTCCGGTTCCAGCACCTGGGGTCCACTCCCGTCGTCAGGCTGTCGAAACAGCTTCCAGTACCCTGGTTCCAGCATCCCGGAACCAGGGTTCATTCCCCAATTCGGAGTGCGAACCGAGGCCATGCGCCCCGGAGACACGCCGTGCACGTCGGTTTCGCGCGACTGGGGTGACTTAACCCCTCAGGCCCGGTATGGTCCTCTCGCTGCACTCCACTCTCGCCCGCGCAGGGCGCGTGGAGACTGCCGCACAACCTCTCGCAGCACTTTCTTGCAGCACCCTCGCTTCGCACCTTGCCTTCACCTGGCCGCCCGCTGTCCTTCGCGCTCTCGTTCCCGCCTCGGCCATCTTTCGGACACACACTGTCCCCCCGCTCCCCGCTACGCCGCACGGCGCACGCGATCCGTCGCCGTACCCACGGCCGGCGGGGCGCACCTTTCCCGACCCCACCCGCCGAAGGACCTAAGGCCAAGTGCCCGTACCCGTCTTCCTCTGCGGCCGCACCGTGCGGCTGGAGCCGCTCACTGAGCGCCACATCGAGGCCCTTGCCGCGGCCGCGGCAGAGGACCGAAGCAGCTATGCGTTCACGCCCGTGCCGCACGGCATCGAGGCGACGGAACGTTACGTCAGAGACGCGCTGGCCGCGCAGGCGGCGGGTCGCGCCCTCCCCTTCGTCACGGTCAGAGCGAGCGACGGCCTGGTGGTGGGGTCGACCCGGTTCACGGAGCTGGACTACTGGCAGGGCCCGGTGATCTGGCCTCCGGCCCCCCGCGGCCCCGTCGGCGACCCGCTGACGGCGATCCCCGACGCGACGGAGATCGGCGCCACGTGGCTCTCCGCGCGGGCCCAGGGCACCGGGATCAACACCGAGGCCAAGCTCCTGATGCTCCGTCACGCCTTCGAGACGTGGGGCGTGCGCCGGGTCTCCATGCGCGCGGACGCCCGCAACGGGCGCTCGCGCGCGGCGATCGAACGCCTCGGCGCGGTCCTGGAGGGCGTCCACCGCATGCACACCCGCGGCCTGGACGGCATGGTCCGCGGCACGGCCTTCTACTCCATCCTCGACGAGGAATGGCCCCTGGTCCGCTCCGGCCTCGAACAACGCGTCGCCGCGGGCCGGAGCCACCGAGTGACCGACACGAGGCCCCTCATTTCGGCGTAGCCGAACAGGGGCGCGAGGCTCCGCTGATGTGCGGCTGTTACTCGCGCCCCTGAAGAGTGCGACTACCCCTTGACGACGATGGTGACCTTCCAGGTCTTGCCGGAGGCGGCTGAGCTGGTGAGGACCGACGTGCCGTCGGTGGTGCCGTAGAACATGGCCGGGGTGACGCCGAGGGGGGCGGTCATGACGCCCGTGTTGGCCGGGGCGAGGATCGTGGCGGAGGACTGCACCGGGCGCCAGGCGTCGCCGCTCTTCGCGGCGGTGAGGAATATGTCGACCCGCTGGCCGCGGGGCAGGCAGTAGACGCCGGCCTGCTGTTCCGTGAGCTCCCCCGCCGAGTGCGGCAGCACCGGGTCCGGGAGCTTCGCGCACGCGGGCAGCGCGGTGGTCGCGGTCGTCGCCGTCGCGGAGGGAACCGCGGGAGCCGCGCTCGGCGCGGCGGACGGGGTGGACGTGCCGCCGCTGCAAGCGGTCAGCAGGGCCACGGCCGCCAGGGGCAGGATTCGCAGGGCTCGGTTCACGACAGGACTCCTCGGATGCGGCCGTAGGCCGAACCCCTCGGGGCCCGGCCTACGACGGGGTGGTGCGACGTCAGTGCTGGTTGCTCGCGCTGGTGTAGGACACCACGCAACCGCCGGCACCGCCAGAGAAGTTGTTGCTCCACAGCGACTGGACGGCGAAGTTCGCGCCGTTCAGGCTGATGATCTGCGAGGCGCCCTGGCCGCTGGAGATCCAGGCGCACTTGTCGCCCGTCTCCGCGCCCGAGCTGTCGACCCAGCCGCTGCTGGGCGCCGGGTCGGTCAGCGTCTCGGCGTACTCGTGGCCGCCGACGATGGTGATGCCCTCGTCCGCGCCGTTCACACCGGAGGAGCCGGTGCCGACGAAGTTCGCGCCGCAGCCCGAACCCGCGTCGGTGATGTAGGGCATGTTGGTGTAGGGCAGGTCCGCGCCGGAGGCGGTCGTGGTGTGGTCGTGCCAGGCACAGTAGGAGGTCTTGAAGCCCGAGGGCACCACACCGTGCGGCAGGTCGACGACGATCTGGACGTTGTCACCGGAGACGCCGAAGTGGGCCGCCGCCTTGACCGCCTCGGCGGCGATCGCGGAGGTGCTGGGGCGGCTGGGGGTCTTGCTGGAGCTGTCCAGCCAGGTGCCACCGAGGGGGCTCGACGCCGGGTGGCCGACGGGGGTGCCGGCGCCGTTGCACTGGGTGGTACCGGTGGCCACGCCCTGGCAGTACTGGGTCTGCGAGGTGAAGAACGTGTCGCCGCTGCCGTAGGCGTGCGAGAAGAAGCTCTGCTGGAGGGCGACCTCACCCGACGGGTCGTTGGTGACGCTGGAGCTGCCCCACTGGTTGCCCCAGTAGACGTAGTAGACCGTCGGCGCGGTGACGACGTTGCCGCCACCGTAGGCGAGGTTGCCGGCGGTGCTGGCGGCCGCCGTCATCGCGGCGTGCGGGTTCATGTGGTGGGGGGCGAGCTCACTGGCGCCGGCGGGGGCGGCGGCGACGAAGCCGGCGACGGCCAGCGCGGACGCGGCGCCGGCGACAAGTGCGGAACGAAGCACGGTGGTGCCCTTCTCGAACGAGGGGGAGAAGCGGAGGGCTGTGCAACGCCGCTGGCCAGGCGGCCCGTTGGTGTCACCACGTTTGGGGGTGTGCGCTTGCGTTCCGAGACGTTAGGCGATCGGACAGACAGCGTTCAAGAGTGCGACGGCAGCCTCAGAGCGAACTGAGAGGTTCCGGAATTCCCGCCTACGCGCGGAGACATGAGGGGACGTGCGAAGACGTGCGAAGACGTCCGAGGACACGCGAGGACGCCCGGAGACAACAAAAGCCCGAGCGGGGACGGACGCCGTTGTCCGTGCCCCGCTCGGGCGGGTTTCCGTCGCGGCTACTCTGCGCCGAGCTCCGCGACGGAGCAGGTGCGGGCAGCGGCCCCTCCCCCTTGCATCAACTTCCGCCTTGGTCGGGGACGGTGTGACGTCGGAGGGGCATACCTCGCGCTGGCACCCGGTGAGGTGAGGACCGGGTGAGGGTTTGTCAGCGCGAGTCGCTGCCCGCCGTCTCGATGGCGGCGCGGCCTGCCTCCAGGCGCGCCACCGGGATCCGGAAGGGCGAGCAGGACACGTAGTCCAGACCGACCTCGTGGAAGAAGTGGACCGAGTCCGGGTCACCGCCGTGCTCGCCGCAGACGCCGAGCTTGAGGTCCGGGCGGGTCTTGCGGCCCTCGATCGCGGCGTTGCGGACGAGGGCGCCCACGCCGTCGCGGTCGATGGTCTCGAACGGGGAGACCCCGAAGATGCCCTTCTCCAGGTAGGCGGTGAAGAAGCTGGCCTCGACGTCGTCGCGGCTGAAGCCCCACACCGTCTGGGTCAGGTCGTTGGTGCCGAAGGAGAAGAACTCGGCGGCCTCGGCGATCTGACCGGCGGTCACCGCGGCGCGCGGCAGCTCGATCATGGTGCCGAGCGCGATCTTCAGGTCGACCCCGGTCTTCGCGCTGACCTCGGCGAGGACCTTCTCGGCCTCGTCGCGGACGATCTCCAGCTCCTGGACGGTGCCCACCAGCGGGATCATGATCTCGGCGCGCGGGTCGCCGCCCGCGAGCTTGCGCTCGGCCGCGGCCTCGGCGATCGCCCGGACCTGCATGGCGAACAGGCCGGGGATGACCAGGCCGAGGCGGACGCCGCGCAGACCCAGCATCGGGTTCTGCTCGTGCAGGCGGTGGACCGCCTGCAGCAGGCGCAGGTCGTTCTCGTTCGGGTCCTTGCGGGCCTCGGCGAGGGCGACGCGCACCGACAGCTCGGTGATGTCGGGCAGGAACTCGTGCAGCGGCGGGTCCAGCAGGCGGACCGTGACCGGCAGGCCGTCCATGGCCGTGAAGAGCTCGACGAAGTCGGTCTTCTGCAGCGGGAGCAGCACGGAGAGCGCGGCCTCGCGGTCGGCGTCGTTGTCGGCGAGGATCAGCCGCTCGACCTCCTTGCGGCGCTCCTCGCCGAGGAACATGTGCTCGGTGCGGCACAGTCCGATGCCCTGGGCGCCGTAGCGGCGGGCGCGGCTCGCGTCCTCGGCGTTGTCGGCGTTGGCGCGCACCCGCAGCCGGCGGGCCGAGTCGGCGTGGGCGATGATCCGGTGGACCGCCTTGACCAGGCCGCCCTCCTCGTCGGCGCCGGCGTGCAGGGTCCCCTCGAAGTACTCGACGACGGGGCTCGGTACGACCGGTACCTCGCCGAGGTAGACCTTGCCGGTGGAGCCGTCGATCGAGATGAGGTCGCCCTCCTCGATCACCCGGCCGTCGGCGGTGGTGAACCGGCGCTTCTTGGTGTCGACCTCGAGCTCCTCGGCGCCGCAGACACAGGTCTTGCCCATGCCGCGGGCGACGACGGCGGCGTGCGAGGTCTTGCCGCCACGCGAGGTGAGGATGCCCTGGGCGGCGATCATGCCGTCGAGGTCGTCCGGGTTGGTCTCGCGGCGGACGAGGATGACCTTCTCGCCGGAGCGGGACCACTTGACGGCGGTGTAGGAGTCGAAGACCGCCTTGCCGACCGCGGCGCCGGGCGAGGCCGCGATGCCCCGGCCGATCTTCTCCGCCTTGGTGTTCTCGTCGAAGCGCGGGAACATCAGCTGCGCCAGCTGCGCGCCGTTGACGCGGTGCAGCGCCTCGTCGAGGTCGATCAGGCCCTGGTCGACCAGCTGGACGGCGATGCGGAAGGCCGCGGCCGCGGTGCGCTTGCCGACGCGGGTCTGCAGCATCCAGAGCTTGCCGCGCTCGATGGTGAACTCGATGTCGCACAGGTCCCGGTAGTGGTTCTCCAGGGTCTGCATGATCGTCATGAGCTCGTCGTAGGACTTCTTGTCCAGCTGCTCGAGCTCGGCCAGCGGCAGGGCGTTGCGGATGCCGGCGACGACGTCCTCGCCCTGCGCGTTGGACAGGTAGTCGCCGTAGACGCCCTGGTGGCCGGAGGCGGGGTCACGGGTGAAGGCGACGCCGGTGCCGGAGTCCTCGCCGAGGTTGCCGAAGACCATGGAGCAGACGTTGACCGCGGTGGCCAGGTCGTGCGGGATGCGCTCCTGACGGCGGTACAGCTTGGCGCGGTCGCTGTTCCAGGAGTCGAAGACGGCGTGGACGGCGAGGTCCAGCTGCTCGCGCGGGTCCTGCGGGAAGTCGCGGCCGGCGTGGTCCTTGACGATCTTCTTGAACGTCTTGACCAGGCCCTTGAGGTCCGCGGCGTCGAGGTCCAGGTCGTTGACCGTGCCCTTGGCGCGCTTGACCTCCTCGAGGGCCTCCTCGAAGAGCTCGCCCTCGACGCCCAGCACGGTCTTGCCGAACATCTGGACCAGACGGCGGTAGGAGTCCCAGGCGAAGCGCTCGTTGCCGGACTGCTTGACCAGGCCCTTGACCGAGGCGTCGGACAGGCCGATGTTGAGAACCGTGTCCATCATGCCGGGCATGGAGAACTTGGCGCCGGAGCGCACCGAGACCAGCAGCGGGTCGGAGGCGGCGCCGAGCTTCTTGCCCATGGTCTTCTCGAGGGCGGCGAGGTGCGCACTGACCTCGTCGCGCAGGGAGGCCGGCTCACTGCCGGTCTCCAGGTAGACCTTGCAGGCCTCGGTGGTGATGGTGAATCCCGGAGGGACGGGGAGACCGAGGTTGGTCATCTCGGCCAGGTTCGCTCCCTTGCCGCCGAGAAGGTCCTTGAGGTCCTTGTTGCCTTCAGTGAAGTCGAAGACGAACTTGTCCTGAGTGGCCACGAGCCTCTCCTGCCGCGCGGTTGCCCTGATGCCGGAGAACATACCC
Source organism: Streptacidiphilus pinicola (assembly GCF_003258295.1). Taxonomy (GTDB): domain Bacteria; phylum Actinomycetota; class Actinomycetes; order Streptomycetales; family Streptomycetaceae; genus Streptacidiphilus; species Streptacidiphilus pinicola. The sequence continues at coordinate 86,263 of NZ_QKYN01000034.1, read as the reverse complement.
AGATCGAAGGCACTTGGCTGCCCCAGATAGGCCGTCAGCGGCCGGTACCGACCGGTAACCCGTGAGATCGAAAGCCCGGAATCGGCCTTAGCCTGCGAAAGTAAAATCGTCGCCCTGACGCTAGCGATCCTTCATCAGTTGAACCCAGGGAAACCCCGATCTCACACGAGCGCAACCGGACGACCACGGATGGCAACGATCAGATGTCCTTGGCTTGATCCTTTGGAGGCACGCGCCCGTCGCCGCGTTCGGACTCGTTCGGGAAGCGTTTCACACCCCGTCCCACCTGCGGTTTTACGTCCATCTGACGCAAAGTGACGACGAATGTGGCCGGAGTCACGCGCCGATGGGGCGTCTGTCTCACTCCTCGTACGTAGCCCGTCTCACCATGTGTCGCCTGGTGTCCACACTCCGTTAGGCCAAGCTCAGCCCCCGGAGGTGTCCAGCTCCGCGTCGGCGGAGGGAACCGCGCAGTCGTAGGGGTCGTCGAGCCAGCCCTCGGGCAGGACGACGCGGTGCGCGCCGGAGGTGCGGCCGCGCGGGCCGTCGGCCGAGACGGGCCAGGGCTGCTCCTGGTCGACCTGGGCGAGCAGCTCCTCCAGCTCGGCCAGCGAGGAGGCGGTGGCCAGGCCGTTGCGCAGCTCCGAGCCGACCGAGAAGCCCTTGGTGTACCAGGCGACGTGCTTGCGGAAGTCGATGACGCCGCGCTTCTCGTCCCCGATCCACTCCCCCAGCAGCTCCGCGTGGCGGATCATCGTCGTCGCGACGTAGCCGAAGTCGGGGCGGGCGTAGTCGACCGTGCCCTCGAAGACCGAGACCAGCTCCTTGAACAGCCACGGGCGGCCCAGGCAGCCGCGGCCGACGACCACGCCGTCGCAGCCGGTCTCGCGGACCATGCGGGCGGCGTCGTCCGCGGACCAGATGTCGCCGTTGCCCAGCACCGGCACGTGGGCCGGGACGGCCTCGCGCAGGCGGGCGATGGCGGACCAGTCGGCCTCGCCGCTGTAGTGCTGGATGGCGGTGCGCCCGTGCAGCGCGATCGCGGCCACGCCCTCCTCGGCCCCGATCCGGCCGGCGTCGAGGTAGGTGATGTGGTCCGCGTCGATGCCGACCCGCATCTTCATGGTCACCGGCAGGTCGCCGGCGTTGGCGACGGCCTGGCGCAGGATGTCGCGCAGCAGGTTGCGCTTGTAGGGCAGGGCCGAGCCGCCGCCCTTGCGGGTGACCTTGGGGACCGGGCAGCCGAAGTTCAGGTCGATGTGGTCGGCCAGGTCCTCGTCGGCGATCATCTTCGCCGCGCGGCCGACGGTCTCCGGGTCCACACCGTAGAGCTGGATGGAGCGCGGCTGCTCGCTCGGGTCGAAGTGGATCAGGTTCATGGTCTTGGCGTTGCGCTCGACCAGGGCCCGGGTCGTGATCATCTCCGAGACGAAGAGGCCCTTGCCCCCGCTCTGCTCCCGGCACAGGGTGCGGAACGGCGCGTTGGTGATCCCGGCCATCGGCGCCAGCACGACGGGCGGCCACACGGTCAGCGCTGAGCCGAGACGCAGCGGCGCGGCGGTGACGGCATCGGGCGCGGGCGTGGTCATCCGGAGGTCCTTCGGTCGGGCGGCGACAGGCAGAACCTCTATTGTCCCATTGCCGCCAGCTGCTCCACGCGGGCCTTGGTCACCGGGTCGGCCGGGATGTAGGTGATCATGCGGTAGCCGGGGCGCGGACCGAGCCAGAGGTTGGTGTACTCAAAGTTCAGCAGGCCCACCGCGCTGTTGAGGAAACGCTTGGTCCCCTCGGAGGTGCCGGTGACGTCGTGCTGCTCCCACGCCTCGGCGAACTCGGGCGAGGCCAGCAGCAGCCGCTTCAGCAGCGACTTGTAGCCCGGCTCGGCCACGTGCTCGGCCAGGGCGACGCGGAACTTCGCGGTCATGTGGCGCGCGGCCACGTCCCAGTCGACGAGCAGCTCGCGCCAGGCCGGATCGGTGAAGGCCAGCCACATCAGGTTGCGCTGCTCCGGCTCGAACCGCTCCAGGCCGCCGCAGAGCCGGGAGTAGACGTCGTTGAACCCGATGATGTCGAAGCGGGCGTTGAGCACCACCGCGGGCATCGGCGAGAGCTGGTCCAGCACGGCGCGGACCGGCGGGGTGACCACCGGGCACTCCCTGGGCGAGCCGATCGGGTCGGCGGCGCCGGCGAGCGCGAACAGGTGCTGCCGCTCCACCTGGTTCAGCAGCAGGCCGCGGGCGATCGCGTCGAGGACCTGCGCGGAGACCTGGATGTCGCGGGCCTGCTCCAGCCACGTGTACCAGGTGACCCCGACCGCGGCGAGCTGTGCGACCTCCTCGCGGCGCAGCCCCGGTGTGCGGCGGCGGCCGATGCTGGGCAGGCCGACCTGCTCCGGCGAGATGCGCTCGCGGCGGCTGCGCAGGAACGCGGCGAGTTCGCGGCGGCGCAGGTCTCCGGGCTTGCCGACGGGTGCGACGAGTTCGAGGCTGGACGCGGGTGCGGTGGTCATGTATTCCAGGATGCAACCGATTCGATCCCGTTGCCAGGTAGTCCCAGTACCAGGATAACCAGACACTGGTACCAGGTTATGGAGCGGCGGACAGTAGTGGTCGTGACGATCCACACCACCCCTCAGCAGACCCCCCGGACACTCACCCGGGCGAACGTGCTGCCGCGCGTCTCACGCATCGCCGGCGGCCCGGCTCCGGCTCCCGTCCGCACCTCCGCTCCCGGCCGGCTCAGCACCCTGGGCCTGGTCACCGTCCTGCTCGGCGCCTTCCTGCCGATGCTGGACTTCTTCATCGTCAACGTCGCCCTGCCCACCATCGACAAGGACCTGTCGGCGGGCCCGGCCACGCTCGAACTCTTCGTCGCCGGCTACGGCATCGCCTACGCGGTGCTGCTGGTGCTCGGCGGTCGCCTCGGCGACCTCTACGGACGCAAGAAGCTCTTCGTCGCCGGGGCGCTGCTCTTCGGCCTCACCTCCGCGGCCTGCGGCTTCGCGCCCACCGCGCTGGCGCTGGTCGTCGCCCGCGTCGCCCAGGGCGCCTCGGCCGCGCTGATGCTGCCGCAGGCGCTGGCCACCATCCAGGCCGCGACCGAGGGCGAGCGCCGGGCCAAGGCCATGGGCGTCTACGGCGCCGTCGGCGGCATCGCCGTCGTCATCGGCCAGGTGCTGGGCGGCGTGCTGCTCTCCGCCAACCTCTTCGGCACCGGCTGGCGGTTCATCTTCCTGGTCAACGTGCCGGTCGCGGTCGTGGCCGTGCTGCTCGCGCTGCGCACCGTCCCCGAGACCCGCTCCGCCAACCCCGCTCGCGTCGACGTCCCCGGCACGGTGCTGCTGGCCGGTGCGCTGCTGGCGCTGCTGGTCCCGCTGATGGAGGGCCGCTCGCTGGGCTGGCCGGTGTGGACCTGGGTGCTGCTCGCTCTCTTCCCCTTCCTGCTCACCGCTTTCGTGCTGGTCGAGCGGCGTGGTGAGCGCAACGGGCAGGTGCCGCTGGTGCCGATCTCGCTGCTGAAGCTGCGCGGGCTGAAGGTCGGTCTGACCATGGCCGTGCCGTTCTTCGCCGGGTTCGGCGGCTTCATGATGGTGATGGCCGTCGCGCTCCAGGTCGGCCTGCACGAGGGCCCGATCGCCTCCGGCTTCGCGATGGTGCCCATGGCCGCCGGCTTCTTCGCCGCCTCGCTCGCCGGCCCGCGGCTGCTGGCCCGCTTCGGCTCGAAGGTCATCGTGACCGGCGCGGTCATCCAGGCCCTCGGCCTCGGCACCCTGGCACTGACGGTGGCCAACGACTGGTCCGGCATCAACACGTGGGGGCTGCTGCCCGGCATGGTGATCGCCGGCACTGGCCAGGGCCTGGTCATGCCGCCGCTCATCCGCCTGGTGCTGAGCCAGATCCCGGTCGAGCGGGCGGGCGTCGGCGGCGGCATCCTCGCCACCACCCAGCAGTCCTCGCTGGCCCTGGGCGTCGCCACCCTCGGCACGCTGTTCCTCTCGCTCTCCCCCTCCATGGGCATGCGGGACGCGCTGACCCTGGTGCTGGTCCTGCAGTTCGCGGCGACCTTCCTGGTCATCGCCCTCTCCACGCGCCTGCCGCGCAAGGTCGGGTGAGGAACGGTGAGGGCTGTGGATAACGCGTGGCGGGTTGTCAGTGCCGACTGCCAGGATCGCGGGCATGACGCAGAACGACATCACCACCCACGAACACCCGGCGGGAGCCCACCCGTCTGAGGCTCGCAGCCGGGAGGAGCTGGCCGCCCTCGTGACGGCCGGCGCCCATCCCAAGTGGCTGATGTTCTGGGGGCATCAGCCGCAGAAGGACGGGACGGTCGGTCAGGGCTCGCTGAGCCAGTGGTGGCCCTGCCGGTTCACGGTCGACGGCGTCGAGTACGCGAGCGCCGAGCACTGGATGATGGCGGCCAAGGCCCGGCTCTTCGGTGACGACGCGTCGGTCCCGGCGATACTCGCGGCCCGCACCCCCGCCGAGGCGAAGGCGCTGGGCCGCAAGGTCGCCAGCTTCGACGAGCAGCGCTGGGCCGAGTCCCGGTTCGAGCTGGTGGTCCGGGGCAACGTGGCCAAGTTCGGCCAGGACCCGGAGCTGCGCCGGTACCTGCTCGGCACCGGGCAGCGCGTGCTGGTCGAGGCCAGCCCGCTCGACCGGGTCTGGGGCATCGGTCTCGGCGCAGCGAACGAGGCCGCCTCCGACCCGCAGCGCTGGCGCGGCCTCAACCTCCTGGGCTTCGCGCTGATGGAGGCCCGCGAGCGGCTGGCCGCCGAGTAGTCCGGCTACCGGTAGTGCACCTCGGCCTGGCCGCTCGTCACGGACACGGCGATCGTGCCGGGCGCCGAGAAGGAGGACAGGCCCGGGGCGACGTCGCTCTCGCCACTGGTGACGGACGCGTTCACCCGGTACTGGGTGCCGGACGGCACGGCGACCGAGACCTGCCCCGAGGTCGCGCCGGCCGTGACGGTGGTGGGCGGCGCAGCGAAGCCGAGATCCACCTCGCCCGAGCCGGCGACGGCGTTCACCTTGTCGCTCTGCAGGTCGGTCCCGGAGATCTGGCCGGACCCCACCCGGATGTCGAGCGGGCCGCTCGCGCGGTTCAGGTCGACCTCACCCGAGCCGAACTGTGCGGTGACCGGGCCGGCCATGGCCGTGACGCTCAGCTGCCCGGAGCCTCCGGTGGAGACGACCTCGGCCGTCGCCGGCACGGTGATGTCCAGCTGCACCGCGCACTTGTCGGCGAGGAACCTGGCCCCCTCGCAGCTCGCGTCGACGTTCAGGGTGCCGCTGCTCGGGTCGAACTTCAGGACCACCGTCGGCTTGGTGAAGACCCACTGCATCGTCTGGGTCACCCGCGCCGTCCCCCCGTTCGCGGGATGCACCTGCACCTTCGCCGGCCCGGTGTTCAACTGCACCGACTTGATCTGTGCGGCGGTGTAGCTGTCGGTGTGCGTCGACTGCTGCTGCAGCATCCAGGTCAGCATCGTCCCCGCCGAGAGCGTCGCCGCCACCACGATGACGAGCGCCGACAGGACCCACCAGATCCTCTTCTGCCGTGCCATTTCATCCCTCCCAGTGTTCGTGTCACGCGTCGAGGAAGCGCAGCACCGCCATGACGCGGCGGTGCTCGCCCTCCGTCGGCGGCAGGTCGAGCTTCATGAAAATGCTGTTGATGTGCTTGGCCACCGCACTCTCGCTGACCACGAGTTCGCGGGCGATCGCCGCGTTGGAGCGGCCCTCCGCCATCCGGCCGAGCACCTCCCGCTCGCGCGGGGTGAGCTGGTCCAGCGGGCCGCTCTGCCGGCGCAGCAGCAGCTGCGAGACGACCTCGGGGTCCAGCGCGGTGCCACCGGCGGCGACGCGTTCCAGCGCGTCGAGGAAGTCGTCGACGTTGGCCACCCGCTCCTTGAGCAGGTAGCCCACCCCCCGGTTGTCACCGGTCAGCAGGTCCGCGGCGTAGCGCTCCTCGACGTACTGGGAGAGCAGCAGCACCGCGATCGACGGCCACTGGCGACGGATCAGCAAGGCGGCGCGCACGCCCTCGTCGGTGAAGCCGGGCGGCATCCGCACGTCCGTCACCACGACGTCCGGCTGGTGCTCGTCGACGGCGGCGAGGAGCTCCTCGGCGTCGTTGACCGCTGCGACGACGGTGTAGCCGACGGCCTCCAGTACCTTGACCAGTCCCACCCGCAGCAGGACGGAGTCCTCGGCGATTACAGCGCGCACGGCAGCTCCACATGAAGAGTCGTCGGTCCCCCGAGGGGGCTGGTGATCTGCAGCGTTCCGTCCACGGACGCCGCTCGCTGGCGCAGGCCCACAAGTCCGCTGCCGTTGACCGGGTCGGCGCCGCCGACCCCGTCGTCGGTCACCCTGATGACCAGGACCGGACCGTTCGCGCCCGGCCGCTCGTCCACGGCGATCTCCGCGCGTGAGGCGCGGGCGTGCTTCGCGATGTTGGCCAGCGCCTCGGAGACCACGAAGTACGCCACCGCCTCGACCGCCGGCGCGGCCCGCCGGTCCAGCCGCACCTGCAGCCGGACCGGCAGCGGCGCGCGGGCCGCGATCCCGGACAGGGCCGCGTCCAGGCCGCGGTCCTCCAGGACCACCGGGTGCAGGCCCCGCACCAGGTCGCGCAGTTCGGAGATGGCGGACTGGGCCTCGGTGTGCGCCTCGTCGATGACCACCATCGCCCGCGCGGCCTGCTCCTCGGGTGGCAGGTTCTTCAGCGTGCGCTTGGCCAGCCCGAGGTTCATCGCCAGCGACACCAGCCGCTGCTGGGCTCCGTCGTGCAGGTCCCGCTCGATCCGGCGGCGCTCGGCGTCCGCGGCGTCGACGACCTCGGCGCGGCTCTCCGCCAGGTTCTCGACGCGCCGCGTCAACTCCGCCAGCTCGCGGGCCCGGTTGGGCCCGAGCAGGCCGGCCGCCGCGCGGGTGTCCAGCATCCGCCCGAGCAGCACGATCCAGGGCGCGAGCACGAGGGCGAGCGAGCCCAGCACGATCAGCCAGGTGATGCCGTGGTGGTTGATCCCGAACGCGAGCGTGGCGGGCAGGTCGGGCCTGGTGCCCGGAGCGGCGGGCGGGGGCGCCCCGCCCGTCGCGTCGTTGCCCGGCACCGCCCAGTACCAGGCCGGCAGACTCACCAGCACCAGTCCGCAGACGATCACGAAGACGGTGCCCAGCGCGTACAGCGCCATCACGGTGTTCACCACGACGTGGTAGAGAACTTGCCGCCAGGTCGTCTCGGCGGTGAGCGCGCGCCAACGCGGCCGCACCTGCGGGACGGCCGGGATCTCCAGCCCCAGGAGCGAACGGAAACGACTGCGGTGAATCCTCGTCAGCACCGGGGTCAGCAGCAACGGCAGCAGTACCGGCGCGAGCACGAACGGCGCCGCGCCCGGCCAGGCCAGCACGACGACCGCCGAGAGGTTCGCCGTCGGCACGGCCGAGGCGAGGAAGACGAGGTCGCGCAGACCCTGCCGCCCGTAAGGGGCGAGGACTGCGCGGACCGCACGGGAGAAGCGCATGCGCCCAGGCTAGAGGCTGAATGATCACCGCTGCCATGAACCCTGAGACCGTCTCAGGGTGTACCTGGCACCACCCCCGGGACGGCGACTGGCGCTACTGCCTTCCACAGGAAGGTCCGGAAGGCTTGGATACGCAGGGCGGACCAAGAAGGTGGGAGGGAACGGTGAACGACACCGGGCTGGGCGAACCGAGCGCGCTGGACCTGGAGTTCCGCGGGCTCCCGCTACTGGACTCCCCCTGGTCCGTGCGCTTCGCCCGCGGCACGCGGGACCGCCGCGCGCTGGAGGTCTACAACAACGGCCTGCTGCTGGACGTGATGGTCGAAACGGCCCTCGCCACCCAGCTGCTGCGCGGCGCGCGCCGCGGCTGCCGCGACGGCCGCCACAGCGTCCTCGCCTGGGGCCACGTCTGCGCGGACGGCACCGCCCCGTCCCTGACCCTCGGCCGCGCCGGCACCCCACTGCTCGGCGCGATCACCACCCCGGGCGGCTTCTGGCTCGCCCTCACCGACGGCGACGCCGATCGTGTGCTGGCGCACGCCCCCGACGGCACACACGCCAAGCTCCGAGTACGGGCGGGTTGGTCGCGGTAGCGACTTGAGGGGCGCGGGGAACTGCGCGACACGCCACCCGCGTGCGGATGGTCGCCCATGAACAGGGCCATACGCACAGGGTGGTTGCTCGCGCAGTTCCCCGCGCCCCTGGATAGTGCAGCTACAGCTCTCAGCAGCCGATGAGCTTCGGGGCCAGGAACTGGGTGACCTGGTCGAGCGAGACGCGCGTCTGCTCCATGGTGTCGCGGTCGCGGATCGTCACCGCGTTGTCCTCGAGGGTGTCGAAGTCGACGGTGATGCAGAACGGCGTGCCGATCTCGTCCTGGCGGCGGTAACGGCGCCCGATCGCGCCCGCGTCGTCGAACTCGACGTTCCAGAACTGGCGCAGGTCCGCGGCCAGGCCACGGGCCTTCGGGGAGAGGTCGGCGTTGCGGGACAGCGGCAGGACCGCGACCTTGACGGGAGCGAGCCGCGGGTCGAGGCGCATGACGACGCGCTTCTCCATGACGCCCTTGGCGTTCGGCGCCTCGTCCTCGCGGTAGGCGTCCAGCATGAAGGCGAGCATGGCGCGGTTGACACCGGCGGCCGGCTCGATGACGTAGGGGTACCAGCGCTCGCCGGACTCCTGGTCGAAGTACTTGAGGTCGACGCCGGAGGCCTCGCTGTGCGAGGCGAGGTCGTAGTCGGTGCGGTTGGCGATGCCCTCCAGCTCACCGAACTCGTTGCCGCCGAAGTTGAAGCGGTACTCGATGTCCACCGTGCGCTTGGCGTAGTGGGAGAGCTTCTCCTTCGGGTGCTCGAAGAAGCGGATGTTCTCCTCGCGGATGCCGAGGTTGCGGTACCAGTCCCAGCGCTCCTGCAGCCAGTACTCGTGCCACTTCTCGTCCTCGCCCGGCTTGACGAAGAACTCCATCTCCATCTGCTCGAACTCACGCGTACGGAAGATGAAGTTGCCCGGCGTGATCTCGTTGCGGAAGCTCTTGCCGGTCTGGGCGATGCCGAACGGCGGCTTCTTGCGCGAGGTGGTCTGCACCGCGGCGAAGTTGATGAAGATGCCCTGCGCCGTCTCCGGGCGGAGGTACGCCAGGCCGGAGGCGTCCTCGGTCACGCCCAGGTGGGTCTTGAGCATGCCGGAGAACTGCTTGGGCTCGGTGAACTGACCCTTGGTGCCGCAGTTGGGGCAGTTGACGTCCGCCAGGCCGTTCGCCGGGAGCCGGCCGTGCTTGGCCTCGTACGCCTCTTCCAGGTGGTCCGCGCGGTAGCGCTTGTGGCAGGAGGTGCACTCGGTCAGCGGGTCGTTGAAGGTGGCGACGTGGCCGGACGCCTCCCACACCTCACGCGCCAGGATGACCGAGGAGTCCAGACCCACCACGTCCTCGCGGCCGGTGACCATCGCACGCCACCACTGGCGCTTGATGTTCTCCTTGAGCTCCACACCGAGCGGTCCGTAGTCCCAGGCGGCGCGCTGTCCACCGTAGATCTCACTGCAGGGGTAGACGAAGCCACGGCGCTTGCTCAGGCTGACGATGGTGTCGATCTTGTCGGCGGCCACAGTGCTCTCTTCAGGTACGACGAAGCGGTCAAGGATGGATTTCCATGCACGCGGATACCAAAGGCTACCGGGCGGCGCGGGGGACGTTTCAAATCCGTGGTATCTTGAAAATCGTTTTCATATGAACGCCACCGTACCAGTCCGTTCCCGTACGACCACGGACTGGCACAATTGCCCGGAAGGGCCTCGCGTCCACCCCCGAGAACACCCGAGAACCGCAGGAGAGCCGGTGACCCCCGCGAACCAGTCGTCCCCCGCCAGGTCGACCCGTCAGCGCACCGCCGTCGCCTCCCTGCTCGCGGAGGTCGACGACTTCCGCAGCGCGCAGGAGCTGCACGACCTGCTCAAGCACCGCGGCGACTCGGTGGGCCTGACCACGGTCTACCGCACGCTGCAGTCGCTGGCCGACGCCGGCGAGATCGACGTGCTGCGCACCGACGACGGCGAGGCCGTCTACCGCCGGTGCAGCAGCGGTCACCACCACCACCTGGTCTGCCGCTCCTGCGGCCGGACCGTCGAGGTGGAGGGTCCGGCCGTGGAGCGCTGGGCCGAGGGCGTCGCCCGCGACCACGGCTTCGTCGACGTCGCGCACACCCTGGAGATCTTCGGCACCTGCGCGGGCTGCGCCGCGCAGGCTCGACAGGGCTGAGCTCAGGAGGTCCGGACGGGCCCCGGCTGGGTCGGCACCTCGTTCGGCAGGGCCCCGCCGTAGCGGCGGTCGCGCATGGCGTACTCCTCGCAGGCCCGCCACAGGTCGCGCCGGTCGAAGTCCGGCCAGAGCACGTCCTGGAACACCATCTCGGCGTACGCGGACTGCCAGAGCAGGAAGTTCGAGGTGCGCTGCTCGCCGCTCGGGCGGATGAACAGGTCCACGTCCGGCATGTCCCGGTGGTACATGTACTTGGCGAAGGTCTTCTCGTTGACCTTGGCCGGGTCCAGCCGGCCCTCGGCCACGTCCTTGGCCAGCGCCGCCGCCGCGTCGGCGATCTCGGCGCGGCCGCCGTAGTTGACGCACATGTACAGCGTCATGGCGTCGTTGTCGCGGGTCATCTCCTCGGCGACCTGAAGCTCCTGGACCACGGACTTCCACAGCCTGGGCATACGACCCGCCCAGCGGATCCGGATGCCCATGTCGTTCATCTCGTCGCGGCGGCGGTGGATGACGTCGCGGTTGAAGTTCATCAGGAAGCGGACCTCGTCGGGCGAGCGCTTCCAGTTCTCGGTGGAGAAGGCGTAGAGCGAGAGGTTCTTTACGCCCAGCTCCAGGCAGCCCTTGAGCACGTCGAGCACGACGGACTCGCCGACCTTGTGCCCCTCCGTGCGCGGCAGGCCGCGCTCCTTCGCCCAGCGGCCGTTGCCGTCCATGACGATGGCGACGTGCTGCGGGACCAGCTCACCGGGGAGCTTCGGCGGCTGCGCGCCGCTCGGGTGCGGGGTGGGCGGGAGGTACTCCCGGGTCCGCTTGCTGCCGAAGAGTCCGCGCCGTGCCACAGCCATGTGCCCTACTTCTTCTCTAGCGTCGAGACGTGTGTCAGTGGGCCACGTACCGCAGCGAACGCAGCCCGCGTTCCAGGTGCCACTGGACGTAGGCGGCGACCAGCCCGCTGCCTTCGCGGCGGTGCCGCGGCTCGCAGGCGTCCGCGGTCTCCCAGTCGCCGGAGAGCAGGGCCCCCAGCAGCTCCAGTGTCTCAGGGGAGGGTACGACACTCCCGGGCACCCGGCAGTCCCCGCAGAGGGCTCCGCCGGTCTGCACCGAGAAGAACCGGTTCGGCCCCGGCAGCCCGCAGGCCGCGCACGCCCCGAAGGACGGCGCATAGCCGTTGACCGCCAGGGAGCGCAGCAGGAACGCGTCGAGCACCAGGTGCGGTTCGTGCTCGCCCGCGGCGAGGGTGCGCAGCGCGCCGACGAGCAGCAGGTACTGCTGGACGGCCGGCTCGCCCTCGTTCTCGGTGAACCGTTCGGCGGTCTCCAGCATGGCCGAGGCCGCGGTCCAGCGGTCGTAGTCGGTCGCTATCCGCCCGCCGTACGGGGAGATCGTCTCGACCTGCGTGCACAGCGCGAGATGCCGCCCGACGATCTCGTCACCGCGGCAGAAGAACTGCACGTCCACGTGCGAGCAGGGCTCCAGCCGCGCGCCGAACTTCGACTTGGTCTTGCGCACCCCGCGCGCGACCGCGCGGACCCGGCCGTGCTGCCGGGTCAGGATGGTGATGATCCGGTCCGCCTCGCCCAGCTTCTGGGTGCGCAGCACCACCCCGTCGTCCCGGATCAGACTCATGGGTCCATTCTGACCCGTACGGCACCGTGATCGTGACGTCGGGCCGGAAACCGGTCGGGCGGACCGGTCAGGGGCGCAGGGTGCGCGCCGCGGCCGCAAGGGTCGCGTCGGTCTCCTCGCCGCTGAAGCCGAGGCACTGCCCGACGGCCCGCAGCACCGACCGCTCGGCGGGCCGGTAGGGCCCGTCGGCCAGCGCGATCAGCGCGCCCTGCGTCAGCAGGCGGGCCAGGCCCGGCCCGAGCAGGTGCGGCGCGAGTGGCTCGATCGCGGTGTGCAGCTCGACGACGAGGGCGCTGCCACAGCCGCAGACGTCCGCCAGCGGGTCCTCCTCCTCGGTGCAGGCTGCGAGGTCGGCCAGCAGCCCAGGCTCGTCGAGGTCGGCGTACCCGGCCTCGCGCAGCGCCGTGATCGCACTCTCCTTCACCGCGGGCGCGGCCCCCGGCCCACCGGACGCGGCGAACACCGCGAGCGTGACCGCGTGCTGGGCGTTCCTGAGCATGGCCAGGAGCTGGCCGGAGGTGGGACGGGCCAGCGCGTCCGTCCCGTAGCGGTGCCGGCACGAGGTGCACTGCAGCGTCGCCGCGGTGCGCCGCAGCGGGAGCAGCGGGATCCCCGCGACCCGGAGCCAGTTGCGGCCGCGCTGTCTGCGGTAGTTGCGGTCGCCACCGCAGGCGAGGCAGTAGAACTCCCCGAGCAGCTCGGTGTGCCACCGGGCTGAGACAGCGACCACGTGCGCCACGTTGCGCTCCCGACTCCGTCGTCAGCCGGCAAGGCCCCGTCGCCGTCCGGCTGACCCTTGATGCTGCCACGCGGATGACGACCTGTCAGCACCCCCGGCGTAGCCGGGTAGGGGCGCGGGGCAGAGCCCCGCGCCCCTAGTGGTTACTGTCGCTGCGCGCGGTTGACGGCGGAGATGATGGCCTTGATCGACGCGCGGACGATCGAGGTGTCGATGCCGACGCCCCAGACGACCTGGCCGTCGACCGCGCACTCCCAGTACGCCGCGGCCTGGGCGCCCGAGCCCTGGCTCAGGGTGTGCTCGGCGTAGTCCAGGACCCGGACGTCGACGCCGATCTGGGCCAGCGCGGCGACGAACGCGTCGGCCGGGCCGTTGCCCGTGCCGGACAGGGCGAGGTCCGCGCCGTCGACGGTCGCGTCCACGGTGATCGTGTCGGTGCCGTCGGCCGTGGAGGACGCCTGGTGCGAGCGCAGCTGGATCCGGCCCCACGGCGCGTCCGGCGTCGGCAGGTACTCGTTCTCGAAGGCGTTCCAGATCTGCGCCGGGGTGACCTCGCCGCCCTCGGCGTCCGTCTTGGCCTGGATGATCTTCGAGAACTCGATCTGCATCCGGCGCGGCAGGTCCAGGCTGTGGTCGTTCTTCAGGACGTAGGAGACACCGCCCTTGCCGGACTGGCTGTTGACGCGGATGACCGCCTCGTACGAGCGGCCGACGTCCTTCGGGTCGATCGGCAGGTAGGGGACGCCCCAGGTCTGCTCGCCGACGGGGATGCCCGCCGCGGCGGCGTCGGCCTCCAGCGCGTCGAAGCCCTTCTTGATCGCGTCCTGGTGGGAGCCGGAGAAGGACGTGTAGACCAGGTCGCCGACGTAGGGGTGGCGCTCGGCCAGCGTCATCTGGTTGCAGTACTCCCAGGTGCGCCGGATCTCGTCGATGTTCGACAGGTCGACCTCGGGGTCGACGCCCTGCGAGAAGAGGTTCAGCGCGACGTTGACCAGGTCCAGGTTGCCGGTTCGCTCGCCCTGCCCGAACAGGCAGCCCTCGACGCGGTCGGCGCCGGCCATCACGGCCAGCTCGGCGGAGGCGACGCCGGTGCCGCGGTCGTTGTGGGGGTGGGTGGACAGCGCGACGAACTCGCGGCGCGACAGGTTGCGCGACATCCACTCGATCTTGTCGGCGTAGACGTTCGGCGTGGAGCGCTCGACCGTGGTCGGCAGGTTCAGGATGATCTCGCGGCCCTCGGCGGGCTGCCAGACGTCCATGACCGCCTCGCAGACCTCCAGGGCGAAGTCCAGCTCGGTGTCGATGAAGATCTCCGGCGAGTACTGGTAGCCGAAGACCGTGTCGTCGCCCAGGATCTTCTCGGCGTAGCCCATGACCAGCTGGGTGCCGTCGACGGCGATCTGCTTGATCTCGTCCTTGGAGGCGTTGAAGACGACCCGGCGGAACAGCGGCGAGGTCGCGTTGTACAGGTGGACGGTGGCGCGCGGGGCGCCGCGCAGGGACTCCACGGTGCGCTCGATCAGCTCGGCGCGGGCCTGGGTCAGGACGGAGATGGTCACGTCCTCGGGGATCGCGCCGTCCTCGATGATCGAGCGGACGAAGTCGAAGTCGGTGGCGCCGGAGGCGGGGAAGCCGACCTCGATCTCCTTGTAGCCCAGCTTGACCAGCAGGTCGAACATGGCGCGCTTGCGGGCCGGGGACATCGGGTCGATCAGGGCCTGGTTGCCGTCGCGCAGGTCGGTCGACAGCCAGCGCGGGGCCTTGGTGATGACCTGGTTCGGCCAGGTGCGGTCCGGCAGGTCGACGGTGCCGAAGGGTACGTAGCGCTGGAACGGCATCCCGGACGGCTGTTGGCGGACGGAGGCCGCGGTGATCGGGGTGGGACGCTCGTTGAAGGGCTGCTGGCTCATGGTGGGTGAGTCTCCTGATGCTCGTCGCTCCGAGAGGCGGCCGACGGCTGCGGGATCAACGAGTGATCAACTAACGCGCAGCACCCACCCCCGCGGCGAGGGAGTCGGCCTCGATCAACTCGGGCCCTCGCCGCGGCAGCTAAGAAGAAGCAGTCCGCTACGCATGATGTCTGCCAGAGTAACCCAACCGGTTCCGATGAGTGAGCGAAACCCGCCGGTAGTCCGCTTGGTGAGACAGGAGGTCTGGACCACTGCCCCCCTCAATGGACTGCTCGCGGTCAAGAGTCAAGGGCGGAAAGCACTGCATTTTCGTCGCTCCCCGGAGCACACTGATTACTATGCGCATCACGGTCACCCGCACCGGCGGGTCCGCCACGACGGACCACTGGGCCCTGTTGGACACCGACGGTCGTCCCGACGCCCCCCACATCCACGCCCTGGTGCGCGAGGCCCTCGGCGCCTGCGGTCGCAGCCCCTCTCTCGGCCTGCCGCACGCCCCGCACTTCGCCTACGCGATCACCGTCGACGGCCGCCCCACGGGCTACTGTGCGGACCCCCAACTGACCTCTTCTCAGCGCTCGTTGATAACCCTGGTGCTGAACGGCCAAATGTGACGACCGACTGGGAAATCAGCAGAGAGGACCAGGCTGTGAACGCGCGCCCGCCCCGCGGGCCCGGGCCAGGCACGGGCCGGGAGCGCGGGGCGGGCTCGGTGCGTCAGCCGCGGGGAGGCACCTCCGCGGTGACGGTCAGGGGCAGGTCGGCCACGCTGTGGCCGGCCTGGATCCGGTAGCCGCCCGGGCGGTCGGTCCAGTGCCCGTCCGTCCAGGTCTGGAAGGCGCGGAGCGGGAGCCGCACCCGCACCTCCGCCTGCTCGCCCGGCGCCGCCGTCGCCGACGCGAAGCCGGCGAGCGCGGTGGCCGGGCGGGAGTCGTCCGTGCCGTCCGGGGACAAGTAGAGCTGCACGACCTCGCGTCCGGGCCGGGCGCCGGTGTTGCGCAGCAGCACGACCGCCTCGACGACCGGGGCGTACGGGTCGTCGCCCGCCGGCGACGGCAGGACCCGCACGTCGAGGCCCTCGTAGCTCCACTCGGTGTAGCCGAGGCCGTGGCCGAACCAGTACGCGGGCGCGATCCCGCTTCGGCGCTGCCAGGCGCGGTAGCCGACGAAGAGGCCCTCGCCGTACGCCAGCGCGCCGTTCACCGGGTCCACGTCCCACACCGGGGCGTCCACCTCGGCCGCGGGCCAGGTCGTGGGCAGCCGACCGCCCGGCTCACGGGCGCCGGTGAGGACGTCGGCCAGCGCCGCGCCCGCCTCCTGGCCCGGGAACCAGCCGAGCAGCACCGCCGCGACGTCCTTGCGCCACGGCATCAGCACCGGAGCACCGGCGTTGACGACGACCACCGTGCGCGGGTTGGCCTCGGCGATCCGCGCGACCAGCTCGTCCTGGCGGCCCGGCAGGGCCAGTCCGGCCCGGTCGACGCCCTCGCTCTCGACCTCCTCCGTGGTGCCGACGACGACCACCGCGACATCGGCGGCGGCCGCCACCGAGACGGCCTCCTCCAGCAGCTCGTCGGCGGTGCCGGCCGGCTCGCCGTGGCCGAGAGTGAAGGAGACCAGGCCGAAGCCCGCGAAGCCGCCGCCCTCGGGCAGGACGTGCCGCAGCGCCAGCGACACCGGCCCGGCGACGCCCTCGGCCAGCTCCAGCTCGACGACGCGCTCGGGCGGGTTGAGGAACGCGGCCGCCGGGTCCTCGCCCTCCACCAGCACCGTGTCGTCGAAGAGCACCGCACCGTCCGCCTCCAGGACGAAGCGGCCCACCCCCCGGATCCCGATCCGGTGCGTGCCGGCGCGGCCCGGCTGGAGCGTGCCGGTCAGCTCGACCGCCGCGAGATCCGCGAAGGAGAGCCCGCTCGGCAACTGGCCGATCCAGCGCGCGGCGCCGTCCGGCAGCGTGGCCGTGCCGAGCTCCGCGCCGTCCCGGTCGAGGAACCGGGCCTCGGTGCGGGCGGCGAGCGGGCGCAGGTGCACGTTGGGATCCGCGCCGACGGCGTAGGCGAGGGCGGTGCCCGGCGGCAGCGCCGCCCGCAGGCCCTCCAGCGGGCTGACCACGTGCGTCGGGAAGACCTGCGCCGATCCGCCGCCGCCGATCCGCGCCTCCTGCGCGGCCTGGCCGACCAGCGCGACCGAGCCCACGGAGTCGGGCAGCGGCAGCACGCCGTCGTTGGCGAGCAGCACCATGCCGGCGGCGGCCACCTCGCGGGCCAGCGCCTCGCCGTCGATCGGCGCGGGCAGCTCGGCCGCCGGGACGGCCGCGGGCGCGCCCTCCAGCAGCCCGACCCTGGCGGCGAGCCGCAGCACCCGTCGGGCCAGCTCGTCGACGGTCTCCTCCGGGACCAGGCCCTCGCGCACCGCGCGGACCAGGTGCTCGCCGTAGACCGTCGCCGGGCCCGGCATCGCCACGTCGAGACCGGCCAGCGCGTCGCGCACGGTGTCGCGGGCGCCGGTCCAGTCCGAGACGAGCATCCCGTCGAAGCCCCACTCGCCGCGCAGCACGCCGTTGTTGAGCTCCTGGTGCTCGGTCATGAAGGCACCGTTGACCTTGTTGTACGCGGACATCAGACCCCATGGCGAGGCCTTGCGCACGATCGCCTCGAACGGCGCCAGGTAGAGCTCGCGCAGCGTCCGCTCGTCGACGCGCACGTCGACGGTGAAGCGGTCGGTCTCGGAGTCGTTGGCGACGAAGTGCTTGGGCGTCGTCCCCACGCCGCCCGACTGCACGCCCGCCACGAACGCCGCGCCCAGCTCGCCGGTCAGCAGCGGGTCCTCCGAGTACGCCTCGAAGTGCCGTCCGCCGCGCGGGCTGCGGTGCAGGTTGACCGTCGGCGCCAGCACCACGTGCGCGCCCTTGCGGCGCGCCTCCTGCGCCAGCAACTGCCCGGTGCGGCGCGCGAGTTCCGGATCCCAGGTGGCCGCGAGCGCGGTCGGTGAGGGCACCGAGACGGACGGGTCGTCCGGCGTCCAGTTCTCGCCGCGCACGCCCGCGGGCCCGTCGGACATCACCAGCCGTCCCAGGCCGATGTCCGCGTTGGCGGGCAGCGACCACATGTCGGCGCCCGCGAGCAGGGCCACCTTGGCGGTCAGGTCCAGCTTGCCCAGCGCCGCCTCGACGGCCGCCTCACGCTCCTGCTCGCCGTTCCGCTGCTCGCCGTGCTGCTGATCGGGTGTCATCTCTCCTGCATCCTTTCTCACTCCCCCGGTTGCCGCCATGTTCAACTCTCCGTCAGATCCAGCCGTCGAGCGAGGAGATGAACCCGTCGAAGTCGTCACGGTGGATGGTGTGCCCCGCGCCCTTGACCACACGCACCTCGAAGCCACGCTCGCGCAGCGTCTCCTGAGCCCCGTCGTCGAGCAGGAAGCTCGGGTCGGCGACCTGCACCAGGGAGGGGACGGCGGGCTTCGCCGGGAGCACCGCCTGCTCGGCCAGGCCGGAGAGGGAGGTGGCGGTGGCCGGATCCCAGACGGCGAGCGTCTCCAACTCCACCCCGATGTCCTCCCGCGCCCAGCGCGGGTTCATCGCGGCGATCGAATCGGACGTCGCGTTCGCGGCGAACTGGACGAAGACGGCAGGGTCGAAGCCCTGCTCCGGCTGCACGAACCGCCACGCCGGGTCGGAGAAGACCGCGCGCTCGGGCCGCAGCCGGTCGACGGCGAAGGAGAGGGTGAGGCCGCCGAGGGAGTGCCCGACGGCGAGGTCCGCGCCGGAGGGCAGGGTCTCGACCAGGTCCTGGGCGAACAGCTCGGGGGTGTACGCGCCGCGCCCGGACGCGCCGTGGCCGCGCAGGTCGACGGCGATGACGCGGTAGCCACGCTCGGCCAGCGCCGGGCCGACCCGGCGCCAGGTGCGGGAGTCGGACATGATCCCGTGGACGAGCAGGGCGACGCGGTCGCCGGAACCCCACTCGCGGGTGTTGAGCAGCATGGGTGTGTTCTTGCCTTTCGGGTTCGCGTCACGCCGGATCTCAGCGGACGGAGCGGATGGGTCGGATGGCCAAGGCGCCGAGGACGGCGAGCGCGCCGCCCGCGGCGAAGAGCAAGTCGTAGCCGCCGACGCTCACCAGCACCGAGGCGACGAAGGGCGCCACGATCTGCGGTCCGGCGTTGGCGACGTTCAGCACGCCCATGTCGCGCGCGGCGTCCTCGGCCCTCGGCAGCACGAGGGTGACCAGCGCGTTGTCGACGGCGAAGAAGCAGCCGAAGGCAAGCCCGTTGACCACGGAGAAGGTGACCATCCCGGCGAAGGTCGGGGCGGCGATCGGGATCAGCACGGCCAGGCCGGACGCCGCGGCCGAGATGCCGACGAAGAGCTTGCGCGCGTCGAGCCGGTCCGAGAGCGGACCGCAGATCGCGATCGAGACGACCATGGCGACGCTGTTGACCGGCGTCAGCACGGCGGCGGCCGCCGTCGCGCTCATACCGTGCGGCAGGCGGATGTGGTCCTGGAGGACGTAGAGCTGGTAGCCGCTGACGGCGAAGTAGCCGAGGACGAGCAGCGCCCGGCCGACGAAGGCCCAACGGAAGTCGTGGGCCTTCAGGCTGTCGGCGAAGGCGCGGACCTGCTCGCCGAGACCGGCCGGGGCCTTGGGCGGACGCCGGGTCTCCTTGCCGAGGGAGGTGAACAGCACGGCGGCGACTGCGACGACCAGGCCCAGCACGAGATAGCCGGTGGCGAAGTGGCCGGAGAAGCCGTTGGCGACGAGCACGCCGAGGATGGATCCGATCGGCACGCCGAGCCCGACGGCGGCGGAGGCGCTGCCGCGCCGCGTGACCGGCACCCGGTCCGGGATCACCGAGGTGATCGCGGCCTGGTAGACGTTCATCACCGCCTGGCCGAGGCACCAGGCGACGGCGACCAGCAGGACCGAGTTCACCGCGCCCAGCAGCAGCATCGCCGGCACGGCGAGCAGGCCGCCGCCGAGGATCCACGGGTTGCGGCGCCCGGACCGGTCCGAGAGCGCGCCCGCGACGGGGTTGAACACGGTGGCGAAGATCGCGCTGACCCCGGCCACCAGGCCGAGCATGGCGACCTTGTCGTGGGGGGTGATCTTCTCGATCTGGAGCGGCAGCAGGATGCCGCCGACTCCGACATAGAGCGCGTACATCGCCGTGTTGCCCGTGAAGAGCAGCGGCAACAGGCCTCTGGAAGGCCTCGCGTCGGCGCCGGCGTAGGCGGACTGCTCGACCGGGGCCGGGCTGGGGGTCGGCTCGGAAAGGGCCACGATGCCCTCCTGGTTTCTGGCTCGGAGCTGGGTGGGTGGGGGTGCCGCGATCGGCTGAGGGGGGCCGTCGCGGCCGGGGTCTCGCAACCCCGCGCCGCTCCTGCGTCAGGCTTACCCATGATGTGCTTACACGTGTCACCTGACTCGTGTAAGCACATGTCTAGCATTGGTTTTGTCGCAAGACCAGCCCTCAGGACAGATGAGTCTGCAAAGATGTGGAGCGCCATGAGCGAAACGACATCAACCGCGCCGACCAGCGCGGACGTCGCCCGCCTCGCGGGCGTCTCCCGGGCCACCGTCTCCTACGTGCTGAACGACACCGCAGGCGGCCGGGTGAGCGAGAAGACCCGACTGCGCGTGCGCGCCGCGGCGGACCAGTTGGGCTACGTCCCCCACGCCGCCGCGCGTTCCCTGCGCGCCGGGCACACCGGTCTGGTCCTGATGGCCGCGCCGGAGATCACCTTCGGCCCGCTCTTCAACGAGTTCTTCGCCGAACTGCGCGCGGGCCTGCGCGACCACGGCTACACCGCCGTCCTCTACGGCACCCGCGGCGACCTCTCCGGCCGCGAGATCGCCCGCGCCTGGGCGGAGCTGCGCCCGACCGCCGTCATCACCGGCGTCACCGACGACCTGACGCCGGAGGGCGTGGAGATCCTGCGCCGCTCCGGCACCCGCGCGGTGCTCTCCCTCGCCGAGCGCCCGGTCCCGGGCGCGCACTCGCTGCTCCTGGACCAGAGCGCGGTCGGCGCGACGGCCGGCGAGCACTTGGTGGCCCGAGGCCACCGCGCGATCGGCGTCGTGATGCCCACGGACGCCACCCTGCGCCGCTTCAGCGAGCCCCGGCTCGCGGGCGTGCGGCAGGCCGCGGCGGGCGCGCGCGTCGAACCGCTGGCCCTCGACTACACCGAGTCCTCCGCGGCGGAGCTGGCCGCGCGCTGGCGCTCACTCGGGCTGACGGGCCTGTTCTGCTACAACGACGAGTACGCGGCCCTGATCCAGGCGGCGTTCCAGGACGCCGGCATCGCCGTCCCGACGGACGCGGCGCTGGTCGGCGCGGACGACCTGATGCTGGCCCGCGTGCTGCGCCCCCGGCTCACCTCGGTCCACGTCTCCCTGCCGGAGGGCATCGCCCTGGCGGACCTCATCGACCGCCTGATCCGCGAGCCGGACACCCCACCGGAGACCTACCGGATCGGCGACGCGACGATCACGGTGCGGGACAGCAGCTAGTCGCACCACCTCAGGGGCGCGGGGAACTGCGCGAACAACCACCCGGGGCAGATGGTCCTCAACGTGCAGGGCCATCCGCACACGGTGGTTACTCGCGCAGTTCCCCGCGCCCCTGGCGGCCGCGCCGCCTGAGACAGTGCAACCGACCCCTAGAAGCCGAGCTTCCTGAGCTGCTTCGGGTCGCGCTGCCAGTCCTTCGCGACCTTGACGTGCAGGTCCAGGAAGACCGGCGTGCCGAGCAACGCCTCGATCTGCTGGCGGGCAGCGGTGCCCACCGCCTTGAGGCGGGCGCCTCGCGTGCCGATGACGATGGCCTTCTGGCTCTGCCGCTCGATGTAGACGTTCGCGTGGATGTCCAGCAGCGGGCGGTCCGCGGGGCGGCCCTCGCGGGGGATCATCTCCTCGACGACGACCGCCAGGGAGTGCGGCAGCTCGTCGCGGACACCCTCCAGCGCGGCCTCGCGGATCAGCTCCGCGACCATGACCTGCTCGGGCTCGTCGGTGAGGTCGCCGTGCGGGTAGAGGGTCGGGCCCTCGGGCAGCAGCGGGACGAGGAGGTCGACCAGCAGGTCGACCTGGTGGCCGTCCTTGGCCGAGACCGGAACGATCTCCGCCCACTCGATGCCGAGCTCCGCGCCGATCTTGGCGACGTCGAGCAACTGCTCGGCGAGGCGCTTGGAGTCGACCAGGTCGGTCTTGGTGACGATGGCGACCTTGGGCGTGCGCTTGATCCCGGCGATCTCCTTGGCGATGAACTTGTCGCCGGGGCCGATCTTCTGGTCGGCGGGGAGGCAGAAGCCGATCACGTCGACCTCGGCCCAGGTGGCGCGCACGACGTCGTTGAGGCGCTCGCCGAGCAGCGTGCGCGGCTTGTGGAGCCCCGGCGTGTCGACGAGCACGAGCTGCGCGTCGGGGCGGTGCACGATGCCGCGCACGGTGTGCCGGGTGGTCTGCGGACGGTCGGAGGTGATCGCAACCTTGGTGCCGACGAGCGCGTTGGTGAGCGTGGACTTGCCGGCATTGGGGCGCCCGACGAAGCAGGCGAAACCCGAGCGGTGCTGCTGGGTAGAACTCATGCGGCCATTCTCCCCCACGCGGGGAACGCTTGTGCTCAGAGCCAGCGCTGCGGGTCGGCAAGGTCGATGTCGATCGGGAAGGGCAGCTCCAGCGTGAGCCGGCCCCGGAAGATGCCCTGCGGCGCGTAGCTTCCCGTCGCCTCCTCCCGCTCGAAGACGTGCACCGCGAGCTCGCCCTTCTCGTTCTCGACCCGCCAGTAGTGCGGGAAACCAGCGCCCGCGTACTTGCGCGGCTTGACGTCGCGGTCGCGCTCGACCGAGTCCGGCGAGACGACCTCCACCGCGAGCAGGACGTCCTCCGGCCGGTAGTCGGACTGCTGGTCGTCGATGACGGCCGCCTTGGGCACGATCATGAGATCCGGCTCCGGCCGGTCGCGCTTGCCCAGCGTGACCGTCATTTCGCGGATAACTGCGAGCTCCGGAGGACGGGCGGCCAGGAGGCCGTATTCGAGCAACCTGATCGCGTAGATGTGAAAGTTGCGCTGCGGACTCATGAAGACGAGGTTCCCGTCGAGAAGCTCCGTGTGGGGAGGCAGGTCCGGGAGCCTGTCGAGATCGCCCGCAGTCCAGCCGTCCTCGGGCGGGACCGGCCAGGTCGGGGTGTTCGGCGGTGCGACGGTCATCGTTGCTCCCATGCCGCGGATCCTCGTCGTGCTGTTCAGCGTACCCAGCGGGTTGGGCCCATCACTCACCCGAACGTGGGAGCGCAGGCTCACTTGCCCTTCTTGAACAGCGACCCCACACCCCCCACCACCGTGAACAGCGCCACGATGATCGAGGCCGTGAGCCACCACGGGTTCTGGTCCTGCTGCCAGTGGCCCATGCCCATGAGCACGAACAGCACGCCACAGATGAACGCGATGCCCTTCATCATTTGCCCGCTCCCCCACGTCGCTCCACGGCCGACGCCCCGACCCTAGTCGGGCCCGGGGCGTTGGCAAGAGACCGCCGCCCTACTCCACGACGACGGTGTCGCGGACAACCGCGTCCGTGCCGGCCAGGTAGACCGGGGTGCCGGAGCCGCCGAGGTCGCGGGCGGCAGCGAGGTCGGGGTCGGCGAGGTGGTTGGCATCGCTGACGACGGCGGCCGCCTCCAGGCTCTTCGCGCCGCTGGCCACGGCCATGGCGACGGCCGTCTGCAGCGCGCTGAGGTGCAGGGACGGAAGGGAGACGGTCGCGGCGACGTAGGTGCGGCCGGTCTCGTCGCGGACCGCGGCGCCCTCGGCGACGCCGTTGCGGGCGCGGGCCGACCGGGCGAGGGTGATGATCTTCTTGTCTTCGGCGTCAAGCTCGACGGGCTGCTCGCTCATGGCACGAGGATAAGGTCTGCCGCGCCGTCATGATCAGTCGTGTTCACGGTGCGGTCCCCGGAACGGCTCCCCGGTCCCCGAGCGGCAGGGTGTGCCGCACCTCCTCCTCGGCGAAGCCGAGGGCAGCGTAGAGGCGCGGGCTGTCTCCACCAGCGCCCGGCCGATCCCGCGCCGAGCCGCGTGCGGGGCGACCAGCTCAAGCCCGTAGGCGTCCCGGCCGCCGGACCAGTGCGGTTGCGGCGTCACCGACCCGACCCCGAGGATCTCCTCGTCCACCGTGGCCGCGAACATCGCTCCCGCGTCGAGCGAGCCGGTCAGCCGGCTCCGAGCGCCGCGCAGCGCGCCCGTCCGGGCGCTACCTTGGCCGCTCATGACGGCTCTTCGTATCGGTGTCATGTACGACCGCTCCTGGGACCCCGCCGGGCTGCCCGCGTTCGCGCGCGAGGTGGAGGCGCTCGGGGTCGACGACCTGTGGGTCGTCGAGGACCTCGGCTGGAACGGCGGGATCTCGGCGGCGGCGGTCGCCCTCGGCGCGACCGAGCGGCTCCGGGTCGGCCTCGGGATCGCCCCGGCGCCGCTGCGCAGCCCCGCGCTGCTGGCGATGGAGATCGCCACGCTGGCCCGGGTCCACCCGGGCCGCCTGGTCGCGGGGATCGGCCACGGAGTGCGGGAGTGGATGCGCCAGGTCGGCGTCGCCCCGCGGTCGCCGCTGGCGCTCCTGGAGGAGACCCTGACCGCGGTCCGCGCCCTGCTGCGCGGCGAGCGGGTCACCTTGGACGGTCGCGAACTGCGGCTCGACGGGGTGGAGTTGGTGCACCCACCGGCCAAGGGCGCGGTGCCGCCGGTGATCGCGGGCGTCGTCTCTCCCAAGTCCCTCGAACTGGCCGGACGCGCCGCCCAGGGCACGCTCGTGGCCGAGGGCCACGGCCCGGCGGATCTCCACGCGGTCCGCGCGGCCGCGGAACGCGGCGGCGCGGGGGCGGACCACACCGTCACGGTCTTCACGTTCCTCGGCGTGGGCGAGGCCGCGGCGCCGGCCCTGCGGGAGGCCGTCGCGGGCCACGCCCAGTGGCTCGGGCGGGATGTCACCGAGACGTTCGCCGCGGGAGGCTCGGCGAACGACGCTGCGGCGTCACTCCGCGCGCTCGGTGACGCGGGTGCGGGGACGGTGGTGTTGCGGGCGTGCGGTCCGGAACCGCTCGCGCAGGTCCGCAAGGTGATAACGGCGCTCAGCCACTGACCTGAGGGGCGCGGGGCTCTGCTGATTGCGGCTCCGCCGCGTGGTCAGCAGAGCCCCGCGCCCCTAGGTAGAGCAACTCACCCGCGTGCCAGGCGCCGGATCGCCAGCTCCGCGAGGAGCGACGCGCCGTCCGCGAGGACGGAGTCGTCGAAGTAGGCCTCCGGGCTGTGGTTGTACGGGGCGGTGGCCGGGTCGCGGTCGGGGGCGCAGGCGCCGAGGAAGAAGTAGGCCGAGGGGACGCGCTCGCAGACGTAGGAGAAGTCCTCCGCGCCGGCCAGGGGCTGGGGCATGGGGCGGAAGCGGTCCTCGCCGAGGAGGTCGCGGGCGGTGGCGGCCGCGAACGCGGCCTCCGTCTCGTCGTTGCGGGTGACCGGGTAGAGGCGCTCGTAGCGCGCGTCGATCTCCAGGCCGTGGGCCGCGGCGACGCCGCGCACGACGCGCAGCGTCTCCTGCTCCGCGCGGGCGCGCGCCTCCGCCGAGAAGGAGCGGATGGTGGCCTCGAAGGAGGCGTCGTCGGGGATGACGTTGTTGATCGTGCCGCCGTGGATGTGGCCGACCGTCACCACGACCGGGTCGAAGGCGTCGAAGCGCCGGGTGACCATGGTCTGCAGCGCGGTGACCGCCTCGCACAGGGCCGGGATCGGGTCGAGCGCGGCGTGCGGGGCGGAGCCGTGGCCGCCACGGCCGCGCAGGGTGACGTGGAGGGTGTCGGCGGCGGCCATCGCCGGGCCGGGGCGGCCGGAGACGACACCGCCGGGCAGCAGGCCGCTGGTGACGTGGATGCCGTAGGCGGCGACGACCTCGACGCCGGCGGCATCCAGCAGGCCCTCGTCGATCATGACCTTCGCGCCGCCGCAGCCCTCCTCGCCGGGCTGGAACATGAACACGACCGACCCGGCCAGCTCCTCCCGACGCTCCACCAGCAACCGCGCCGCACCCACCAACCCCGCCACATGCAGATCATGCCCACACGCGTGCATCGCCCCCGCGATCCGCGACGCGAACGGCAACCCACTCGTCTCCTGCACCGGCAACGCATCCATATCACCACGCAACAACACCGCAGGCCCAGGACGCCCACCCCGCAACACCGCCGTCACACTGCTCAACTTCTCACCGAGCGAGACCTCCAACCCCAGCCCCTCCAACGCCGCCACCACCTTGGCCTGCGTCAACGGCAACTCCAGACCGATCTCCGGCTCCTCGTGAATCGACCGCCGCAACGCGACCAACTCCGGCAACAACTGCACAGCGGACTCGGCAAGAGTGGCTGCAACCATGAACAGGCCTCCTGTAAGGCGCGTAGGCGATGATCACACCGGCTGTTCCGAGGCTAGCCGCATGCCCTCTCTGGTGTCAGGAGTCGCGCCGTCAGGAGTCGCACGCAGGGCCAGGGCGACGGGCACGCCGAGGGCGCAGAGCAGGGCACAGGCGGTCCAGATCGTGACGTAGGCGGCCGCCGAGGGGACGCCGGGGCGCAGCAGCACCGCGTCCAGGACGGCAGCGCCGACGGCGCCCGCCGCCGCGCCCGCGAGCGTCTTCAGGGTGTTGTAGACGCCTGTGCCGATGCCCGTCCGGTCCGCGGGCAGACGGCGCATCAGCAGGCCCGGCAGCAGGCTGAGGCCGAGGCCCGCGCCGAAGCCGGCCACCGCGTTGGGGGCGACGAAGGCGGCGGCGCTGCCGTGGCTCGCGGCGATCACCGCGTAGCCGAGGGCGCTCATGGCGAAGCCGAAGGCCAGCAGGGCGCGGGCGCCGAAACGGCGGGCCAGGCGGTCGGCGACGAGCGCGCCGAGCATCGCGCCGAGGACGGCGGGCAGCGAGAGCAGGCCGAGCAGCCGCGAGTCCGCGCCGAGGCCGTAGCCGTCCTCGGCGGGCTTGGCGGCCTGGAAGGAGAGGGTGGGCGACTGGGCGCCGTAGAGGGCGAAGCCGAGCAGCAGGCTGAGGCCGAAGACGGGGGCGGTGGGGCGGCGCGCCAGCATCCGCACGTCCACCGTCGGGGTGGGGCAGCGTAGTTCCTGCCGGACGAAGAGCGCGAGCATGGCGGCCGCGCCGAGCAGCAGGCCGGCCGTCAGCGACACGCCGCCGGACTTGCCGGCGGTGCCGAGGCCACCGAAGAGCAGCCCGAGGCCGGTCGCGAGCAGGGCCGCGCCGCGCCGGTCGAAGCGTCCGACGGCCCGGGTCACGGACTCCGGCGCGAACACCCACACCGCCGTGAGGGAGACGGCGGGCAGCGCGGCGAGGATCCACAGCCCGGGGCGAACGACGGCGCCCGCGACGGTCCCCAGCGTCAACGCGCCGACCAGCAGGCCGACGGCGCGTCCGCCGCGCTCCTCGCCCAACTGGTCGCGCAGCAGCGCGAACTCCAGCGGCAGCCAGCAGGCGAGCACCCCGGCCAGGGCCTGTCCGACGAGCAGCAGCGGCAGCGCGGTCGCGGTCGCCGAGAGCGCGAACCCGAGGCTGGTCAGCGCGAGCGTGACCAGCAACAGGCGGCGGTGGCCCAGCAGGTCACCCAGGCGCGAGCCGAGCGGCACGGTCACGCCGGCGACGAGGAAGTTCACCCCGAGCACCAGCGCCTGTGCGCCCGCGTCGAAGTGCAGTGACCGGGCGAGATCCGGCAGCAGCACCGGGAAGGAGCCCTGGATGGTGCCGCTGAAGAACTCGACGAGGACGAGCAGACCGACCAGGGCGCCCGCTCCGGTCAGCGGCCGGGCGGCGGGGGGACGGGGCATGGGCGGCCCTTCTGTTCCAGGGAAGGCAGCGGGAGTGCACGAGAAGTGCACGAGCAGGGAAACGCAGCCGCTCACGCGGGCGAAAGGCCCGAGTGGGCGAAAGGATCGCTAACCTGGGCCGCGTCGGGCCGCCGCCGCACGGATCGGCAAGAGCGCGCCCCCGCGCGCACGGATCGGCCAAGGAGGGCGTCGCGTGATCGACGAACTGGATCTCGCCCTCGTGGACGCGCTGCGTGTGGCCCCCCGCGCGCCCTGGTCCCGGCTCGCCGGCCCGCTGGGCGTGGATCCGGCGACGCTCTCGCGCCGCTGGGCACGGCTGACGTCGGACGGCGACGCGTGGGTCACCAGCTACCCCTCCGCGGAGCGGATGGGCGTCGGTCTGACCGCACTGGTCGCGGTGGACTGCCGGGCCGACGCCGTGCTGGCGGTCGCGCAGACGCTGGCGGCCGACCCGCAGACACCGACGGTCGAGGTCGTCACGGGCGAGGCCGACGTCATGCTGACCGTCGCCGCGCTGGAGCCGGGCCAGGTCACCGCCTACGTGCTGGACCGCATCGGAAAGGTGCCCGGGGTGCTGCGCACCCGCACGGCGTTCGTCGAGCGCACCCTGCGCGAGGGCAGCCGCTGGCGGGAGGGCGCGCTGGACCGCTCCCAGCAGGAGGCGATCGGCGCGGGGCTCGGCCCGTCCGTCGAGACGGTCCCGGCGCGCGGCGGCGCGCTGCGACGGGCGCTCGACGACCGGGCCCTGCTGCAGGCGCTGGGGGCGGACGGCCGCATGCCGTTCGCCGAACTCGCCGAGCGCACCGGCCTGCCGGCGACGACGGTGCGCCGCCGGGTCGAGGAGCTGCGCCGCAGCGGCCGCCTGGTGCTGCGCTGCGACGCCTCACCGCGGCTGAACGGGCACTCGGTCAGCACCTGGCTCTGGCTCGACGTCCCGGTCCGCGAGCTGGACGCGGCGACGCACTGGCTGGTCGAGCTCCCCGCGGTGCGGATGTGCGGGGTGGTGGCGGGTGCGACGGCGAACGTGGTGGTGGCGGTGATGACGCATCAGGTCGCGGACGGGCGGCGGATCGAGGCGCAGCTGGGTTCGCTGTTCCCAGCGGCACGGGTGACGGCGCGCCAGGTGATCCTGCGGACCACGAAGCTGGTCGGCCATCTCCTCGACGCGGAGGGCCGCCGGATCGGCCACGTGCCGTTGGACCCGTGGCAGAACCTGAGCCTGGCCTGACCGCACAACCCGGCCTGACCGCACTGACCGGGCCTGAGCTGCTCTTACGCCAAAGTGAGCCAGAGCCACTTGCATTGGTGCCAAAGTGGTGCCACATTAGAGCCATGGAACTCACCCCTTATGTCGACCAGCTCCGCCGCGAGCTGACCACCGCGGCCGAGGTCGGCGGCGAGGAGGCCCGCGCGCTGGCCGGCCGGCTGCTGCAGCCGCTGGACGCCGCGGTCCGGCTCACCCTGCTGGAGGCACTCTCGGCCGCCGCCGAGGAGATCTCCGCCGAGCTCGCGCCCGGCTCCGTGGACGTCCGGCTGCGGGGCGGGTCCGCCGGCTTCGCGGTGACGCCGCCGCCCGCGCCCGCCGCGCCGGTCGCCGAGGCCGCCCCCGCGCCGATGGATGTCCGGCTGCCCTTCGCCGAGGGCGACGACGCCGCCATGGTCCGGATCAACCTGCGGCTGCCCGCCAACCTCAAGGCCCTGATCGAGGACGCCGCCTCCTCCGGCGGACTCTCCGTCAACGCCTGGATCGTCCGCGCGGCAGCGGCCGGCCTCGCCGCCGAAGGCCGCAGCTCCGCCCGGCCCGCGCCCGCGCAGAAGCCCGATCTGACGATCGGCCAGCGCTACACCGGCTGGGCCCGCTGAGCACCGCGCACAGCTGAGCACCGAGCACCGTCCGAGGGCGTCCTGTCCTCGCCTGCCTAAGGAACCCGAGATGTCCGAGTCGAAGTTCGCCACCCCGTCGCCGATCTCCGTCGTGCTCGACCTCTACGTCGCCGACGTCCGCTTCTCCGTCTCCGACCGGACCGACACGGTCGTCGAGATCAAGCCGAGCGACCCGGGCAAGCCCGCCGACGCCAAGGCCGTCGAGAACACCCGCGTCGAGTACGACGAGACCACGCGCACGCTCAACATCGTCTCCAGGAAGCCGCTGAAGCGCTTCGTCGAATGGAGCAGCAAGCGACCGGAGTCCATCGACGTGGTGATCGCGCTGCCCACCGACTCCGAGGTGCGCGGCGAGGCCGACCTCGGCGACTTCCACGCCGACGGCGCGCTGGGCACCGTCCAGCTCAAGACCGGACTCGGCTGCGTCCGGCTCACCGAGACCGGCCCGCTCAACGTCCGCGGCGGCGTCGGCCAGATCTCCGTCACGAGCGTCAGCGGCCCGACGCAGGTGCACAGCGGCTCCGGCGACATCCAGCTGGGCACGCTGGACGGCACCGCCGACGTCTCCAACGACAACGGCAAGGTGCACATCGGTGCCATCACCGGGCCGGCGACGGTCAAGTGCTCCAACGGAGCCGTCACCGTCGACCGTGCCCTCTCCGACATCACCGCCGCCAGCTCCAACGGCGTGGTCCGGATCGGCGAGGTCGTCCGCGGCAAGGTCTCCGCGACCTCCAAGAACGGCAGCGTCGAGGTCGGCGTCCGCGAGGGCACCGCGGCGTGGCTGGAGCTGAGCACCGGGGTCGGCCGCGTCTACAACGAGCTCGGCGCCGCCGCCGCCCCCGAGGCCGATGAGCCGGTCGACAGGGTCGAGCTGCGCGCCGGCACCAAGCTCGGTGACGTCACCATCCGCCGCGCCGTCCGCCTGGAGGACTAGGCCCTAGGCCCTGGCCAAGCGGGCGAGGGCGAGGCCCGCGAGCAGCGCTGCGGCGTCGCCCAGGACCGAGTCCTCGAAGGCGGCCTCGGGCGCGTGGTTGTACGGCGCGGTGGAGGGGTCGCGGTCCGGCGGGGTCGCGCCGAGCATCAGGTACGCGGAGGGGACGAGCTTGTCGAGCACGCCGAAGTCCTCGGAGCCGGCCACGGCGTGCGGCATCTCGACGTAGCGGCCCGCTCCCAGGACCTCGGTGACGACGCCCGCGGCGTACGCGGACTCGACCGGGTCGTTGACCGTCACGGGGTAGCCGCCGACGATCTCCGCCTCCACGGTGAGGCCGTGCGCCTCGCCGATCCCGCGGACGACGCGGAGCGCCTCCTGCGCGACCTTCTCCCGGGCCTCGACGGAGAAGGAACGGATGGTCGCCCCGAAGGTGGCGGTCTCCGCGATGACGTTCTCCACGCTGCCCGCGTGGAAGGTGCCGACGGTGACGACCACCGGGTCGAAGGCGTCGAAGCGCCGGGTGACCATGGTCTGCAGCGCGGTGACCGCCTCGCACGCGGCGGGCAGCGGGTCGAGCGCGGCGTGCGGCATGGAGCCGTGGCCGCCGCGGCCGCGGAAGGTGACCTGCAGGGTGTCGGAGGCGGCCATCACCGGACCGGGACGGGAGGCGACCCAGCCGGCCGGCAGCAGCGCGGCGGCGACGTGCAGGGCGTAGGCGGCGACGGCCTTCGTACCGGCGGCCTCCAGGACGCCCTCGTCGACCATCAGTTGGGCGCCGCCGCAGCCCTCCTCGCCGGGCTGGAACATGAACACGACCGACCCGGCCAGCTCCTCCCGACGCTCCGCCAGCAACCGCGCCGCACCCACCAACCCCGCCACATGCAGATCATGCCCACACGCATGCATCGCCCCCGCGATCCGCGACGCGAACGGCAACCCACTCGTCTCCTGCACCGGCAACGCGTCCATATCACCACGCAACAACACCGCAGGCCCAGGACGCCCACCCCGCAACACCGCCGTCACACTGCTCAACTTCTCACCGAGCGAGACCTCCAACCCCAGCCCCTCCAACGCCGCCACCACCTTGGCCTGCGTCAACGGCAACTCCAGACCGATCTCCGGCTCCTCGTGAATCGACCGCCGCAACGCGACCAACTCCGGCAACAACTCCACAGCGGACTCGGCAAGAGTGGGCGACATCGGCGTCTCCTCGGAGGGGGCGGTGAGCGGGAACGCTCCCATGCTCATCCCGGCCCCTCCCGCGCGCTCGCCCCTGCACGGATCGGCCGCAGCACGCTGCGGCGCGCACGGATCAGCCGGCGATGGGACGGAACGTGGAGCGGCGGCCCTCCGGGGAGGCGAGCCACTCCAGCTTGCGCATGGTGTCCGTGCCCGGCGCGGCGTTGTGCAGGACGACGGTCAGGTCGGGGCGGTCCGGGATGCGCAGCTGCGTGCTCTCGAACCGCAGCTCGCCCACGAGCGGGTGCTCGACGTGCTTGGGCCGGGTGCCGGGCGGCCGGACGTCGCCGCGGGCCCAGAGCTCGGCGAAGAGCTCGCTGGTGGCGCTCAGCTCGTCCACGATCGCCGCGAAGCCCTCGTCGCCGGGGAACTCCGCCGCCGCGGCCCGGTACTCGGCCACGACCAGCGACGCGTCGTGGTCCCAACCGACGTGGCGGTCACGGTAGAGGGTGTTGTGGAAGAAGGAGAAGAGGCAGTTGCTGCAGCGCTCGTCGAAGTCGAAGACGGCCGTGGCGGCGGTGTTGTAGGCGACGTTGTTCCAGTAGCGGTCGATCACGTTGGCCGGGAGCGGCATCCACGAGTCGATGAGCCGCTGGATCGACTCGCTCACCGGGGCCTGCACCGGCGGGACGGCGAGCAGCGGCGGATTGAGGCCGGCCAGCACGTAGAGGTGACGCCGCTCCGGCTCGTCCAGCTTCAGCACCCGCGAGACGGAGTCGAGCACCTGGCCGGAGACGGTGATGTCGCGGCCCTGCTCCAGCCACTGGTACCAGCTGACGCCCACCCCGGCGAGCACCGCCACCTCCTCGCGGCGCAGGCCCGGCGTCCGGCGCCGCGCGCCGCCGTCGGGCAGCCCGGCGTCGCCGGGGCTGACCCGGGCGCGTCGGCTCATCAGGAACTCACGCAGGTCGGCACGGCGTCGGACCTCGGCGGTATTCGTACGAACGTCCACAGTCTCCCCTGCCTTGTGGTGTGGCTCCAGACTAACGAAGCGCCTCCGGGGCGGCTTATGGCAACGGCCAGTGCGGTGCCGATCAGGCTGAGCGCGAGATCGATCCGCTCCAGGCGGACCGGCGTGGGCAGCGGCTGGGGCAGCTCGGTCCCCGTCCCGGCAACGCGGCCTTCCTGGCCGATCTGGCGGCCGTCTCCGCGCGATGCTGACGGCACCCACCCCCACCTCCTGACCCCACCTCCTGACCCTGAAGGAGCAGTTCGTCATGACCGACCTCACCGGAAAGACCGTCCTCGTCACCGGCGGCGCCCGCGGCCTCGGCGCCGAGACGGCCCGTCAGGCCGTCGCCGCCGGAGCCAACGTCGTCCTCACCGACGTGCTCGACGAGGACGGTGCCGCGACCGCCGCGGAGCTCGGCGAGCGCGCCCGGTTCCGTCGCCGCGACGTCACCTCCGAGCGGGAGTGGGCCGAGGCCGTCGGCTACGCCCAGGAGACCTTCGGCGGTCTGCACGGCCTGGTGAACAACGCCGGCATCGCCACCGGCGGCTTCCTCGCCGACGAGTCCGTCGCGCACCTCCGCCGCGTCCTCGACGTCAACCTGACCGGCGTCTTCATCGGCATGAAGACCGCGATCCCGGCCATGCGCGCGGTCGGCGGGCTCGATCGTCAACATCTCCTCCGCGGCCGGCCTGATGGGCCTCGCCCTGACCGCCGGCTACGGCGCGTCCAAGTGGGGCGTCCGCGGCCTCAGCAAGATCGGCGCTGTCGAGCTCGGCACCGAACGCATCCGCGTCAACTCCGTGCACCCGGGCATGACCTACACCCCGATGACAGCCGCCACCGGCATCCGGCAGGGCGAGGGCAACTACCCCAACACCCCGATGGGCCGCGTCGGCGAGCCCGCCGAGATCGCGGCCGCCGGCCCGACGGTCAGGTACGTCATGGGCCAGTAGCGGCCCGTCGCCTGCCTGGTGGTGGCACCAACAGGATAAGCGGCCTCTCTCCACGGGGTGTTGATCCGCAGAACCATGATGGTCATGGCGATCGACACCCCAGCGGACCTCCGCTCCACGACCACCACCACCGGGCTGCCGGCCGACCCCGAGAGCGGCGAACGACTGTCGCTACGGGCCAAGCTGGTCCTCTTCGTCCTCTGTGCCGCCCAGTTCGCGGTGGCCCTCGACTTCTCCATCCTCAACATCGCGCTGCCGTCGCTCGGCCGGTCGCTGCACCTGTCGCAGGCCAACCTGCAGTGGGGCATGACCGCGTTCGCGCTCCCCTCCGGCGGGTTCCTGCTGCTGTTCGGCCGGGTCGCCGACGCGGTGGGCCGCAAGCGGGTCTTCCTCGGCGGGCTGACGCTGTTCACGGCCTCGTCCGTGCTCGCCACCCTGGCCTGGTCCCCCGCGAGCTTCCTCGCCGGGCGCGCCCTGCAGGGCCTCGGCGCGGCCGCCATCGTGCCCGCCGGCATGGCGCTGCTGACCACCACGTTCCGCGAGGGCCCGCAGCGCGACCGCGCCCTGGGCATCATGGGCAGCCTGATGGCCGTCGGCTTCACCTGCGGCATGGTCCTCGGCGGCGTCCTCACCCAACTGCTGACCTGGCGCTCCACCATGGCCCTCAACGTCGTCATGGGCGCCGCGGTGCTGGTCGCCGCGCCGCGGCTGCTGCCGGAGTCCCGCAACGAGGTCCGTCCCCGGATGGACATCCCCGGCGCGATCGCCGTCACCGGCGGCCTGCTCTCGCTGATCTACGCCCTCTCCACGGCCGCGCAGCACGGTTTCGGCGACGCCTCCGTGATCGTCACCCTCGCCACCGCGGCGGTCCTGCTGGTCGCCTTCGTCGCGATCGAGGCCCGCACCGCCGAGCCGCTCGTGTCGCTGCGGATCCTGCGCCGCCCCACGGTGGCCTTCGGCAATCTCGGCGGCCTCACCACCATCGCGACGATGACCGCGGCGGTCTTCCTCGGCACGCTCTACCTCCAGCAGGTCAACCACCTCTCCCCCGTACTGACCGGCCTCGTCTTCGGCGCCCTCGGCGTCTCCTGCGCGGTCACCGGCGCGCTCGCCCCCCGCTGGGTCGCCCGCGTCGGCTCCGCGAAGGTCCTCGCCGGCGGCCTGCTGCTGCAGGCAGTCCTGACGTTCGGCCTGCTGGCCGTCGGGGCGGGCACGGGCGGGACGTGGCTCTTCCTGGTGGTCATCTCGCTGGCCGGCATCGGCCACATGGCGGCGATGGTCGCCTACAACGTCACCGCGACCTCCGGCCTCCCCAACGACGAGCAGGGCCAGGCCACCGGCCTCACCACGACCACCCAGCAGGTCGGGATCACCGTGGGCATCCCGCTGCTCGCCGCGCTGGCCTCGACCCGGGCGGACGTACTGTCCGGCGTGAAGCTGGGCCTGGCGGCGGACGCGGTGGCCGTGACGGTGCTCGCCGTGACGGTCGCGGTCGGACTCGGGGCTGCTGCTCGACGGCGACAGCCGTCAGGGGCGCGCCCCTGAGGTGTTGCAGCTGAACCGTCCGGGAGAGACTCCGATCACGCGCTTGAAGTGCCTTCCCAAGTGCGCCTGATCGTAGAAGCCCGCCGAGGTGGCCGCCTCGGCGGGCGCGCAGCCGTCCAGCAGCAGCGAGCGGGCCCGTTCCACCCGACGGGACGTCAGGTACTGGTGCGGGGCGATGCCGAACGCACCGGTGAACGCCCGCACCAGGTGCGCCGGGTGGGCGTGCAACAGCTCGGCCGCCTCGTTGAGGGTGACGCCCTGGAGGAGGCGGGCGTCGAGAAGGTCCCGCAACTCCTGTGCCAGGCCGGGCCGGAGGCCCTCGCTCCGCGCGCGTGACCGCAGGTGGGCGCGCAGGCGCTCGACGACGAAGGCGAGGCGGCTCTCCGCCTCCAGCTCCTCCCCTCGGTGTGCCAGCACTCCGTGGAGTTGGCCGACGCGCATGCGCAGCAGCGGGTCGGCGAGGTCGGGGGTGTCCGCCGCGGAGCCGATCAGCGCCGGGTCCAGGACGGTCGCGTCCAGGTAGAGGACGCGCTTGCGGAAACCCTCGGGCGTGGCCGGAGAGCCGTTGTGGGGGACGTGCGGGGGCAGCAGCGAGACGGTCTCGTGCAGCGTGCCGCAGGCGTGGCGGTTGAGGTCGTAGCGGACCGCGCCGGAGTCGACGATGAGCAGCGTCCAGACGTCGTGGACGTGCATCGGGTAGGCGTGCTCGGTGAAGTGGGCGTGGAAGACCTCGGTGACGCCCGGGACCTGCGGACGCCACGCGGAGACCGACTCACCCGTGGCCATGCAAAGAACGTACAAGACCGTGCCGCGCCTGACGCGGCAGTCTCACTCCATGAGCGATGACCAGACCACCGCCCCCGTCCGCTTCGACACCAAGATCGCCGTGCTGCTCCGCGAGGACCTGCAGACCTGGCAGCGCCTCAACGTCACGGCGTTCCTCGTCAGCGGCCTCGGCACGGAGGCGCCGGAGGTCGTCGGCGAGCCGTACGAGGACGCGGACGGCAACGCCTACCTGCGGATGTTCCGGCAGCCCGTGCTGGTCTTCGAGGGCTCCAAGGAGACGCTCACCGCCGCCCACGCCAAGGCCCTCGCCCGCTCGCTGCCGCGCGCGGTCTTCACCTCGGACCTGTTCGCCACCGGCAACGACGCCCACAACCGCGCCGCCGTCCGCGCCGTGCGCGGCGACGACCTCGACATCGTCGGACTGGCCGTGTACGGCGCGCGCAACGCCGTCGACAAGGTGATCAAGGGTGCGCGGATGCACCCCTGAGCCGAGGAAGGGTCACGCCGACTCCGCGCGCGGCTCCTCCGCCTCGCGCGGAGCGGCGGCGCTGACGCGCGGGACCGGGGACGCCAGCAGCGTCCCGATCCGGTTGCGGCGGCCCGCCGTGCTCTCCGCGGTGAGGCGGATCGCGGCGATCGGCAGGTCCTCGTCGTCCGGCAGCGGCACCACGGCGTCGGAGCCGGGGATCGGGACGCGGCCGAGGGCCTTGGCCAGCAGGCCGCCGACGGTCTCGACGTCCTCGTCCTCGAGCTCCAGGCCGAAGAGATCGCCGAGCTCCTCCACCGGGAGCCGGGCGGTGATCCGGTAGGAGCCGTCCGGCAGCGGCTCGACGGCGGGGGTCTCCCGGTCGTACTCGTCGGTGATCTCGCCGACGATCTCCTCCAGGATGTCCTCGATCGTCACCAGCCCGGCCGTGCCGCCGTACTCGTCGATGACGACGGCGACGTGGATCCGGTCCCGCTGCATCTCCCGCAGCAGGTCGGCCGCCGGTTTGCTGTCGGGGACGAAGGTGGCCGGGCGCATCACCGAGCCGACCGGCTCGGACTCGGCGTCGCGGTTGGCGTGGGTGCGCCGGACCAGGTCCTTCAGGTACGCGATACCGACGACGTCGTCCTCGTTCTCGCCGACCACCGGGATCCGGGAGAAGCCGGAGCGCAGCGCCAGCGTGAGGGTCTGCCGCACCGACTTGCCGCGCTCGATCATCACCAGGTCGGTGCGCGGCACCATCACCTCGCGGACGATGGTGTCGCCGAGCTCGAAGACGGAGTGCACCATGCGGCGCTCGTCGTCCTCGATCAGGTCGTCCTTCTCGGCCAGGTCCACCAGGGCGCGCAGCTCCGCCTCGGAGGCGAAGGGGCCCTCGCGGAAGCCCTTGCCCGGGGTGAGCGCGTTGCCGAGCAGGATCAGCAGGCGCGGCACCGGGCCCATGACCCTGGCCAGCGGCAGCAGCACGTAGGAGGCGGCCGTCGCGGAGTTCAGCGGGTGCTGACGCCCGATCGTGCGCGGCGAGACGCCGACCGCGACGAAGGAGACCAGCACCATCGCGGCGATGGCGACCAGCACCGCCTGCCAGGTGTGCGGGAAGAAGCGCACGCACACGACGGTGACCAGGACCGTCGCCGCCATCTCGCAGGTGACACGGATCAGCGTCGCCAGGTTGAGGTAGCGCGTCGGGTCGTTGGCGAGGGTCAGCAGACGCTCCCCGCCGCGGCGGCCGTTGCGCGCGGCCTCCTCGGCGCGGAAGCGGGAGACCCGCGAGATCCCCGCCTCGGCGCAGGCGGCGAGCCACGCGCAGATGACGAGCAGCACCGCCCCGATCAGGAAGGAGGTGCTGAAGCTGGTACTACTGCCGCTCATCTCGGTGGCGTTTTCTTCTTCTGCTCGCTCAGCGGGTGGTGGGGGCCGGCGACGGACCGGTCTCGCCGCGGGCGGCGCGCCAGTCGTCCAGGATGCGCTTCTGCAGCCCGAACATCTCGCGCTCCTCCTCCGGGTCCTCGTGGTCGTAGCCGAGGACGTGCAGCACGCCGTGGACGGTGAGCAACTGCAGCTCGGCGTCCATGGAATGGCCGTTGGCCGCGCCCTGCTTGGCCGCGACCTCGGGGCACAGCACGATGTCGCCGAGGAGGCCCTGCGGGGGCTCCTCGTCCTCCTTGCCGGGACGCAGCTCGTCCATCGGGAACGACATCACATCCGTGGGGCCGGGCTCGTCCATCCACTGCACGTGCAGCGCCGCCATGGCCTCCTCGTCCACGACGATGACGGAGAGCTCGGAGAGCGGGTGGATGCGCATCCGGTCCAGCGCGAAGCGCGCGACGTCGAGGAGCGCCTCCTCGTCGACGTCCGTACCGGATTCGTTGTTGATGTCGATCGCCATGGCGAGTGCGGTTCTCGGCTTCCTGGTCGGTTGGTTCTGTCGCTCAGTTGCGGTGGGAGTTCGGCTTCGGCGCGGGGTTCGCGTCGTAGCGGCTGTAGGCGTCGACGATCCGGCCCACCAGCTTGTGCCGGACCACGTCCGCGCTGGTCAGCCGGGAGAAGTGGATGTCCTCCACCCCGTCCAGGATGTCCTGGACCACGCGCAGGCCGCTGACCGTGCCGCCGGGCAGGTCGATCTGCGTGATGTCGCCGGTGACCACGATCTTGGAGTTGAAGCCGAGCCGGGTCAGGAACATCTTCATCTGCTCGGCGCTGGTGTTCTGCGCCTCGTCGAGGATGATGAACGCGTCGTTGAGGGTGCGGCCGCGCATGTAGGCGAGCGGCGCCACCTCGATCGTCCCGGCGACCATCAGGCGCGGGATCGAGTCCGGGTCGATCATGTCGTGCAGCGCGTCGTAGAGCGGGCGCAGGTACGGGTCGATCTTCTCGTAGAGCGTGCCGGGCAGGAAGCCGAGCCGCTCGCCGGCCTCGACGGCCGGACGGGTCAGGATGATCCGGTTGACCTGCTTGGCCTGCAGCGCCTGCACGGCCTTGGCCATGGCCAGGTACGTCTTGCCGGTACCGGCCGGGCCGATGCCGAAGACGATGGTGTGGCGGTCGATCGCGTCCACGTAGGTCTGCTGGTTCAGCGTCTTGGGACGGATCGAGCGGCCGCGGTTGGAGAGGATGTTCGCGGTGAAGACGGACGAGGGGCTCTCGTGCGCCTCCGGGCTGTTCGGATCCTCGGCAGCCTTGCGCAGCATCGCGATCGAGCGCTCCACGGTGTCCTCGGTCAGCGGCTGACCGGTCCGGAGCACCAGCATCATCTCGTCGAACACACGCTGCACCAGCGCGGTCTCGCGGGGGTCACCGGTCGCGGTGACCTCGTTGCCGCGGGCGTGGATGTCGACGGAGGGGAAGGCGTTCTCGATCACGCGGAGGAGTGAGTCCCCGGTACCGAGCACCGTCACCATCGGGTGCTTCTCCGGGATGACGATGCGCGCTTGGGTCTGCGACTGGGGCGACTGGGTCTGCGTTTGAGAAGTCATAGGTCGGCGCTGAGGCCTGCCTCATCCCATTTCTCTGTCGTGTCCGTCTGGATCCAAGAAAAGGGTACGACGGACGATACGGCCGGGGACAACGATGCTGCGCCGGTCAGCAGGGATTCGCCAGTCTTTTATTCCGCTGTTCATTTCGCTGCCCGCTATCCCCGCAACGGGACCGGGATGCGCATCAGGTCGGCCGCGACCACGATCTCGCCGTCGAAGTGGCGCTCGGCCTCGTCGAGATGCCCTCCGAGGTCGGGATAACGCTGCGAGAAATGCGTCAGCACGAGGGTACGCACGCCCGCCTGCGCTGCGACCCGGGCGGCCTGCGCGGCGGTGAGATGCCCGTGCTCCTCCGCGAGGTGCGCGTCCGCGTCGAGGAAGGTGGCCTCGATGACCAGCAGGTCCGCCCCCTCGGCGAGCGCGTGGACGCCCTCGCACAGCCGGGTGTCCATGATGAACGCGGCCCGCTGGCCGCGCCGCGTCTCACTGACGTCGCTCAGGGTGACGTCCCCGAGGCGTCCCTCGCGCTGCAGCCGGCCCACGTCCGGGCCGGTGATGCCGAGCGCGCGCAGCTTCTCCGGCAGGATCCGCCGGCCGTCCGGCTCGACCAGGCGGTAGCCGTAGGACTCGACCGGGTGCGACAGGCGCGCGGCCTCCAGCGTGAACGGAGACCTCTCGTTCCCGGTGGCCTTGAGCGGACCGCCCTCGCCGGAGACCGGCTCGGGCCGCAGCTCCACCTGCTCGTAGAACGCGCTGGCGTGCCGCAGCCGCTCGAAGAACGGCTCGCCCGAGGCCGGGTAGTGCACGGGCACCGGATACGGCACCTTGTCGAGGTTGATCCGTTGGATCACCCCCGGCAGGCCGAGGCAATGGTCCCCGTGGAAGTGCGTGACGCAGATCCGGGTGATGTCGTGCGCGCTCACCCCGGCGTGCAGCATCTGCCGCTGGGTGCCCTCACCCGGGTCGAAGAGCAGGCCCTCGCCGTCCCACCGCAGCAGATAGCCGTTGTGGTTGCGATGCCTGGTGGGAACCTGGCTGGCCGTGCCCAGCACGACCAGCTCGCGCGCCGACACCGCCGTCAGACCAGCTTCTCGTGCAGCTCGCCGTTCCCGCCGCCGAGCACGTGCACGTGGGCGTGGAACACCGTCTGCCCGGCGCCGGCGCCGGTGTTGAAGATCAGCCGGTAGCCGCTGTCGACGACCTTCTCCTCCTCCGCCACCCGCCCCGCCTCCGCGAGCACGGCCCCCGCGAGCCGCGGGTCCGCTTCGGCGAGCGCGGCGGCGTTCGGGTAGTGCGCCTTCGGCACGACGAGCACATGCGTGGGCATCTGCGGGTTGATGTCGCGGAACGCGAGCGTGTGCTCGGTCTCACGCACCTTGGTGGAGGGGATCTCCCCGGCCACGATCTTGCAGAACACGCAGTCCACCTGGGCCTCGCCGGCCATCACACGCTCCTACATCGGGGTTCTCGTACGGAATGGTACCGATGGCCTCAGCCATCAGGGGTGCGGGGAACTACAGCTCCGGGAGCGAGGGCGGGGTCGCGGCCGGGGTGGTGGCCAGCGCGGCGAGGGCCAGCCTGATCGCCTCGTCGAGTTGGGGGTCGCGGCCGGCCACCCAGTCGGCCGGGGTGCAGGGGACGGGGACGTCCGGGTCCACGCCGTGGTTCTCCAGGCCCCAGCCGTAGCCCTCCATCCAGGTGGCATAGCGCGGTTGGGTGACCGCGGTGCCGTCGACGAGGCTGTACCGCATGTCGATGCCGATCACGCCGCCCCAGCTGCGCGCGCCGACCACGGGGCCGAGGCGCAGGGCCTGGAACGCGCCGCCGACGATGTCGCCGTCGGAGCCGGCGAACTCGTCCGTGACGGCGACCAGCGGGCCGCGCGGGGCGTCCATGGGGTAGCTCATCGGGACGGAGTCCCGCTCCAGGTCCCAGCCGATGACGCGGCGGTTCAGCTTCTCGATGACCAGCTGCGAGGTGTGCCCGCCGCGGTTCTCGCGGACGTCGACGACCAGGCCCTCGTTCAGCACCTCGGTGCGCAGATCGCGGTGGAGCTGCGCCCAGCCGTTGCTGACCATGTCCGGGACGTGCAGGTAGCCGAGGCGGCCGCCGGACGCCGCGTGGACGTGGGCCCGGCGGTCGGCGACCCACACGTGGTAGCGCAGTGACGACTCGTCGGCCAGCGGCACCACGACGACGGTGCGCTCCGCGCCGCCGTCCGCCGGGGCGACGGTCAGCTCGACGGGCTTGCCGGCCGTGCCGACCAGCAGCGGCGCGGGGCCGGTGAGGGCCTCGACGGGGCGGCCGTCCACGGCCACCAGCGCGTCGCCGGCGCGGACCGCGACGCCCGGCGCGGCCAGCGGCGAGCGGGCTTGCGGGTCGGAGGACTCACCGGGCAGCACGGCGGTGATCCGCCAGAGGCCCTGCTCGTCGCGGGCCAGGTCCGCGCCGAGGAAGCCCTGACGGCGGGCCGCCTCCGGGCCGGACGCCCGCGGGGTGACGTAGGCGTGGGAGGTGCCGGGCTCGCCCTGGAGCTCCCAGAGCAGGTCGACGAGGTCGCCGTGACTGCCCAGGCGCTCGACCAGCGGCCGGTAGCGGGCCTGGACGCCGTCCCAGTCCATGCCTCCCAGGTCGGCGCGCCAGAAGTTGTCACGCATCAGGCGGGCGGTCTCGTCGAACATCTGCCGCCACTCGGCGGCGGGTTCGACGGTCACCCGGACCCGGGAGAGGTCCACCTCGACGCGGGAGTCCCGGTCGTCCTTGTCGACGCGGCTGTCGGCGGGCAGCACCGTCAGCGTACGGCCGTCGCGGACCACGACGCGGCTGCCGTCGCCGGAGACCGCGTAGTCGTCGAGCGCGTCGACGAGCACGGTGAGCCGACGCGCGGTCAGGTCGTAGTGCTCCAGCGCGCTGCGCTCCGGCTGGGTCTCCGGGGTGGCGCGGCCGTTGCCCAGGTTGCCGACGAGCGGGTGGCGCAGCCAGGCGACGCCGCCCTTGACGGCGTGCAGGCTGCCGTAGCGTCCGGCGGGGACGGGGAAGGCCAGCACGCGGGCCTCCAGGCCCGCGAGCTCCACCTCGGTCGCCGGGGTCGGCTCGGCCTCGTCCCCGGCGGGCTTCGCGTCGCCCGCGCGGCCGACCGGGCGGCCCTCCAGCAGCGGGCCGAACGGCGAGAGCGCCTCGGCGGTGAGGGTCAGCAGGTAGGGCCGGGAGGCGGCGGGGAAGGACAGGTCGAAGACGTGCTCGTCGTAGACCGGGTCGAAGTCGCGCGCGGAGAGGAACGCCAGGTGGCGGCCGTCCTGCGTGAACGCGGGCGACCAGTCGCGGAAGCGCCGCGGCGTCGCCTCGACGATCTGGCCGGTCCCGGTGTCGGCGAGCCGGATCTGCGTCAGCATCCCCTCGCAGAACACCTGGTGCGACCAGGCGAGCCACCGCGAGTCGGGCGAGAAGACGAGCCCGCCGGCGGCGCCGTACTCGCTGCGGTCCAGCTCCCGCGGCGCGTCCGCGGTGTCGGCTGTCTCGATCAGCAGCACCCGGCCGGTGCGGTCGGCGACCGCCAGCAGGCGGCCGTCGGGCGAGGCCGCCAGCTCCTCGACCCGGCCGAGGCGGCCGGCGAGCACGCGGCGGCCGTCGGAGAACTCCAGCGCGTCCTCGCCCTCGGCGTCCGTCACCCACGCCGACGCACCGTCAGGCAGCGCGACCGGCAGGCGGTGCCGCACGCCCGGCGTCGCGGCCAGCGCGCGGACCGGGCCGTCGCGATGGGTCACCCGGTGCAGGGTGCCGCGTACCTCGACCACGCTGGACCGTCCGTCCGCGTCGACGGCGACCTCGCCCAGGTGCGCCCCCGCGGCGACCGGATGCGGCTGCCGCCCGCTGCGCGGTCCGCCGAGCCGTACGTCCAGCGGGCGCGGCGCGACACCCTCGTCGAGCGAGTCGACCAACCACAGGTCGCCGCCCGCGTGGTAGACGACGCGGTGGCCGTCGGTGGCGGCGTTGCGGGCGTA
The DNA here is from genome assembly GCF_003258295.1 of Streptacidiphilus pinicola. Taxonomy (GTDB): domain Bacteria; phylum Actinomycetota; class Actinomycetes; order Streptomycetales; family Streptomycetaceae; genus Streptacidiphilus; species Streptacidiphilus pinicola. The sequence continues at coordinate 43,076 of NZ_QKYN01000034.1, read as the reverse complement.
GAAGTCGTGCCCGCCGTGGGTCCGCAGGTCGGAGCCGTCCGGGAGGCTGGACCAGAGGCGGGCGACGCCGTCGTGGTCGGAGAGGAAGGCGACGCGCTCGCCCAGCCACATCGGGGAGTCGAGCTGTCCGTCCAGCTCGGCGTGGAGGCGGGCGAACTCGCCGTCCTCGCTGCCGATCCAGAGCTTGCTCGCCGTGCCGCCGCGGTAGCGCTTCCAGTGCGCGGCCTCGCGCCCGGCGGTGGCGGAGGCCAGCAGCACGCCGTCCCCGTCCTGCTGCAGGGCGAGCCCGCTGAGCCGCCCGTAGGGCAGCGTGCGGGCGGGCCCGCCGTCCAGCGGGACGGCGTGCGCCCACACATGCGCCCGGGACCGGCGACCCTGCGCGCTCGCGGCGAGCACCTCGCCGTCGGCGGTCCAGCCCAGCACGGTGGTGTTGGCGTTCCCCCAGTACGTCAACCGCCGCGCGGGCCCGCCCTCGACCGGCGCGACATGCACCTCGGGCGCGCCGTCCCGCGTCGACGCCCACGCCAGCAGGGTGCCGTCCGGTGAGAACCTCGGCCTGCTCACCGGCACCTGATCCGCACTCACCCGCCACGCCCGCCCCCCGGCGACGGGGGCGACCCACACGTCGTCCTCGGCCACGAAGGCGACGAGGTCGCCGTGGATGTCGGGGTACCGGAAGTAGCCGTCGCTGTCGGGTGTCTGCTTCTGGGTCTGCGCCTGGGTCTCTGTCACGGGCGCACGCTACCCAGCGGACGTCCGGGATACGAGATCTTTTTCCGTGAGCGAACCAGACCGAACTCAGTTCCAGCGGCCGCTACGGCCGAGCAGCAGCGAGGCGGCGGCGATGCCGGCGGTGGAGGTGCGCAGGACCGAGGGGCCGAGAAGGTAGGCGCCGGCGCCGGCGGTGGTGAAGGTGTCCATCTCGTCCGGGGAGACCCCGCCCTCCGGGCCGACGACCAGGACGACGGAGCCGGACGAGGGCAGGTCGGCGGAGGCGAGCCGGGCCGCGCCCTCCTCGTGCAGGACGCCCGGGAGGGTGGCCGAGGCGAGCAGCGTCGCGACCTGACGGGTGCTCATCGCCCCGTGCACGACGGGGAACCGCAGCCGGCGCGACTGCTTCCCCGCCTCGCGCGCTGTCGCGCGCCACTTCCCGAGGGCCTTCTCGCCGCGCTCGCCCTTCCACTGCGTGATGCAGCGGGACGCCTGCCAGGGCACGATCTCGTCCACCCCGACCTCGGTCATCAACTCCACCGCGAGCTCCCCGCGGTCACCCTTCGGCAGCGCCTGCACCACGACGATGCGGACGTCCGGCTCAGGCTCGGAGAGCAGCTCGGCGACGGTGACGTCGAGGACGTCCTTCCCCTCGACGGCGGCGACGGCCCCGCGCAGCCCGGCCCCCTCACCGTCGGTGAGCACGACCTCCTCACCGGGGTTCATCCGCTTCACGGAGACGGCGTGCCGCCCCTCGGCGCCGTCCAGCCGCACCACGGCCCCGACCCGCGCGGTCACGATTCGGTCAGGGGGGATGAGAAACACCGGAGCGGTCACTTGCTTGCTCTACCTTCGGAAGGGCACATGTCAGGGGCGCGGGGAACTGCGCGAGAACCACCCTATGCGGATGGCCCTGCGCGTGCGGCGACCCACCCCATCAGTGGCTTGTCGCGCAGTTCCCCGCGCCCCTCAGTGGCTAACGCCCGTTGAACGCGTCCTTGAGGCGCGAGAACAGCCCCTGCTGCCCGGGCGCGAACTGCCCGGACGGGCGCTCCTCGCCGCGCAGCTTGGCCAGCTGCCGGAGCAGGTTCTCCTGTTCCGCGTCCAGCTTGCTGGGCGTCAGGACCTCGACGTGGACGATCAGGTCACCTCGGCCGCCGCCCCGCAGGTGCGTGATGCCGCGCCCGTGCAGGGGGATGGACTGGCCCGACTGGGTCCCAGGGCGGATGTCGATCTCCGCCATACCGTCCAGCGTCTCCAACGGAACCTTCGTGCCGAGCGACGCCGCCGTCATCGGCAGGGTCACCGTGCAGTGCAGGTCGTCGCCCCGACGCTGGAAGATCGCGTGCGGGTTCTCCGAGATCTCGACGTAGAGGTCGCCCGCCTGGCCGCCGCCCGGGCCGATCTCGCCCTCGCCGGCGAGCTGGATGCGCGTGCCGGTGTCGACACCCGCCGGGATCTTGACCGTCAGCGTCCGGCGCGCGCGCACGCGACCGTCGCCCGCGCACTCGGGGCAGGGCGTCGGGACGACCGTGCCGAAGCCCTGACACTGCGGACACGGCCGCGAGGTCATGACCTGGCCCAGGAACGAGCGGGTCACCTGGGAGATCTCGCCGCGGCCGCGGCACATGTCGCAGGTCTGGGCCGAGGTGCCCGGGGCCGCGCCCTCACCGTTGCAGGTGTTGCAGCGGACCGCGGTGTCGACCTGGATGTCCTTGGTCGTGCCGAAGGCCGCCTCCTCCAGATCGATGTCGATCCGGATCATGGCGTCCTGGCCCCGGCGGGTCCGTGAACGCGGGCCGCGCTGACCGCCGGACGCGCCGAAGAAGGCGTCCATGATGTCGCTGAAGCCGAAGCCCGCGCCCTGGCCGAAGCCGCCCGCGCCGGCTCCCGCGCCCGTCGCGGACAGCGGGTCGCCGCCGAGGTCGTAGACCTGCCGCTTGTTCGGGTCGGAGAGGACCTCGTACGCGGCGTTGATCTCCTTGAACCGCTCCTGCGTCTTCGGGTCCGGGTTGACGTCAGGGTGCAGCTCGCGCGCCAGACGGCGGAAAGCCTTCTTGATCTCGTCCTGACTCGCGTCCCGTCGGACGCCGAGTACCGCGTAGTAGTCCGTGGCCACCAAAATGCTCCGCTAGTTTCCGTCTGAGGCTCGTGCCGGTCGTCGGGCCGGTGTGGTCGGTCCCTGCTGCGTCGGTCGTCGCGTCGTCGCTGCCGCCTAGGACGCTGCCAGGATCTGGCCCACGTACCGGGCAACCGCCCGGACGGCGGCCATGGTTCCCGGGTAGTCCATGCGAGTCGGGCCGACCACGCCGAGTTTGGCGACGGTCTCGTCGCCCGAACCGTAGCCCACCGAGACCACCGAGGTGGAATTGAGGCCCTCGTAGGCGTTCTCGTGACCGATTCTGACCATCACGCCGGGGTCCGCGGTCTCACCCAGTAGTCGCAGCAGCACAACCTGTTCCTCCAGCGCCTCCAGCACGGGGGCGATGGTGAGCGGGAAGTCGTGCGGGAACCGGGTCAGGTTGGCGGTGCCGCCGAGAACGACGCGCTCCTCGGTCTGCTCCACCAGGGCCTCGAACAGCGTGGACAGCACGGTCGAGACGGCGGGGCGGTCCTGGGGTGTGAAACTTTCGGGCAGGTCCTGCAACAGACGCGGCACCTCCGCGAAGCGGCGGCCTCCGGCGCCCGCGTTGAGGCGGCTGCGCAGCTCGCCGAGGGTCGCCTCGCCGACCGGCGCCGGGCAGTCGACCAGGCGCTGCTCGACCCGGCCGGTGTCGGTGATCAGCACCAGCATCACCCGCGTCGGGCTCAGCGCGACCAGCTCGACGTGCCGGACCGTGGACCGGGTCAGCGACGGGTACTGGACGACGGCGACCTGACGGGTCAGCTGCGCGAGCAGCCGGACCGTGCGGGCCACCACGTCGTCGAGGTCGACGGACTGGTCCAGGAAGTTGGTGATGGCGCGACGCTCGGCCACCGACAGCGGCTTGACCTCGGTCAACCGGTCCACGAAGAGGCGGTAGCCCTTGTCCGTGGGGACCCGCCCGGCACTGGTGTGCGGCTGGTGGATGAACCCCTCGTCCTCGAGCACGGCCATGTCGTTGCGCACGGTCGCCGAGGAGACGCCCAGGTTGTGCCGTTCGACCAGGGCCTTCGAGCCGACCGGCTCCTCGGTGCCGACGTAGTCCTGCACGATGGCGCGCAGCACCGCGAGCTTGCGGTCGTCGAGCTGACGCTCCTCACGCACGGGCACGCACCTCCAGCCGGACCTTGATCCTGTCCCTACCTCGGCTCTGGCACTCTGGACATTCGAGTGCCAGCCTCCGTCAGCTGTCAGTGTAAAGCGCGACGGTCCACGACCGGAACGTCTGGACCTCGTCAGACGTACCACATACCGAGGGCGACAGGCAGAATTGCATCGGCAGTCCACCGCCCCAGGAGGGACCTCATGTCCAGGACTCGATTCGCGCCGGACCGCGGGCTGACCACGCGCATGCTGATCACGATGTTCTTGATCGGTCTGCTCTTCGTGGCCTTCGTCGGTCTGCTGCTGGTGCTGTTGCGCGGGGCATGGCCGATCGTCGTCATCCTCGCCGGTGGGCTGTTCGTCGCGCAGTTCTGGTTCAGCGACAAGATCGCCGCATTCAGCATGGGCGCCCGTGAGGTCTCGCCCGAGGAGTTCCCCGAGCTGCACGGCACCGTCGACCGCCTCTGCGCCCTGGCCGACATGCCCAAGCCGCGGGTCGCCGTGGCCGACACCGACATGCCGAACGCCTTCGCCACGGGCCGCAACGAGAAGAACGCCGTGGTCTGCGTCACCACCGGTCTGCTGCGCCGGCTCGAGCCGGAGGAGCTGGAGGGCGTGCTCGCCCACGAGCTCTCCCACGTCGCGCACCGCGACGTCGCGGTGATGACGATCGCCGGCTTCCTCGGCGTGATGGCCGGCATCATCACCCGCGTCGGCCTGCAGTTCGGCATGTTCGGCGGCTTCAACGACCGCGACAACCGGGACAACGACAACACCGCCGTCGCCGCGCTGATCGTCATCGCCGTGAGCGCCGTCGTGTACGCGATCAGCTTCCTGCTGACCCGGCTGCTCTCGCGCTACCGCGAGCTGTCGGCGGACCGCTCGGCCGCGCTGCTGACCGGCCGCCCCTCGGCGCTGGCCTCGGCCCTGACCAAGGTGACCGGCGACATCGGCGCGATCCCCTCACAGGATCTGCGCAAGGCGCAGCCGTACAACGCCTTCTACTTCGCCCCGGCCCTGTCGGCCCGTGAGATCGCGACGAACGCCTTCTCCACGCACCCCTCGCTGGAGCAGCGCCTGGAGCAGCTCGGCAAGATCTCCGCAGAGCTCGGCAAGAGCTGAGCATTGCGCTAGAACTGCAGCACATAGCGAAGAGCTGAGAGGACACACGTAGCGATGGGTTTCCTGGACGCCCTGCTGGGCCGGACCAAGCCGGTCAAGCCCGACCTCGACCAGCTCTTCGGCCTCCCCTCGGCCGCGATCACCCTGGAGGCCGCCGCGGGCTTCAAGCCGACCGGCGTCGGCTCCGTCTGCTTCGCCGCGGCCGAGGGCGGCGCGTTCGCCCAGGTCCAGCAGGACATCCAGGCGCTGCTCGACGCGGACACCGGCCGCGGCGGCCAAGCGATCGAGGTGACCCAGCGGGACTCCTACGGCTACAGCTGGATCACCGCGCGGCAGTCGCCGGACGACATCGTCTCGCTCGTCAACGACGTCCACGCGGTCAACTCCGGCCTGGAGTCCCAGGGCTTCGGCCCGCAGCTGCTGTGCACGCTGGTCAACTTCACCGACGCGCAGCACCGCAAGCTGGCCCTGGTCTACCTCTACAAGCGCGGCAGCTTCTACCCCTTCGCCCCACTGCCGGGCGAGAAGCGGGACAACCCGCTGGAGCTGCAGATCAAGGCCATGCTGGCCAACGACCTCCGCATCGAGCAGGAGCTCAGCCGCTGGTTCCCGGTGTGGGGCGCCCCGGGGCTGTAGTCGCCTTCGCCGCGGCGGGCAATGGGCGGCGGCCGGTGATGGTCAGGAGCAGGTCCTTGGCCGGGAGGTCGAGGACGGTGTCCCCCGTGCCGAAGGCGATGTCGGCGTCCTGAGCGCGGAGGGTGACGCCGCCGAGGTCGACGCCGAAGAAGGCGAGGGCGCGGGCGCTCCCGCTCGCGTTGGCGAGGACGGTGGCGATGCGCTCCGGCGGGGCCGGCGGGAGGCCGAGGGGTTCGGTCAGGTCCAGGCCGTGGATCACGTCGTGGCTGAGGGCCCCGGCCTGACCGCCGCCCGGGGGCTGCCAGGGGTGGCGGACGTTGTCGCGCAGCGAGCGCAGCAGCTCGTCCGCGGACATGCGGGAGGCGTCGCGCCGGGCGGCGGTGTCCGAGAAGCGGTTGATGGAGAAGCGCGCGGCCGCCAGCCCCGTGAAGAAGCGCAGCGGCTTGGTCCGGAACGGGAACGTGATGTGGGCGACCACCTCGCGCACCCGCCATCCCGTGCAGAGCGAGGGCGTGTCCCACTGCTCGGGGGTCAGGTCGGCGAGGAGCGAGGCGAGCCGCTCGCGTTCGGCGTAGGTCTCGGTCTGCAGCTGGGTGTCCATGGTCGTGCCTTCGCGTCCGTCGGAGTGGTGTCACTCCTGGTACGACGCGGAGCCCGGAAACTCATCGGTCATCGGGAGACCTTCGGCGGCAGGCCGAACTCCGCGAAGCGGTCGCCCCAGCCGAGGTAGGTGACGATCTCGCCCACCCGGCCGTCGCGCAGCTCCAGCACCAGCAGCGCGAAGGGCCGCAGCACCCCGTCCGGGTCCGGCCGGTACTGGCCGATGGTGGGGCTGCCGTTCGCGCTCGCGCCGAGCAGCATGCGGTCCTCGGCGCAGTACTCCGCACCCGCCTCCATGGCCGCGCCGATGCGCGCCGGGCCGTGCAGCCACCACAGGAACGGCGGCATGCCGGAGCGCACGTCGTCGGCGAGCAGCGCGATCAGCCGGTCCACGTCGTGGGACTCGAAGGCGTCCACGTAGGCGCGCAGCAGCGCCTGCGTCTCCGGGCCCTCGGGGTCGGCGGCGTCGGCGGGCGCGGGGCGGTGCTCCGCCAGGGTGGCGCGGGCGCGCTGGAGCGCGCTGTTGGCGGCGGCCGGGGAGCAGTCGAGGATCTGCGCGGTCTCGGCCGCCGAGAAGGCGAGGACGTCGCGCAGCACCAGCGCTGCCCGCTGCCGCGGCGGCAGCCACTGCAGCGCGGTGACGAAGGCGAGGCGGACCGACTCGCGGCGCACCGCCAGCTCGGCCGGGTCGGCCACCTGCGGCAGGCGTGAGTCGGCCAGCGGTTCGATCCACTGCGCGGGCGGCAGCGGTGCGCCGAGCTCGCCGGTGGTGGACGCCGGGCCGAGGTCCCACGGCAGGGCCCGGCGGCGGGCGCCGCGCAGCAGGTCGAGGCAGACGTTGGTGGCGATGCCGTGCACCCAGGTGGAGAGGCTGGCCCGGGTCGCGTCGTGGCGGTGCAGGTTCCGGTGGGCGCGCAGCAGCGTCTCCTGGACGGCGTCGTCGACCTCGGCGGAGGCGCCGAGCATCCGGTAGCAGTAGCCCGTGAGCGGGCCCCGGAGCGGTTCGAGCGTCGTTTCGGCATACGGTGCGGCCACCCGTCCATGATGGCGAATCAGCACACGCGCGGGCGTTCCCACGCCCGCGCTCCCCTCTGCGATGATCGACGGGTGAGCCGATACGACGCCGTGGACCTGACGCCGCCCTGGAAGCGCCCCTCCACCGTGCCGGAGCTGCCCGCCGAGCGGGACCTGGTGGTGGAGGAGGCCACGACGGGCTTCTGCGGCGCGGTCGTGCGCTGCGAGAAGACCGCGGAGGGCTTCACCGTCACCCTGGAGGACCGGCACGGCAAGCTGCGGGTCTTCCCGCTGACGCCGCGCGGGTTCCTGGTGGACGGCAAGCCGGTGACCCTGGTCCGCCCGCAACCGGCCGCGGGCGTCGCCCGGCAGGGGCCGGGACGGACGGCGTCCGGGTCGAACGCGGTGCAGGGCGTGAAGGCCCGGGTCGCGCTGCCGAGCCGGATCTACGTCGAGGGCCGGCACGACGCCGAGCTGGTCGAGCGGGTCTGGGGCGACGACCTGCGGATCGAGGGGGTGGTCGTGGAGTACCTGGAGGGCGTCGACGACCTGCCCGCGATCGTCGCGGAGTTCGCCCCGGAGCCGGGGCGGCGGCTCGGCGTGCTGGTGGACCACCTGCTGCCGGGCACCAAGGAGGCGCGGATCGCCGCGCAGGTGACGGGCGATCACGTGCTGGTGGTCGGGCACCCGTACATCGACGTCTGGGCGGCGGTGAAGCCCGCCTCCGTGGGCATCGCCGCGTGGCCGGAGGTGCCGCGCGGGGAGGACTGGAAGACGGGCGTCTGCGCCCGGCTGGGGTGGCCGCTGGACACCCCGGCGGCGTGGAAGCGCATCCTCGGCTCGGTGCGCTCGTACCGGGACCTCGACCCGGCCCTGCTGGGCCGGGTCGAGGAGCTGATCGACTTCGTCACCCAGCCCGAGTAGCGGTCACAGGGCGGGGAAGGCGGGGAACGAGCAGGAGGGCACGGAGCCGCTCCCGCTGACGCCCGTGACGGTCACGCCGGTGCCGGACGGCTCGAGGTTGTCGTCGCGGGCCGTGATCGCCGCGTAGGCGGCGGTGTTCGCGGTGGCGTCCGAGGCGACGTCGAGCAGCGCGAGACCGAGCGGGTGACTCGCGTCCAACCCGACGAAGGTCGACTTCGCGCCGGAGGTCGAGGCGGTCGCGCGGAAGCCCTCGACGGTGATGCCGGTGAACCAGGGGACGAAGGAGCCGGAGCCGCCCGAGTAGTGCGTGTCGAAGACCATCGGGGCGCGCACGGCGGTGACACAGGTGTCGAGGTAGCTGACGTCGCTCACCTTGCCGCCGTTGGCGGGCGAGGACTTGATCCGGATGCCGCTGCTGCTGCCGCTGACGTTGCCGTAGGCGTCGGTGCCGGTGACCGTGTTGTCGCGGACCAGGACGTTGCTGACGCCACTGTTGGTCTCGCTGCCGATCGAGATGCCGTGCGTGCCGTAGAAGTGGTCGTTCTCGATGGTGATGTTCCGGCTCGCGGCGCTGCCGCCCTTGATGGCGACGCCGTCGTCCCCGTCCATGATCCAGCTGTCGGCGACGGTCACGTTCGTGGCGCCGGCCGGGTCGATGCCGTCGGTGTTGCGGGCGGTGGCCGGGGTCTTGATCCGGACACCCCAGGCGGTGAAGCCGTCGCCGCCGTTGTAGACCACGTGGAAGTTGGGCGAGTCGACCAGGTCCACGTCGTAGAGGGTGAAGTTGTCGGAGTTGTTGGCCTGGATCAGGCGCGGGTTGTTCTGGTTCTCACCCGCCTTCTGCGCGGCGGTGGCCAGACCCCACCAGCTCGTGCCCTTGCCCAGGATCGTCTCGTCGCCGCGGCCGTCGATCCGGCCCTGGGTGCCGCTCGCCGCGCGCACGGCCTCGATGCCCGCGTTCGCGCCCGCGACGGTGACCAGCGGCGCGCAGCCACCCGACGAGGAGGCGAGCGTGCCGCAGGCCGGCTTGCCGCTGACCTGGTAGTTCGCCGGGTTGCGGGAGCCGAAGAGGGTGACGGTCGGGTCCAGCAGCAGCACCTCGCCGCGGTGGACGGTCAGCGGGCCGCTCAGGAACGCCGTCCGGGAGGAGGCGGCCGCCAGCTTCACCGCGACGGTGCCGGACCCGGTCTGCGCGCACGAGTCGAGCGCCCGCTGGATCCGGCCGGTGTCCGGCGGGGTCGCCTCGGCGCTCCCCGACGCGACGCGGTTCGGCATCGCGAGGGTGGCGGTGACGGTCGCGCAGACGGTCGTCGGCACCCTCGGCTCGCTCACCTGCCGGGCGTCGCCGGTGGCGAGGGTCCCGGCCGGCGCGGTGCTCGGGGCGGTCGCGGCGGGGTTCCAGCCGTCGGTTCCCGCGAGGTAGGCCCCGGTGGTGTACTGCGCGGCCTGACCGGCGGTCAACTGCGGACTGTCAGCGGTCACGGCAGCGCCCGGGCCGGTGTTCGCGTAGGAGTCGAAGCGTGCCGAGCGCCACGAGAAGCCGCTCATGTCCGTCCACGGCGCGGCACCCTTCACGGCCGCCGGCAGCACGGTGTTCCGGACCACCACCTGGGCCACGGCCGTGGCCGTCGGATGCCACGGCCGGCCCAGCCAGTATGTCCCGGCCTTGGCGCTGCTGACCACCGTGCTGTCGGTGATCAGGAAGCCGTACTTCTTCGACGCCTCGGTGTTCGCCGCCGTCAGCACGCCATTGACGCCGCCCGCCGCCGCGCCGTCGTCCCGCGCGTCGAGCGTGTCGTGGTCGAAGACCGCGGTCGCGTTGCCGAAGAGGAAGTCGACGTCGCCGCTGATGTCGTCGTCGCGGAAGTACTGCCGCGTCTGCGCGGTGGGGTTCGGCGACCAGGCCAGCAGCGTGTCCTGGTGGCCCAGGATGCGGTCGCCCTCGTACACCTGCCGGTCGCCCTCGGCGGCGAGCGCGACGGCCTGCGTGTTCTTGATTCCCGGATTCGCGGCCCTGGAGAAGGAGTTGACGATGGTGAGGTTCTTCACGGTCATTCCGGGCGCGGCGAAGGTGGCGGTCGCGCTGCCGAGGGTGCCGTGGGTCGAGCCGCCGGGCTCGGGGGTGCCGGAGGCGTTGCCGTAGCTGATCACCACGTCGGCGGCGCGGCCGGTCGCGCCCACCAGGGTGAGCCCGGTCTTGCTCGCCGGGACGGTCACCGTCTCGTGGTAGCCGCCCTTGGCGATGCTGATCGTGTCCCCGGCCGCGGCGGCGTCCACGGCCGCCTGCACGGTCCGGTACTGTGCGCCGCCGTCGGCGGCGACGGTCAGCGTGCGGGGCGCGTGCGCGGCGGGGGACGCGGTGCTCGCGTCGGCGAACAGCGGTATCGCGGCGATTCCGGACGCCGCTACGGTCAGGGCCGCCGCGGCCCCGAGCAGGCGGCGGGCCGGCCGGGAGCGGCGGTGGGCGGACGGTCGTGCGGTCTGTGACACCGGGTCAATCCTCTGGTGGGTACTGCTCGACGGGCAGGGACGACTCTTGGTGGTCCGGCGCGGCGGAAAGGTTGCCCGGCGCGCGGAAGTTCTTTCGGAGGCGGTCCACTCAGCCGATCGGTGGAGACGGATCAGCCGTTCGGTGGGGCGGCGGATTCAGCCGTGCACCCGGTGGATCGGTCGATGTGGGCGAGGGCCGTTCTCACGACTCTGGAAGGGAGCCGAAAGAAGCCCGAGCAGCCCCCTGAAAGGACTGGTCCCATGACCACCCAAGCCATCACCCACCCGCGCAGCCAGGCCGCGTTCCGCAGCCTGCGGACTCTCGTCACCGCCTACGCCGGGCTCAGCGTGGCGACGCTCGGCGTCGCCTACCTGCTGCGCGGGCACACCGCTCTGGTCACCTCGACCGTCTGGATCCGCGGCGGGATTGTCGCGCTGGCCTCGCTGCTGATGCTCTCCTTCGTGGTGCGCAGCGCGCGCGGCCACCGCGGGGCCTTCCGCCGGCTGCGGATCACCTCGGCGCTGATGCTCGTCGCCATCGCGGTCATCGCCTCCCTGCCCGGTTTCCTGCCCGTCTGGATGCGGGTCGAACAGGCCCTGTGCGGCGTGCTGTTGCTGGGCGTCGTGGCCATCGCGAACGGCCGGCACCTGCGCGGCGTCTTCGCCGCCGGATGACGGCGGATGACGGCGGACGACGGTGAGCGGGTGATGCCGGGTCAGGTGCACGTCGCGCCGATAGGGTGGCGACCACGAGACGGGAAGGAGGAGGGCGTGGACGATCCCACGCGGCGGTGGCCCGTGTGGGCGACCGTCCTGCCCTACCCCCTCCTTGGTTTCCTGGCCCTGGTGACGGCCTCCAACAAGGGTTTCGCCGGCGTCTCCCTCGCCGTCGACCTGGCGCTGTGCGCACTGACGGCGGCGTGGATCCTGGTGGTCTTCACGCTCCACCCCGAGTGGCGGGACCGGCCCCGGACGATGGCGGTCTTCTTCGTCGTCCTGATGGCGATCACCGCCGTCCTGGTGGTCCGCGACTCGTGGTTCGGCTTCTTCACCCCAGCCTGCTACGTCTTCGCCTTCCGGCTGATCCCGTGGCCCTGGGAGCCCGTCGCGGTGGGCGTGGTCGCCGCGGTCGCCGGAACCGCCCAGTCCTACGGGGTGGACAGGAGCACCGCGGTGGGCGCCACGGAGTACGCGGCCATCCTGCTCGTGAACATCCTGCCGATGTGCGGGTTCGCCTTCTACGCCCGGCGCAGCGCCCGCTACCAGCAGGAACGGGAGCTGGCCCTGGCCGAGATCCAGGAGGCCAACCGGCGGCTGGAGGTGAGCCTCGCGGAGAACGCCGCCCTGCACGAGCAACTGCTGGCCCGGGCCCGGGAGGCGGGGGTGCAGGACGAACGGCGCCGGATGGCGCGGGAGATCCACGACACGCTCGCGCAGGGCTTCACCGGCATCATCGCCCAACTGCGCGCCGCCGAGCACGCGGCCGACGGTCCGGACGCCGACGCCGCCGCCTGGCACCGGCATGTGGACGCGGCCGGACGGCTGGCGCAGGAGAGCCTGACCGAGGCCCGGCGTTCGGTGCACGCGCTGCGCCCCGAGCCGCTGCGCACGGCGGTGCTCGGCGAGGCGCTGGCCGGCGTCGCCGACCGCTGGACCGCCCTGCACGGCACACCGGTCCGCCTCTCCACGACGGGCACCGCCCGGCCGCTGCCCCCCGAGACGGAGCTGGCCCTGCTGCGCACCGCCCAGGAGGCGCTGGCCAACGTGGCCAAGCACGCCCGCGCCTCCCGGGTCGCGCTGACCCTGTCGTACCTGGAGGCCGAGGTGGCGCTGGACGTGGTCGACGACGGCGCGGGCTTCGACCCCGCGCGGGCGGCCGCCGCCGGTCCGCGTCGGGACGGCGGGTTCGGGCTGGTCGGGATGCGGGAGCGCATCGAGTCCGTGGCGGGCACCCTGCAGATCGAGTCCGAACCGGGCTCCGGCACCGGCCTCTCGGCCCGGGTACCGGTCGGTTCGACGGAGGAGGACGCATGAGCGGGGCGGGCGGGCGCGCGATCAGGCTGGTCGTCGCCGACGACCACCCGGTGGTCCGGGACGGGCTGGCCGGGCTCTTCGCCCGTGAGCCGGGGTTCGAGGTCGTCGGCGAGGCCGCGGACGGCGCCGAGGCGCTGCGGCTGGCCGAGACGCTGGCACCCGACGTGATCCTGATGGACCTGCAGATGCCGGGCACCGACGGCGTCACGGCCATCCGTGAGCTGGTCCGCCGGGGCGGCGCCGCACGGGTGCTGGTGCTGACGACGTACGACACCGACGCGCACGTGCTGCCCGCGATCGAGGCCGGCGCCTCCGGCTACCTGCTCAAGGACGCGCCGCGCGACGAACTCCTGCGCGCGGTCCGGGCGACCGCCCGCGGCGAGTCCGTCCTGGCCTCCTCCGTGGCCGCCCTGCTGATGCAGCGTGTCCGCAGGCCCGCGTCCGCCTCCGCCGCACCGTCGCCGTCGTCCCCGGCCGACGCCGGGCCGCTGAGCCAGCGGGAGCTGGAGGTCCTGCAGCTGGTCTCCTCCGGCGCGACCAACCGGGAGGCGGCGGCCCGGCTCTTCATCACCGAGGCGACGGTCAAGTCGCACCTGCTGAACGTCTACGCCAAGCTCGGCGTCTCCGACCGGGCGGCAGCGGTGACCGAGGCCTTCCACCGGGGGCTGCTGCGCCCGCATCAGTGACCGTGGAAGTCCCCTTGGACGGACACCGGTCGGCCGTGGCCGGTCGCCGTCGCGGCGTAGTCGTCCCGGCCCGCGTCGCGGCGGCCGGGGGCGTGGTCGTACCGGGCCGTGAAGGTGTAGGTGCCCGGCGGGAGGGTCGTGCCCGGCCCGAGGGTCCACTCGTAGAGCAGGAAGCCGCCCTGCCGGGTGACGGTGACGGCCAGGCCCTGCGCGGAGGACCGCTGTCCCGTGGCGGCGAGACCCGGCGTCAGCGCGATGCGGAGCCGCACGTCGAGGGCGCTGACGGTGTACCTGGTCGTGAGCGTGACCTCGCTCTGCGCCCGGGAGTCGTCGCTGCCCGGGGCGACGGAGCCGTCCGACCAGAGGAACCCCTGCTGACGGGAGGAGACCGAGGGGGCTGCCACCGACGTGGCGGTGGTGTGGCGGCCGAGCGCCGTCCAGGTACCGGTCACCGTCGCGACGAGGAGCAGCGCGCCCGCCGCCGCCAGACCGGCCGACCGCGGCGGGGTGCGCCGGGTTCGCGCCCGGGAGCGGCGCTCCGGGTCCTGACCGGCGGCGACGCGGGCCAGGATGGCGTCCCGGTCCGGCCGGTGGCGCGCGGCCTCGGCGTGCAGCGCGTCGCGCAGGTGCTCCGTCACCGCCCCTCCCCCACCGTCGTCAGCCACGTGTCCGCGTCCCCGTCCACCCCGCGCAGGAGTGCGGCCAGCTGGGCCGCGCCCCTGGACGTCTGGCTCTTCACGGTACCGACGCTGATCCCGAGCGCCCGCGCGGTCTCCCGCTCGGACAGGTCGAAGGCGTAACGCAGCACGACGCAGGCGCGGCGCCGGTACGGCAGCCGCCGGAGTGCGCTGCGCACGTCCACGACGGCGGGGACGTCGGCGCCGCGCGCGATGTGAGCGTTCTCATCCCACAGCGTGCGCCAGCCCCTGCGCTCGCGTCCGAGGCGGCGCAGGCGGTTGCGGCACAGGTTGGCGAGGACGCCGCGGGCGTAGGCCGCCGGGGAGTCGGCGGCGCTGACGCGGTCCCAGTGGCGCCAGACCTCGACCAGCGCGTCCGCCGCCAGGTCGTCGGCGGCGTCCGGTTCACCCGTCAACAGGTAGGCGAGTCGCGAGAGTTCGGCGTGGTGTCGCTCGAAGAAGGCGTGGTAGGCGTGCTCGACCGCCGGATCCCAGCCCGTCACCCGCCCTCCTCACGTCCGCCCCGACAGGGAGGCGCGAGCCTATCAACGGGCCGTGAGGGCAGGCGAAGCGGGGAAGGTCAGAAGCTGATCTCCACGGTGGCGATGGGGTGCCTGCGCCGACGGCCCGTCAGGTTGGACCAGGTGTCGCCCAGACGGAACATCAGGTACTTGCGACCCATCAGACGGCGCACCTTCTCGGTGCCCTCGGCGTCGAGCAGGCGCCCGGTGCCCGTGGCCTCGGGGGCGTCCGGGGCGATCCGGCCGCGCACGTCGCAGGGCACCACCGTGACGCGCGGGTCGCGGCGCAGCCGCTTGACCTTCCAGCTGCCGGCCTCCGTCCACACGTAGAGCCGGCCGTCGTCGACGACGCCCCAGACCGGGGTCGCCACCGGCGTGCCGTCCTTGCGGTAGGTGGTGAGGCTGACGTAGTCGGCGCGGGTCAGCGCCGTCAGGACGCTCGGGTCGAGTGCGGTCACGCCGCCGACGCTACCGCGTCCGCGTCAGTCCACGAGGTCCCGGACGACCGCGTCGGCGAGCAGTCGCCCGCGCAGCGTCAGCACGGCCCGGCCGGCGGCGAACGGCTCCGCCTCCAGCAGCCCGCCCGCGAGCGCCTGCTCGGCGGCCTTGCGGCCCGCATCGCGCAGCAGGTCCAGCGGGCAGCCGTCGGAGAGCCGGAGCTCCAGCAGGATCCGCTCGACGCGGCGGTCCTCGTCCGCCAGCCGCTCACGGCCCTGCGCCGGGGTCTGCCCCGCCTCCAGCGCCTGCGCGTAGGCGGCTGGGTGCTTGCGGTTCCACCAGCGGACCCCGCCGACATGGCTGTGCGCACCGGGGCCGGCGCCCCACCAGTCCGCGCCGGTCCAGTAGAGCTCGTTGTGGCGGCAGCGCGCCTCGGGCGTCGTCGCCCAGTTGGAGACCTCGTACCACTCCATCCCCGCGGCGCCGAGAAGCTCCTCCGTGATGAGGTAGCGGTCGGCGTGGACGTCGTCGTCCGTCATCGGGATCTCGCCGCGGCGGATCCGGGCGGCGAGCTTGGTGCCCTCCTCGACGATCAGCGCGTAGGCGCTGACGTGGTCAGGCTCGGCCGTGAGCGCGGCGTCCAGCGAGGCGCGCCAGTCGTCGTCGGACTCGCCGGGGGTGCCGTAGATCAGGTCGAGGTTGACGTGCTCGAAGCCCGCGGCGCGGGCCTCGGCGACGCAGGCCTGCGGACGGCCGGGGGTGTGGTGCCGGTCCAGCAGCTGGAGCACGTGCGGGCGCACGCTCTGCATGCCGAAGCTGAGGCGGGTGAAGCCGCCCTCGCGCAGCTCGCTCAGGTAGGCCGGGTCGACGGACTCCGGGTTGGCCTCCGTGGTCACCTCGGCGCCGGGCGCCAGCCCGAACTCGTCGCGGATCGCGCCGAGCATCCGCACCAGGTCACGCGCGGGCAGCAGGGTCGGCGTGCCGCCGCCGAGGAACACCGTCTCGACGGGCACGTCGGTGTCGCCCAGGATGCGCCGGGCCAGCCGGATCTCCGCGACGAGGTGGTCGGCGTAGGTGTCCTGCGACGCGACCGCGCCGGAGGAGCGCAGCTCGGTCGCGGTGTAGGTGTTGAAGTCGCAGTACCCGCAGCGGGTGGCGCAGTAGGGCACGTGGACGTAGAAGCCGAAGGGGCGCGTACCGAGCCCGGCGAGGGCGGTCTCGGGCAGCGCACCGTCGACGGGGACGGCTTCGCCGTCGGGCAGAGCGGAGGGCATACGGCCTATTGTCCGTTACGCCCTCCCCTCCCCCCAAAAAAGGTCAGGCCTCGCGGGAGCCCGCGTACATCGCCTCGATCAGCTCGGCGTTCTCGCGCTCCACGACCGGGCGCTTGACCTTCAGGCTCGGGGTGAGCTCGCCGTGCTCGATGTCGAGGTCGCGCGGCAGGACGGTGAACTTCTTGATCGTCTGCCAGCGCTGCAGCCCACCGTTGAGCTGGTCCACGAAGCCGGAGATCAGCTGGTGCGTCTCGGACGAGACGCAGACCTCGGCGTAGGACTTGCCCGCCTGACCGTTGGTGGACGCCCACTGCATGATCGCCGGCTCGTCCAGGGTGATCAGCGCGGCGCAGAAGTTGCGGCCGTTGCCGATGACCATGATGTTGCTGACGAACGGGCAGACCGCCTTGAACCGGCCCTCGACCTCGCTCGGGGCGACGTACTTGCCGCCGGAGGTCTTGAACATGTCCTTCTTGCGGTCGGTGATCCGCAGGAAGCCGTCCTTGTCCAGCTCGCCGATGTCGCCGGTGTGGAACCAGCCGTCGGCCTCCAGCACCTCGGCGGTCTTCTCCGGCTGGTTGTGGTAGCCGCGCATGACGCCGGGGCCGCGCAGCAGGATCTCGCCGTCCTCGGCGATGCGGACCTCGGTGCCGGGCAGCGGGCGGCCCACCGTCCCGACGCGGTAGCTCTCGCCCGGGTTGACCGTGGAGCCGGCGCTGGTCTCGCTGAGGCCGTAGCCCTCCAGGATGTGCACGCCGACGCCGGAGAAGAAGTAGTTGATGTCCGGGGCGAGCGCGGCCGAGCCGGAGACGCAGGCCCGCAGCTGCCCGCCGAACGCCGCGCGGATCTTGGCGTAGACGAGCTTGTCCGCCACCGCGTGCTTGGCCTGCAGCGGGAAGGGGACGGTGCGCGAGCCGGTCCGGATCTCGTTCTTCTGCGCCGTCTCGGCGTACTGGCGGGCGACGCCCGCCGCCCACATGAAGATCTTGTACTTGGCGCCGCCCTCGGCCCGGGCCTTGCCGGCGATGCCGTTGTAGACCTTCTCGAAGATGCGCGGCGCGGCCGCCATGTAGGTCGGCTGGACCAGCGGCAGGTTGGTGATGATCTTGTCGATCCGGCCGTCGACGGCGATGACCGAGCCCTGCTGGATGTGACCGGAGGTCAGCGTCTTGCCGAAGACGTGCGACAGCGGCAGCCACAGGTACTGCACGTCGGTGTCGTCGGTCAGGCCGAGCGAGGACTGCGCCGCGGCCTGGTAGGCCCAGCAGTCGTGGACCAGGCGGACGCCCTTGGGGCGGCCGGTGGTGCCGGAGGTGTAGATCAGGGTGGCCAACTGCTCGCGCTGGAGCGCTGCGACGGTCGAGGTGACGGCGTCGGCGTGCTCCTTGAGGTAGGCGACGCCGCGCTCCTCCAGCTCGGCGAGCGAGAGCACCTCGACACCGGCGGGCTCCGCGCCCGGCTCCGGCTTGCTGCCGTCGACGGTGACGATCACCCGGACCTCCGGGGTCTGGTCCAGCACGCCGAGCACCTTGGCCAGCTGCTTGTCGTCCTCGACGAAGAGCGCGCGGCTGCCCGAGTCGGAGAGGATGAACGCGGTCTCCTCGCCGTTGGTGCTCGGGTAGACGGCGGTGACGGCCGCGCCGGCGCACATGATGCCGAGGTCGATCAGGATCCACTCGATCCGGGTCGAGCAGGAGATGCCGACCCGCTCCTCGGGCACGATGTCGAGGCTCATCAGGCCGGCCGCGATGCCGCCCACCCGCTCGGCCGCCTGCGACCAGGTCATCGAGCGCCACTGCTCCGCGCCCGGGGCACCGTCGGCGGCGTGCTCGTCGACCGGCACGGGGTAGCGGTAGGCCACCCGGTCCGGCGTGGCCGCCACACGGGCGAGGAAGAGCTGCGCCACGGATTCGGGGCGGTTGTCCAGCAGGGGCTCGGCGACGAGGGGCTTCAAGCTCACGACTACCTCCGGTGCCCGCTCGGCCGGTGTGGGGCGGCCGGGGGCTCATGCGGTGCGGACGGCGGGGCTGACTGGGGGTGGACGGTGGCCGTCTGCGAAGGGGGCAGACTGCGGGCGTCACTTCAGACCCACTGTTTAACTCACGAGTAACCAGCGGGCAACGATCAGATTAGGACGTTCGGGCCTCGGGCGTAAGGGGGTGAATTGACCGCGCCCCGCTGGCTTGCCGGGCGGCAGGTAAGCTTCGTACCATGGCGCCCCGCTAAATCAATGGCCCGCGCCCGCGCAACCGGGTACGGTGTACGCAGATACCTTCACAACCTCCACCCACCAGCTCATCTCCTCCTGAGAGATCCGTTGTGCTGATCCGACTCCTGCGCGCCCACCTGGGGCCGTACTCCAGGCCGATCGCCCTGCTGGTCCTGCTCCAGCTGGTCCAGACGATCGCGACCCTCTACCTTCCCACCCTCAACGCCGACATCATCGACAACGGCGTCATCAAGGGCGACTCCGGCTACATCCTGTCCACCGGCGGGATCATGATCGGCGTCTCGCTGGCTCAGGTGATCTGTTCCGTCGGGGCCGTCTACTTCGGCGCCCGGACCGCGATGGCGCTGGGCCGGGACATCCGGGCCTCGGTCTTCAACCGGGTCCAGTCGTTCTCCGTGCGCGAGGTCGGCCAATTCGGCGCCCCCTCGCTGATCACCCGCAGCACCAACGACGTCCAGCAGGTGCAGATGCTGGTGCTGATGACCTTCACGCTGATGGTCTCCGCGCCGATCATGTGCGTCGGCGGCATCATCCTGGCGCTCAACCAGGACGTGCCGCTCTCCAGCCTGCTGATCGTCATCGTGCCGATCCTCGGCGTGATCATCGGCTTCACGGTCAGCCGGATGCGGCCGCTCTTCCGCTCCATGCAGGAGCGCATCGACACCGTCAACCGCGTGCTGCGCGAGCAGATCAGCGGCCTGCGCGTGATCCGCGCCTTCGTCAAGGACACCCACGAGCGCACCCGCTTCCGCGGCGCCAACGACGACCTGACCGACGTCGGCCTGCGCGTGGGCCGGCTGATGGCGCTGATGTTCCCGCTGGTCATGCTGGTGGTGAACCTCTCCAGCGTGGCCGTCATGTGGTTCGGCGCGCACCGGATCGACAGCGGCGGCATGCAGATCGGCGCACTGACGGCGTTCCTCAGCTACCTGATGCAGATCCTGATGTCGGTCATGATGGCCACCTTCATGTTCATGATGGTGCCGCGCGCCGAGGTCTGCGCCGAACGCGTCATGGAGGTGCTCGACACCGAGACCACCGTCGTCCCGCCGGCCAGCCCGGTCCGCGAGCTCTCCGCCCGCGGCTTCCTGGAGCTGCGCGGCGCCGAGTTCCGCTACCCGGGCGCCGAGGCGGCCGTGCTGCGGGACGTCTCCTTCACCGCCCGGCCCGGCGAGACCACCGCGATCATCGGCTCAACCGGATCCGGCAAGACCACCCTGGTCAACCTGATCCCGCGGCTCTCCGACGTCACCGACGGTTCGGTGCTCGTCGACGGCGTGGACGTGCGCGAGCTGGACGAGTCGGTGCTCGCCAAGTCGATCGGCCTGGTCCCGCAGAAGCCCTACCTGTTCACCGGCACCGTCGCCTCCAACCTTCGCTACGGAAACCCGGACGCGACGGACGAGGAGCTGTGGGCGGCCCTGGAGACCGCGCAGGCCAAGGACTTCGTCTCCGAACTCGCCGAGGGCCTGGACGCGCCGATCGCGCAGGGCGGCACCAACGTCTCCGGCGGCCAGCGCCAGCGTCTGGCCATCGCCCGCGCGCTGGTGCGCAAGCCGGAGGTCTACCTCTTCGACGACTCCTTCTCCGCGCTCGACTACGCGACCGACGCCCGGCTGCGCGCCGCGCTCGGGCGCGAGACGCGCGACTCGACGGTGGTCATCGTGGCGCAGCGGGTCTCCACGATCCGCAACGCCGACCGCATCATCGTCCTCGACGCGGGCCAGGTCGTCGGCGAGGGCACGCACCGTGAACTGATGGACGTGAACGAGACGTACCGAGAGATCGTGCTGTCTCAGCTGACCGAGGAGGAGGCGGCATGAGCTCCGGCGGCGACGAAGCCAAGGCGGCGGCAAGCCGCCGTCCGGGCGCGGGGGCGGGTCCGGGCCGCTGGATGGGCGCCCAGCCGGCCGAGAAGTCGTTGAACTTCAAGGCCTCGGGCAAGCGCGTGCTGGGCCGGCTGCGGCCCGAACGCCCGCTCATCATCGGGGTGCTGGCGCTGGCCATGGTCAGCGTCGCGCTCTCGGTGGTCGGCCCCAAGGTGCTCGGCCACGCGACCGACCTGATCCTCGGCGGGGTCTTCGGCAAGAAGATCCCGGCGGGCACCGACCCGGCCGCGCTCAACGCGCACCTGAACCACCAGCAGCAGCAGATGCTGTCCTCGGTCCACTTCACCCCCGGCAAGGGCATCGACTTCGGCGCGGTCGGCACCGTGCTGCTCTGGGTCGCCCTGATCTACCTGGTCGCGGGCCTGTGCGGGATCATCCAGGCGCGCCTGGCCAACGTGGCCGTCCAGCGCGCCGCGAACCGGCTGCGCGCGGACGTCGAGGACAAACTGGCCCGACTGCCGCTCAGCTACTACGACAAGCAGCCGCGCGGCGAGGTGCTGAGCCGGGTCACCAACGACATCGACAACATCGCGCAGTCGCTGCAGCAGACCATGTCGCAGATCATCAGCTCGCTGCTGATGGTCGTCGGCGTGCTGACCATGATGTTCTGGATCTCCTGGCTGCTGGCCCTGATCGCGCTGGTCTCCATCCCCGCCTCGGCGGTGCTGGCGGCCAAGGTCGGCAAGCGGGCGCAGCCGAACTTCGTCCAGCAGTGGAAGTCCACGGGCAAGCTGAACGCGCACATCGAGGAGATGTACACCGGCCACTCCCTGGTCAAGGTCTTCGGCCACCAGAAGGAGGCCGCGGAGCAGTTCGACGCCGAGAACGAGAAGCTCTACCAGGCCAGCTTCAAGGCGCAGTTCATCTCCGGCCTGATCCAGCCGTCGATGATGTTCATCGGCAACCTGAACTACGTCATCGTGGCGGTCGTGGGTGGCCTGCGGGTCGCTTCGGGCGCGCTGTCGATCGGTGACGTGCAGGCGTTCATCCAGTACTCGCGGCAGTTCAGCCAGCCGCTGACCCAGGTCGCGGCCATGGCCAACCTGGTGCAGTCCGGCGTCGCCTCGGCCGAGCGCGTCTTCGAACTGCTGGACGCGGACGAGCAGTCGCCCGAGCCGGCCGCGCCGGAGCGTCCCGAGATCGTGCGCGGGCAGGTCGAGTTCGAGCACGTGGCCTTCCGCTACGACCCGGAGAAGCCCCTCATCGAGGACCTCTCGCTGCTGGCCGACCCCGGCCACACGGTCGCCATCGTCGGCCCGACCGGCGCCGGCAAGACCACCCTGGTCAACCTGCTGATGCGGTTCTACGAGCCGACGGCGGGCCGGATCACGCTGGACGGCGTCGACGTCGCGGCGATGAACCGCGAGGAGCTGCGCGGCCACATCGGCATGGTGTTGCAGGACACCTGGCTGTTCGGCGGCTCCATCGCGGACAACATCGCCTACGGCTCGGAGGGGGCGACGCGCGAGCAGATCGTCGCGGCGGCGAAGGCCGCCCACGTCGACCGCTTCGTGCGCACCCTGCCGGACGGCTACGACACCGTCATCGACGACGAGGGCACCGGCGTCAGCGCGGGCGAGAAGCAGCTGATCACCATCGCGCGGGCGTTCCTCGCCGAGCCGACGATCCTCGTCCTGGACGAGGCGACCAGCTCCGTCGACACCCGCACCGAGGTGCTGATCCAGCGCGCGATGGCCAAGCTGCGCGCGGGCCGCACCGCCTTCGTCATCGCGCACCGCCTCTCCACGATCCGCGACGCGGACACCATCCTGGTGATGGAGAACGGCGCGATCGTCGAACAGGGCGACCACGCCTCCCTGCTGGAGCAGGACGGCGCCTACGCCCGCCTCTACAAGGCGCAGTTCGCCCAGGCGGTGGCGGAGGTCGACTGACCCTCGCCTCCGAAGGCCGGTGGCCGCTCCCCGCCCGGGGAGCGGCCACCGGCCGTTCCGGCTACCTCCGCGCGGTCACCGACGCGCTCGGCGTCGTCGGAGCGGGTGTCGGGTCGTGGTGTGTGGCCTGCGTCAGCAGGAACGCCACTGCCGCCGCCGTGACCAGCAGTCCACCGGCCCCGGCCAGTCGCGGATCGAGCAGCGGGTTGCGCGGCGGGTCCTGATCGGTCGGCATCCGCTCAGGCTAGATCGGCCGCCCGGAAGCGACGACGATCCGGTCGTGCAGGACTTCGTCGCAATTGCCTGCAAGCTCTTTCGCGATTCGGGTCTACATGCGTAGCATTCCTGTGGCATGGCTGTGACAACCCGGGTGTGCAGCCGTCAGTTCAGCGTTCTCGCAAGCCCTTTGCCGTCCAGCACGAGGACAACACGGAGGCGCGACGCAATGAACTCCCGATCTCTCCCCCGCAGACTCACCACCGCCGCGACCCTGCTCACGGCGCTCGGCCTGGCGGCCGCGATCCCGGTCGCCCCCGCCCAGGCAACCTCCCGCGACGCCACGTCCGCCCAGGCGGCCCAGGCGGCCGCATCGGCCAAACTCCCGCGCGGCGACGCCTACATGGGCATCGGCGTGCGCGCGCACGGAGGCGGCGGCCTCGGCCCGGCGCTGCCGCTGGTCACCCAGACCGAGGGCGTGGACGTCTCCAGCTACCAGGGCAACGTCGACTGGACCACGCTGTGGAACAGCGGCGTCCGGTGGGCCTACACCAAGGCCACCGAGGGGACCTACTACACCAACCCGGACTTCGCCCAGCAGTACAACGGGCCCTACAACGTCGGCATGATCCGGGCCGCCTACCACTTCGCCACCCCGGACACGACCTCCGGCGCCGCCCAGGCGGACTACTTCGTCAACCACGGCGGGGGCTGGTCCAAGGACGGCAAGACGCTGCCCGGCGTGCTCGACATCGAGTGGAACCCCTACGGGGCCTCCTGCTACGGCCTGTCCCAGAGCGGGATGGTCAACTGGATCGCGAGCTTCATCAACGAGTACCACTACCGCACCAGCCGCTGGGCGGTGATCTACACCGCCACCTCCTGGTGGAGCCAGTGCACCGGCAACTACGGCGGGTTCGCGGCCAACGACCCGCTCTGGATCGCCAACTACAACGGCTCCCCCGGCACGCTGCCGGCGGGCTGGGGCTACTACACGATGTGGCAGTACACCGACTCCGGCCCGTACGTCGGCGACCACGACAAGTTCAACGGCGACATCACGAGGGTCCAGGCGCTCGCGCTGGGCTGAAACCACGGGTGGGCCGACGGCCTCGCGCACCGCGGCGATCAGGTCCGCGGCGGCCTGGAACTCGTCATCCACGCGCGCCCGTCGGCCGGAGCGGCCTGATCAGCGCTCGCCCCGCGCGTAGCGGGACGGGGACACGCCCACGACCGCGGTGAAGTCGCGGGTCAGATGGGCCTGGTCGCTGTAGCCGAGGTCGGCGGCGAGAGCCGCCCAGTCGACCGAACCGTGGTCGGCGCGCTGCGCCGCCTCGTGCAGACGAGCGCGGCGCAGCACCGCCTTCGGCGAGACGCCCACATACTCGGCGAACAGGCGCTGCAGCGTCCGCACGGAGAGCTCGAAGCGCTCGGCGACCTGCTCCACCCGGACCAGGGTGTGGTCGGACGTCATCTCCCGCACGACCGCCGCGACCTGCGCCGCATGGGGGTACCCCCGGCCGAGGGCTGGGGAAGGATCCGGCTCGGCCGGCAGGCGCTCCGCGAGAAAGCCCTCGACGAGCGCGACCATCGCGTCCGTCTCCGGGCAGGCGAGGACCCGCGGGCAGAGCGCGTCGGCCTCCTCGCCGAAGAACCGCGCGGCCGGGAGGACCTGGTCGGTGAGCTCCTGGACCGGGCCCGGGGCGAACACCCGGAAGCCGCCAGGCAGGAACCTGACGCCGTGCACCTGCCCCGCGTCGACCAGCCGCCTGGTGTAGACGCCGCGGATCACGCCGTAGAGCAGCGGCCCGGCGGGCTCGAAGACCAGGTGCACGTTCGGGTGCGACAGCACCCGCGACTCGTACGGGGGCTGCCCGGTCACGTCCCAGCGGACGATCCAGTGGTACTCCACGTACGGCGCGAGCGCCGGACCCGGCGGCGCGGTCGTGACCGTGAACCGGCTCGCGCCCTGTTCCGGGTGCAGCACACCGCGCGGTCCCACGCCCGACTCCCGCTCCGCCATGTCCGTCACCCTATGCGTGTCGCGTTTCTTCAAGACCTCACCCCGCGCCGCCCGTACCGTCGTGACCATGAACGACAAGCCCGAACTTCCCGACCTGTACGGCCCGCTCCGTGCGGCCGCCACCGAGACCGTCCGCGTCGTGCGCGGCGTCGACCCGGCCGCGCTGGGCGCGGCGACGCCGTCGGCCGAGTGGGACCTGCGCGCGGTCGTGAACCACCTGATCCTGTGGACCGCCCACAACTTCGCGCTCCGCGCGGAGGGCGGCGCCGTGCCCGCGGAGTGGTACGAGCGCGACTTCACCGCCGAGCCGGGCTGGGCGGAGGCGTACGCGCAGCAGGTCGACAAGGCGCTCGCGGCGTGGTCGGACCCGGCCGTGTGGGAGCGGGACATGCCGATGGGCGACTCGGCCGTCCCCGCGTCGGCGATCGCCGGCATGGTCCTGCTCGAGTTCACCCTCCACGGCTGGGAGGCCGCGCAGGGCTCCGGTCAGACCTACGCCCTGGACGAGGCGACCGCCGCGGCGGTGCTGGCGCAGGTCGAGCAGTGGGCGGAGATGTTCCGCCAGTACGACGGCTTCGCCGAGGCACTGCCGGTGGCCGCCGACGCCCCCGCGTTCGAACGGGCGCTCGCGCTGTCGGGCCGAAAGCCGCGCTAGACCTCAGCCGGTACGAAGCGCTCCCCACGTCAACGGACCAACCTGGCCGTCGTTCTGCAGCCCGTGGGCGGACTGGAAGCTCTTGACCGCCGCGAGCGTTTCCGGCCCGAACTGCCCGTCCACACCGGAGCTGCCAACGCTGTAGCCGTGGTACTGCAGCAGGCACTGGACCTCCGTGACCCGCACGTTGTTCTGGTTCTCAACGGTCAGGGTGGTGCCGGATGTGTAGAACGGGCACGCCTTCTCCCAACCCGGCGTGGTCGGCGGCGGCGGAGCCGAGGAGTGCGGGGCGGAGGGCGTCGTCTGGGAGCCGGCCGGGGTGGTCTGGGCGGCGCCCGGGGTCGTCGCACCGCCGTGGGGCTGCGCGCCGGGGGTCGTGGACGTGCCCGGACGGGCCGCCGCGGTGGTCGCGGGGGCCGAGGCGACGCCCGTCGCGGACGCCGCCGCCGAGGAGGCGCTCGCGCTCGGCGTGCCCGAGGCGGCGTCCACGCTGCCGCTGCCCTGCTGCGCGCTGGTGTGGGAGCCGGGCTTGGAGCCACCGGTGAGGGCGATCGCCGTGCCGGCGAGCGCGGCCACGGCGACGACCGCGGCGACGGCCAGCAACACGCCGCGACCGCCACGACGCCGTTCCTCGGGCTGCGCGGCCGCGACGTCCGGGGTGATCGAGACATAGGCGGGCTGCTGCACGGCCTGCTGAGGGAAGACGGGAACGGTCGGCGGAGTCGGCCGGACAGGCCCCTGCATCGGCACGTGGGCCGTCGGGGGCGTCTGCGGCATGTACGGCGGCTGCGGGGTCGGCGTGGACATCGACGTCTGGGTGGGCGTCGCGGCCGTCCCGGCGGGACCGGCGCTGCGGCCGAGCATCATCGTGCCGCCGTCGGCCATCGGCGCGGGCGGCGTCTCCAGAGTGGGCAGCGGCAGCGCCCGCACGGCGAGGGCCACCTCGACCCGGGCCATGATGGCCGCGCCCAGCTCCGGCGACCACGGCGCGGCGACCTGCCGCAGCACGGCCCGCTCGGCGACGTCGGGCGCGGTCGGGCGAGCGGACGCGTCCTTGTTGAGGCAGGCGCGGACCAGTTCGGCCAGCTGCGGGTCGACCTCCTCGACCCGGTCCAGCACCTCCGGCTTCGGCTCCTCGAAGGCGACGCGGTGCAGCACGTCCACGGTGGTGCCGTCGCCGAACGGGCCGGTACCGGTGACCGCGTAGGCGAGGACGGAGCCGAGGGCGAACAGGTCGGAGGAGGTCGCGACCGCCTGGCCGCGGACCTGCTCCGGCGACATGTAGGCGGGCGTGCCGACCTGTTGGCCGGTGGTGGTGATGGCGCTGGTGTCCGCGGCCTGCGAGATGCCGAAGTCGATGACCCGGCAGCCGGCCGGGCCGAGGATGACGTTGGACGGCTTGATGTCGCGGTGGACCACGCCGACCCGCTCCATCGCCGCGATGGCCTGGGCGAGTTCGAGCGCGAGCCGCCAGGCGCCGGTCGCCCCGAGCGGTCCGGAGCCCGTGACGGCCTCCGAGAGGCTGGGTCCGGGGATGTACTCGGTGGCCATCCACAGCAGGTCGCCGTCGTAACCGCTGCCGAGCAGCACCGCGGCCTGCTCGCCACGGACGCGGGCGAGCGCCGCGGACTCGCGCTCGAAGCGGCGCCGGAATCCCTCGTCCTCCGCGTACTCGGGCCGGATCACCTTGACGGCGGCGAGCTCTGACGGTCCGTCGGCCGCGCGGCCCAGGTAGATGCGACCCATGCCACCGCCACCGAGGACGGCGATGTTGGTATAGGGACCGACCCGTCGCGGGTCGGTCGGGCGCAGCGGCTTCGCACCGAGGCGGTCCAGGCCGACCGAGCCGAACATTCTGGGATCCGAGAAGCCGTCCTGCTGCGTCATGTCCTGTCCCCGTCCCCCGTCAGTTTCCGTCCGCCCCGAACGTTCGACCCCCCGTTCGGCACCCGGGAGATTACCGCAATCACGTGAAACTACGGACAAAGGTGAGGCCCCCGCAGGTATCACCTGCGGGGGCCTCACCTTCGCTGCGGCTGCGGCTACTTCTTCTTGTCCGCTGCGGCCGCGCCCTCGTCGGTCGACAGCGCGGCGATGAAGGCCTCCTGCGGGACCTCCACGCGGCCGACCATCTTCATGCGCTTCTTGCCTTCCTTCTGCTTCTCCAGCAGCTTCCGCTTACGGGAGATGTCACCGCCGTAGCACTTGGCGAGGACGTCCTTGCGCATCGCGCGGACGGTCTCTCGGGCGATGACGCGCGAGCCGATGGCCGCCTGGATCGGCACCTCGAACTGCTGGCGCGGGATCAGCTTCTGCAGCTTGCCGGCCATCATCACGCCGTAGTTGTAGGCCTTGTCGCGGTGGACGATCGCGGAGAAGGCGTCCACCTGCTCACCCTGGAGCAGGATGTCCACGCGGACCAGGTTGGCGCTCTGCTCGCCGATGGGCTCGTAGTCGAGCGAGGCGTAGCCGCGGGTCTTGGACTTCAGCTGGTCGAAGAAGTCGAAGACGATCTCGGCCAGCGGCAGGTTGTAGCGGATCTCGACGCGGTCCTCGGAGAGGTAGTCCATGCCCTGCAGCGAACCGCGGCGGGCCTGGCACAGCTCCATGATCGCGCCGACGAACTCGTTCGGGGCGAGGATGGTGCCGCGCACGATCGGCTCGTAGACCTCGGAGATCTTGCCGGTCGGGAACTCGCTCGGGTTGGTGACGGTGTGCTCCGTGCCGTCCTCCATGATCACCCGGTAGACCACGTTCGGGGCGGTGGAGATCAGGTCGAGGTTGAACTCGCGCTCCAGGCGCTCCCGGATGATCTCCAGGTGCAGCAGGCCGAGGAAGCCACAGCGGTAACCGAAGCCGAGCGCGACCGAGGTCTCCGGCTCGTAGACCAGCGCGGCGTCGTTCAGGCGCAGCTTGTCCAGGGCGTCGCGCAGCAGCGGGTAGTCCGAGCCGTCCAGCGGGTACAGGCCCGAGAAGACCATCGGCCTCGGGTCCTTGTAGCCGCCCAGCGGGTCGGTGGCGCCCTTGTGCATCGAGGTGATGGTGTCACCGACGCGGGACTGGCGGACGTCCTTCACACCGGTGATCAGGTAACCCACCTCGCCGACGCCGAGCCCCTGGGACGGCTTGGGCTCCGGCGAGATGACGCCGATCTCCAGCAGCTCGTGGGTCGCGCCGGTCGACATCATCGCGATGCGCTCACGCTTGTTCAGCTGACCGTCGACGACACGGACGTAGGTGACCACGCCGCGGTAGGGGTCGTAGACCGAGTCGAAGATCATCGCGCGCGGCGGGGCGTCCTTGACGCCGACCGGGGCCGGGATCTTCTCGACGACCGCGTCCAGGATGTCCTCGACACCGAGACCGGTCTTCGCGCTGGCGCGCAGCACGTCGCTCGGCTCGCAGCCGATGATGTGCGCGATCTCCTCCGCGTACTTGTCCGGCTGCGCGGCGGGGAGGTCGATCTTGTTGAGCACCGGGATGATCGTGAGGTCGTTCTCCAGCGCCAGGTACAGGTTGGCGAGGGTCTGCGCCTCGATGCCCTGCGCGGCGTCGACCACGAGGAGGGTGCCCTCGCAGGCGGCCAGCGAGCGGGAGACCTCGTAGGTGAAGTCCACGTGGCCCGGAGTGTCGATCATGTTCAGGATGTGCGTGCTGCCGACGCCGGGGCCGGTCTGCGGCGCCCAGGGCAGCCGCACGGCCTGCGACTTGATGGTGATGCCGCGCTCGCGCTCGATGTCCATCCGGTCCAGGTACTGCGCACGCATCTGCCGGGGGTCGACCACACCGGTGATCTGCAGCATCCGGTCGGCAAGGGTCGACTTGCCGTGGTCGATATGGGCGATGATGCAGAAGTTGCGGATCAGCGCCGGGTCGGTGTTGCTGGGCTCCGGAACGTTGGACGGCATGGCGGACACTAAGGATCCAGTTCTTCTGATCGGCCGGGACGTGGGTTTTTCCCACCCATCGTCCCATGGCCCAGCGCTGGTGCAGAATCCTGGCCCATGATCATGGAGTCCGCGCTGCTCGACGTCCGCCCCGGCCAGGAGGAGAGCTTCCTCGCCGCGTTCACCCAGGCCCGTCCGCTGATCGCCTGCCAGCCGGGTTTCCGCTCGGTGCAGCTGCGCCGCTGCGTGGACCCGGGCCGCGAGTCACGCTTCCTGCTGCTGGTGGAGTGGGAGACGCTGGAGCACCACACCGAGGGATTCCGCAGGTCCGCGGAGTACGAGCGGTGGCGTGAGCTGCTGCACCACTTCTACGACCCCTTCCCGCTGGTCGAACACTTCGGCGAGTCGGCGGTGTGAGGCCGTCTGGTATCGTGGACCACCGTGTCTGTGCTGTGCCATGCCCTCTAACCTGGCTCGGCGCCGACGCGATCCCAGAAGAATCAACTCAGACTGAGGCTCATTCGTGGCGAACATCAAGTCCCAGATCAAGCGCATCAAGACCAACGAGAAGGCTCGTCAGCGCAACAAGGCTGTCAAGTCCTCCCTGAAGACGGCCATCCGCAAGACCCGTGAGGCCGTCGAGGCCGGCGACTTCGCGAAGGCCGACGAGCTGGCCCGTGTCGCGTCCCGTGAGCTGGACAAGGCCGTCAGCAAGGGCGTCATCCACAAGAACCAGGCCGCGAACAAGAAGTCCGCGCTGGCCACCAAGGTTGACGCGCTCAAGGGCTGAACTCCTTGATCGACCGCTCGCCGGGCCGCGTTCCCTCTCAAACGCCCCGGTCGAGCCGCACAACCCAGCAGCCCACGCGGCCTGCGTTCGCCACGCGGGTGGGCTGCAGTAGCTGAAGCTGACGGAAAGGCTCCGCCACTCCCTTCGGGGAAGGCGGGGCCTTTCTGTTGTTGCACTACCTCGCTCGGGCCGCCTGAGACACAGCCACCACACACTGTTCCAGCGCGTACGCCGGGTCGCCGCTGCCGCCCTTGACCGCGGCGTCCGCGTCAGCGATGGCGCGGAGCGCGGTCGCGACGCCGTCGCCGGTCCAGCCGCGGAGCTGCTGGCGGACGCGGTCGATCTTCCACGGCGGCATGCCGAGCTCGCGGGCGAGATCCGCCGGACGGAGCGACCGGTCCGCGGTCGCGACGCGGCCGATCGCGCGGACGCCGGAGGCGAGCGCGAAGACGATGCCGGTGGGCTTCTCCCCCACGGCCAGCGCCCAGCGCAGCTGGCCCAGCGCGTCGGCGGTGCGGCCGGTGACCGCGAGGTCGGCGACCTGGAAGCCCGTCGACTCGGCGCGGCCGGTGTAGTAGCGGGCGACGACGGTCTCGTCGATCGTGCCCTCGGTGTCCGCGGCGAGCTGGCTCGCCGCACTCGCGAGCTCGCGGAGATCGCCGCCCACGGCGTCCAGCAGGGCCCGGCAGGCGTCCTCGCTGGCGGAGCGGCCGGCACCGCGGAACTCCGCCCGGACGAAGGCGAGCTTCTCCGCGGGCTTGGTCAGCTTGGGGCAGGCCACCTCGCGCGCGCCCGCCTTCTTGCCCGCCTCCAGCAGCGCCTTTCCCTTGGCGCCGCCGGCGTGGACGAGGAGCAGCAGGACATCGGGGGCCGGGTCCTCGATGTAGGCCTTGAGCTCCTTGACCACGTCCGCTCCGGCGTCCTGCGCCGCGCGCACGACGATGACCTTGCGCTCGGAGAAGAGCGAAGGGCTCGTCAGCTCGCTCAGCATGCCGGGCTGGAGTGTGCCAGGGGCGAGGTCGCGCACGTCGGTGTCCGGGTCGTCCGCGCGGGCCGCGGCGACGGTCTGCGCGACGGCACGATCGAGCAGCAGCTCCTCCTGCCCGACGATCAGGGTCAGCGGGGAGAGCAGGTCTTCGGAGGGTTTCCTGGCCATCGCGAACCACCCTATCCGCCGGGAGTGACAGCGACGGACGGGGCAACCGGACAGCCGCCGCCCCAGACGCCGATCAGCTGCGGTCCGGTGCGGCCTAGAAGTCCTCCAGCCAGCCGTCGTACTCGGCCACGAGGTCCCGCAGGTCGGCGACGGAGAGGGTGATCGGGAGCGGCGGGTCGAGGACGACGAGCCACTGGGCGTCCTCCGCGTCGTCCTCGCCGGCCAGGGCCTCGCGGTGGAGCTCCGGCTCCGGGAGGCCGGGGTGCGCCGCGGTGAGCTGCGCCGACAGTGCCTCCGCCGCGTCGCGGTCGGGAAGCACCAGCACGTAGTGGTCGATCTGGTCACTCGTCGTGGTCACCCGGCCATTATCGACTAGCCCCGGCGCACCGCGACGGCGAGTGCTCCGTCGGGGGTGAGGACCGCCAGGTCCCCCTGCTGGTCGGTGCGGACCACGGTGGTGCCGAGCGAGCGGAGCAGCCGGAGCGTGGTGGGGGCCGGATGGCCGTACCGGTTGCCCTGGCCGACGGAGATCAGCGCGAGGCGCGGCCGGAGCGCGGTGATCAGCGCCGGGTCCTGTTTGGCGGAGCCGTGGTGCGCCACCTTGAGCACGTCGACGCCATGCGGGCCCGGCAGCGAGGTCAGCGCGGCGAGCAGCCGCTGCTGGGCGGGCGGCTCCAGATCGCCCAGCAGGGCGATCCGCAGGCCCGGCAGGGTGACCAGCAGCGCCACCGAGGCGTTGTTCGGTCCGGGCGGGACGTGGTCTCCGGCGGGGTCCGGCGGCCACAGCACCTCCCATCGCAGCGCCCCCAGCGCCCGCTGCTCGCCGCGGGTGGCGCGGATCAGCGGCACGCCCGCCTCGGCGGTCCAGCGGCGGACCCGGGCGTACTCGGTGGGCGGGTCGTCGACCGTGGTGGTCTCCACCGCGCCGACGTGGCGGTCGTGCAGGACGCCGGGCAGGCCCTCGACGTGGTCGGCATGGTCGTGGGTGAGGATCACCAGCGGGAGCGTGGTGACGCCGAGGGCGCGCAGGCAGCCGTCGACGGCGTGGGGGTCGGGGCCCGCGTCGACGAGGATCGCGGTGGCCGGGTCTCCGCCGGGCGACAGCACCAGGGCGTCCCCCTGGCCCACGTCGCAGGCGACGAGCCGCCAGCCGACGGGCGGCCAGCCCGTGGCGAGCCGGGCGAGCGGCGGGGGCCGTAGCAGCACCAGCAGCAGACAGAGCGTCAGGAAGACGGCCATCAGGGGACGCCGCAGCCAGGCCGCGGCGGCGACGAGCGCGCAGGTGACGGTGATGAGCAGGACGGCACCGAGCCAGCCGACGGGCCAGTCGATCTCCGCGCCGGGCAGCGCCGAGCCGAGGCGGGCGACCTGGATGAGCGCCCAGACCGGGACGGCGGCGACCCGGGCGATCCACTGCGCGCCCGTCAGCCACAGCGGCGCGACCGCGAGCGCGGCGAAGCCGAGCACCGTGGCGGGGGCGACACAGAGCTCCGCGAGCAGGTTGCAGGGGATCGCGACGAGCGAGAGCCGGCCCGAACGGAGCACCAGCAGCGGCCCGCACCAGGCCTGGGCCGCGGCCGCGGCGGCGACCGCCTCGGCGAGGCGGTGGGGCCAGCCGTGCGCGCGCAGCGCCTCGGACCAGCGCGGCCCGACGGTGACCAGCCCGGCGGTGGCGAGCGCGGAGAGGGCGAACCCGTAGGAGAGGGACAGCGCCGGGTCCGCGAGGATCAGCACCAGTGTTGCGCCCGCGAGGGCGGGCAGCGGACTGCCGCGGCGCCCGGTGGCCAGGCCGAGCAGCATCACCAGGCCGGTGGCGGCGGCCCGCAGCACGCTCGGGTCCGGCCGGCACAGCACCACGAACGCCCCGGTCAGCAGCGCGCCGGCCACGGCGGCGCCGCGCAGCGGCAGCCCGAGGCGGGCGGCGAGGCCGCCGCGCTCCGGGGTGCGGGCGCGGGAGGCGCGGCCGATCAGCAGCACCATCATGATCGACAGGTTGGAGCCGCTCACCGCCGTCAGGTGGGTGAGGTCGGTGGCGACGAAGGCCTCGTCGAGCTCGGGCGTCATGGCGCTGGTGTCGCCGTCGACCAGGCCGGGCAGCAGCGCCCGCTCGTCCTCGGGCAGTGGTGCGACCGCGCGACGCAGGCCGGCCCGGAGCGCGCCCGCCGCGCGCTGGAACGCGTCGGGC
Organism: Streptacidiphilus pinicola; assembly: GCF_003258295.1. GTDB lineage: Bacteria > Actinomycetota > Actinomycetes > Streptomycetales > Streptomycetaceae > Streptacidiphilus > Streptacidiphilus pinicola. Next base: position 9,779 of record NZ_QKYN01000034.1, on the reverse strand, counting down.
GGCGCGAGCAGCCGGGGCTGATCCGTCGTCAGCAGCGTCGCGACGACGCCCGGCGGGCCGTCGGGGCCGACGGGACGGGCGCGGGCGGTCAGGGCGACCCGCGTCGAGGGCAGCAGCCGCAGCCACTCCCCCGCCGCCGGGCCGCGCACCACCACCCGGACCGGCGAGCTGGTCGCCGTCCCCGCGACGCCGTCGACGACGGCGCGCAGCACCGTGGTCCCGTCGGTGGCGCGGCGTTGCGGATCCGTCGTGACGGTGAGCCGCAGCTCGGCCGGACGGCCGGAGCGGGCCAGCGCCGGGACGGGGCCACGGCTGAGCGCCACCCCGGCCAGCCCGGTGCTGAGCGCCGCCGCGGCGGCGCTGAGCACCAAGGCCGCGAGGAGCCGCGGTCGCACGCGGCCCAGCAGCAGCCCCAGCCCGACGACCGCGCAGACGGCGGCGCCGCCCAGCACCCACCCGCTGTACGCGCCCCGCAGCGACACCAGCGCGGCGCTGAGCCCCCACACCAGGGCCGCGGGCCCGACCAACCGCACGTCCAACGGCCTCGCCTCCGCGCCGCCGGGACGGGCCGCGCCGGGCGGCGCGGCGTCCGGCGCCGTCATGGCCGGAGCTGGGCGCGGAGGTCCTGCAGGCGGCGTTCGCCGAAGCCCGGGACCTGGCGGAGCTGGTCGACGGACTGGAAGCCGCCGTGCTGCTCGCGGAAGGCGATGATGCGCTGGGCGAGCACCGGGCCGATGCCCGGCAGGGCGTCGAGCTGGGCCGCGGTGGCCGAGCTGAGGCTGAGCGGGCCGGAGGCGTGGGCCGCGCCGGCCGGGCCGCCCGGGGGCGGGCCGCCGACGATGATCTCCTCGCCGTCGTTGACCTTGCGGGCCAGGTTGAGCCCTGTCAGATCCGTGCCAGGGAGCGGCCCCCCGGCCGCGTTGAGGGCGTCCTGGACCCGGGAGCCGGGCGGTAGCGTCCGCAGGCCGGGGTTGCGCACCTTGCCGGAGACGTCGACGACGAGCGCGGCGATGGCCGTGCTGCCCGGCGCGGGACCGCCCGCCGACGACGCACCGCCGGAGGAGCCCGGCGAGGGCGACCCGGTGCCCACCGCGGCCGTCCCCTCCACGGCCGGGGCGGGGACGGCGACGGCCTCGGGCCGGCCGGCCCAGAAGTGCTGGACGCCGTAACCCAGCGCCAGCACGAGCAGCACGGCGAGCCCGAGCAGCGCCCGCCGGTCGAGGTCCCAGCGCTCCCTCAGCGCGAGCCCGAGGGAGGAGGCGAAGGCCGGACGCCCCGGCGGCGGATCGGGCGCGGCGGCGGGCAGCGTGGCCACCGGCAACGCGGCGGTGATCTCGGGCAGGACGGCCGTGGACACCGCCGCCGCGGTGGTCGCGGTGGTGGCGGCCGGTCGGAAACGCTCCTGGGGGCCGAAGAGGGTGTCGACGCGGTGGCGCACCAGGGCCGTCGTCGCCTCGCGACGGGCCCGGGCCGCAGGGGTGAAGGCGGTTCGCATGCGCCCGACGTTAGGAGCCGACCCGCACACGCGTCCCAGGCGAACGGACGGTCTGTGGACAACCCGGCCCTGTGGAAAACCGGCTCACCCGCAGGGGTTACTCCGGCCCCGTCTCCGGCAGGAAGCAGATCGCGCAGTGGCGGCAGAACATCTGCCGTTCCCAGCTCGCGCGCGCCCTGCGGGCCTCGTCGACGCCCCGCGAGACCACGAACGCGACGACCCCCGCGGTGAGCAGGAGCAGCAGGCCCAGCACCCGGGCGTCGTCGATCACGAAGAACGCCCCCGCCGCCGCGACCACGAGCGGCACCCCGTAGCTCGCCGCACGGGTCGCGGGCGGCGCGAACGAGGACTTCAGCGCGCTGCCGTCCGGCAGGGCCAGGTAGTAGTGGTCGAGTTTGACGACCTGTTCGGCCATTCCGCAGCCAGGGCAGGCGAACGCCATGGCTTGCCTCCTCCCGTGCGTCCCGCTTACCCCACGGGACCCACCTGCCCGGAGGATGCCCACCGGGACGGCGGTCAACCCACGTCGTACACGGACCGGGCGGACCGACGCGACGGCGGCTCAGCGCGGCGAGACGACCACGGCCAGCAGCCCGGGGCCCACGTGCGCGCCGATGACCGCGCCGACCTCGGAGACGACCAGCTCGCCCACCCGCGGCACCTGCTCGCGCAGCCGCTCGGCCAGGGCCTGGGCGCGGTCGGGGGCGGCGAGGTGATGGACCGCCAGGTCCACCTCGTGCGCGCCCGCGTGCGCCACCGCGAGCTCCTCCAGACGGGCGATGGCCCGGCTTGCGGTGCGGACCTTCTCCAGCGGCTGGATCTGACCGTCCGCCAGGTGCAGTAGCGGTTTGACCGCGAGCGCCGAGCCGAGCATCGCGCGGGCGGCGCCGATCCGGCCGCCGCGGCGGAGGTACTCCAGGGTGTCGACGTAGAAGAGGCCCGCGGTGCCCTTGGCGCGGGCGGTGGCGGCCTCGACGGCCTGGTCGGCGGTGCCGCCGGTGCGGGCGGTCTCGGCGGCGGCCAGGACGCAATAGCCGAGCGCCATGCCGACCATCCGGGTGTCGACCACGCGGACCGGCAGCGGCGCCTCCTCGGCGGCCAGCAGGGCCGCCTCGTAGGTGCCGGAGAGCGCGGCGGACAGGTGCAGCGAGACGACCTCGGTCGCGCCGGCCTCGGCCGCCGCGCGGTACGCCGAGGCGAACGCCTCCGGGTTCGGCCGCGAGGTGGTGACCGGCGTCCTGCGCTGCAGCGCGGCGGCCACCTCGGCCGGGGAGATCTCGGTGCCCTCGGCGAGGGCCTCGCCGCCGATGACCACGCTGAGCGGGACGACCGAGATCCCGTAGCGGGCCACCGCCTCCTCCGGAAGGTACGCGGTGGAGTCGGTGAGGATGGCGACGGACATGGCCTGGAGGTTACCTGCCGGAAGACCGGAAGGGACAGGCGGACCCGTCCCTTCCGGTCTCACGGTTTCAAAGAAAGCCGAGCCCGCACCGGATCAGATGACGATGTTGACCAGCTTCGGCGCGCGGACGATCACCTTGCGCACCTCGGCCCCGCCCAGCGCGGCCACGATCGCCGGATCGGCCAGCGCCAGCTTCTCCAGCTCGGCGTCGCCGATGGCCGGCGGCACCTCCAGGCGGGCGCGGACCTTGCCCTTGATCTGGACGACGCAGGTCACCGAGTCCTCGACCAGGTAGGCCGGGTCGGCCTCCGGCAGCTGGGCGTGGGTCAGCGACTCCTGGTGGCCCAGCTTCTCCCACAGCTCCTCGGCGATGTGCGGGGCCAGCGGGGCGACCAGCAGCACCGCCTGCTCCGCGACCACGCGCGGCGTGGAGCCCCGCTTGACCAGGAAGTTGTTCAGCTCGGTGGCCTTGGCGACCGCCGTGTTGAAGCGCAGGTTCGCCATGTCGGTCCGGACGCCGTCGATCGCCCGGTTCAGCGCGCGCAGCGTCTCCTCGTCCGGCGTCTCGTCGGTGACGACGACCTCGCCGGTCTCCTCGTCGACGACGGTGCGCCACAGCCGCTGCAGGAAGCGGAAGGAGCCGACGACGGCGCGGGTGTCCCAGGGACGCGAGACGTCCAGCGGGCCCATCGCCATCTCGTACAGGCGCAGCGTGTCCACGCTGTACTCGCCGGTGACCTCCTCCGGCGCCACCACGTTCTTCAGCGACTTGCCGATCTTGCCGATCTCGCGGCTGACCGGCTTGCCCTCGAAGTACCAGACGCCGTCGCGCTCCTCGGTCTCCGCGGCCGGGACCGGGAAGCCGCGCTCGTCGCGGTAGACGTAGGCCTGGATCATGCCCTGGTTGAACAGCTTGTGGAACGGCTCGCAGGAGCTGACGTGACCCAGGTCGAAGAGCACCTTGTGCCAGAAGCGCGCGTACAGCAGGTGCAGCACGGCGTGCTCGGCGCCACCGACGTACAGGTCGGCGCCGCCGGCCTTCTTCACCTCGGTCGGGCCCATCCAGTAGGCCTCGTTGACCGGGTTGACGACCTCGGTGTCGTCCTCCGGGTCCACGTAGCGCAGCTCGTACCAGCACGAACCGGCCCAGTTGGGCATGGTGTTGGTCTCACGGCGGTACTGCTTCGGCCCGTCGCCCAGGTCCAGGGTGACGTTGACCCACTCCTCGGCGCGCGACAGCGGCGTCTCGGGCTGGGTGTCGGCGTCGTCCGGGTCGAAGGTGCGCGGCGAGTAGTCCTCGATCTCGGGCAGCTCGACCGGCAGCATCGAGGCGGGCAGCGGGTGCGCGACGCCGTCCTCGTCGTAGACGATCGGGAACGGCTCGCCCCAGTACCGCTGACGGCTGAACAGCCAGTCGCGCAGCTTGTAGTTGACGGTGCCCGCGCCGATGCCCTGGGCGGCCAGCCAGTCGGTGATGGCCTTCTTGGCGTCGACGACGCCCAGGCCGTCCAGCGAGACGAAGTCGTTGGCCGAGTTGACGATGGCGGCGTCGTAGGAGTCGAACGAGTCGTCCCACGTCGACGGGTCGGTGCCGCGGTCGTCGGACGGCTGGACGACGCAACGCATCGGCAGCCGGAACGCGCGCGCGAAGGCGAAGTCGCGGCTGTCGTGCGCCGGGACGGCCATGATCGCGCCGGTGCCGTAGCCCATCAGCACGTAGTCGGCGATGAAGACCGGGACCAGCTCGCCGCTGACCGGGTTGACCGCGTAGGAGCCGGTGAAGACGCCGGTCTTGGTCTTGGCGTCGGCCTGGCGCTCCACGTCCGACTTGGCGGCGGCCTGACGGCGGTACTCGGCCACGGCCTCGGTGGGCGTGGCGTAGCCGCCGGTCCACTCGGCGGGCAGATCCGTGGACGGCCAGGCGGCCGGGACGATCGACTCGACCAGCTCGTGCTCGGGCGCCAGCACCATGTAGGTGGCGCCGAACAGGGTGTCCGGGCGGGTGGTGAAGACGGTGATGGCGGCGTCGCCCTCGCTGCCGTGCACCTTGAAGTCGACCTTGGCGCCCTCGGAGCGGCCGATCCAGTTGCGCTGCTGCAGCTTGATGGCGTCGGGCCAGTCCAGCAGGTCCAGGTCGTCGATCAGACGGTCCGCGTAGGCGGTGATCCGCATCATCCACTGGCGCAGATTGGCCTTGAAGACGGGGAAGTTGCCGCGCTCGGACCGGCCGTCGGCGGTGACCTCCTCGTTGGCCAGCACGGTGCCCAGACCCGGGCACCAGTTGACCGGGGCCTGCTTGACGAAGGCCAGGCGGTACTCGCCCAGCAGCTCGTCGCGCTCGGCGGGGGTCAGCGCGGACCAGGCCCGGCCGTCCGGGGTGGCCACCGCGCCGGACTCGAACTTCTCGATCAGCTCGGTGATCGGGCGGGCGGCCTGCGCCTCCGGGTCGTACCAGGAGTTGAAGATCTGCAGGAAGATCCACTGGGTCCACTTGTAGTACGACGGGTCGATCGTGGAGATCGAGCGCCGCAGGTCGTGGCCCAGGCCCAGGCTGCGCAGCTGCTCCCGGTACTTGGCGATGTTCGCCTCGGTGGTCACCCGCGGGTGCGTGCCGGTCTGCACCGCGTACTGCTCGGCCGGCAGGCCGAAGGCGTCGAAGCCCATCGTGTGCAGCACGTTGTGGCCGGTCATCCGCAGGTGACGGGCGTACACGTCGGTCGCGATGTACCCCAGCGGGTGCCCCACGTGCAGGCCGGCGCCCGACGGGTACGGAAACATGTCCATGATGAACGCGTGCGGCTGAGAGGCTGCGCCGCTGTCGCCGGCCTCGGCCAGCGGCCCGACCGGGTTCGGGGCGGCGAAGACGCCGTCCTTCTCCCAACGGTCCTGCCAACGGGCCTCGATCTGCGCCGCCAGGGCGTGGGTGTACCGGTACGGAGCGGCCGCAGCCGCCTCGGAGGTGCTCTCGCTCATCGTCCTCAGACTCCAGGGGTGCCAGCTCGGAAGGGTGCTTTTGCGCCGGAAAACGAAAAGACCCCTCGTCCATGAGGGGTCGCCACGCTGACTCCGGCCAACGTCTCTTCGAACAGGCCGGTCCGTGTCAGCGCGGCCGGCTAAGGAGCAGGCGCGCGGTTCGCATGCCGCAAGGGTAGCAGGCGGGCACTCCGGGCTCCCGCAGGAGTCGCACTCCCTGAGGGCGGGAGGTGCGACTGCCTGCGGGAGCGAGCCTCGCGCCGCTGAACGGCCCTAGCGGGCCGTCAGGGCGCCGCCGTTCGGGCCGTAGGACGGGATGTAGCCCGGGGCGGGCGAGCCGACGCCCGTGACGTCGTCGTAGCCCTGGGTCGCGTGGAGCGACGAGTCGTGGCCGAGGGCGCGCAGCGTGGTGACCGTGCCCGCGGTGGCGTCGACGTTGTTGCGGTAGTCGACGCGGACGACCGCCAGCTGGACCTTCTTGCCGTACGGGAAGTCCGTGACGTCATGCAGCGCCTGCGTGCCGTAGCGGCCGTAGATGGCCGGGTTGGCGAAGCCGAGCGGGCCGCCGGCCTCCTGCTGGGCCAGGGCCTGGATGCCCGCGATCACCGGCGCGGCGAGGCTGGTGCCGCCGACGCGGTACTCGCTGTAGGCGACGCTGCCGTTGGGGAAGGTCTGCGTCTGGCCGACGAGGAAGCCGGTGCTGGAGTCGGCGACGGCCGCGATGTCCGGGACCACGCGGTGCGGCTTGCCGAAGACGTTCGCGAGCGTGCCCGGCACCACGGAGCTCTGGTACGAGGGCTGGGCGACGCGCGAGCTGGTGCCGCCGCCCGCGCCGGCGGTGAACGCGCCGGGGAGGGTGGACCAGGAGGTGCCGGAAGCCGCCAGCGGAGCCTTGTCCGTGCCCCAGCCGGTCTCGAAGAGGTACTGGTCGTTCGCGCCGACCGCCAGGGCCGTGCCGCCGACCGCGGTCACCCACGGCAGCGAGGCCGGCATGTCGGTCTGCGTCCGGCCGGTGGCCGCCTTCTCGTCGCCGCCGTCGCCGCTGGAGAAGTAGTAGCCGATGCCCTCGACCGCGCCGGTCATGAAGATCTTGTCGTAGACCGGGTCCATCGCGGGGTCGCTGGCGAGCTCCGGTTCGCCCCAGCTGTCGCTGACGATGTCGGCCAGATGCCCGTCGTTGACCTTGTTGAGCGCGTCGATCAGGTCGGCGTCGCCGCAGGAGGCCGCGCCGACGTAGGTGAGGTTCGCGGCGGGGGCCATGGCGTGGACGGCCTCCAGGTCGAGCGTCTGCTCGCCGTACCAGCCGCTGGCGCCGCAGCCGTCGGGGGCGGCGGCGCTGGGGGCGGCGGTGTGGGTCCAGGTGGCCGCGTCGACGCGGGTGAGCTGGCCGTCGCTGTAGGCCGCGTCACCGTGCGCGGACGCGTACTGGTTCAGGTCGCCGGCCAGGGTCGGCGAGTCGTAGGCGTCGACCACGGCGATCTTGACGCCGGCGCCGGTGAGGCCGGTCGCGGTCGCGCCGTAGGCGGAGCGCAGTTGCTTGCCGGTGTAGCCCTTGGTCACGTACGGCATCACCCGGCCGTAGGCCTTCGGCAGCGTGCTCGCGGCCTGCTGGCCGTAGTACGCGGAGGTCGGCGGCGCGTTGACGAAGGCGTTGGCAGGGCCGGGCAGGGTCTCCCCGTGGTGGGCCTGGTGCGGGGAGGAGTCCAGGCCGGTGACGGCCAGCACGTCGTCGGCGACCGAGGCGGGGATGGTGGTGAGCCCGTCGGGCGCGGTGTAGACGTGGCCGTTCTTCCGGTACGCGTGCAGGTGCGCGCCGAAGGCACGGGACGCGGCCTGGGCGTCGCCCTGGACGGTGAGGTAGTGGCTGTTGCTCTGGACGACGCGGAAGCCGGCGCCGGTCAGCCAGGAGGTGACCGCGGCGACCTGCGCCCGGGACGGGGCGAAGCGCGCCCGGATCTGGTCGGGCGTCAGAAAATTGCGGTACCGGCTGGATCGTGGATCGGAGACGGCCTTCGCCTCGGCGGCGAGCGCCTGGCGGGCGCGGCCGGCGAGGTAGACGCGGGCCTCGACCTTCGCCGTGCGGGGCACCAGCCCCTGGTCGGCGGCGGGGGCGGCCGTCCAGACGGGGGCAGAGCCGGGCAGCGGGACCCGGTCCGGGCGGGTGCGGTCGGCGGCGGCGGCGCCGCCGGGGAGCGCGGCGGCGGCCGTGAGCGCGGCACAGAGCAGGGCCGCGGTCAGCGCCAGGGGCCTCCTGGTGGGACGCATGGCAGGAACACCTCTCTCGTCTGCGCACCGAGTCGGTACGCGATCGAGGGGAGGATGCGCAGCGAGAGAGCCTCCGGAGCACGGTTGCCGCCGATCGCTCCGATGATTGACTGATTATTCATCAGATCGGGTTGTTGTCACGGTCGGACGTGTGTTCCTACGACGTCCGCCGCCCGGCCCCGGAAATGCCGGAGGGCCGGTATCCGATCCGGATACCGGCCCTCGAGCCTGCTGTGGAGCTACGGGGAATTGAACCCCGGACCTCTTGCATGCCATGCAAGCGCTCTACCAACTGAGCTACAGCCCCGCGCGCCTCGTGGCGACGTGCCCTTACTGTACACGTTCCACGAGGCTGCCGACCAATCCGTTTCGCTCACGCCAGGGCGCCGCGCACCGCCCTGACCAGCACGGCCGCGCCCAGCATCAGCGCGGCCACCGCGCCGAGCGTCACCGCCAGCGCCGATCCCGACGCCGCCGGGCCCGCGACGGGGCTCGAACCGTGGAAAGCGGTGACCCGGGAGAGGAAGAGCGTGCCGAGGGCCGCGACGCCGACGACCTGGCCCAGCTGGAGCACGGTGACCATGACGCCGCTGGCGTCCGCCGCGTGCTCCGGCTCGACGCGACCGAGCGCGCGGGCGAACAGGGGGCTGTAGGCGCAGCCGCCGGCGATCCCGACCAGGAGCAGCGCGGCGCGCTGGGTCCAGGAGACGGCGCCGCCGTCCCGGGCCAGCAGGCCCACCACCGCGAACCCGAGCGCTCCGACCACCAGTGCGAACAGCGGCAGCGTGCGGTGCAGACGCTCCGGCAGGCGCCGCCACCACAGTCCGGCCGCACCGAAGCCCAGCATGGTCGGGGCCACCGTCAGGCCACTGCGCAGCGCGCTCGCGCCGAGTCCGGCCTGCAGGTGCAGGGCGAGCGCGAAGGAGAAACCGGCGACACCGGTCATCACCAGGAAGAGCGCGGCCGCCGACGGGGCCAGGCCGGGGCTGCGCAGCACCCGGGCGTGGATCAGCGGGTGGCCGCCCCGGGCGGCGACGCCGCGCTCGACGAACACGAACAGCACGAACAGCGCCGCACCGGCCGCGAGCAGCGCCCAGCACCAGACCGGCCAGCCCTCGTCGTGGCCGAGCACCAGCGGGACCACCAGCGCGCCGATCGCGGCGGCCAGCAGCACCAGACCCTTGAGGTCGAGCCGCCGCGTCCGCTCCCCCGCGACGGACGGCAGCAGCCGGTGCCCGACGAGCAGCAGCGCCAGCCCGATCGGGACGTTCACCAGGAAGACCGGGCGCCAGCCCCAGCCGAACAGGTCGGCGCTGACCAGCGCGCCGCCCACGACCTGGCCGGTCACGCCGCCGACGGCCAGCACCGCCGAGTAGACGCCCAGGGCCCGCACCCGGGACGCCCCGGTGAAGGTGCGCTGGATCAGGCTCATCACCTGCGGCACCATCAGCGCCGAACCGAGGCCCTGGAGCAGCCGGAAGCCGACCAGCGCGCCGACCGAGGGCGCGAGTCCGCAGGCCAGCGAGGCGGCGGTGAACAGCGCGAGGCCCGCCAGGAAGAGCCGGGTGAAGCCGTGCCGCTCCCCCAGCCGGGCGCCGGTGATCAGCAACACCGCGTACGCGATGCCGTAGCCGGCGATGACCC